>CALADS010000020.1 GCA_937890825.1 uncultured Bacteroides sp. | reverse complement strand
TTTGAATTACTGTTACTTCCCACCCTCTTTATTGGGGGTGGGAAACTTTAGTTAAATACCAAAGCTTAGTTTGTCATCGATTTGCGGCCAGTTTTAGCTTGGAAGCAGGCATGGTAAAAATTTGCTCCGCAATTGTCAAAATTAGTTCCGAGCTAGTCAAAATTAGTTCCGACCTAGTTGAAATTAGTTCCGACCTAGTTTGAATTAGTTCCGAGCTAGTTTGAAGAATCTCGGAACTGCTGAAAACTAGCGTTTTCAGAAATGCTGCAATGTCGGTCTTCGGAATGCCTATGTCGTTCTGTCATCGGCAAATCAGTCGGATTTTGATTTTTTACTTTGTTAGGGTATTCGTTAAAATTGCTACGAGTTCTACAGGCGAAGAGTTATGTTCAACTTTCGGCTTGTTGCTTAATCTGATAACATCTTGTTCAGTAAGTGTTGGTTCGTGAGTGTCATGTAACAAAATCCCGTTATTTCCCGGTTGGCAGCTTGTAGCGACAAATGACCAAATTAACAGAACCTACCTTGCGTCAAAAATCCTCTCGCGTGCGCGCGATATAAATAGATGTGTATTTAGATAGAATTTAATGCAGATAGTCAGCTTACGATCCTACTTTGGCATAAATGTTGCATGTAGTAGGTTACTATTAACTAACAACATAAACACCATGCAAAAAGGTAATATTGGCATAACTACAGAGAATATTTTCCCTGTCATCAAAAAATTCTTGTATAGCGATCACGAAATCTTTCTTCGTGAAATTGTGAGCAATGCTGTCGATGCAACTCAAAAACTGAAGACCCTGTCGATGAAGGGCGATTTCAAAGGTGAGTTGGGCGATTTGACAGTGCGCGTGTCAATAGACAAAGATGCCAAGACGCTGACCATTAGCGACCGTGGTATCGGTATGACTGCCGAGGAAATTGATAAATATATCAATCAAATTGCGTTTTCTGGCGCAAATGATTTTCTTGAAAAATACAAGGAAGATGCTTCTGCCATCATCGGACATTTTGGCTTGGGATTTTATTCATCGTTCATGGTGTCTGATCGCGTAGATATTATTACGCGCAGTTATCGCGACGATGCCCATGGCGTAAAGTGGACCTGCGATGGCTCGCCCGCTTTCGAAATCGACGATTGCGAAAAGGCTGATCGTGGTACTGATATTGTACTTCACGTTTCAGATGATTGCGTAGAATTTCTTGAAAACCACAAAATTCAGGAACTGCTTAATAAATATTGCCGTTTCTTGCCCATTCCCGTTGCATTTGGCAAGAAAACCGAATGGAAAGACGGTAAGCAGGTTGAAACTGAGGAAGATAATGTGGTAAACGACACTACGCCCTTATGGACCAAAGCTCCGTCTACACTCAAAGACGAGGACTATCAGAAGTTCTATCGTCAACTTTATCCCATGTCTGACGAACCTTTGTTCTGGATTCATCTGAATGTAGACTATCCGTTTAACCTCACTGGTGTTCTGTATTTCCCGCGCATCAAGAACAATATCGAAATTCATCGCAATAAGATTCAGCTCTATTGCAATCAGGTATTTGTTACTGATCAAGTCGAGAATATTGTGCCCGACTTCTTGACATTGCTTCATGGTGTGATTGACTCGCCAGACATCCCCTTGAATGTGAGTCGCAGCTATTTGCAGAGCGATGCAAACGTAAAGAAAATTTCGTCGTATATCACGAAGAAAGTATCCGACCGTTTGCAGTCAATCTTCAAGACCGATCGTAAGGACTTTGAAGCAAAATGGGACGATCTTAAACTCTTCATTCACTACGGAATGCTTTCAGAAACTGACTTCTATGACAAAGCAAAGAATTTTGCATTGTTCAAGGATGTGGATGGCAAGTATTTTACTTACGAGGAGTATGCTAACTTAATTAAGGATAGCCAGACCGATAAGGATGGAAACCTTATTTATCTGTATGCCACGAATCGCGACGAACAGTACGCTTACATTCAATCGGCTCAGAAAAAAGGCTATAGTGTAATTCTGTTAGACGGACAGTTAGATGCTCCCTTGGTGGGACTCTTGGAACAGAAATTCGAAAAGAGCCGTTTCACCCGCGTCGACAGCGATGTGGTAGATCGTTTGATTCAGAAAGAAGATCGTAAGCAAACGGAGTTGAGCGAGGAGGACAGCGCTGGCTTGAGTGGTGTGTTTAAGGCAAAGTTGCCTGCTATCGACAAGACCGAGTTCTACGTTGAAACGGCGTCGTTGGGCGAAAATGCTTCGCCTGTGCTGATTACGCAAAGCGAATATATGCGCCGAATGAAGGATATGAGCCGCTACCAGCAGGGTATGTCGTTCTATGGTGAAATGCCTGATATGTATAACTTGGTGCTCAATGCTGACCATCGCTTGATTAAGAATGTGCTCGACAATATGCACACTGCACTTGGCGAGGAGCTGAAACCTGTCGAAAATGAACTCAAGGGATTGAAGGCCCGTCAGATGGCTATTGAGCAGAGCCAGAAGGATAAAAAGGCTGACGAATTGACGGCTGAGGATAAAAAACAGCTTGAAGACTGCAATGCTGACATTGAAAAGCAGGAGAACGTACGCCGTGATCTCTGGAAGAAATACAGTTCAGAAAATCCCGTAGTTGCTCAGTTGGTTGACTTGGCCTTGTTGCAGAATGGTTTGTTGAAGGGCGAAGCCTTGAATAGCTTTATTAAGCGTTCGGTTGATTTGATTTAGTAAATAAAAACCGTAAAAAAAGTAGAGTGGAGGTTTCCTCTTCTCTTTTAGAACAGGAACTTAAAAATGCTTTTGGTTCAACATGAAGGGTGTAGTTCCCGAATCTTATTGAACAAAGTGTTTTTTAAGTTCCTGTTTTAGTTTTTCTAAAATGTGATGTGATGAAATCAATAGTTTCTAAGCTCGTTTTTTCTGTACTATTCTCAGCTATGGCATTGCCTGTTGTAGGGCGTAACTTCGTGCCATTCACTTCTTTGGGTGGTGAAGTGAATAGAACCAGTGTATCGCCAGACAATGTGCTGCAGCATTGTGTGTATACTGCAAAAGATTCAGCAAAGGTGGTGCGGCTACTTCAGCAGAAAGTGTTGGGAAATGAAGTGCTTTTTTATGCCCGCCAATTTAAAGGTTTGCCCTATGTGGCATCAACACTCGAAGTGTCTGATCCTGAAAAATTGGTGGTTAATTTAAGAGGTTTGGACTGTACGACACTGGTTGAAACAGTGTTGGCTTTGAGCATGACAAAACGGCAGGGTAGTGACAGCTTTTCCGATTACTGCCGTAATTTGATGAAATTACGCTATTGGAATGGTAAGATGGATGGTTATTTGTCGCGTTTGCACTATTTTACCTGGTGGATGCATAATAACATAGACAAAGGTATCATCAAGGAAGTGTCTGATAGCAAATATTGTACGTCACCTTTACGAGTGAATAATTACTATATGTCGAAGCATTCCGAAAAATATAAATTTCTTAAAGGGAATGCCCGTCGAATTGCGCGAATTGCGCAGCTTGAAAAACAGTATAACGGAAATGACGGTACTTATCTTCCTGAGGCAAAAACGGGGTATTCGCGCAAGTACTTAGGATTCATTCATGATGGTGATTTGGTGGCTATTGTTACCCGAAAAGCTGGTCTGGATTACTCACACTTAGGATTCGCGGTGTGGGGAAATGATGGTAAGCTGCATTTGCTGAATGCTTCGTCGTTGCATCATAAGGTGGTTGAAGAACCCAAAACGCTGCAGCAATATTTATATAATCAAAAATCAGCTGTTGGTATAAGGGTGTTCAGACTGCTTCACTAATAAGTTGCATACTGTTTTGTATTTGCTTTGCCCATTAGGTTGCACCTTGGCAGCACGCTTGTTAAGTGAATTTATCGCGCTGCTTCGGTTAGCATTGATTTTTTATCGAATGATTTCTACATATATAAAAAGCCTCCCTCGAACATTCGTTCTGATGAACGGATTATCGGGGGAGGCCTTTTGCTGATTGTTAGTCAAGAATTACATGAGTATTAAAGTTCAGTCATGAGCGAAGGTGTTCGGCGGGCAAGCACTTCTACTTTAATACCATCGTTTGTGTTTACGTTTAATCCAATTTCAGTTAATGCAGCAGTTGACGCTTCAAGAGCTATGCGTGGAATATTGTTCTCGGCACTTAAATGGCAGAGCCATATATGCTTTGTGAGTTGAGCGTTGATGTGTTGAGCCAGGAATTGTGCCGTTTGCCTGTTGCTGACGTGTCCGTATCCGCTGCTGATGCGCTTTTGAAGTCTGAGTGGATAGCGTCCGCAAGCTAGCATTCGTTCGTCGTAGTTCGATTCAATTATCAGATGTGTAGCTTGCTTTATAATGTCGGGCATTTCATCTGTGAAATGGCCAATGTCTGTCATTAACACCAAACATTTGTTATCGGCCTTTATGATGTAGCCATTATTTTCAGCACTGTCGTGAGGTACTGCAAATGAAGTTATTTGAAAAGGTCCGAGCGCAAATGTTTCGCCATGATTGATGATATGTTGTAAATCGGTAGGAACCTTCTTCGAAACAAAATGGTTAAGTTGTATGGAGTGGTGTACTTTCTCAGATGTGTACACAGGAACGCGAAAAGCTTGTGAGAGTACACCCACGGCTTTTACATGGTCGGTATGGTCGTGAGTAACGAGCATGGCGTTAATTTCAGCCAGCTTGATGCCATAGTCGGAGCAATGTTTCTTGAAGGCACGAATGCCTATGCCAAGGTCGATGATTATGCCGTATCCGTCGCAGTTCAGATAATAGCAGTTTCCGCTGCTTCCGGATGATAATGAGATGAATTTGAGCATATTGACAAATGTGTGTTTTGCGAAGCACCCATTATTTTAGTCGTACTGCCTGATAAAAGAATGACTTTGCATTTAATAAGACCGTATGGTGCATGCAATAGAAATAAGCTGTTTTAGAGGGTATGTACCCTTTTGTTTGAGTTAAATAATTAGTGGGTTAAAACGGCAGGCCAACAGCGAAATGCAGGGTGAAATCGCGGTCGAAGTCAGGTTTTGAAATAGGGTAGTGTAATCTGCCGGATGGTACTGCAGGATTGATGGCTTTCATACCTCCGTCCAAACGGAGAATGAAATAGTCAAAATTCAATCGAACCCCTATGCCATAGGAAACGGCAATCTGCTTGTAGAATTCGTTGAACTTGAACAAAGCTCCTTCCATGTCGGGATAGGAACGTGTGTTCCATATATTTCCGGCATCAATAAAGAAAGCACCATGGAGTTTCCAGAAAAGAAATGTTCTCCATTCCATACTTAAATCTAACTTCAGATTACCCGTTTGATTCACAAAGTTGATTTTACCATCTTTCCCTTTGTATGAACCCGGTCCTAAACCACGTACACTCCATCCTCGCACGCTATTGGCACCCCCCGAAAAATAGCGTTTTTCGTAGGGAAGTATGGTTGAGTTTCCATAAGGAATACCAATGCCTAAGGCTATGTGAAAAGCCAGTGAATTCTTTTCGCTGAGTACAACGCTTTTGGCGAAGTCGAAATCGAATTTGGCATATTGGGAATATTCAATGCCGAAAAGTTTATACGAGCCTTTGGCACTTTTGTGTTGCTTTGCCATTTTTGAAATGCCGTAGAGCAGATTTCCGGCAAATTCAACATTCATTTTGACCTGAAACCCGTTGGTTTGATAGAGTCCGGTTGGCAGGTTGGCCGCATCACGCAGTGAATTGTAGGTAAAACTGTATCCGGTTCGCATGATAAACAAATTTTCATAGCTGTACCGAAGAACAGAGTAGTATGGATCGTCACCTTCAAGGTAATCTTTGCGGAAGGTTTCGGAAATCCAAGGCATGTAGATGTAGTTCAACGAAATCAAGTCGTAACGATGTAGCCAGTTGGGCTTAGTTGCATTTTTCCAACGATAGGCCCATGTGCCGGTAAGTACGCGGCGATGAAATTCAGGCCTGTCTTGCATATCGTATAGAATCTGCGCTTCAGAAGAAGCTTTGAGTATGCGCTTTTTGTCAATGCTGATGAGCGGCATAAGCAGATTCGGAAATCGCAAATTAGCTTCGGCGCTAAACTCCAGAAAATTCTGGTTGGAATATCCTTCAAGTTCAGATATAGCCTCGTAAGCTCCACGTAACTTGAATGATAGCTGCTCAGAACCTTTGAACAAGTTGCGATTGCTGTAGGTAAGTGATACTGCAGCACCCAAGTCACCCGAGGTGTTGGTTCCTTCTACTTCAAGTCCGATACTGTGCGGTTTCTTACGATGTAAGCGGATGTCGCAGTCGAGTTTGTCGGGAAATTGAGGCACGGGGTTAATCTTAAGTGCAGTGTAACTGATAGCTGGCAATGCATTCAAATTTCCGTAGGTGGCTTGTACGTCTTGTTCATTGTATAAGCTATTTGCCCTAAATCCCATGTGAGTCAGGTAGGTGCGTTTGTTTAACCAGGGTTTACCAGTGTAAACAAATTGCAGAGAACGATAGGAAATGGTGTCACCATGCGATGTCTTTTCCTGAGGGTCGTTTTCAAACAGTGTGATATTGCGGAAGCGCTGCTGTTTGTAAGCACGGAGAGAGTCAACACCAGCAGGCATCTGAAACCTCAGGGTAACGCCTACAGCTTTCGATCCGGCTATGGTGTCGATGTCGTAACTAATGTATTCTTTATTCAAAAAGTAGTAACCACGATTGCGGAGTGAGTTGATGACTCTGTCGCGTTCTGCTGAAAGCGTATTCAGGTTGAGAGCCATACCTTGTCGTAGAAAGGTTGATGCTGAATCTGCTAGAAATGAATGATATATTGTATCATTATCAAAGCTAAACTTTAAATGCTGAATATAAAACCGAACACCAGGATGCATTTTGTAAGTGACCTGTGTTTTGTGTCTTTTGCGGGTGATGGTAGTGTCGGTATATGCGTGTAGGAAACCTTCGCTGCGCATACCTTGTGTCAGGTTTTGGAGGCTTTGTTTTGTGAGTTCTTCGTCATAAATTACTGGTGCTTCGCCAATTTTTTTCAGAACTTTGGAAAAACCTTTGTTACCTTTAATTGAGTCTGCTTTTGACATGCAATATATACCCAGTGGTACTTTGACGAGTGTGAACCACTTAGCATTAGGTTCCTGACGAATAAAACCTCTATAATTGCTTGGCTTAATGTATTTGCTGTCGGTTTTAATGTCAACCTCAGATAAGACGGACTGTCCTTCGAGCAAAAACTTTTCGCTGCTGCAAGCATTTAATACGCTTAGGGATAGTATTGACACGAATAAGCGCACATAATTAACTATGCGCGCGGTATTGAATAATAGATAGTGTTTTTTTTGCTTATTATGGTACATACGAGTGCAAAGTTAGTGTAAACCTTATGCCAAACAAAAGGAAAATGGTATTTTCTTCTAATGAATATCGGCATTTTTTATGACTGCCCATCTTAGGTTATTATGTAGTTTATCTGCAGTCTTTGTTGATATTTATTGCGGTTCATAGAGGAATGTTTGGGTTGTAAGCATTGAATTTATAATGTATATGCGGATTTATAATATTGAAAATCAATGATAATATGATTAATTGTTGATGTTTTGCTCTAGTTAAGGTTGCGGATGTTGAGTGTGTGAGTGCAATATTGTTGGAGCGTGATAAAAAATATACATAAATAGTTTGGTTTGTCGAAATATTACTATATTTGCAGTAGCGATTATGCACTTAGTTTCAGTGGTTTGCAGAAAACACCTGTACTTTCTGAAGACCATACAAGGGCGTTTCGCATTTCATTAAGTGGATGATATGATGTTTTTATCTACCAGTGAATAACTTTTTAAAAATAAGCGGCAGTAGCTCAGTTGGTAGAGCATTGGCTTCCCAAGCCAAGGGTCGCGGGTTCGAACCCCGTTTGCCGCTCAGAAATGTATAATTGATTGTAATGCCATGGCTATAATTCTATTAGCTATATTGCTTATCGGCCTTTTGTTGATTGCGACTGAGCCACTGAACCATATAAATAAGGCTGCAGTGGCAATATTTGCTGGTGTATGTTGTTGGCTTTTATATATAGCCAATGGAATTCAGTTTGTTGCAGCTGAGCATCCAATCGATTTTTTGAATTTCCTTTCAACTTACGGTATAAGTGCCAATTCTGTGAAGGCATTTATAGCGCAACATATATTTGTAAATTATATTGCACAATGCGCTAGTATATTTTTATTTTTGCTTGCAACTACATGTATCGTTGAAGTACTTAGTAATAATGGTTGTTTCGATTTTATTGCCGAATGGTTGCGTACGCGCAATCCCAAAAAATTACTGTGGGTACTTGCTTTGATAACCTTTGTGTTGTCAGCAAATCTTGATAATTTAGCTACAGTTGTGTTGCTGTTTACAATAGTTCATCCCTTGTTACAGTCTGATTACTTGCGTCGTATATATTGTACTGTCATTATATTGGCTGCTAATTTAGGCGGTTCCATAAGTGTAATCGGTGATATAACTTCACTTAAGTTGTGGACTGATGGATTGGTGAGTCCAACAGTTTATTTCTTGACTTTGTTCTTGCCCATATCCGCGTCGTTGGCTGTTGTGTTGCTTTTGCTTCAGCGCAATTTGCCTAATCGAATACAGTTCGCTACAACAAAACTACCATATCGTGGTGATGATACACTTTTGTCACGACCGCAGCGTTTGCTGATGCTGTTTGTTGGAATCGGCGGTTTGTGGTTTATACCAACTTTTCATAGGCTAACTCTGATGCCTCCATTTGTGGGTGCTTTGTGTGTATTGGCTCTGCTTTGGATTGTCAACGAAATATGCAATAGACAATTATTGGGAAGCGATCAAATGGTTGGCAGACGCTTGCCGATGGCTTTGCAATATGCTAATTTGCAAAATGTGCTGTTTTTCGTAGGGCTGTTGCTGATGTTTGGGGCCTTGAAAGAAACTGGCTTATTGTTGGATTTATTTAATTGGTTGGCCCAAAATATTAGTAACTTGTATGTACTGAATGGTGCGTTCACAGTAATTGCTGCTTTCCTGGGTAATATTCCAACCTTGATTGCAGGTGTTAGTATCTTTAATCAGTCTGATGCAGCCGTTTTGCCGGATGTGGTGCGGGCTGAAAGCGATTTCTGGCCATTGCTGAGCTATGTAACAGCATTGGGTGGTTCGTTACTTTCAACAGGAACACTGGCTGGCATTTTGCTTATGCGAATGGAGGGTGTTAGTTTTGGTTGGTATTTCCGGCATATTACCCCTAAGATATTTGTTGGTTTTTTTGTCGGAATTCTTGTGTTTGTTGCACAGTCAATCTTGATGTAAAGAATTTTCTTATAAAAATAATTACACGAAATATTTCAATCTTCAAAAAGGTAAGAATATGGGTAAAATTAGATGTGTCGGCATTCTTACATCGGGTGGTGATGCTCCCGGCATGAATGCAGCAATCCGTGCTGTGACCAGAAGTGGTATTTGCAATGGTTATAAAATTAAGGGTATTTATCGCGGCTTTGATGGACTCATAAATGATGAAGTCAAGAACTTTACGACCGAGGACGTCAGTAATATTATACAAACGGGTGGTACTATATTGCGTACTGCACGTTCAAAAGAATTCCAGACACCTGCCGGTCGGAAAAAAGCGTATGAGACATTAAAGAAAGAGTCGATAGATGCTTTGATTGTTATTGGCGGTAATGGCTCGCTGACAGGTGCAATGAAATTGGCAGAAGAATACGATTTTCCTTGTATCGGTTTGCCTGGTACTATTGATAACGACTTGTATGGCACGGACAACACGATTGGTTACGACACTACCTTAAATACAATTACTGAATGTGTTGATAAAATTCGTGATACCGCTACATCACATGAACGTATTTTCTTTGTTGAAGTGATGGGACGCGATGCTGGATTCTTGGCGCAGAATAGTGCGATTGCTGCCGGTGCAGAAGCTGCAATCATTCCGGAAGATACTACGGGCAGCGATCAGCTCATTGAATTCATGTCGCGTGGTATTCGTAAAAGTAAGAAGAGTTGTATCGTTATTGTCAGTGAAAGTCCTAAATGCGGTGCAATGTATTACGCTGACCGCGTAAATAAGGAGTATCCAAACTTCGATGTTCGTGTTTCTATTTTGGGACATTTACAACGCGGTGGTCGCCCTTCTGCTCGTGATAGAATTTTGGCCTCGCAGGTAGGTGTCGGTGCTATTGAAGCATTGGTACAGGGACAGAGAAATGTAATGGTAGGTGTGCGTAATAACGAGGTGGTATATGTGCCTTTTATTGATGCCATCGGCAAGCGTAAGAGCATGGATAAGAAACTTATTAAGGTACTTGATGAATTGAGTATTTAATAGATTCATTTTGTACTTAATGGTTGATGCTTGTGCTTGATTATCGTGCTTAAATGCATAAGGTTCTTAATAAAAAGGGTCTTTTCAAGCAAAAATATCCATAGAAATACCAATAATTTTGTAACTTTGCGCTAATAAATAGGTGTGTAAGCAATTATGCACATCAAAATTGCAATGAATTTAACCGAATATAGCAATATATCAATGGAACACTCAAAAGAACTCATGAATCTTGCAGCTGATAACATACGTATATTGGCAGCAAGTATGGTTGAACGCGCAAAATCGGGACACCCAGGTGGTGCAATGGGCGGTGCAGACTTTATCAACGTGCTCTATTCCGAATTCTTGACCTTTGACCCCGATGAACCTACATGGCGTTGCCGCGATCGCTTCTTCCTGGATCCTGGCCACATGTCACCGATGCTATATTCACAATTAGCCCTCATTGGAAACTTTAGCATCGAGGACTTAAAACAATTCCGTCAGTGGGGATCGCCAACTCCCGGACACCCTGAAGTTTGTCCGGAAAGAGGTATCGAAAATACCAGCGGCCCCTTAGGACAGGGACATACCTATGCTGTGGGTGCTGCAATTGCTGCTAAGGCTTTGTATGCACGTACGGGAAATCCGGGTTTTGACAAAGAAAAGATTTATGCCTATATCTCGGATGGCGGTATTCAGGAAGAAATTTCACAAGGTGCCGGACGCATTGCTGGTCACTTGGGCTTGAATAACTTGATTATGTTCTTTGATGCCAACGAAATTCAGTTGTCAACCGAAACGGCTACTGTTATTTCTGAGGATACAGGAATGAAGTATCGTTCTTGGAATTGGAATGTAATTGAGATTGACGGCAATGACTGTGAACAGATTCGTGCTGCCTTGAAGGAGGCTCAACGTGAAGAAAGCCGTCCTACGCTTATTATTGGTCACTGCGTAATGGGTAAGGGCTGTCGTAAGGCTGACAATACGTCTTATGAACGTGATTGTAAAACGCATGGTGCTCCTTTAGGCGGTGATGCTTACGTGAATACGATTAAAAACTTGGGCGCTGATCCTGAGAATCCTTTTGTGATTCGCGACGAAGTAGCTCAAATGTATGAAGAACGTAAGCAGGATTTGCGTAAAATTGTTGCTGAACGTAAGGCTGAAGAAAAGGCTTGGGCTGAAGCAAATGCTGATAAGGCTGCTTTGCTTGACGACTGGATGGCAGGTAAATTACCGCAAATTCCTTGGGATACAATCGAACAGAAACCTAATTCGCCTACTCGTAACGGATCGGCTAATTGCTTGGCTCTGTTGTCACAGTATGTTCCCAATATGATTGTATCATCGGCAGACTTGTGTAACTCAGACAAAACCGATGGTTTCTTGAAGCATGCGACAGAAATTAGTCGTACGAATTTTGCAGGTGGTTTCTTGCAGGCTGGTGTATCAGAACTTACCATGGCATGTGTATGTATTGGTATCATGTTGCATGGCGGTATGATTACGGCTATGGGTACGTTCTTCGTATTCTCTGACTATATGAAACCGGCAATCCGTATGGCTGCTTTGATGGAAGTTCCTGTGAAGTTCGTTTGGACGCATGACGCTTTCCGCGTGGGAGAAGATGGTCCTACTCATGAACCCGTGGAGCAGGAAGCTCAAATCCGTCTCATGGAGAAACTTAAGAATCACAGCGGCAATGATAGTGTGCGTGTGTTCCGTCCTTGCGATGTACATGCAGTTACTGCTTGTTGGAAAATGGCCATGGAAAATATGAGTACTCCTACGGCATTGATTTTTAGCAGACAGAATGTTAACGATTTACCTGCAGGTACTAATTATAAAGAAGGTGTCGCTCATGGCGCTTATGCAGTTATTCAAGAAGAAAATCCTGATGTAATTCTGATTGCTTCAGGATCTGAAGTTAGCACACTTGCAGAAACTGCTACTTTGTTGAAGCAAGATGGTATTAAGGCTAGAGTCGTTAGCTGCCCCAGCGAAGGACTTTTCCGTCGTCAAAGCAAAGAATATCAAGAAGGTCTTTTGCCCAAGAATGCTAAGATTTTCGGTTTGACGGCTGGTCTTCCTGTTACTTTTGAAGGACTTGTTGGCGGTAACGGTAAAGTTTACGGACTTGAAAGCTTTGGTTTCAGTGCTCCCTATAAGGTGCTGGATGAGAAGTTGGGTTATACGCCACAGAATATCCACAATGAGGTTGTTAAATTCCTCAATGAATAAGTTTTATTGATAATGCAAACAATAGGATTGGCTAGCGATCACGCTGGTTTTGAATTAAAACAGTTTGTTAAGCAATATCTGGAAGAAAAGCATATTCCTTTTAAGGATTATGGCACATATTCTACAGACAGTTGTGACTATCCTGACTTCGCTCATGCTTTAGCTAATGGTATGAAGGAAGGTGAAGTTGGTCAAGGTATTGCTATTTGCGGAAGCGGTGAAGGAATTTCCATGACGCTCAATAAGCATCAGCATGTTAGAGCAGCTCTTGTCTGGATTCCTGAAATAGCTCACATGACGCGTTTGCATAATGATGCAAATGTTTTGGTAATGCCCGGTAGATATATCGATACCGAAACAGCTCGCAACATTATGGATGAGTTTTTCGGAACTGAATTTGAAGGTGGCAGACACATCCGTCGAGTCGAAAAAATTCCGGTAACGAAAGACTAACTAATTTCTTTAAAAATGATTTTGATAAGTAACTAGGGTTTTGGTACTCAATGTTTGCTTGTCAAAATCATTTGTCATGTCAAAAATCAGTTGAATTCTAGTGAAAATACATGATAAAATTTCTCTAAATCAACTGGAAATTATATCTTTGCATCCGTTTTAATGAGCATCAATAGTCCGCATCAAAAATGTAATAGGATAAATGTTAGCATGTAACAATCTTTAGATTAGGATGAGGGCTGCTAAAGACGAGACTTCAAAGGAACAACATAACTACTAAGCTGACATGACTAAAATTGAAATCATCAAGTCTGTTGTAAAACAAACTGGTGTTGATAAAGAAATTGTAGCCAAGGTTATCGATGCGTATGCAAGTACAATAAAGTCTGCACTTATCGGCGGAAATACTGTTAACTTCAGAAACTTCGGTACCTTTTATCTAAAGCATAGAGCGGCTAAGACGGCTAGAAATATTACTAAAAATACAACGATTATTATTCCTGAACATAACATCGCAGCTTTTAAGCCTGCTAAGGAATTTGCCGAAGCTGTATTCGAAAAAAGCCGTTCACAACAATCTGAAGACTAATCAGATTACCTTTAAGAATTTCTATACAACTAACATAATTAACCATAAAACGTAATAGGTATGCCTAACGGAAAAAAGAAAAAAAGACACAAGATGTCTACTCACAAGCGTAAAAAAAGACTGCGTAAGAATCGTCATAAGAGCAAATAGTCTCGATGACTCCTTCATAAGTCTTTAATGACAAACGGGTAAACGAGCTATACGATTGTCTCATATAGAGCCTTCAACTCGTTTACTCGTTTTAATTTATTATCTAGCTTCTTGGAAGTTATCTTCCATTAAAAAGCAACTCAAATAAAAGTATACATGACAAGCGAAGTTATTGTAGATGTAACAGCAACAGATATTTCGATCGCCCTGCTCGAGGATAAACGACTCGTAGAATATCAGCGTGAAGGTCGTACAGAACATTTTTCTGTTGGAAACATCTACTTGGCAAAAGTTCGGAAACTGATGCCAGGACTCAATGCTTGCTTCATTAATGTTGGATTTGAACGCGATGCCTTTCTGCATTATTTGGATTTAGGTACGCACTACCATTCTCTGGACAAATACTTACAACTTGTCAATGCCGGAAAACAGAATGTTACTCCAGATAAAGTAAATAACCAACCGGAATTAGACAAAGACGGAAGTATCCAGAATACTTTAAAGGTAGGTCAAGAAATCTTGGTTCAAATTGTAAAGGAACCTATAAATACCAAAGGTCCTCGCCTTACATCAGAAATTTCGTTCGCCGGTCGCTATTTGGTTCTTATACCTTTTAGTGATAAAGTTTCTGTTTCTTCGAAAATTAAATCAAACACTGAGAGAGCCCGACTCAAACAACTTATTCAAAGTATTAAGCCCAAAGGATTTGGTGTGATAATACGTACAGTTGCAGAAAAAAAACGCGTGGCAGAACTCGATACGGATCTTAAAATACTTTTTAGCCGTTGGGAGAATGCTGTACAAAAAATTAAACAGGCGCGTGCGCAAAATTATAAATTGCCGCTAACTGTTTACGAGGAAACAGGAAGAACTGTCGCTTTGCTTAGAGACTTGTTTAATCCTTCATATGAGAATATTTACGTAAATGACCCTAACATTTTTCAAGAAGTTCGGGATTATGTAACTCTTATTGCTCCAGAGTGTAAGGATATTGTCAAACTTTACAAGGGAAATGTACCCATATTTGACAACTTTTCTGTAACAAAGCAAATAAAGACATCGCTAGGCAGAACCGTTACTTATAAACACGGTGCTTATTTAATTATAGAACAAACGGAAGCTCTTCATGTAGTAGATGTGAATAGTGGCAATCGTTCTAAAAGCCCGGAGGGACAAGAAGTAAATGCTTTGGATGTAAATTTAGGTGCAGCGGATGAACTTGCTCGACAACTCAGGTTAAGAGATATGGGAGGTATAATTGTCGTCGATTTTATTGACATGAATCTTCCTGAAAACAGACAGAAGTTGTACGAGCGAATGGTTGAAAATATGAGAAAGGATAGGGCTCGTCATACGATTTTGCCTCTCTCAAAATTCGGCCTTATGCAAATAACGCGCCAGCGCGTTCGACCGGCTATGGATGTTAATGTCGATGAAACTTGTCCAACTTGTGGTGGAACTGGTAAAATTAAGCCAAGTATCCTCTTTACAGATGCATTGGAATATAAAATCGATATGCTTGTAAATAAATTGGGTATCCGAAAATTTTATTTGCATGTTCATCCCTTTGTAGCTGCCTATCTGAATCAAGGTTTCTTTTCAATTAAAAGAAGATGGCAAATGAAATATGGCTTTGGAGTTAAAATTATTGCCAATCAAAATTTGCCTTACTTGAGTTATGAGTTCCTTGATATTCATGGTGAAGAAATCTCAATGAAACATTCTAACGACATGAAGTGAAGTAATAATTGAATTGTATGAAAGTGTTTTTAATCTGATAATTATTTCTGATATATCAACGCCGTTATAAATGGCATTAGGAATTATCGTTTTGAACATTTAGTTTTTCAATTAGTAAATATAAAGGAGGCTGTATCAATCAGGGTACAGTCTCCTTTATGAGTAATTTTTGTGTATAGACATGTATATTGATATAGTATATATGATATTTATTCGGGTATTATTCTTTTCCCCTTTTTGTTGATGTAGTACCATTCGTCACTATTCCAATAGTGGTATTCTCCGCCCGAACCCGGCACTTCTTTCATCGTTCCTTTTTCGGTTACTTTTGCCTTGCCATTTTTGAAAGGCAAGCCGAAAGCGAAACGGGGCTTAATAACTGTTTTTCCACTTTCATCCGCATATCCTATGCGCCCTCTTTGATCTACGATACGATACATCCCTTCGCTGACATAGTCGCTGCCGTTGTCACATTGAAACATGTTGTAGTGTTTTATAGAACTGCAACTGGATATAACTATTAGTACAATTATTAGAATTTTACTCATGACATAATTTTCAGGTTTCTCTGCAAAAATAATGTTTTATCATAGATTTGGACTCTTCTTTGCACTGTTTTTAGGTATAAAGCAGGGATTATGTGAACTGAAAACATTATTTTTGTGTTCGGAATCCTTTTCTTTTATGAGTATGACAGTTACCGATATATACGAAATGATGAACAGCAAAGCCGGGGCATTTTTCGAATGGTTACAGACTCACCCTAAATACGGGCTGTTGTTTTGTGTTGGGTTGTTGGTACTATGGCTCGTAGGCTTGCTGTTGCGTTGGGACTGGGCGTATCATTGGCAGTTCAATGGCAAACTATGGTTCTTTGACGATTGCAAGCCTGAAACACGTCGACGAATTAAGATAGTGTTGGTCAGCCTTCTAATTATCCTCATGTTGATTGATTTCTTTGTATGGAAGTGAGAGCATGGATAAGAACAAACGCAAATTCAGGTTCTGTTTCATCGACTATATGTGGTATGTAGCCGAGATTTGGTACGAAAGGGAGCATACTCATTTTAACGGGAATATGCTGTTATTCTTTTGCTGGCTTTTTCCCATACTCATGCCACTTGGAATACCGCTGCTATCTCACTTTTTCGGTTGGGGCGTTGGTTTCTTCATACTCATATTTCTCTGTTCTCTTCCCGACTTGTTCTGTCTGTTCCGCTACACAGCCGGACGTCGTGAAGCACTCTGTGAACATTACGGAAAGATGAAACATCCCGGCAGAAAGCTTGCCAAAATAGTCCTTGTTGCCATCGCCCTGGCCATTGCGAACTTTGCCCTGATGTTTCACTTCGGATTTATACATAGGGCATGACAAGACTTGCCACTACCGCCACTGCAATGACAACGGCATAGTACACCACTATTGCTTTTTTCCAATATTGAGGACGCAAATCAAGTTCTTCCCGAATTTCCATTCTCCAATTAGCGGATTTGAGCTGATAGCCAGAGGTACACCATGCTGCGACAACCGCACATCCGATTAGGAAGGTGATAATTATTTTCTGACTGTTGTTCGGTTCGCCTTTTAAAGAAAGCAATGCCACTAAAATTAGTGAGAGATAGGGAAGTTCGATTATTCCGCCAGCCCGGCGCTCCACCCAATTATGCACTCCTTTCCTTCGCAGCATATCGTAGGCAAGGATGTATGCTGTTTGATGTATCATTGCAATCAGGCGAAATAAATGAGGTCTTTTTGTTTGGGTTCTTCTCATGCTTTTGCAATTTTTAAAAATCCATATCTTCCGTCCATTCCAAAGAGTCCACAGGACAAAGTTCGGCATTTCTAACCTCATACCATCCGGTCAGTAGTACCCTTATGCTGTCCGGCGTATATCCCTTGACCCATGTACATTCGACAAACTTGCGGCTGTCGTCTTGGATTTCATCAAAGGTGGCATGGTTCAATAGCCCTGCACGGAACTCTCCTCCCATATCTTCCTCCCTTACCTGCATGACATAAACCGGTTGCCCGTAGCGGGATGTGCGACTGTCCTGATTGATCAGATATTGCAAGGCTTCGCTGGGTACTTCCTGACGGGCTCCTATCGTGATATGCAGTGCAAGGTAATCCCTCCACCTTTGCGGAACTTCCGTCCGTGTGTTCTCCACCGGCTCCGCCTTGCACCCATCTATCCGCATCAGTGTGCTTGGCAAGAGGTACGCTTCTGCAATCATCAGAAAGCCGAGGGAGAACAGGAAGAAGTAACATCTGAAGGGGCTGAACCTGCGTCCTTCATAGTGCTGCATGACCGCTTTCCTTCGTGAAAACGGGTATATCCAACCGCGCCATATACAGTGGAGGATTGCGACGATTCCGGCTATCATGGCGACTGTAAACCACTCAAATGCCGTGGAGCCGAAAAGGAAATGAGCGGTTGTAAAGAATATCGGCTCATAGATAAATATCATGATGCAAAGCATCAGCATGGACTCTCCGTCGGGACGTCTTGGCTCGCCCTTGTAATGCCATTGTGCCATTTCTCCCAACCAGAACAGGTAGTCGAAAAAGTAGTATTTCCGTTTTTTAGATGGCTGTCCTCTCATGTGATTGTTGTCATTTTAATAAGTCGTGCAATATATAACCACTAAAATGATGATTAAAATGGCCATAAACACACCTTTCCAGAAGCGGTATGTCCTTTCTCCGAGCGTATCTACCAGTTCCCAACCGACAGAAGTGCGGGGTTCCCAAGCCCATTTCCAGTTGAGTATAATGCCCAAAAGTACGAACAGGAATGCCCCGATGAATATCAGGAAGGCATACTGCGGATGTTCGCCCAGCCATCTGTCTATTTTCTCCGACACATTATCCATATCAAGGCACTATTTCATAAACTGTTCGTTCGTTGTTCCTGAAAATGGTCTGCTCAATCTGTTTTCCGACCTTCACGATACTGTCTATGTCTGCATTGACTTTCAGGCTAAGGACGGGAGCATATTTCAGATGTCCGTAATCGACCGGAGTATTGTTATAAGTTGTTTCGACAATAGGATAATTATGTTCCTTTGCGAACTGTTTCAGTGAATCCAGATAAGGAAGCTGTTCCTTGCTCATGGCTTCAAAATCAATGTAGAATTTCCCGTTTTCCTGCATGAAGTAGATGCAGTCCGTACCATTTCCGCAAATACCTGTAAAGTCAAACTGAGTCCGTCCAGCTTGTACGTTTCTCAATATTTCAGGCAGTTTGTCGATGGTAATGCGTGCGGCTCCCGGAACGGCAATCCCGACGCTTTGCAACTGGGTTACTTGTTTGCCTGTATTTCTGCATCCTGAAGCTCCAAGAGCAAGCAGTCCTAATGCTAAAATCTTAGTGTTCATGTGTAATATGATTTAATGTTATCCTTGCGTATCTTTTAATCGTCAAAAATTTCAAAAGGCATGGCTGACAGCAACCCTGCTAGCCATGCCAGCGTGTAAAATACATTTTTTTTGTGGCACGTTTACCAGATGTATATATCCGTATTCTTTCGTTCTTATTATGCTTCCCATGGAAAACGTACCCATGGTGAATTGGGCTTTGTGAGCATATCTTCGGCAAGTCCACCCATATTGCAATCTCCATTCCACATGGTGCGTCCCAACATATAGCTGTTGGCAAACTCTTTCCATGAACTGAACCCTGCGGATTTTGCCATGACATAGGCATGGTCAATACACTGCTGACATTCTTCCTGTGTCAAAAAACCTCTCTGTAAAGCTGCCCTTGCTACAAAGTTAAGTCTTCCTGCATCCCATGCCACAACTCCAAGGCGTGCAATATCATTCGAGGATGCAATGATTCCATTGTTGACTAAAATCTCGTATCGTGATTTTAGGTTGGAGAGTTGTTCTTGCGTCTTTTCAATCAACCCTTTTGCCCGTTCCATACCATCGGGAAGATTTGCAAAATTAGGGTCATTCGCAATTTCATCCCGAATTATCTGCATCGCTTCATCATTATTTGAAGCGTTGTAGGCAGCAAAGACAAGTGGAAGGATATTTTGCGATGGGGCATTACTCAGATAATTCACTGTGTTTACGGCATCATCCCGGTCTTCAATTCCCCACCATTCTGACAGAATGATGGTAAGGCGAGATTCGTCAACATCCAGTTCCATATCATCTACATATCCTCCCTGTTGGTAGGCATATAATGCGCCAACGGCAATCTTTCGCACCTCATCAGCGTTGAGTGACGGATTTTCTTTTACACGGATTCCTTGTCGCACATGGCGGACAAGTTTAATGACTTTTCGAACTTTACTTATAATCAAGCAGGTAAAGAATACGACAAATACAACAGGAACGATGAATGTCATAATTCTCAGGTACACGGGCAACTGTGTAGGGTCCATTCCGAACAGACGGGCAAAATAATCGAAAAATTCCATATCTTAAGTATTTAAAACTATTGGTTGTAAAATCAATCAAGACATTGTTTTGAAGATGCTTTAATGGCTCTCTTTGATATTCTTTGATGCCCACATCCCGATATCCTGCTTGCTCAATGCCGCAGCCATCAGGTCAGGGAATTTGTCAGGCGTACAGGCAAACGTGGGAACACCCAGACCGGCAAGATACTCGGCATTGCGCTTGTCGTAGCAGGGCGCCCCGTCATCGTTCAGCGCCGGAAGCACGATTAACTGCACACCGCTGGCCACGATGGAGGCGAAACGCTTGCGCATCTCTTTCTCGTCACCGCCTTCATAAAGGTCGGTCACCAGTACCAGCACGGTATCCTGCGGCCGTGTGATTACACCCTGACAGTAAGTCAGGGCTCTGGCTATGTCGGTTCCTCCGCCGAGCTGGACACCGAACAGCAGGTCAACCGGATCCTGCAGATCATCGGTAAGGTCAACGACCGACGTGTCGAACACCACCATACGCGTGCTCACAGACGGCAGGGAGGCCAGTACCGAACCGAAGATGCCGGAATAGACGACAGAGGTTCCCATCGAACCGCTCTGGTCGAGACAGAGAATGATGTCCTTCAGAGCCTTGCATTTTCTGCCGTAGCCTATCCTGACTTCCGGAATGACGGTCTTGTACTGGGGTTGGTAGTTCTTCAGGTTCTTTAGGATGGTCGTCTTCCAGTCTATCTCGTTGTAACGGGGATTGCGCCTTCTTGCCGAACGGTTCAAAGCACCGGTGACAGCTTGTTGTGTAGGGGAGGAGAGTTTTCGCAGCAGGTCATCCACGACCTTGCGTACAACCTGACGGGCCATGTCCTTGTTCTTTTCGGGAATGGCCCTGCCAAGTGACATCAGTGTAGCCACCAAATGCACGTCAGGGACAACCGTAGCCAGCATCTCCTTCTCGGTAAGCAGCGAGTCGATATGCAAACGCTTGATGGCATCCCTTTGGATGACCTGCACGACGGTTTGTGGGAAAAACTCCCGGATATCACCCAGCCAGCGGCTTACCTTTGGGGCCGATGATCCGAGTCCGCCCCGGCGGTCACTGTCATAGACGGCTTTCAGCGAACTGTCAAGGCGCTGTTCCTCCACCGTCAGCGTTACACCCGTCCCGTCAGCGGCGTTTCCGCCAAGAGCCATGCGCCATCTTTTCAAATATTCTGTTTCCATGTTCTGTTCCTTATTTTATCCGATTCCCAGAAGTCTGTTAAGCAGAGGTATCACCTTGGATGCATCCCCGTCATTGCAGGGATGTTCCCCTGAGGCGATTTTGGTATCGGTTCCGTTCAATTCGAATCCTTTGGCCTTCTCGCCGAGCTTGCGTCGCTCGGTCGTAGTGAAATTGCTGAATGTGCGTCTGATCACCGGAAGCAGTTCTATGAAATTCGCGTCGCTCAGGCTGCAGAGCCAGCCGTTCACGAGCTGCCACAGGTTGTCGTCCAGCAGCAGTACTGAACCTGATGCACGCAGAAATCCCTCAAACCAGTATGCCATGTCAGAAGGTGCATTGCCCACCGATGAATAGAAGCTCAAGGTGTCACGCATCTCTTCACGCGATATCCTGCCCTTGTCGTAGAGTATGCGTGCCGCATATCCGGAGAGCAGCGGATGCGCTCCCGATGAATGGCGGATCTGCTGTACGAACCCATACCACATGCCGTTCAGCTCTTCGTCATCAAGCGTGGAGACGGCGTAATCGGTAGCCGACAGGTGTTCAAGAAGTTCTCCGGCTGCCTCTTCGTCGATGTTGATGCAGATGAGCAGACCTCCTGCGAGGATACGTGCCACCATAGCCCGGAGCATGTTGCCCACCTTGCTGAAATCCAGATTGCGGACATCGCCGTAACGAACGATGTTCACCAGGTCGGGAACTGCTTCCATCATCTCCACAATGTCTGTGGATGCTGCCGACAGACGGTCAAGACGGATGGTCATCGCTTCCACAAGCCCCGGAAGGTTGGTCGGAATGACCCGGTCAAGAAGTCCCGTCAGTTCGGGAATTCTGGTGATTCCGGTCATGCGGTCGGAGACGTACTTCTGCACGGCTTCCTCCACCGTATTGCCCCAGACCGCCCGTTCTATGATGCAGACAATCTGTTCCGGTCTGTGGTAAAGGCTCCATTTTTCCTTGAATGTACCCTTGCCGCTTGCGCTTTCAGGTTTGGCCCAGTCTATGTCAAGCAGGGCCAGGCGGTGGAAGAACAGACTGCGTTCCAAATCAGTTTCTTTGCGCAGGTCAAGTGTCATCTCCTTTATTTCTGCCGTGAAGGGGACGCGCAGTCGTTTCTGCAGCCGCTCCACGTCAATCAGGAGAGGGACTTTGGGTACCGCTTCCGGCACTTTGCCCAGCCGATTGCCCACGATGAGCGATTCGCGGATGAGTTGCAGCAGCATGTCGTCCCCGAAGCCCATAACAGTGGTTACCGCCTCGTTGTATTCTTCCAGCGTCGGGGCGGGCAATCCACGTAATGCGGCTGTCGTCTGCGCTAGACGAACGGTCTCAATGACGTGGGCCACCGAAATGTCCATATCCTTCTTCCTCAGAAGGGCCGCTATACGGCTGACCCACCAGGTGCCGTCATCTTCCGGATGATGCCACAGGTAATGGTACCATCCCGGAGCGTCTATACCAGCCCCGTAACCGCTGCGGAACGTAAGCCTGTCATACGTCCACGGGATCCATGTGCATTCCGCCTTTACCTTCGGGAGCCCTTTCAGCAGTTCGTTGTCGTCCTTCACCTTTGGCATATTCTCCAGTGCCGGGACATGCCATGCCCCGCAGATGACGGCGATGCGTTCGAAAGGTTCCTTCTGTGCCGCCCGTATCATGCGGCGCATCCACGCTTCACGGACAAGGTCCCTGCGGGAGGTGTGTTCCGGGAGGGCTTCTCGGAGTGCGGTCACAGCTTCTTTGACGGCCTCGAAGATGCCGTTGCCGTCCCTGCGCTGTTCTATGTTCATGTTCCACCACGATTCACCGTCGGGATAGCCGGCAGCTTCTGCCAGCAGGTCAAACGGGTCACCTGGGTGTTTAACGGCTTCATCATCTGCTTCTACAGGTTCGCTGCCATCCTTCCTTTCCGCTTCAAAGGCAAGGGAGTGGGCAAGCGGGAGATCGAAGAAACGTAAAGCAACATTCTCTCTGAGCGCATAGCGCAAAGCCTGCCATTCCGGCGAGAAGTCGGCAAACGGATAGAATACGGCATTCTGCGGCGCATCGGGCTGATAGCCGAGCAGGGCTACCGGCGGTTCCATCTGTCCGTCGGCAATAAAAGGCATGAGGGCTTCCGCTTCCATCGGTCCCTCAAGCAGGATAAGGTCGGGACAGATACGTTCCAACTCCTCCACGATGTTCCGACAGGAGCCAGGTCCGTGATGACGTATTCCTAATAGATGAATGTCTTTCATATTAGTCGATACCTAAATACATCAATCAAATCATGTCTCTCGAAGCTCTATAGATGTCTTTCCAGCCGTCGCGGTTTTTGACCACTGTTTCCATGTATTCCTGCCAAACCACTTTGTCCTGTACCGGGTCTTTCACCACGGCACCGAGGATACCAGAAACGAGGTCTTCGGCATGTATCTGTCCGTCGCCGAAATAGCCGGCCATAGCAAGGCCGTTGTTCACCACGGATATAGCTTCTGCAGTACTCAGTGTGCCGCTCGGACTCTTGAGCTTCGTCTTGCCGTCACCGGTGGCTCCCTGACGCAGTTCACGGAAAATGGTGACAACACGGCGGATTTCATCAAGGGCCGGTTTCTCTGCCGGCAGCTGCATCACTTTCTCGAAACTCTCCACGCGGCGGCGTACAATGTCAACTTCTTCTTCAAGCGTGTCGGGCAATGGGAGGATGACCGTGTTGAAACGGCGTTTCAGTGCGCTCGAAAGGTCGTTCACGCCCTTGTCCCTGTTGTTGGCCGTGGCTATGATGTTGAATCCGCGGATGGCCTGTACCTCTTTGTTCAGTTCGGGAATGGGCAGGGTCTTTTCGGAAAGGATGGTGATGAGCGTATCCTGCACGTCCGATCCGATGCGTGTAAGCTCCTCAATACGTCCTGTTTTGCCTTCCTGCATAGCCTTCATTATCGGAGTCTGCACCAAGGCTCCTTCACTCGGCCCCTCGGCGAGAAGACGGGCATAGTTCCAGCCGTAGCGGATGGCTTCTTCTCCCGTTCCGGCGGTTCCCTGTACTATCAGCGTTGAATCGCCGGATATGGCTGCCGCCATGTGCTCACTGACCCAGCTCTTGGCCGTACCGGGAAGGCCGTACAGAAGCAGCGCCCGGTCGGTGACAAGGGTGGCCACAGCAATCTCCATCAGTCGGCGGTTGCCTATATATTTCGGTGAAACTTCGAAACCGTTCTTCAGTGTTCCACCCATGAGGTAGGTGACTACGGATTGGGGTGACATCTCCCAGTTTTCAGGAATCGGGTTGGTCTCGTTCTTTTTCAGTTCATGCAGTTCCTCTGCAAACTGTTGCTCGGCATGTTGTCTCAGTAAAGTGCTCATATATGTATCAGTTTTTATTCGTTGAACAAAGTGTTTATTTCAGATTTCAGATCCATGAATTCAAGCATTTTTGAGCAGAATTCGTTCATGGATGGCGATGCCTGTGCAGAAGCATTGGCTTTGGCTTCAACCAGACTTCTGAGTTCGGCTGGTATGTGCAGGGCCAGCTGTTCTGCCAGATAGGCGGCATAATACAGGTATTCCTCTTTCAATATCTGGGTCAGGATGTTGCGTGAGAACTTGGGTCCCCACACTTCATCAATGTTTCCGTACCATGAATCGGGGATGTAACCGAAATTCCGGACCGAGTCCGGCCAGCTTATTTCTTCCCGTTGTGAAGGAGTAAGTAGTGCCACGAGTTCCGGCTTGCGCAAATAGGAAGGGTCTTCCTTCAGGGTGTGGAAAGCCCAGAGCCCGTCCGAGAAGTTGAGTATCGGGTCTTCCAACTCCAGGAACTTCCTGAAAGGAGGATGCTTGGCGAATTTTCTCGCTGCCTCTTCCTTTCCGCAGCCATATACCTCGCACCAGAAGCTCAACGGCACCCGTTCGGCGAGTTGCCTCAGGATGAATTCGGAATCGCTCTCTTTCTTGTTGGAACTTACCTCGGACAGCCCCATGGCCTTCATCTCCGGGGTGTATCCGATCTCGTCGTATGACCATCCGGTAAGCATGTTGTGCCTGATATGTCCGCGCAGAAGTTCGCAGCAGCGCGTCACCATGGCTGAATCGGGAATCATGCACAGAAGTTGCCGTGCCGTTTCCTTGACCATAGAGCTACGGTCCGACTCCAGCACTTCCTGTATGAAAGGTTCGTCGGTCTTGCTGATGTTTGTCCGGAGACATTCAAGCAGTTCGTTGCGCTGGTTAGCCGGTTCGCTTTTCCAGTCTTTCCGCAGCAGTTCGAGGGCTGCGGCAGGATCCTGCTGCCTGAATCTGGCAAGCATCTCCTTACGCTCGCCGTGGGTGGCCGTATCCCAGGAATCGGTCTTTTCGCATTCCTCTCCGGCAAGGCCCATTTGCTTGGTCAGCCATAAGCCTCTGTTCCCGACGAGATTTTTCAGCAGCCTTCGTTCTTCAAACCGCAACGGGTTGTTGCGGTCATAGGCACGCCGGATAAGCGGCTGGAGGTATTCGGGTGAAATGATTTTTCCCGATCCCTGTGCCAGACGGTAGGCGTAGGCCAGCATATAGCGTGTGCTGTGGAGTCTGGAAAAGAGTTGGCTCCGGTCCTTGTCGAAATACGGCAGTTCCTCTTCTGGAGCTGTTTCCACGGGGACAATGCCTTCCGCTCCGGTCGGTTCCCATCCGGCACGCCTGTAGGCGAAGGCGGATGCGGCTGTCATATACAGGAACGCTTCCGTGTCTTCGGCTTTCTCGCGGATTCCGTCTACCAGCGTCTGAAGGGACTCGGGAAAGGCTCCGGGAGCGCATTCACGGTTGGCTGTTCCAAGCAGTGCAGCCTGTATGATAGGTTCAGTTACGTTCATCTCTCCAAGTATGATATTTTTTGTTGCACCAAATGGATTTCAGTTCCCATATATCCCCGTTTACAAGGATCAGCGCTGCGAACAGATTGCCGCCGGTAATGGCGAGGATGTCGATGTAGGTTTCCTCGGGCATCGCCACACAGACGGCATTGCCCGCGTTGTCCAGCAACGTGTAGTCTTTCCCGTTACGGGCGACCCTTACGTCATCCACAAGCAGGGGGACATCCTCGGAAAACGGATTCGTCAGCATGGCCGTGCGGTACACTGCGGCAGCCTGCTTCAGGTCAGGGCTGCACGCCGGCACAAAGTTTTCTTCCGCGAGTACGGACTCCCGGAACAATGTACGTCGGCATGTACCCGTACCGTTGTAAAAGCATAGCGCCCCTTTATAGATACTGCCCGGGATCCAGCTCTCGGTGGAAAAGGTACCGGCAACGGCGAAACTCAGGTGTCTGGCGAAAAGCTCGCTTTCCTTTCCGTAAAACCAGTAGATGTCGGTGTTGACATCGTTGACTTTACGGGACTGCTTGTGAAGGACGAGCCAACTGTCCGCCACCGGCTCTCCGGCAAGGACGTTGTCCTTGGACTGGGGATATCCGATTTGCGTGCGTATCTCGTCCTTCCATTCTTCGGAAAGACCGTCCATGTTCCTGTAGCTCTGCATGAGCAGGTACAGCCTGGACATGCTTTCCGTCAGGTCGGATTTCCAGTTTTCCGAGTCGAAGTCTATAGTCTCCATGGCTCTCAGTCTCCCCGCAAGTCCCGGTGCCTGGGCATCCACCATCCTCCGGGCCATGTTGTCAAACAGGGTATAGGCACGTTCCGGAACATTCAGGAATCCGTTGCGCACCAGGTCCTTCATCCATACCTCAAGGTCGGATATACCTCCCAGTACCTTCTGGTGACGTTTCTCCTGCCTCTTGGCCTGGGCCGCTTCATCCACTGGGGTTTCGCTTTTGGTTTTCTGTTCCTTCTTTTCGGCCTTCTCCGTTCTTTTGGCCAGCCATGCTGTCACCCATTCCGGCTCTTCCGCCTGCGTAAACTGGTCAGGCTGGCGGGCGTACAATAGCAACAGGCCAAGCCCATGCTTGCACGGGAATTTGCGGCTTGGGCAGGAACACTTGAACGCAATGTCATTCAAGTCTATCACCGTCTGGTAGGGATTCTTTCCGCTTCCCTGGCAATGCCCCCAGACGGCACGTCCGCTGCATTCCCTCAGTACCCATTTGCTTAAGGTTGCCAGTCCTTTGCCGGCCTTTACCGATGAGTCGTCGGGAGCGAGCTGCAATATCTGTTCTTCTGTCAAATTCAATGGCATACGCAACAAGTTAATTGGTCATTGGTAAATCATTCCCTGTTCCCGGCTGCATATTCTCCCGTGTTGATGTCAAGTACGGGACGTTTGGGCTGTATCAGCGCGTCTTCGTATTGGCATTTCCACTGGATGCTGCGGTCCATATAACCGTCTTTGATTCCATCGACGGTTTCTCCCGAGTCTATTTCATTGCCGCTTGTAAGCAGATAGGAGGCCACGTTGTAGGCATGGTTCACTACCCAGTTCGGATCAAGTCCGCGGAAGTGGTACTGTAGGTCAGGCAGGAACAGCGTGTTCATCCCGAGTGTATCGACCAGCATGTCGTCGGAACCCTGAATCGTGAAGAAACGGACGTTTACGGCATAGCGGATGAACCGGTCAGGACCTTCTATCTGATTGCCGCGGATTTCCTCCGCCTCGAACAGTTTCCCACTGCCGCTGAAGAAGAACGCTTCGCAGGACGGGAACAGTTCGGCGAGCGCTTCAAGGTAGTCCATTTCCAGGTTGGTGCGTTCCAGAGAAGACAGGCCGCGGGCAAGGAAGTCTGTAGCGAGCATACTGTACCGGCATTCCTCAAGGATCCGGTCACGGCTCTCCTGACAGTCCCACATCTGGCTCCGGGTGAAGTCGTCCACGGTCTTTCCGTCAAAGTCCATGCACGAAGTCATCAGGAACAGCACGGGTGCTTTCCCGTCCTCAAACTCCACCATGTGATCCAAAGCGGTGATGAAGACAGACTTGTCATCACCTTCGCGGCATTCTACATTGCCGAAATGCTTCCGGCATACATCGGCCACCCTCTGCGTGTCCGGGAATTCAACCGGTTCCTTGAACAGAAGGTTTATAAGTAAAGGTCCTCCGGGCTGCAGTTCCTTTGTATTTAGGTCTTGTTGAAATACTTGATTCATATTGAAATGCTTTTGATTGTGAAACGAATCGATTAATCCCACCAAAAATACCATATTTTGGATTGACGCAATGTGTCGGCCAGACAACCTACGCTATCATAGTTCTGATCCATGTCGGGACAAAAAGCATATTGCTGTATCGCGACTTTGTTTGCACATTCTTTTGATACAGGTGTGGGAAGCTCGTATTCCAATTCGTCATGCGTCAGGACGCTTGGAACGGCACCATATTGCTCATACCAATACTTCGAAACAGCCATCAGTTCGGGAGTCGACGGACAATCATTCCAGCCACCAAAAGGCAGATAGGCAAAAATCTGCCAGGGTTCGCTAACGGGAATTCGGGCGAGAATCAATGGATAAGTCATGTTGGTTTCGGCATCCCAATAGCTGGAAAAGCGATGGTTATTGAATCCTCCTTGCATTTCTTCATCTTGCTCCTGATAATCTTCACCAGTCAAGTTTTCAAGAATGGATTTTCCATCGTTCGCCGGATTTTCCAACATTTCCTTACGATAGGCTTCTACTTCCTCCCAATTAAAGTCGTACGCATCGGCATCTTCACAGCTCGCATCTGAATTCTCAATCAAGCATTCCCATAATGTTTCATCCACTTTAATCAGAACAGGCACATAACCTTCCCTTACTCCCAAACGTTTGGCGTAACTATAGGCTGCCATAATGGGATCGTCATCGCGCATAGACGGAAAGTACGTACACTCGCAATCCAGGTAATCCATAAAGGCAGATGCCAGTTCTGAGGGCTTTGCTGTAGATTGGTCAATTTGCTGACCGTGCCAATTGGCAAACCGTCGGTCCATCAGCTGCGCCATCTGCTGGTAATACTCGTTGTCAAATGGGATGAACAGGTATGCCTCTTCCTTGAATTCGTCGGAATGATACCTTTCTGCTCCGAAATACTCTAAAGCATAGTTGTCAATGTCTCCCGGGAAGAAGGGATGCTCATTCGCTCCATAATACCAGCCATAGTAGTAATCAGCAAAGGAACGCCCCTCTTTGTTAAACAAGGCTTTAGTCAAACTTCCGTTCAACTTTTCCTTGATAAACAAACGCAGGTCTACATTCGCAGCATTGTTTTTAACGCTATGAACCACATCGCCGTACTGCTTCAGAAAATCATCGCTCATCAGGTTGTTTTCCATGCACCATCGCAGATAGATGGCTACATGATTGTAAGCCGTGATAGGATCTACACTCAACCCTTTCTCTTCTATTTTCTGCACGTCGTATCCCACATTGTCCATCACTTGGTCAACATCGTCGTCTGACGTTTCAGGTGTATCTGCTACCTCAGCTTCCTCAACTACCTTGTTTACATTTCCGAATGAGATTTTCAATGTCATTTTATCAGGCAGAGCAACTCCCTTATTCCGAGTGATGGAATGTTTGTCGTCAGCAGAGAAGCCAATGGTTTCACCGTCATTGAGCACTGCATCATATTCCAGAACATAGCCCACCATGCTTGTCAAAAAGTCTCTCACTTCAGAGGGTTCAGCGTCGACGTCCAACACCTCCATTTCGTCCTTACCGAAACATTCCATACCATAAGTATAGCCACTTACGCCTTTCTCGGTGCGATAAAGCCCGAACCAAATCCAGTTGAAGATAGGCAAGCGGTCATCCTTCATCATACCGGCAAAACCTTCATAGAGATGGGGTTGGAAAACGACACCACTGGTATAGATGCCCGTGACGTTTTTTTGCAGACAGCAAACTGAAAGCAGTTTTACGTACAGTTTACCCCGCTCAATCAGGTTTTCCTCTTTGCCAAGTACAGCCACCATCAAGTGCGCCTGATGCGCTTGTGCTACTTGCTCAGCCTCGGGCCACATGTAATTGTTCTTGGCACATTCTGCAGCTTCTCCATGAGGAACGGGGTAATGCATTAAACTAACTGCCGCCATCATCTTGCCTATATTAAATACTAGAACGTCATCCTGCTGTGATTCGTCCTCTTCTTCACAAGCTTCTATATTCCATTGCTCTTTGAGGTCATGGATGAACTTTTCCCGATTCCAATTTTCGTCTGCCAAGAGCGCAAATCCGACAAACGTTCCCGGCTTGTTTTCTTCACAATCAGTTTCCGACTCGTTCTTTGACGTACTACTGCATTCCTCTATCACTAATTGTGCATTTTCGTCTTCCGGATCCAGTTCAGCCCATTTTTTAGCATAAGCTAAGGCTTGCTCTTTCTGTCCCGGAAGATACTGATGAGCATAAGCCATACGCATGTTCCACGTAGCTTCGTTCTCGCCGACATTGCGAACAGATTCCAACAATTCTAAGGCCTTGTTCAGAGCCATTTCCTGTTTATCATTTTCCGGCTCCTTGCCGTGATCACCCAAAATGGCATAGTTCTCATAGCTTCGTACCAATCGCATGATAACCTCAAAGTTACGCTCCACTTCGGGAATGCGCTCCAGGATTCGGATACACTTGGAATAGCTTTCGCGCTCATTCCATTGTTCGATTGCGGCGAAAAACTCCTCTGCATTTTCAGCAGTATAAGGTTCTATCTCGCTATCAGCTTCTGTCAATTTACGTATATCCCCGTCGCTGATAAAGTCTGCTGCATAGAACGAATAATCCGGGTATGCTTCCAAAAGGGGAAGTACCTCTTGAAGGAATGAATGAATGTTAAACACGAACAGGTCGATGTAGCTATAGTCAGTACCCGTTGCACCGCCTATAATCTGTCCTAAGTTATGGGGCTTCAGAATTTCGTCTGTAATGCGATCTTCCAAGTCATGACGGAAATTCAATGTAGCCTGTCCGTCCTGATGGTTTCGGAATACCAGGAAGATTGCTTGCGCACCGAAACTATTGGCGTGATCGAAAATTTCAGTAGATTGACTGTCGTATTCAGCGACAAGCGATTCCATACAAGTTATTCCAAACATCACGTCGGCACGCAGTTCCTTGCTATCCTTGGGTGTTAAGTGGTAACCTGTGTAAAGGTCCTTTGGATTTTCAAAAAATTCTTTGCCGTTGGCTTTCACTGTCTTTTCAATATGCTTTTTCAACTGTGATAAAGCAATCATGCGCTTGTCACTTTTATCAGCCATTTCTACTGTACGGATGTACTTCACCGATACGCCCTCGCCTAATACGAGGTCGAGCATCACACGGAAAGCACCTTCAGCCTGTTCAACAGACAAATTGTCAAATCCCGGATCGTAATACTTGATGTGGAAATCGCTGCTTTCTTCATTATAGGATGGCAGTACCTGAATGTTGCCCAACTCGAAGTTCGTGTCAAACATTTTGAAGCCAAATGAAGTATCTGTACCCTGATTGAATGGGAAAAACTTCCATTTGCCTTTCAAACATTCGGGCATACGCGAAATTACATAAGGATAGATTACAAAGAGGTCCGGCCAACCTTCTACCGAAAAAGTAAATTCATGGTCGCCCCCAATGTTGAATCGTGCGTGTTCGGAAATCAACTGAACTCCCTCACTGACAAATGACATAAAATCGTTGGTTTCTTCATTGGACTTTGGTTGCATCATGCTTGAGAGTTTTTTCTCATTTTCTACAAACCAATTCCAAAACTCCTCTACGCGCTTTGTCAAGGGATGATAAAGATTACACCACCGGATAAATAGTGGCGCATCAGGATCTTCCGGGTCAAGTGCAGCAGCCTTGGTAAAATAGCGTAAAGCCTCCCGTTCGCGGTCTTGGTAATACAGTGCATAGCCCAATCTGAAATTCCAAAGCGCATCATCCTCGCCTTCCAGACGAATCGATTCCAACACTTCTTCAGCTTTGGCATACGCGTTCTGGTTGTTATATGCTCTGGCCAACAGACTCTTTGCTTGAAAGTCGCGTTCTGCTTCGGGAAGTTGTTCCAAAGTTTCTATAATTGCTTGATGCTCATCAGCATCGTGCCATTCACTTATTTGTTTGATTAAATCTGCATTCATACGTGTAGGTATTAGGATGGATGTAGTTAGTCATATAAACAACGCAGCGATTTCGGCCACGCTCTATGAGATTGTGACGGAAATCGCTGCTACATATTGTATATTAGATTATTGCGTTGCATGAGTACCACACAAACGGCACTACGGCATTGTTTTACCCGATTACGTGTTGCAATCAGGCTGTATGAGGTTATAACACCCCAAAGGAAAAGAAGGAGAACAACGGCCATAGTCACCGCAAACGTAATCGGTATTGTCATAGGTATTGCTTTAAATGGTTATCACTTAATTGTTCAATCATGCATAGGGTATTTACAGGTTGCCCGTTATAAAAATGGGTTTTGGTTCTTTCTGTATAATTCCAGTTATGGTTAAGATTTCGGCCGCAATATACAAATTATTTGCTTTACCCCCCCCGTTAATGGGTGTTAAAACATTTGTTGGTAGATAATTTTTTCAAATCTTGCTCCTTCAATATATGAGATGTACAAATAAAAGATTGAGAATTGACAATGGGTAGTTGTTGAAAATTGCAGGGATTGAAATTGGTGGTAGAATCGTTATCATTGCTTTTGTGGTTTGTCTTGGCTTTAACAAATTTCTGAATAAATACTAATTATGGTCGCTGGTATCTGTACTAAATTTAGGGTGAAACAGTTGGTTGGGAAACAGACCTTGTATCGTTCGTGAAAGCGCTGATTATCAGTAGTTCCTTGTTTGTTTAAAAAGTCTCGGAACTAATTTCAACAAGGTCGGAACTAATTCGAACTAGCTCGGAACTAATTTCAAGAGTCTCGGAATAAATTTTCACAAGGTGCTTCTGCCTGTCTATAATGACTGTTGGCAGATAGGGTAGAGGATATTTTGCGTTAATATTATTTCACTATTAGAAAAGCTGTGCCATTAACATTTCCTACGAGAACTATGGCTTAGTTTCTGGTTTGTGGTGTTGTTGAGGCTCGTAGAGTGTATGAAAAAGAAAGCTGTGCCATAAACGATGGTTATGGCACAGCTCTTGACATAAATCTTAAGTTATTACTTTAGTTCATAGAGTTATAGGCTATTTACATTTTAAGTTTAATCGAACTGAATAGCCTTGGCCGGTTGTATTCTCGATATGAGAAAACTTGGAATTACCAACGAAAGTATGGTAATTACTAAGGCAAATAGATTTACAGCCAATATCCATCCTAAATGTATTTCTACAGGTACTGCATCTACGTAGTATGTTTCAGGATCGAGGTGTATGATGTGAAACCAGTACTGTAGGGCTATTAAAAGGAAAGCTATTGCATTTCCGATAACTAAACCACGGCTTATAATGAAGGATGCAAACCAAAGAAAGGTATGACGTATGCGGGTATTTGTAGCTCCTAATGCTTTCAGTATGCCAATAGTTCGTGTCCGTTCTAATATAAGAATAAGTAAACCACTGACCATCGTAAATCCTCCCACAATTACCATAATAATAAGTATGACCAGTACATTAACGTCCAAAAGGTCAAGCCATGATAACATTGATATGGTACGAGGATTTTCTTTTATGCTAATTACTGAATATGGATTTCCATTTTGATCGGCTTTTCCTCCTATTTGATGTACCAATGCAGACTGGGCTGTTTGTAAATCGTCATAAGAATTTAGTTTAACCTCAAGACCATTGCTTTGATTTTCAGTCCAGTCATTTAGTTTATTGACTGTGTAAATGTCTGTCAGTACAAAAGTCTTATCAAATTGGGGAATGTGCGTGTCGTAAATACCAGCAATGGTAAAGCGACGTTGTTTTATGGTTTCAGAGAAAAAATAGCTGTAAACCTTGTCACCAACTTTAAGCTTTAAGAGTTTGGCTAATGAGTTAGATATAACGATTTGGTTACTGGATTCTCCCTTTTTAATCTGTGGTATTTTACCTGCAATCAAGTAATTTTTAAGGAATGATACATCGTATTCTTCGCCAATACCTTTCAGCGCTATGCCTGCAAAATTGTCGTTTGTCTTGAATATACCAAGTTTTTGTGAAAAGCGTTGGACATGCTTGACTGCTGGGGTTCTTGAAACCTGCTGAATCAATGCTTGATCGGTTATTAGTGGATAATTCTCGGGTGAGGAATAAATGCGTTGATCCACAATTTCAATATGCGACGTAAAGCCTGCCAGTTTGTTGCGTACTTCATTTTGAAATCCTCGTACAATGCAAACAGATATCAACATTACTGCTAAGCCAATGGCAATTCCAGCAGTGGCTATAACTATGGCAGGAGCTGATGCTTTTCGTCTGTTCTCATTGTTTACATCACCTTTTAGGAAAAAACGTTTAGCTAAAAAAAGTGAGAGCATATATTTGTAAGTTGAGTGAGATATGTTATTCTATAATTGTTATAGTTCTATTATATAAGTGGGCGTTGCAATTTATGCTTACATATTGTGGCTTTTTTATCTATGATTTTGTCAAAGAATATGTGTCTGAATTTAAATAATTAGGTCGCACTTGTACTGATTGGTTGGATTTTTCAATCTGTACAAGTGCAACCGTCTATTTATGAAACAAAACTTTAGGAATAGAAGGTTTCAGATTTTGCTTAAACTGTTCGTCCGGGATATGCTTCAAGTGCTTTTTGCAATACGAGTAATGAGCGTTGTAAGTCTTCTTTATTCAATACGTATGCAATTCGTACCTGATTTTTTCCTGCACCTGGGGTAGTGTAGAATCCTGCTGCAGGAGCCATCATAATGGTTTCTCCTTCATAATCAAAATCTGTAAGACACCAGGCGCAAAATTGCTCGGCATCATCAACGGGTAATTTAGCTACAGTGTAGAAAGCGCCCATTGGAATTGGTGAGTAAACACCTGGAATTCTGTTTAAACCATCAATAAGGCATTTTCTTCTGTCTACGTATTCGTCATATACTTCACGAGCATAGTCTTCGGGTTCTTCCATAGACGCTTCGGCTACGAGTTGACCAAGTAGGGGAGGGCTTAGACGTGCTTGACAGAATTTCATTACAGCTTGACGGACTTCTGCATTTTTGGTAATGAGCGCTCCAATACGGATGCCGCATTCACTGTATCTTTTAGAAACAGAATCAATAAGCACAACATTCTGTTCTATACCTTCAAGATGGCATGCGGAAATGTAGGGTGATCCTGTATAGATAAATTCGCGATAAACTTCGTCCGAGAAAAGGTATAAATCGTATTTTTTTACCAAATCGCGGATTTGATTCATTTCACGGCGTGTATATAAATAGCCTGTTGGGTTGTTGGGGTTGCAAATGAGGATGGCACGGGTTTTTTCGTTAATTAATTCCTCAAATTTTTCAACTTTTGGAAGTGAAAATCCCTCTTCAATGGTTGTAGCTATTGTGCGAATTTTTGCACCGGCTGATATGGCAAATGCCATATAGTTTGCATAAGCTGGCTCAGGTACAATGATTTCATCACCGGGATTCAAGCACGACAGGAATGCAAATAGCACAGCTTCTGATCCACCAGCCGTTATGATAATATCATCTGGTGTAAGATGGATACGATATTTTTCGTAATAATGTGTAAGTTTCTCACGATAGCTACGAAATCCTTGGCTAGGACTATATTCAAGCACTTTGCGGTCAATGTGACGCAGTATGTCTAATCCCGCTTCAGGGGTAGGTACATCTGGCTGGCCGATATTAAGATGATACACATGAATACCTCTCTCCTTGGCAGCACTGGCCAAAGGAGCCAATTTGCGGATAGGTGATTCCGGCATGACAATAGCTCTATCAGAAATACTTGGCATACTCAAATCGTAATTATGTAGGTGATGACTTATTGTTGATGTTGAGCTATTATGAAACAGGGTTTGCACAGAGCAATTCAATGCTCCCCGTTACTTGCCTAATTCAATATTAACTCAACTATGGCAAAGGTACAAAAAATACGTAATCACAAAAATTTTATGCTATTTATATTTTACTAAGTAGGTACTCAAAATTATTTTTACATTTGAACCAGCGTTATTGTGCCGTAGTTGTTTGTTCTG
>CALADS010000019.1 GCA_937890825.1 uncultured Bacteroides sp. | reverse complement strand
ATTTCAACTTAAAACAAAAATATTATGAAGACAATTTTACATACTGAATGGACCGTAGCAGATATCTGCAAAGGTTTTACATATAACGAACTTGAAGGGAAAGGATTGTTTGGTTTAGATGGAAAACTAACCATTCAACCGGAGTATCAACGTCATTATATTTACAATGACGGAAAACGCGATGTGGCTGTCATTGAGTCTCTGCTAAAGGGATATCCTATAGGTTTGATTTATTTTAATAGAACTGCTGACGGAAGGTTTGAAGTGCTTGATGGACAGCAGCGCATTACTTCCATCGGTCGTTTTTTAACAGGAAAGTTTGCTATTAAAGACGATACCGATAATGTACAGTACTTTTCCGGACTTCCAGAAGAATTGCAGAAACGCATACGTCGATCATCTTTGCTTGTGTACGAATGTGAGGGTGAAGAAAAGGAAATAAAAGAATGGTTCAAAACCATCAATATTACCGGTATTCCCCTTAAAGAACAAGAGCTCCTTAATGCCATCTACTCGGGTTCTTTTGTCAATGCAGCCAAACGTGTATTCAGTAACTCAACGAATGCAGAGGTGCAGAAGTGGAGTCATTATATAAAAGGGGATGTAAAGCGGCAAGATTATCTGGCCGAAGCCCTAAAGTGGGTATGTGAAAGTAAGCATATGACAATCGATGCTTATATGAGCATGCACCGTCACGATACATCTACGGGAGAATTAGAAAGCTATTTTCGTTCAGTGATTGACTGGGTATCAGCTACCTTTACTATGGTAGAGCGTGATATGTGCGGTTTGGAATGGGGACGGCTGTATGAGATGTACCATACCACCCCTTATAGCATAGACCATATTACTAAACGAGTAAAAGACCTGCAAGCAGACGAAAGTGTGCGGTGCAAGAAAAACATCTATGAATATATTTTAGGTGGCGAGGAAGAAAAGCAACTATTGGATATCAGGATATTCGAAGAATCTACCAAAAAAGCTGCCTATAAGCGCCAAACCGAAGAAGCCAAGAAGAAAGGTGTCTCGAACTGTCCCTTATGTGCCCTGGGCAATAATGCAAACAAAACCCGCATCTATCAACTAAAGGAAATGGATGCCGACCATGTAACAGCTTGGAGTAAGGGAGGATCTACAACGCTTGATAATTGCGAAATGCTATGCAAAACACATAATCGTTCAAAAGGAAACAAATAAATGCTGGAAAATAACTATTTTGAGAGGGTGAATATGTATAACCCTCTCAAAATAGTATATATGCAGAAAACCTTTTATGAAGTATCTCAAGATTGGAGCAAAGCAAAGCGCCCTATCGTGAAGTATTCCACCATGTGTGCATATCTGTTAATCCTTCAAAAGCATTTAGTTCCTTATTTTGGTTCAATGAAAGATATAACAGAAGATGTTGTTCAGCAGTTTGTTATGAATAAATTATCCAGTGGCCATTCCAAGAAGTCTGTGAGAGATATGGTTGCTGTCCTGAAATCTGTAGTAAAATATGGTCGGAAGCAAAAAATGTTTACTTACGATGATTGGGACATCAAATATCCCACTGACACAAGCGATTACCGCCTGCCTACGTTATCATTCAAAAATCAGCAAGTGTTAGTAAGGCATATAGTTCAAGCTCCCAACACTAAGAATATTGGTATACTATTGGCTCTTTATACAGGAATGAGAATAGGAGAAGTCTGCGCTCTTGAATGGCAAGATATTGATTTCAACCAAAAAACAATTACCATAAGAAAGACTATAGGGAGAGTATATGATTGTGAAACAAAATCAACTCAGAAAATTATATCTACTCCAAAAACCAAGAATTCTTATCGAGAAATCCCGATATCAAACATGCTACTGAAATGTTTAAAGGTTATCCGCAAAGAAGCTAAAGGAACTTTCGTTGTCGGTACCTCATCAACAGCACAAGAGCCTCGTGTTTATCGTGACTATTTCAATCGACTATTGAAAAAGCTTGAAATACCCAAAATGGTATTTCACGGACTTCGTCACACATTCGCCACCCGATGTATTGAGAGCCAGTGCGATTATAAAACAGTAAGCGCTATACTTGGGCACTCTAATATTGCAACTACTCTAAATCTGTATGTACATCCCAATCTAAATCAGAAGAAGAAATGTATTGATAGAATGAGTAAATTCTTAGATATTTTAGAGTAAGATCAGAAGAAGGATTGGAAGTTTACATATCCATACGTCATTTTGTGAGGAATGTAAACTTCCAACAGTGAAAACATCCAATCTATTACCACTTCATCCCACGTCCTCTTTCCACATCCTTTTCATCCATCTTCTGCCCAACTTCCCATTCTCTATTGGCACTTTGACTATCTACCTCAGTATTCTTCAAAGCAGCAGTAAGCCTTTGCGGTTTGGGCGCTTTAGGAACAGGTGCCATTCTGACAGGTGCTTTGGCTTTCGTTTGTAGCTTAGATGGCTGCTGCTTCCGTGGCTGCCGTTTCACTCGTTCCAGATTAAAACCTTCGGTATTGAGGTTGATGAGCATGTGACGCTGAAAGTCAATGGCATAGTAGGTGTCGCCATCGTTTAAAACCTTGAATCCGTCATTGCGAAGTTCAGCTCGGACCGAGTGAACGCTTTTATCATTGAACATCTCACGGAATCGCTTCACGGCATCGGCATGCGACTTAGGTCGTTCAGACGAGAGGGAAACTAAGTCTTTCTGATTTACCTTGTAAATTTTGCAGAGGAAGTCCCGTTCAGCTTCGGTGGTGGGATGGAACTGTTCGATGTAGCGGATGCGGTTGTTGCGGTCGATGGCTGCGGCCATGAATGGGGGCAACTTCCGGCTCTTTCCATCGTAGAAGATGGTTCCTTTCTTGATGTACGCCCGCTGCTTCTTGAGTTTGCGGAAGATTTCATCCTGTGTCATCTTCGGGTCTATCGTCAAGAGGTCGTCGATGAAGCATTCGATGCGTTCAAAGCGTTGGTCGGGGGTGGCGAAATCCAGCAGTTCTTCGGTTGAAAGAATCCGGGCACCGTGAATGACTCGTTTGTGGGCATGGTCCACCAGCATGTAGCCGTAGGGGGCATCTTTCCGACCGAAGAACACGAGGTCGATGCCCAGCTTGGCTTTAAGAGTTTGTTTTAAGTCTTCTTGATTGGCGCTCACATCCCGATAACTTTTCAAAATTTCCCGAAGCTGCCGATTGCGTACTCTGTCCGATTGAGGTTGCTGGTAGAATAATTCCAAAACAGGTAGCGGAATCTCCTCTTGAATCCTTCCTCCTTTCTTAATAAAGACCATTTCCTCCTTCTTATAGACTTCATAGCCCATTGAAACCAGTATGGCTTTGAACTGGGAAAAGGAGGAGAAGTGATATTGCTTGGTTGCTTTTATATCCTTTTGAGTCTGCTTCTCCCGGTTGATGCCCATGAGTTTGTCCACCACCACTTGCGAACGTCGTCGCTCGTGGTGATGATTTATCTTGTGCCCATCCGGTGCCACACGGGAGGTGACGATATGCAGGTGCAGGTTGTCGGTATCGTGGTGTGCATAGATGAGCCAGGGCTGTCCGGGTTCGGCATAGCCCATTTCCTGTAGATATTGGTGCGTAAAGTCCAACAGTTGGGCTTCAGTCATTTCCTGTCCCTTGCAGGAGATGGCTACATGGAACTGTGTCTTTCTGACCCGATCGTTACGGGAACTGTACCGTTGCAGGAATCTCACCTTCTCGTCGGGCGTGGCCGGTTGGATCACTCCGACCGCTCCGAAGTTACGCATCTCTAGCAAGTGCGCTGTCCCTTTTGACACTTTGCGCTCGTTGTAACCAACGGCATGGAAGTTCTCGCTTCCGGGTAATATGGTTGCTATCATCTTGATTCTAAGTTTGAAAGTTTGTGCGTTCAAAGAACGGATGAATCTCAGTACTTCGGTTCAAGTCGCTTCGGTTCATCCGTTCGAAAGATTAGGGTTTCGTAGCCATCCGTGTCAATACATCGAGGCGCTTTTGTATCTGGTTGATGGCCTCTTTGGTTTCCAGAATCGCAGGTACCAAGACCTCCAGTACGTAGCTGGGCGATAGCAAATGGACCGCAGCCAGCTCATTGGCTCGTTTCATCGCTTGATTCAGATTGCCGCCAGCCCAGGACAGCTCGTTGTGTACTTTTTGATAGAACTCACCGATTTGAGGAATCAGTTCATGCTGCAATTTAAGGTCGGGATGGGAATATTCCTTCAGCGCCGACCGCACATAATGGCTCATACTGGTGTAGGAAGCCGCTTGCTTCAGGTGGTATGCCATCTCTTCTTCGGTCATACGCACCTTGATACTATGGTTTTTTAGTTTCTTCATACAATGATTCGTTATACATGGGTATTTCATGAGGAGGCTATCTTATACAAGGTGATCCGAGTGGCAAGGTTTTCCGAACCTCTTTTCGCTCGGCGAAACAGCGATGCCATCGCTCCGCAGCGCAGCAGTCGGCAAGTTACTTTTGTGCACCAAAAGTACAACTTGCTTCACAAATCCTGCAAAGCCCGGAACATGCTGTGGACGGGGTACGCTGGCTACGTCACCTTTCAACTTCTTGCGTGCGTCTTGCTTCGTAGGATGCTTGTTTCGAAGTATTTCGGTCAGGTGAACTATCGTACTTCGGTCAGCTGTTACACCCTTTCCAAGGTTGGTTGCTCCTTTGTTTGTAGTGTCCAAGATACTTGCAGTGAAAAGAAAAAGAATTTGGAAATCCATGAACCGTCTTCCCACGAACCGAAGTAAGGGGATAGTTCGAATTCTTGGTTCTATCCATCCTTGTTCGCTGTCATCTCCGTACGTTGTAGCCAGGGTTACCCAACAGGAGGGAAAAGAAGTTTGACCTTCCTGCCCCTTTGTCCCTCTGAATTTCCAGACTTACTAGGAGGGAAACAATGATACTTGGTGCTTGCTTGTTTTTCTTTTCACTGCTTCCCCTTAGGGTTGTGATTCTTAGAAAAGGAAAGGGACAAAAGGGACAAGGGTCAGTCGCCTGCTTATTGGGCTGTACCGGAGGTTGAACACCGCAGCCAAGGATACTTGGTTCTTCCGTCAGCGCCAGCATAGAACGGAGGGAGACCGGACACCTTTTCTTGCTCCGAACGCTGCCAGTTCGGAAACTTGGCCATCAATGAATTGATATATTTCGAACCATAGCGTTTGTGGGTCCGGATAAGTTCATTGGGCAGTTCTTCCTTAATCATTCGTGCGGATACGATGGTCAGCTGATGCGTTCCCGGTTGCCGATACGCTTCCTTCAGCCCATCCAACTGTTGGGTCTTCCATTGCTGCCATTGCAGACGCACGGGGATGGACCACCGGTCGTAGTCGCTCGGAACAGGGCGTTCGAGGAAAGCTTCAATGTCATCCAACAGTTCATCTGCCTGGCTCTCGGTGAACTGTTCCTGCAAGCGTCTGGCGGCTGCTTCCATTTCTTTGGAAAGGAAAATCGGTTCGCCTTTCTGGTAATAATGGTAGGCTTCCGCCCACAGTTGCGGAACTTCCGCTTTCAGGGCTGCTTGCCAGCTTTCGGGACCTTCATCGCTTTGGATGGGGATAATCCACCAGCGTCGGTTGCCGTTGCAGTTCTGCAGGAAGTTGCTCTGATTGGTGGAGCCGGCAAAGACGTTGCTTCGCGGAATCGTTTCGCACTTGCGGGCGTATGCCGGACGAATTTCATCCTTCTCACGACTGAGGAATGCCTTGATGAGTTGTGGATCCTGCTTGCTGTCCATGCCACTCAACTCGGACAGCTCCACAATCCAGTGTCCGGTGATTTCCTCTACCTTGGTCTTGTCGTCGTGCTTGAAGGAGAAGGAATCGGTAAACCACTCACCGTTGGCTAAGATTTTGAAGAAAGTGCTCTTGCCGGCTCCTTCCGGTCCTGATAGCGTCAACACATGGTCGAACTTACAGCCGGGCTCGAAGATACGGGCCACGGCCGCTATCATCCATTTCCGGGTCTGGGCACGGGTCAATAAGTCATCTTTTCCCTTCAGGTAATGGATAATTACTGTATCGATGCGTTCCTTGCCGTCCCATATCTCCGATTGGATGAACGCCTTGATGGGATGAAAGCTTCGTTCCGTTGCCGTCGTCTTGAGCATTTCGAGAATGCGGATTTGCGGAACGTACAAGCCATAGGTCTCTTCGATATAGAGCGCCATCTTGCCGATGGATTCATCGTCGATCAGGTTGCCTCGTTCATTCTTGAAATCCGGACAGTTCGTTTCATCCTTCTTGGTGAAGCGGTTGTAGCGTACCTGACTGAGTTTCGGGTCGTTCAGCAGTATCAGTTTGAGGTTCTTTCCCGTCGATTCTATCTGGTTGGTCTTGGGATGGATGCTCAGTCCGGCTTCCCACTGCTCGTAGGTTGTATCGTTTTTCTGATGTTGCAGTTTCACGAAAGCGGTACGCACGGCGGCATTGCCCCGGCAGACTTTCATCATGGCTTGAAATGAAGGCCATAGACAGGGGGAAGTGTTTCCCTCTACCTTCAAATCCAAGTGGCCGTATCGATAATATCGCACCAAGTGGAAGGCGTTGCAAGGTTGGGGCAAGTCCGACCCATGTACTCTTTGGGAGCGTTCATCCACTGTCAGTTGGATAGAGGGGTCCGTCTTGGATTGATACATATCGCTTCTTTGAGTAGCTACAAACTGGTCGGGCAGGAATACTTCCATGGCTTTCGAACAGGAAAATACCTGGCAGAAAGCACGGATCAGCGTTTCCGATTGATTGGATGATGTTGTCTTCATAACCATTCCTTTCCTTTATTACGGTTTCGCATGCCTTTGGATAGAGCTTCCATTTGTTCTGCGATGGAAGGTTGGCCTTTGCGTCGGCTGTCCGTCAACCACTGGTGCAGTTCGGATGGGCGGAACAGCAGATTGCGGCCCGGTTTGTAACAAGGTACCCGACCTTCCTGTACCAGGGTGCGTACCCGTGATACAGACAGTTGGAGGATTTGCGCAGCCTGCTGAATCGTCACCATCTGTTCCGGTGCAGCAGGAGTGGTTGGTGACTTAGCCAGTTCCTGATACAGTTGGCGGACTGTCTCGGTCAAGGCATCCACTTTCTCATCCAGTTGAGCCATCCATTGCGGCATTTCTTCAAAATGAATTGTTTTCATACGACTTATTTTTGATTGTTTTGCCGCAAAGTTGAAAGGGGATGGTTCAGTAATCAAGTTATTCTGCCGATAACCAACGAATAACTGCATCACCGGTTACTCAGTCGGTCTTAATGGGGAGTTGCTCCGTTCCGGGAAAGACATAAGGCACCATTTCTTCTTTTTCTTTGATGAGCGGAAGCTGGGAGGTCTCGTTGGTCAGCTTGGTCTTGATGGAGGTTTCTTCTTTCCCTGCAAAAGCATAAGGGAAACTGATTTTGAGAAAATGAGGGATGGTTTCGCCTTGGTTCATCTTTTTGCACAGCATCCGGATGCGGGTACTGACATTCCAGCCGTAATGCTCCAGGTCATAATTGTAGTAGAGGGAAGCGTTTTCTTTCTCCACCTCTTTGAAGTTGTATGTTCTCGCTTCGCCTGCCAGCTCCTTGTTTACGCGATAGAGTTCCTGGATGTTCTGAATGAGCGTGTCGATTTGGGTTGGGGTGAATACCTTTTGGAACGTACCTCGTGTATAGGCAAAGATTTCCTCCAACACCTGTTTCTCTTTCCGCAGGATTTCTTCGGTTTGCTGCTGAAGGCTTTGGGCGTTTCTCTCTTTCAGTGCCTGCTGATGTACCATGTGTATTTCATCCTCCGCTTGGGGGTGTTGAAGGGAAGCGTTTACAGGCGCTACTTCTTCGCCTTCAGGAAGTGGAGTTCGGTGATGTACAGACAGCAGGCGCATGACTCCCTGGGTTGCCATGGGAGTGAGGATGCCTACCAGCAGGGCCGTAACGCTTCCTGCCACGATGAAGATTACAAAGAACATCACCAGCATGTAAAGGAGAGCCGGCGCTCCTTCAGTTCCGGCTTTCACGGCTTCTGCATACTTCAAATATGCCCCCATCAGGGCAATCAAGAAAAGAAAGGTAGCCAGGCAACCCATCAAAGTTTTTTCGGGATGGTAATTCATGTTGTTTCTTTTTAATGGTTAGTAATCATTGCTGCAAAAGTATGGTTCAAGTGTGGTATAAAAGAAATGCACAACATCAATTTTTGTTGAAAGTGAAAAAAAGTGGGGTTTGGTGCTGAAATCGATGAAAAAAGTCCGCCACCCGAAGGCAGCGGACCGCTAAATGCCCAAAAAGGTTACAAAAGGGCATCCCACAAAACTAATCGGCAGGAGACTTTGGAACAGACAAATCCTTAGGTTTGATGGAAATCTTGCCGAGCGTATCCATTAGTGCCGTGGGAATGTCGTGGGTATAGCGCAAGGTGGTTTCCAGATTCTTATGCGTAAGCGCCTGACTGACCACATACGGATTGGTACTCATCGCCATCTGCAGGGTGGCATAGGTATGCCGGAAGCAGTGGAAGGTAATGTGCTTGCGGATACCTGCTGCTTCTATCCAATCGCGCAAGGGCTGGCTGGTCATGCTTTTCTTGAAGCCTTCAAACACTTTGCCCGTAGTCGCTTCGCCCATCAGTTCGATGGCTTCCTGACAAAGCGGAAGGGTGGTTGGTGTATTGGTCTTCTGAGTACGGAACACCAGACACAGACCGATACCGCTCACTTCCCGTACATGTTCCCAAGTCAGGTTGTACACGTCGCTGAAACGGAGTCCGGTCAGACAGGAGAAGAGCGAAGCACGTTTCAGTACCTCGATCTCGCAAGGGGTTTGTGCCAGCTGAATCAGTTCCTCTTGGGTCAGGAATTCCCGTCTCACCTCTTCCCATTCAATGTAATCCAGGTAGTCGTTGATGTTTTCTCTCAGCAGTTTCTCCTTGTAAGCCATCTTTAGGAGGGCCCGGAACGTGGAGAAGTAGCCGGCTGCGGCATTCTGCGAGAGCTTCTTGTTCGTACATTTCAGCTGATGCGCATGCAAGAGGTATTCCCGGAACTTCATGCAGAGATCCACTGTCACTTCTCCGAAGGTACATTTCCCTCCCGTGAATACCAAGAAGTGCTGATAGACAATGCTCCATTTCTGGTACTTTCGGCGTGTGATCTTTTCAAAGTAGCTGAGGAAGTTTTCCTGCAACTGATGATGGTCAAGGAAACCGAACTGGCGGTTGATCACCGTTTCCTGTCGGCGGCATCGGATGAGTTCCGCTTTTTCCAGCATGGATTGGTTGAAGTTTCGCTCTACGGCATTCTTGGGCATTCCATACAGGTAGATACCCAAATACTCGTGTCGTTGGGAACGGTTGGTACGCGGATTGCGAATAGCGGGATAATAATCCAGGTATAATGTCACCTTGCCCGATTTCAGCAAGCGTTGGCGCAAGGTTACTTTAGTGCATACATGCATAGTCTTTAATTTTTAATAAGTTCAACAATCAGTGGGGCAAAAATGCGCGGTAATGGTTCAGTAATCAAGTAAGGAACGCGATTACTGTCCGATAACCGGTTACCGGCTCATTTCAGCGTAGGAGGTTGGAGGATGGCATCGATTTCCGACCGTAAGATATAGGTGTATTTCCCCACCTTCTTCTTGCGGAGGCCGTGGTACTTTACATAACTGTAGATTTGGTCGTGCGTCAGTTGGTAGATGGCTCTTACCTCGGTGTAGGAAATCCATTCCTCGTGCTGAGGTACTTCCTGTTTGGCAGCAAACACCCGGTCGCAGAGGGTCTTGCTCCAAAGCGTTTTGCCCCGATGAAACACCTTGGGAATGTGGTGCGCCTTGCCTTGGGCAAAGACCCACGAATTGCTTACCCCGAACTTTTCCAT
>CALADS010000018.1 GCA_937890825.1 uncultured Bacteroides sp. | reverse complement strand
ATACCTGCAAAAGAATATTCGTGTCACCGTCATAGACCGTGCCATTCTTATCTTCGCTTAACTTACCGAAGTATGTATACCCTATTCGGGTGAGGTGAACCATTGCAGGCATCTGCACCCGCGTCGCTTCTGAAAACTGCTTCATATAACGCTGTTTTTACTATTTTCAACTGTCATATATCGTGTCTATACCATCGCATCCGAAAGCCATTCGCTACACCATGCAAAGAACGGATTTTTTTGTTTCATTTCCAACCCCTGCCTCTTGATTATTTCCGGCATACCCGGCACAGACTGATTACCCCGGAAAAGGGAAAACCGACCAATAGAACAAATTCACACCCTCTCCGCACCTGCTCCCTGCCTTCTCCCAACCAACTCCCTACCAACTCCCAGTAAAGAGATTCGAAGAAAACCCGGATTTGAGACGGTGCGGATACCGGGAAGAGGAAAAACAGAACAAATTCAGCCATCCAGATACCAAACTTTCATAATTATTCAACTAAAACGGCGTTTTTCTGCAAAAAAACTTCGATAAATGCATATTTTTTCCAAAATAAAGTATAATTTTGCCGCATCTAAAGAATAATTATACAAAACATGAAGAAAAAAGCCAATCGGTTAGACGCCATAAAAATGATTATCTCTAGCAAGGAAGTATCCTCGCAAGAGGAATTGCTACAGGAGCTGGGAAAAGAGGGTTTTGAACTGACGCAGGCTACGCTGTCGCGCGACTTGAAACAGCTGAAAGTGGCCAAAGCAGCCAATACGTTGGGAAAATATGTCTATGTGCTGCCCAACGACATCATGTATAAACGTACAGCTGCTCAAAGTGCCAGCGAAATGTTGATGACCAGTGGCTTTATCTCACTGCAATTTTCGGGCAATCTGGCCGTAATACGCACCCGTCCGGGTTATGCCAGCAGCATGGCGTATGATATAGACAATCGTGAGTTCGACGGCATTCTGGGTACCATAGCCGGCGACGATACCATCATGCTGGTGCTGAACGAACGGATATCGCATCGGGAAGTACGCGATTTTCTGTCGCTCATCATTCCCAATATTGCCTGAACAGGCTTGCCGAAAGAATAAATAAACATACATTATAGACATAAAGCAAGAAAGACGAAGAGATGGATTCAAGACAAATTGACGTGATGGTGGCTGATGCCTCACACGAAGTTTATGTAGACAAGATTTTGGATACCATACGCGAAGCGGCCAAGGTACGGGGTACCGGCATTGCAGAACGCACACATGAATATGTAGCTACCAAGATGAAGGAAGGAAAAGCCATCATTGCCTTGTGCGGTGACGACTTTGCCGGATTCACCTACATTGAAAGTTGGGGAAACAAGCAGTACGTGGCTACATCGGGATTGATAGTACACCCCAACTACCGGGGGCTGGGGCTGGCCAAGCGCATCAAGACAGCCTCTTTCCACCTGGCACGCCTGCGATGGCCCTGGGCTAAGATTTTCAGCCTCACCAGCGGAGCGGCCGTAATGAAGATGAATACCGAACTGGGCTACGTGCCGGTGACCTTTAATGAACTGACCGACGACGATGCTTTCTGGAAAGGATGCGAAGGTTGTATCAACCATGATATCCTGGTGGCCAAGAACCGCAAATTCTGTATCTGTACGGCCATGCTGTACGATCCTAAACTACACGAAGAAGATAAAATATAATTCTACGAATATGGAAGCTAAAAAGAAAAAAGTAGTAGTCGCTTTCAGCGGCGGACTGGATACTTCATTTACTGTGATGTATCTGGCCAAAGAGAAAGGATATGAAGTATATGCCGCCTGTGCCAATACAGGGGGATTCAGCGCAGAACAGCTGAAAACCAACGAAGAGAATGCCTACAAACTGGGAGCCGTGAAATACGTGACACTCGACGTGACGCAGGAATATTACGAGAAAAGCCTGAAATACATGGTGTATGGCAATGTGCTGCGCAACGGTACCTACCCCATCTCGGTAAGCTCGGAACGTATCTTCCAGGCACTGGCCATTGCCCGCTATGCCAATGAAATCGGCGCCGATGCCATTGCTCACGGGTCGACCGGTGCAGGCAATGACCAGATTCGCTTCGACATGACTTTCCTGGTGATGGCTCCGGGCGTGGAAATCATCACGCTGACACGCGATATGACGCTGAGCCGCCAGGAGGAAATCGATTACCTGAACAAGCATGGCTTTGCTGCCGACTTCGCTAAGCTGAAGTATTCGTATAACGTAGGTTTATGGGGTACATCGATCTGTGGTGGCGAGATTCTGGATTCTGCACAAGGGCTGCCCGAAACGGCTTATCTGAAGCATTGCACCAAGGAAGGAAGCGAACAGCTGAGACTGACTTTCGAGAAAGGTGAACTGAAGGCGGTGAACGATGAAACGTTCGACGACCCCATCCAGGCCATTCAGAAAGTAGAAGAAATCGGTGCGGCCTATGGCATAGGCCGAGACATGCACGTGGGTGATACCATCATCGGCATCAAGGGACGTGTGGGATTCGAAGCAGCGGCTCCCATGCTGATTATCGGTGCCCACCGATTCCTGGAAAAATATACACTGAGCAAATGGCAGCAGTACTGGAAAGACCAGGTGGCCAACTGGTATGGCATGTTCCTGCACGAAAGCCAATACCTGGAACCGGTGATGCGCGACATTGAAGCCATGCTGGAATCCTCGCAACGCAACGTAAACGGTACGGCCATTCTGGAACTGCGCCCGCTGGGCTTCTCTACCGTGGGCGTGGAAAGTGAAGACGACCTGGTGAAGAACAAGTTCGGCGAATACGGAGAAATGCAGAAAGGATGGACGGCCGAAGATGCCAAAGGCTTCATCAAGGTGACCTCTACGGCACTGCGTGCCTATTATGCCAACCATAAAGACGAAAAGGAGGGCATATGATTAAAGTAGGAATTATCGGTGGTGCCGGCTATACAGCCGGCGAACTGATTCGCCTTTTGCTGAACCATCCGGAAGCGGAAATCGTATTTATCAACAGTGCCAGCAATGCCGGCAACAAGATTACCGACGTACACGAAGGACTGTATGGCGAAACGGATTTGGTGTTTACCGACGAACTGCCGCTGGACAAAATTGACGTGCTGTTCTTCTGCACGGCACATGGCGACACCCGGAAATTCATGGAAAGCCACAATCTGCCGGAAGATTTGAAGATTATCGACTTATCGATGGACTACCGCATCAAAAGTGATGACCACGACTTTATCTACGGGTTGCCGGAACTGAACCGACGGGCTACCTGCACCGCCAAGCATGTGGCCAATCCGGGCTGCTTTGCCACTTGCATCCAGCTGGGACTGCTGCCGCTGGCCAAGCACTTGATGCTGAACGGCGATATCATAGTCAATGCCATTACCGGAAGTACCGGTGCAGGCGTAAAACCGGGTTCTACCAGTCACTTCAGCTGGCGAAACAATAACCTGAGCGTGTACAAGGCTTTCGAACACCAGCATGTGCCCGAAATCAAGCAGTCGCTGAAACAGTTGCAAAACAGTTTTCAGGCCGAGATTGATTTCATCCCTTACCGTGGCGATTTTCCGCGCGGCATCTTTGCCACCATCGTGGTAAAGACTAAAGTGGAACTGAAAGAAATTATACGCATGTATCAGGAATACTATGCCAAGGATTCCTTTACCCATATCGTAGAGAAAAACATCGACCTGAAGCAGGTGGTAAACACCAACAAGTGCCTCATTCATCTGGAGAAGCATGGCGACAAGCTGCTGATTATCTCTTGCATAGACAATTTGCTGAAAGGTGCCAGCGGACAGGCTGTACACAATATGAACCTGATGTTCAATTTGGAAGAAACCGTGGGACTGAAACTGAAGCCCAGTGCTTTCTAATCCGCCATTCTAAAATTATAACGTATGAAACTATTTGATGTATACCCCTTGTTCGACATCAACATTGTGAAGGGAAAAGGATGCCGCGTATGTGACGAACACGGAACAGAATACCTCGACCTCTACGGAGGACATGCCGTAATCTCTATCGGTCATGCTCACCCACACTATGTAGACATGATTAGCCGGCAGGTAGCCACGCTGGGATTCTACTCTAACTCGGTAATCAACCGGCTGCAACAGCAACTGGCTGAACGGCTGGGAAAGGTGTGCGGATACGAAGATTATGCCTTGTTCTTGATTAACAGCGGTGCCGAGGCCAATGAGAATGCCTTGAAGCTGGCTTCTTTCTACAACGGACGCACCCGGATCATCTCTTTCCAAAAAGCCTTTCACGGACGCACCTCGCTGGCGGTAGAGGCAACCAACAACCCCAAAATCATTGCACCCATCAATGACTGCGGACACGTGACCTACCTTCCGCTGAACGACATCGAAGCCATGCAGGCCGAACTGGCCAAGGGCGATGTGTGTGCTGTTATCATAGAGGGCATACAGGGGGTAGGCGGCATACAGATGCCTACGGATGCTTTTATGCAGGCTCTGCGTAAAGCATGCAGCGAACAGAACACGGTACTGATTTTGGATGAAATTCAAAGCGGATACGGCAGAAGCGGTAAATTCTTTGCCCACCAATACAACGGCATTCAGGCAGACATCGTAACCATGGCCAAAGGCATCGGCAACGGTTTCCCTATGGGAGGCGTACTGATTAGTCCGATGTTTACACCGGTTTACGGCCAACTGGGCACCACCTTCGGCGGTAATCACCTGGCCTGTAGCGCAGCTTTGGCAGTATTGGACGTAATCGAACAGGAACATCTGGTAGAAAACGCAGCTGAAACAGGTGCTTACCTGATGAGCGAACTGAAGAAATTTCAGCAAATCAAGGAAGTGAGGGGCAGAGGCTTGATGATAGGGTTGGAATTCGAAGAACCCATCAAGGAACTGCGCCAGCGACTGCTGAAAGAACAACACGTGTTTACCGGTGTCAGCGGTACTCATGTATTGCGACTGCTGCCTCCTCTCTGCCTCAGCCGAGAAGAAGCAGACCTCTTCCTGGAACGCTTCCGCAAGGTATTGGGTTAAGGGGTAAGAAGATTTGCTATCTTTGTGGCATGAATCATACTAAACATACCAATCACATGAAAGTAGCTATCATAGGTGCCGGAAACATGGGAGGAGCCATTGCCCGAGGTATGGCTCAGGGAACCATCGTTCCGGCCGAAGACATCACCGTATCCAATCCTTCGCAAGGAAAACTGGATCAGCTGAAAAAAGAATTCCCTGCACTGAACATTACCTGCAACAACCAAGAGGCGGTGAATCACGCAGATTTGATATTATTGGCCGTGAAGCCCTGGCTGGTGAAATCGGTACTGCTGGAATTGCAGATACCTGCACACACCATCCTGGCGTCCGTAGCAGCAGGCCTGTCGTGTGCCGACTTATTAGAAGTTCAGGGCGAGATGAAAAGACCCGTGCTGCGTATCATACCTAATACAGCCATCAGCCAACTGCAAAGCATGACGGTGCTGACAGGGTATAACTTATCCGACAGCCAGCGTAGCCTGATTACCCAAATCTTCGACGAAATGGGAACTACACTGTGGCTACCCGAAAAACAAATAGGAGCTGCCACCTCGCTGGCATCGTGTGGCATCGCTTATGTACTGAAATATATGCAGGCTGCCATGCAGGCTGGCATTGAAATGGGTATTTATCCGAAAGATGCCATGCAGCTGGTGGCACAATCGGCCAAAGGTGCAGCCGACTTGTTGCTACACAACGACACACATCCTGCCCTGGAAATCGAGAAGGTGTGCACGCCTGGCGGACTGACTATCAAAGGTATCAATACACTGGATCACGAAGGATTCGCATCTGCTGTGATCAAAGCCATGAAGGCCAGCCTGAGCTGACAACAGTACATGGGTATCCCTTCAAAAAAAGCATCAGTAACTAGAATATAAAAGATTATGGATGAACAAATCAAACAAATAGCCGAACGTCTGCGCGGATTGCGCGACGTATTGGAGTTGTCGGTAGAAGACATCGTACGCGACTGTGAACTTTCCATCGATGAATACAGCCGGGCAGAAAGCGGTGAGCATGACATCTCCGTCAGTATGTTGCAAAAGATAGCCCGCCAATACGGCATCTCGCTCGATGCACTGATGTTTGGTGAAGAGCCTAAGATGAATAGCTACTTCCTGACACGCACCGGAAAAGGTACCAGCATAGAACGTACCAAAGCTTACAAATACCAATCACTGGCAGCTGGATTCATCAACCGCACAGCCGACCCGTTTATCGTAACCGTGGAACCCAAACCCGCCGATGAACCGATGCATTTCAACAGCCATGCCGGACAGGAGTTCAACCTGGTGCTGGAGGGAAGAATGATGATCAGCATAGACGGAAAAGAACTGATTCTGAACGAAGGAGACAGTCTTTACTTCAACTCCAAACTACCGCACGGAATGAAGGCACTCGACGGAAAGAAAGTACGCTTTCTGGCTATCATCATGTAAGAAACATACCTAAATTCATTCAAAAGTCATGTTAGAAAGATTTTTATCGCAAACCACGTTTCACTCACAAGAGGACTTCAAAAACAACTTCCACATAACGGTGCCGGAGTCTTTCAACTTCGGTTACGACGTAGTAGATGCCTGGGCGGCCGAAGAGCCTGAAAAACCAGCGCTGCTATGGACCAATGACAAAGGGGAACATCGGCAATATTCATTCGCCGAGATGAAAGTATATACCGACCGTACGGCGGCTTATTTCCAAAGCCTGGGCATCGGCCACGGCGATATGGTGATGCTGATTCTGAAACGAAGGGTGGAGTTCTGGTTCAGCATCATTGCCCTGCATAAATTGGGGGCGGTGGTGATACCTGCCACTCACCTGCTGACAAAAAAAGATATCGTGTACCGCTGCAATGCTGCCGATATCAAAATGATAGTCTGTGCCGGAGAATCGGTCATCACCGACCACATCACAGCGGCGATGCCCGAATCTCCCAGCGTGAAACAGTTAGTGAGTGTAGGACCGGAATATCCGGAAGGATTTCAGGATTTTCATCAGGGCATCAAAGAAGCCCCCACATTCGTAAAGCCGGAACATCCCAACGACAACAGTGATATCTCGCTGATGTACTTCACCAGCGGCACCACCGGAGAGCCCAAGATGGTGGCTCACGATTTTACTTATCCGCTGGGACACATTGCCACCGGCTGCTTCTGGCACAACCTGCATCCGGGCAGCCTGCATCTCACCATTGCCGATACGGGCTGGGGAAAAGCTGTCTGGGGAAAGCTCTACGGACAATGGATAGCCGGTGCCAACGTATTCGTATACGACCACGAGAAATTCACTCCGGCAGACATCTTGCAAAAAATTCAAGATTACCATGTTACGTCGCTTTGTGCCCCTCCTACCATCTTCCGCTTTCTGATTCATGAAGACTTGACCAAATATAACTTGACGTCTCTGCAATATTGCACCATTGCCGGAGAAGCCCTCAATCCGGCAGTATTTGATACCTTCAAGCAACTGACCGGTATCAAACTCATGGAAGGATTTGGGCAGACCGAAACCACTCTGACCGTGGCTACTATGCCGTGGATGGAGCCGAAACCTGGCAGCATGGGACTGCCCAATCCGCAATACGACGTTGACCTCATCGACCAGGAAGGACGTTCGGTAGAAGCCGGAGAACAAGGGCAAATCGTGATTCATACAGATAAGGGAAAACCGCTGGGACTATTCAAAGAATACTATAGGGATGAAGCCCGCACCAGAGAAGCCTGGCATGATGGCATCTACTATACGGGAGATGTAGCTTGGAAAGACGAAGACGGATACCTGTGGTTTGTGGGACGTGCGGACGATGTCATCAAGAGTAGCGGCTACCGTATTGGCCCGTTCGAAGTAGAGAGTGCGCTGATGACCCATCCTGCTGTAGTGGAATGTGCCATCACCGGCGTACCGGATGAAATTCGCGGACAGGTGGTAAAAGCCACCATCGTGCTGTCCAAGGCGTATAAAGAACAAGCGGGAGAAGCCTTGATAAAAGAATTGCAAAACCACGTAAAGAGGATTACGGCTCCTTATAAATACCCACGTGTCATAGAATTTGTAGACGAACTGCCCAAAACCATCAGCGGCAAAATACGAAGGGTAGAAATCAGACATAACGACCATCAGAAATAGACAAATACCTTTCTGCACGTTATGGCTCAATATTGAAGGCATGTCGGAACACTTCCAAAAAAATCCCCCTATCACAGGGGGATTTTTTTCAAAATGGATGTTTTGACACACCTTCATTGTTTATCGTTCACCCGGCACGTCAAAAATCTTCGGACGTGTACGGCGAATTTGATATTTCTTCATCCACTGAGCCAACTGGTCGCGATGCTGTTGCAATACACCATCAAAAGCTTTCTCTACTGCCAGGTTTCTCATTTCACCTCTATCGTTCTGTAAATCGAACAATTGTTCCCTGCATCTACCCTTATCATAGAGTACATATTTATAACGTTCACTACGTACCACCCAGCCTCTGGTCTTACTACCATCGAATTGAGTTTCCAGAATAATGTAAGGTTGATGAGGCATTTCTTTACTGCCTTTTTCCACTACACTGCGGAAAGAAGTACCGGCTGCTCCTGCCGGCAGTTTGACTCCACCGAAGTCGCACACCGTAGCAAAGAAATCAAGCCCGCCGTTCACCAGTTGAGGCAACACCATACCAGCATGCTTCTTTCCGGGAAGAGTAACGATCAACGGTACATTCACCACTTCTTCATACAGTGCCGACTTTTGGTTCCAGTGATGTGCGCCAATACCATCACCATGGTCACTGGAGAATATCACCACCGTATTCTTCCACAAGTTGTTGCGGTCTATGGCATCAATAATCTTGCCTATTTCCTTATCTACTTTTTCTACCAGACGATAATACGTATAACGGTACATCCGCCAATCTTCTACGGTATAGTCTATGCTGGGGTACACATTGAAGTTGGCCCGTTTCTCACTGTCTATTACACCGGCATCGTATGGATTCTTGGCAAAATTCACCGGTAATCCCGGACACTCACGGATATCAGGAATAGCTACCGGACCATAAGGCAAATTCTGCTGACGGGCATATTCACAAATATTATGGGGATTATCATAGGAAGCTACCAGAAAAAACGGCTTGTCATGCTTCTGGTTTAAATATTCCACACAAGCTTCGGCCATGCCATCGTCGCTATGCTTATAGAGTTTGTCGAAGCCGAATTCCTTATCAGGAATATCCAACAAAGGCAAGTGCCACTTTCCTCCATAGACACAGTCATAACCAGCCTCCTTCATCAAGGTGCCCAAGGTCTGATTCTTCAAACTATCGGGCATAGGAGCATTATTGACACTCAGCCCCACTGCACCCGGATAGCGACCGGTAAACATGGCTCCGCGAGAGGGGCCGCTCAAAGGGGCAGTACAATAGGCATTCTGAAACAAGATGCCGGCTGCTGCCAGGCGGTCTAGATTAGGCGTATGCACATCCGGATTACCGGCACAACTCATGGCCGAAGCCGTCTGCTGGTCGGTAAAGATATAAATGATATTCGGACGTTCGGCAGCCATCACGGCAGAAGTACAGCCTACAGACAGGCAGGCCAATTGCTTTAAAGAAAAACTTTTCAACATGATATGTAGAACTTTTAATAAATAAACTTCATTTCTGAAACAATTGCATCAAATATCCAATTGCGGCATAGAATCCACCAATGTTTCTTCTACACGCTTACCCTTCACATGGTCTATGATGGTAGTAGCCCCTCGGTTGGTTCCGTAATTAAAGTCCAACACGGTTCCCTGCTTGGCATTCTCAATATGCAAGAAAGCGGGTTGCTCACCATTCAGATTGCAAGTAATCACCCAGTCACCTGCCGTGATACGGTTACCGCTACGCACTACTGGTATATCTGCACGATTTTCTCCATGTACGTCGAGAATATTCAAGAAACAGATTTTATCGGCTTTATCAGAGGTGGCCCGGAAATGATAATGATTGGAGAGCTTCTTTCCCAGACGTTTTTTCCAGTCTATAGCAGCTACAAAAAAGGTGTCGGTTTGCTGCCACTCCATAGGACGGGAAGCGAAAAGGTGAGCCACCGATACTCCTTGAGCGTTATTTCTGCCCAACACTCGTAACCCACCTTGTTCTTCTGTTACGTCCATGGGCTGTTCTATGGTATGCAGCAGATAATCCCACGTCACTGCTTCTTTACCTTCCAATTCATCGTATACCACAAACAGACCGCTATTGCCCAACTGCACCAAATGTCGACGGAAGAGAGAAAGGCGATTGACATCCCAGCCTTTTTCTGGCGTATATTCCGTACCCGACAAACGACCACGCTGCAGCCATAAAGGCGACGTGACCTGTCCGTATGCATGCGAAGCATCGCCTACAACATAAGAAATCTCTTCTCCTTCGTAATAGCGAGGTATCCACCCATACCCTTCCGTTCCTATTTTCTGGCCCATACCATTCACTAAAATACTGTTATGAGCACGGGTGTTTCTATAAGCATACATACAGTGATCGTCTGTAAATCCGGTACGATGACCGCTGCTGTAGAAGATAGCCTTACCTCCATAAAATGTATTGAAGGCATTCTGGTTGGCCAACGCATGCGAAGTGGAACCATACGGGCTGCTTCGGAAAGACATGCGGGCATTGCGGGCATAATGTCCCAAATCGGTATTCATCAGCGCCGTTCCGGTTTGCTTGAATACCTTGCAGCCGGGCAAGTCGGCCAGAGCCACCGTATAAGGCAGTCTTTCTTTCTTCGTAGTACAGCGATACCATCTTAAATCTGCCGGTTTAGCCTCAAAAGCCTTCGACAAAATGTCCGGGTCTTCCTGCATGATTTCATGCACATAGGCTGCAGCCCAGGGATTCTGACACTCACGTGCCAAAGCATCCGCATAACCCACTCTGGCTCCTGTAGGGGTACGTTGGCCCTCATGAGAATTTCCGTGTCCGCCCGATTTGGAGAAAGGCGGCTGCTGATAGATGACATACAGCGCATTGTTGTTATACCATGGGTCCTGAAAGAAGTCAAATCCGGATATACGAGAGAAAAACACCGGTACTTCTATCAAAGTACGGATATTGACATGAAAATATGAATCACCGTTGTGCCATGCACCGTCACTGTTCAGTCCGGGAAGACGAGAAATCCATTCGTTGTAACAGTAATCCGTCCAGGTGGATGCCTCCGGAATTTCACCAACCGTAGCGAAAGCCGCCATCGTAAGAATACGATAGGTCATCTGCCATACATGATTATCCGCTATTCGGTTCTCCAAATGATTGACGTATTCATGATAAAAACGACCTCCCAATTCACGGATAGTGTCCAACAACAACTGCTTTTCCTGCGGAGTAAGCAATGCATAAAAGCCATCATAGGCTGATGTGCTCATAGATAAAAGCGTAGACAGATTAAAATCACCGGCAAAATACTTACTGTGCTGCCAGGAAAGCACCTCTTTCAGACGCTTCATACCTTCCTTATAAAAACGCACATCTTTTGTCAGCAAATAAGCACGCACCAAAGACTCTACATTCGCTTCTTCACGGTCCACAATCTTCCGGCTCTCGCGAATCAAGGCAGACTTACGCTGCACCTCATTGGTGAGCTTCACTACATTGGTCGTATCAATCTCCTCTTGCAACGGTTTTAACGAATGCGTAAGGCATTCCAACGATTTCGTAATGTATTGCTCGGCCTCTGGATTGTTCTTGTTTTTGGCAATAATAGCATCCCACTCTGCTGCATCCAGCAATACCCGCGGATGATGGGTAGGATAAGTTGACAAAAGTTGGTCTAACGAGGGCGGATTGAACACGGGTGTTTGCGAGTCAATGGTGAAACGATATACCGGCGACCATTCTTCCTGCCCTTCCGGAGTAACATAAGCATGCTGCCAATACCAAGTGCCAGATGCCAACGGCTTAAAAGGATTAAAGAAAGCCCAAGGCTTTTCTCCGGTCATCACATCTTTCTTGAAATGCTTATCTTGCGACAGACGTATACGATATACTACAGACGGCTTTTCTTCTGTTTCACCTACACCATCGAGTACAGCCCCCAAATGAGGATATTTATCCGGCCACATGAAGCGAGGCGGATTGACCGTGGCCATTGCCCCATCCAACGGAGAAGGAGTAGCACGTACTTCGTGCATTAATGTTTCTTGAGTAGTTTGAATTACTGGTGATTGCTCTACACTGCCACAAGCAGACAACAAACAAAGGAGCGATGCACCAACCAATGTCTTTTTCTTCATACGGTATATTTTAAGGATTTACAATAAAAAGTAATGTTGCAAACTTACGATAATCTTCCCGAACACAACAAGAAGTTTGTTTTGAGCAATTCTATTTTTGCATATTTCTCTCCTAATATTGTCTAATGCCAAACATTTTTGTGCAATGGCTTGTTGTCCGAACAAAGATATTAAAGACATTTTTTTTGCAATGCTAAAAAAAGTGCTATCTTTGATGCCAGTAAACATTTAATGCACAAAGCACTTCCAATGAAAATATTATTGAATATCCTCATCAGCTTTATTATATTATTTATAGGCAGCGCAAATACTTTCTCCAAAATTCCGGAACTTATTAATTTTTCCCATATATCCCTTAATGAGGGATTATCACAAAGCACGGTCTTTTCTATCAACCAAGATAAGAACGGCAATATGTGGTTTGCCACTTACGACGGTGTAAATAAATACAACGGTTATGAATTTACCGTATACCAGCACGATGACCAAGACCCGAAAACCATTGCCAATAACATTGCCCGTATCATCCAGACAGACAGCCAAGGTAGAGTGTGGATTGGTACCAGAGATGGTCTGTCATACTATGATGAAAACAAGGATCGCTTCTATAACTATGCCATCGAAAAGAAAGGTAAGAAGATCCAAGTCAACGGAATTGCTGAAATATCGCCCGATTTACTGTTGGTAAGCACATCGTATGGACTGACGGTTTTCGACATTCCACAATCGGCTTTCAACGATAGCATTCTAAGCCCTGCCATGCGTCAATTAACGGCCTCGGTGCTATACCGTAAGAACAGCCTTATCTATATAGGAACTCCTTCGGGCGAAGTGTTCACCTATTCCATCCCACAGAAAAAGATGGAAAGGTTTCAACCTGTCATCGAAAGCAAACGGATACAGGCTATATTGGAACAATCGCCCACCCGTATTTGGATAGGTACAGAAGGGTCCGGTCTCCTGCTGGCCAACCCCAAGACCCAAGAGGTAAAAGTCTACCAGCATACCACGACCAATCCTTATAGTATCAGTTCTAACTATATCCGTTCAGTAGCATTAGATGCCCAAAACCGACTTTGGATAGGTACACTAAACGACTTGAATATCTATCATGAAGGAAGTGATACCTTCACCTCGTACAGCAGCAACGCCACAGAAAGCGGCAGTTTGTCGCAACGCTCTGTGCGCAGCATCTTTATGGATTCACAAGGGGGAATGTGGCTAGGCACCTACTTCGGTGGGTTGAACTATTATCACCCTATCTGTAACCGTTTCGGTAACCTGCGACACACTCCATATAGAAATTCTCTCAGTGACAACGTGGTAAGTTGCATCGTGGAAGACCAACAACAAAACCTCTGGATTGGGACCAATGACGGAGGACTCAACTTATATAACCCTATCACCCAGCACTTCACTCATTATGCACTGGCAGAAGAAGAACGAGAACGAGGATTAGGGTCTAATAATATAAAAGCCGTCTATGTGGACGAAAAAGGCGGGCGTATCTACATCGGTACACATGCCGGTGGACTCAATGTATTGAACCGACGTACCGGACAGATGATTAATTTCAACCAGCGTAACAGTAACCTGGAAGACGAAAATATTTATGCCATCTTGCCTGACGAAGACGGAAAGCTCCTGTTAGGAACGCTCAAGCAACTGGTGCTGTTTGATATTGCCAACCAGCGTTTCACTCCCATTGAAAAAGATTCCAAAGGGAAGCCGTTACCCTCTCGACAAATAACCTTCCTGCACAGAGACTCCAAAGACCGGCTTTGGATAGGAAGTGAAGAAGGTATCAGTGTATACCGACAAAAAGGGAGTGATTTAGAGCAACTGAGCATTCTGCCCCATGTACCCGTTACTCAGAAACTGACCAACTGCATCCATGAAGCTGAAAACGGAGTATTCTGGATTGGCACTCGTGACGGATTCTATTGCTTTGATGAACAGAATAAAAGCATCAGAAGATATACTACCAAGGACGGACTGCCCAATAATGTGGTGTATGGCATTTTGGAAGACACCTACGGACGCTTATGGCTAAGTACCAACAAAGGTATCTCATGCTTTTATCCGGAAACCAGTAAATTCCGCAACTTTACTGAATCGGACGGACTGCAAAACAACCAATTCAACAGTGCTGCCTATTGCAAGACGACTTCGGGTACCATGTACTTTGGCGGTATCAACGGAATAACCAACTTCCGACCGGAGTTGCTGCAGGATAATCCGTATACTCCTTCTGTAGTCATCACCAAACTGTTACTCTTCAACAAGCCTGTACGGCCTGATGATGAAACCGGTATCTTAAGCCACAGCATCAGCCAAACGAAAAGCATCACGCTGCAATCGTGGCAAACCTCGTTCACACTGGAATTTGTGGTGTCCAACTTTGTTTCCGGACAGCACAATACCTTTGCATACAAACTAGAAGGGTATGATAAAGAATGGTATTATTTAACCAATAAACGAACAGTTTCTTATTCCAACCTGCCACAGGGCACATACAAATTCAAAGTAAAAGCAGCCAACAGTGACGGAAAATGGAACAGCCGGCCCACTGTACTGATAATCAATGTACTGCCAGTATGGTACAAGACGTGGTGGGCTAATTTTCTGTTCATGAGCTGCTTCATAGCACTTATTGTTTTCATCTTCCGCTTCTTCTGGATGCGTAAAAGTATGAAAGCCAAACTGGAAATGGAACGCAGAGACAAAGAACATCAAGAAGAAATCAACCAAATGAAAATGCGCTTCTTCATCAACATATCGCACGAACTGCGCACTCCATTGACCTTGATTCTAGCTCCTCTGCAGGAGGTTATTAGCCAAATCAGCGACCGCTGGACCCGCAATCAATTGGAATATATCCAAAGAAATGCAAACCGACTGCTCCACCTGGTGAACCAACTGATGGATTACCGACGTGCCGAATTGGGAGTGTTTGAACTGAAAGCTAAAAAAGACAATGCACACCAATTGATACAAGATAACTTCCTCTTTTACGAAAAACTGGCAAGACACAAAAAGATAACTTATAGCTTACAGTCGGAAGTAGAAGATAAAGAAGTTTTATTTGATGCCAATTACTTGGAACTGATTGTAAATAATCTGTTGTCCAATGCATTCAAGTATACAGAAAGTGGACAAAGCATAACGGTGAGCCTTAAAGAGGTAAATCAGGAGTTATTGCTGCAAGTCAGCGACACAGGCATCGGAATTCCTATCAACAAACAAGGCAAAATCTTCGAACGCTTCTATCAGATAGAAAGCGAACATGTAGGAAGTGGTATCGGCTTGTCGTTGGTACAAAGACTAGTAGAACTACACCACGGACGTATAGAGTTGGAAAGCGAAGAAGGCAAAGGAAGCACATTCTCTGTATATATACCTCAAGACACCAGTCTCTATAAGCCTACAGAATTGGCCTCGAAAGACGATAATCCTGACAATGAACAGGTATACTCTACCAATGCTAAAGAGATGTATTTCATTGATACGGAAAAGAAGGAAAACGAAACGATTCCTGCAGATCCCAAAAGACACGGAACCCTGTTATTGGTAGAAGATAATGACGAAATACGTAACTATCTAAATGCACATCTTTCTACGCAATTCAACGTACTGAAAGTAGGAAACGGCGCAGAAGCTTTAGAAACATTGAAAGAACAGGATGTGGACATCATCTTGACGGATGTCATGATGCCGATAATGGATGGAATCAAACTGTGTAAACTGGTAAAACAGAACATACGTACTTGCCATGTACCGGTAATCATGCTGTCTGCTAAAGGCGAAGCCAAAGATCAGATGGAAGGTCTGCAGACCGGTGCAGATGATTACATTCCTAAACCATTCTCTCTACCTATTCTTACTGCTAAGATACAGAATATGATTCGCACGCGCAGACGCATGCAGGAGCATTATTCCAAGTCTTTGGAAGTGGAACCGGAGAAAATTACATTCAATGCCATGGATGAGGAATTGCTCAAACGTGCAGTAGCTATCGTAGAAAAAAATATGGATAATATTTCGTTCTCAACCGACGAATTTGCCAAAGAGATGAATATGAGCCGGTCTAATCTGCACCTCAAGATGAAGGCCATCACCGGAGAATCCACCATTGAATTTATCCGTAAGATACGCTTCAATGAGGCAACCAAACTTCTGAAGGACGGACGATATACCATTGCTGAAGTGAGTAGTATGGTAGGCTTTAATACCCCTTCCTACTTTGCTACAAGCTTCAAGAAATATTTTGGCTGTCTGCCTACTGAATACATCAAAAAAATGAAAGGGTAACATGATTTACCCTTTCATACGTACCTTTAAGCGAAGTAATAGAACAGCAATAAAATGGTCTGAATGACTATCACCCATCCGAATCCCCGATATATCCAGGGACGCAAAGCGCTCTGCCTGCCTCCGAAAAACAGGGCATAACACATGTTTACCACAATGTTGCTCACAATGGCCTGCATGGCACAGGCAGCTATTACCGATACAGACACCCGTCCGGTGCCCTGCACCAGATTCAAGATAAAGGGCGTAATATCACTCACTCCCGAAACAAACGAAAGCAGATTCAGTCCGCCGGTACCGGCATACACCAACGTATAATGTGTAAGGATGGTAAAGACCACAAACAAAGCTGCGAAAATCAGGGCTACCTTAAACTCCAGCGGATTGCTGCCATCGTCCTCTTCTGCTGGACGATGCACACCGGATGCCTTCAACAGTCGGGTATGCAGATACCAAGCACCTCCACCCGCTACAGCCGACATAATCAGCATATAGGGGCAGACTACCCCTGCAGTTTCCCGGCTGAAAATGGCTATCAGTATCAGAAATCGCAAGAACATCATGCTCACTGCCAGCAGCATAGCTGCCACATATTCCGGGGCTTCCTCGGCAGAGGCCTGCCTGCTTTTGCGGGCCAATACAGAGATGGTTGCTGTGCTGCTATACAAGCCTCCTACAATTCCCGATACCAATATACCCGACTCACGGAACACATAGCGCTTCAGCAGATAAGATAAGTATGAAATGCCTGATACCACCACCGTGGCCAGCCAGATGCTGTAAGGGGTGAGGCTGATGTCGGGTATGAGATTCTTGTTGGGAAGGATGGGAAGGATGATGCCACTGATGGCCAGAAACTTGGCTAGTGTAATCATCTCATCATTCTGCATACGTTGGGCTAATTCAGTAAACGTGTGCTTCAATTCCGTGAAAAGCAGTACGGTGACAATCACCATCACATAAAACCACGAAGGCTGCGTAGCCACGATAGGGGCAATGCAATAAGTGATTAAAGCGATGACAACGGTAGTAACGCCAAATACATGAAACTGAGCCTGTTTTACATAATAATGCAAGGCCAACAAACTACCCAGTATCATACCACCGCCCATAAACAACCGATACTCCAGAGGGTCGAGGATATACAGCAAATACCCCAAGATGCCGATAAACGTAAACGTGCGGTCGGTGCCAAAGAGGGTACTGTCTCCTTCTCTTTGCAGACTGATTCTGCGCTGCGACAATCCGATGAGCAAAGAAAAAAGCGTAACCAATACAAAAGTTACCAATTCGCGAGGCAAGTATTCATAAAGTCGTTCCATAGGCAAAAAGGAGATTAAAAACAGTTTATAATGAAGGAACTCTAAAAACAAAGAAACAAGAAATAACGGAAGAAACCAAATGAAAAAGCAGTTTTTAGAAGTTGTGTTAAGCTTCTTACAAAAAAAAGTGCGCCCAAGGAAAGGCTCCCCGGACGCACTCTTTATCTTGATGAAGCGAATAATGGCTTTTCGAACGATTATTCCACTACAATCTGAATGTTCTTCTCCACGCGTACACCGTTGGAAATCACCGCCAGTTTGCAGGCAGTCACTCCCGGCTGAAGCCCCGTCACCTTCAGGTCATCCCCATCCAGAGCCACCTTTGCCAGGTTTTCCTCAGCCGGTGTAAGTTCAAACATCATAGATGCAAAGATATTGTCGTAATCCACCACCTTTTCGTCCAAATCCACCTCTTCTGTTTCGCCAGCTTTCACCTTCACCTGATTCAAAAGAATCTGCGGTTGGTTGGCATCTTCAAAGACAGGCAAAGCGGGGAACCAACGATTATAGCCATCGGGCAATATAGACACGCCTTGTCCACCCAATAAAGGATAACAGTCCAATTCTTGCCCGTTGCTGTCCAGTTTATAAGCCCAGCACTGCGCATAGTTATATACCCCCATTACAATCAGTTCATCGGTCAACGGATCCACGCGAAGGCCTGCACTGTAAATATTGGGTACACCACCAAGATCGGTCTCATGCATGGTATAGATTTTAGAGAACTTCTTAGCTTCCACATCATATTTCCAAACATCGGAAACAGCCCAAGAACTAGATCCTGATGCCCAGTACAATACATTCTTCTGTATAGAAGCACAAAGCGAACCAGCGTTCCAAGCCCACCAGCTATCAAATACGCTTCCGCCCTCGGGATAAGCTACCTGTTCCATCTCCAGGTCTTCCGGATCTATTTTAAGGAAATGGTCGGCAGCAGCTACCCATACAGTGCCATCCTGTCCGCAAATGGCCGTACTTAAGCCTGTTACAGCTTTCTTTTCTATCAGCTTGTCTGTTTGAGCATCGAGGATGTATAATCCACTTTGTGATACCGCAAACACCTTACCGGCCGACAAACACATATTACCGATTTCTTCGGCAGGAATATCGGCAATGGCACTGCCCAACTGCAACTGAGTAATATCAAATACTCGAATTCCGGCTTGCGTACCTACATACCCTTTTTTATCAGTCACCCCTAAGAACATACGGGCATCACCGCCCAATTCCTGAAAAGCCGCTTTTTTCTTCAGCGTTTTCGCATCAGCCACCACCAAACGATTACCCTGTTTGGTCATCAGATACATGTTATCCCCCCAGATGGTTCCAAACTGGGTAGTGGTGCCCAACTTCTCTCCATCATTGGCTGCCCGATAAGCCCGGTAGGTGGCCGTATACCCATCAACGCTCTTCTTAAAATAGTTTACCGAACCATCCTCCTGTCCGTGTCCTTCATTCACCATATAGAAACCAGCAGCATCTACCATCGCTGCCGGCTGGTCGTCTGCCAAATCTTTTACACCACCATTGCCTAGATCATCATCGTCATCGCAAGAGGTCATTACGAAGCCTGCACACAATGCCAGCCCCAACCAAAATACATTCTTTTTCATTTCATTCTACAATTTATAAATTACTATATTCATTTTCACTTCAAGACATGCAAGTCTACGATGCCACATACTTCGGTAGAACATTCCCCTATCCATCCGTTTTCCTGATTCACACCCGTATAAATCCGGATGAAATCTACCCCAGGAAGGTTGGCAGGCTTACCGTCGGCATCCACCGCCCAATCAATGTCAATCACCGAAGCCTCATCGTCGTTCAAACCATTGTCGGCATACCCATAGCGATAGCGGTACAGCACAAAATAATCCTGTCCGTCTTTTCCCTCATTCACACTATTTTGAGGCAAACAAGTTCCCTGAAAAGTCAACTCGTCCTCCATTATCCATTGTGGGAAATAAGACTGTGAATGGTAGGGATTCTTCCTGCGATAATCCTCCTTCCCCTGATTGTCTATCCAGTGGATATAATGCGCTTTTTCTTCCTCGGTCACGGGTTCTTTCCGTGGGCGATAATACGTTATCTGATAATTCTTATACAGATTCATATCGTTGCCGGCCTTTTTCGCCTTCTCGTACCAGGATTCCTGCTCAGGGGCACGATGTCCGCTTCCCGCTATCTCGTACCATTCATCGGCATCGGGCAGTCCGTTCTTATTCTTATCATAGGCCACCTGTATAATACCCGGTTCGCACCCACCTCCTTCAGCACGTACCACAACCGATGGTCCTGCAGCATCGGTGGCATTACCCAGCACCCGGAAATCCCTTAACCCAGGCTTATTTTCTATAGTATGATCGAAGCCCACCGTCACATAGCCTCCATAGCCTCCCAATGTAATAGGACTAGTCATACCATTTCCGATGTATTTCAACACCTTCTGTTTCATGATTTCATCCGTGTCACCTGTCTTGTAGATAGGCATGGTATTGACAAACTGTCCCGGTGCCGGACGATACTCCAATACCTTGGTGATATAAGGTGACACCTTCTCCTCATCAGGCTCTTCGGGTTCTAACGGCGGTGTCACATCATTCGGATAAAACGGTCGGGTAGTAAAAGTCATGTGTGCCGGAATATCCCCCGTCACTACCTTCCATTTCAAACGGCCTTCTTTACTGAAGCAATACAGATAACCGGGAGTAACGTAATTGGTAGCATCGGTCAGAAAGATTTCCCGAGTGTCTGGATTCACGGCCAGCCCATAGGGGGTCTGCAGCTTCTGCTCCGTACCATCGGCTATAAAGTTTTGCGATACCCACTGCTTCCGGACCACATCATAGATGGCAAACGAAGGAATACGCTTTTCCTCACCGTTCTGTTGATAACCGGCATCGAGCACGTAGAGCGAATCGCCGCAAAGACACATTTCACTGGCACCGCGACCCAGATTGCCCGTCACTTGATGAGTACGACTGTCTATTACATAAATGTTCCGGTTCTGATTCTGGTAATCTCCCTGTGCACTCACATAGATAAGTCCCTGACGGTCGATAGCCATTCCTCCCGGATTAGGAGCCACATCAATGGTATGCACCACCTGAAAACTGTTCAAATCGACCACCGATACGGTACGATCGTATTTAGGGAGCAAATAGCCGCCGGAATTGGCCACATACAGTTTACCGTTGGTTATTACCATTTCTTCCGGCTGATATCCCACTACTACCTCACGGGTAATTTCCAGCGTTTGCAGATCAATCTCTACCACCTTGCCCGGACGAGCATTCGGGTCTACCTGCACAGGGCCTGCAAACGAACTGACATAGGCCTTGTCTTGATGAAAGACGATGTGCCGGCAATTCAGGATAGGAATACTGGCCAAGTGTTTGCCATTATATACGTTCATCACCTCTACATAGTGCGAACAGTTGATGACGGCAAATAATTTATCTCCATACACTTCCAGATCGTTGCCCACATCCCCCAATTCTTTCACGATTTCAGGATTACGTTCAGCGTAGAAATTCCGCTGATACACACCGCTGGCATACTCAAAATAATCGAGCGATGCCTTGTTGTTTCCCATGTTTCCTTCATTCAAGAGAAACATACCCTTGAAGCGGCCCCCCGAACCGGGCTGTGCCACCTGCTCTCCCTCGGAACGCAAAAGAGGAGCCTCATCGCGACAGGCATTCAGCGTGGTGAGCAGGGCTCCCAAAGCACAGCACAATCCCCATCGGCTTAAGTTCACTTGGCATTGTTTTCTAAAATTCATACTGCATAATCACTTTAAAGTTAATACCCGGCATGGGATAATTGGCCACTACCTCATACTGCTGATTGAATAGATTGTTCACTTCCAACGTCAGTTTCAAATCCCCCGGGCCCACGTGCTGGCTCTTCGAAACCGACAAATCACTAGTGTACCAAGGTAGCTGGTAATTCACCGGAATATTGGCCTGCGAAGAGTAGCGTTCACCGGAATAGATAAAACTATAGCTGGCTTCCCAAGAGTGAAAGTTCACCCCCAAGGCTGCCGACCCACTGTGCCAGGGGATATAAGGAATCTGTCCGCCATAATACGGATCGTCCGGGTCGGTAAAATCCTGCGCCTTCTGATACGTATAATTCATCCGAAGATTCAGTCTCAAGTCCCTCAAAGGTTGCCACATGCTCTGCAACGCTACGTCAATCCCCCTGATTTCCACTTCTCCCAGATTGACCATGGTCCAGCGGAAGAAGTTCGAGGTAGGTGTGGCCACAATCTTATTCTCCACTGTATTATAATACGCATCAGCCTGTAATTCTATATGACGCAACCAAGCATGCGAAAAAGATTTCGCATAGGTTACCCCCAGGTTATACTGATTGGTATATTCCGGATCGAGTTTCACATTACCCACCATGGTATAATAGAGGTCGTTCAGCGTAGGCATACGGAAAATCCGTTTATAAAAAGCCCGTAGACTAAAGTCCTCGTGCTGGAAAGGCTTATACGACACAAAGACAGCCGGAGTCCACTCCGTACGGTTATCAGCAGCTTTTTTCCCCTCGGTCACTCGGTCGTTCACCCACGTGGTCAGCAAACTGGCCTGCAATTTGAAGCAGTCGAAATGCAAGGCTGTGGCCGCTGCGGCCAACAACGTGTGCCTACGGGGGTAAAGGAAATCGTGCATATCGGCATTCAGCAGATTAAACTGATAATCGGTAGAGAGACTGACATCCCACACCGGCAACAAAGAATAACGGTGAGCCACCGAAGCATAAACCTCGTGCTGATAATAGCGGTTATCCACATACATCAACGACTCATCCCGCCGCGGGTCAGCCAGATAGTGCAGATAGTCGTAGGCATATTTGGCATTGGCCAGCAAACTATACTGTTCTGAAAAATCTTTCTTGAACGAACCTTGTGCGAAGAGGTTGGTATCCCACTGACGGTCTTCATGGCTGAACTTGTTGCGCACCACAGCCCCCGGATATCCTCGCTCCGAGCGATAAAAATAGGCTTTCGTTTTCCAGTACCCATCCGGCAGTTTACCATAAAGTCCTCCCTCCACACGCATCGCCTGCACATCACCATTCTTGCGTACCGCTGTAGTGTCGTACCCTTCTTTTACCCGATACGTGAAATGATAGCGTCCGGTGGTATAAAGATATTCTGCACTGAGCGAAGAGCTAAGCTTTTCACTCAGTTTCTCTTCCCATAGAAAAGCCGGATTGACCACCCCAAACGAACCGGTCTTGAAAGTAGCTTTCATACGTCTTTCTTCGCCCTCGTCGAAATGCGGCGTGCGCGACTGTAAATAAATGGAACCTGCCGAACCGAAATCCTTGGCCGGCTGAAAGATGGCACTTTTCTGTCCGTTATAAAGGGTGACCGACTCCATGTTGTCCAATGAAAAACGTCCCAGATCTACCGTACCGTTCTGCGCATTACCCAGTTCAATCCCGTCATAGAACACGCCCACATGATTCGTGCCCATACTGCGGATGTTCACAGTTTTCAACCCACCTACTCCACCATAATCCTTAATCTGAATGCCGGAGAAATAACGCAACGCATCGGCTACACTGTGCGAACTCAGTTGTTGTAACTGCTTGCCAGCCAGTTGCTGCACCGGAATCACCTCTTTCTGATAACGCTGGGCTGTCACCACCACTTCGTCCAGATACTGCAAGGAATCCAGTCTGTTCTGTGCCATCACCTTTCCTCCCCATATACCGTGACACAAGAAATACAGACAGACAGTCCTACCCAATTGTCTCAATAATCTTGTCATAAAAAAGTTGAACCTATATCGGTTATCGTGACCTGCCCTTTCCTGCATTTCCCCATAACCGATTATTAAAACCGTGTCAATTCCCCTAACCCCGGAGGAGTGTTGACCAAGATACATTGGCAGGTCTTCTGACTGACTCCCTTTCCAGAACCTTCCCAAGGAGCGACGCCCCTCAGTGGCATTGTGGTAATTTCTGAAAAGTTGAATGGAGCTTCACAGCAGCGGGACTGTTCGGGACTTTCACCCGATTCCCTTTTCATCCGCCGTTTCGATGCAAAACCGACGGAAACCAATTCGCAGACAAAGGTAGAATTAAAGCGAGGGTTCTCACGAGAGATTAACACTATTTAACCATATAGATTAAGCAAAAAGAATGCATCACCTGCGAAAAACGCAGATGACACATTCTTTTTCCAATTCTTGAAGCAACTTTAAGCTACGGCCTGTCAAAAATTGGCATTTTCATTTTCATCACCATTCCACGGTAATGTCATCGATGGCATAATAAGCAGGCAGCGAATAGCCATATCCATTATCCGCCCCTCCTGCCTGATTCAGACGCAAAGAAACGATAGGGCCCAGTTCCGACAAATCCCATTTGGTCCATTCCTTAGTAATTCCTTTCGTTGAGCCAAACACCATGGTAATCGTCTTCGTATCTTTACCCTCTGCATCCACTCCGGTAGCATAATACAGAATGTCTTCCGAAAGAGCCGGAGACAACTCGTTACCCCCGATTGCTACAGAATAAAAATAGCACGTAGAATTTACATACAGACTCTTGATGGTTCGCGGTTTCTTATCGGCAAATTCCAAAATAGGCCGTCCGTCACCATAAGGAAATACCAGATCCAAATAACCGAAAGTGGTAATAAAATTATCTGAGTGATTATGTCCTCCACCCGTCGTACTGTCTACCTCTCCTGTAGGATTATACACATACAAGTCGTAATTAAATCCGCCATATTTGCTTTGATCCAACGACTTGGAATTATAAGAGCTGACAAACCAAGGATACCCCCAGCCTCCCATAAAGCCTTCCGGACGACCGGTAGTAAGCTGCGTAGTGGCGTCCGTCCATGTGTACGACTTATCCGATTGGAAATTTGTGGTAGAAAACTTTCCCGGTGCGTAATTACACATCACGGCCTTGCTCCATTCTTCGCCTTCGAACGTGATAAGATGCACATGCTTATCGGCCACACTCACACGGATTTCTGCCATGCAAGAATAATGGCCCGACATACCAATTAATACTACCGTACCCGCTGCTTCTGCATAAGCATTCGCCTTATCCGGAGCAGTTATGCTAAGCTGTTCACCTTCTACAGCCACCTTCCAGCCATCGGGTTTCGTATAAGTAAAGCGCTCTACCCCTTTCATCTTCACCGTAAAAGTCTGCGTTTCTCCATACACAAACGGAGCCGAATCGGCCGACAATGAAATACTCAAAGCACTCTGTGTAGGAATCTCCATCACCTCTCCATTGGCCAAGGTAAATATCACCCACCCGAGTTTGGAAGTAGTATCGACAGACTGGAATATACCCGTTCCAGACGTACCGTCGGCCTTTACTCCCATGGATTGCCAACTGCCACCTCCGTCTACCGACATTTCCCACTCTTTGGTTTCCGGATTGATTCTCAACTTGGGTGCAACCGCATCCTTACCTGCTGCACCATCGGCACCTTCTGCCTTAATCTTTTTGCCATCAGCCAACAGCCATTCACCGTTTAAAGTCCAATAATACACCCCGTCGCTATCTTTACGAACCGCTATCTGAGGTGTATTTCCATTGGTTATGGTAGCCGTTTTTCCATCCGAAAACACGATGGAATACCCTTGTTCATTTTCAGTAACCGACACGATGGTTACCTTACTATTCAAGGCATCCACCAACAGTTTCAAAGCATCAATGTCTGCATTGGCTTCCTTTACGGTCTTTTCAATAGACTCTACCCGTCCCTGCAAATCATCGACTGCACTCCACAAATCGTCATCGTCGTAGCAACTTGTCAAGCCTGCTGTGGCACAAAACAACAGCATGCATACATAAAGAATCTTCTTCATAATCATGATTATTATATTGATAAAACATTTATTCCTTCACCGTATCGATTCGCTTCCCCAGCATGTGCAGGTCTTCACCCCGCTCCACCTCCGTGGAGCATTCTCCCAGCCAACCGTTCTCCTGGTTGATGGCATTATACACCTTTACAAAGTGTATACCCGGCAAGTGTACGGCATTCCCCTCTTTATCTATGGCCCAATCGATATCTATGGCCGAATTATCGTGCAGGTTCGGATAGTTATCCACATACCCGTAGCGGAAACCATACAACACATAATACACACTTCCCTGATTGATGCCCGGATTGAATTTTCCCTCATTGATTGCATTATTGGGCAAGCGAATACCCTTGAACTGCAATTCGTCTTTATCCACCCACGCCGGATAATAACTCTGGTTATGATACACGTTCTTCACTTTATACCCTTCGTTGTTCTGATTGTCTGTCCAGCGAATATACTTTTCTATGGTGGCAAAAGCCAAAGGATTGCCCGGTTCAGCATCCAGCTCCGGTTCTTCTTTCTGCGGGCGGTGATACGTCATGCTGTAATCCCGATACACTGCCACATCATTTTTATTCTCTACCGCAAAATCATACCACAGCTCTTTCTCTGCCGAGAAATTACTGCTTCCCTTGATTTCATACCATTCATCCTCGTCTGGCTGACCGTTGCCATTGGCATCATAAGCCACCATCACAATTCCCGGCTCACAGCTTCCCCCGAAGGGCGCATTCGGCCGTCCGTTGTCGGCCGACCCGAATGCATTGCCGTTGACGCGGAAATCACGCTTACCAGCCACATTGAGCACCAGGTGGTCGAAGCCGAACACCACGTAGCCTCCCCAGCCTCCCAACGTAATCATGGTGGCCTCTTCGCCCACCAACCATTCACCGGCTTTCCGCACCATATCGGCGTGAGAATCACCCGGTTCATAAGGCGGCAATTGGTTGACAAACTGTCCCGGTGCCGGCAGATAATCGTACACCTTCGCTATATAAGGGCTCAACTTTTTGGCCGGTTCCTTCACGGTAATCATCACATCGCATATCAGCCCCTGCGAAGTGGCCTGTCCATGGTATTTACCGGCGCGGGCAGCCACAAATAAAGCCTTCCCACCGCCAGCAGCCTGCAGTCGATACAAATCGGAAGCAGCCGAAACCACCTTCCACTCTACCTCATCTGCACCCTGAAATGCCTCCGGCAAATCAATGGCCAATACCTCATACGCCTGCGTTTCCAAGCGAAGCGCCTCCGGCTGAAGCACCACCATATTCACAGATTTTACGGTACGCCCCCCTTGCGTCTGCACGCTAAATACCAAGTGGAAAGTACCGGATTTCGTAGCGTGAAACTCGTAGACCGACGCTTGCGACACCACTTCATCATCCAGTGTCCAGCTATACACAGCCCCCTCAGCATGTTCCACCTCCGGCGAAAGTGTCACCGACTCTCCCATACTCAATGAATAGGAGTTTTCCAGTCCGTTAATGACTGGTGCCAACCATACCTGATTCTCATCATGATCCGACGAGCAAGCTGCTATCAATCCCAACAGACAACAACCTAACAACCAACTGATTTTTTTCATATGCCATACCTCAATTATTTATAGACAGGCAACAAAGCAAAATGCCCGGGAATGTTACCTGCACGTTTCACCCATTTCTTCTTCCCATTCTTGTCGAAACAGTACAATGCCCCCGGAGTGACATAATTACCGGCATCGGTAATATAAATATCTTTGGTATCAGGGTCCACCATGATTCCATACGGCTTCTCTATTTCCTTCTCTGTGCCGTCTGTAATAATCCGGTCGGAAACAATTTCATGCGTCTTCGTATCGACAAGGGTATAAGATATACTCCAATCATTCGTGATATAGCTCCACTCGGTGCCATACACATAGAGTAAATCCTCGTCTATCCAGTAATTACTGGCAGCAATGGGAATGGTATCGGTCACCATCTCTTTCTGTCGGTCCAGGAAAAACAGCCGTGCGGGCAGCCCCTTGTAATCGCCCCGCGAACTCACCCACAGATTCCCCTGCTTATCGGCTTTGATGCGTTCCAGGTTATATGCCACGTCGATGCGTTTTTCTTCAGTAAACGTATAGATATCAATTACCGATACACTGCGCTCGTATCCAGATGTTTCACCGGCTCCCATATACCCGCCCGAATTGGCCACATAAATCTTGGTACCCACAATTTCCAGTTCATCGGGCTGATACCCCACCAGGCAACGGTCTACCACCTGCAGCGTAGCGGTATCCACGCGGGCCACATAGCCTATCTGCGTATAATTCGGATTGATTTCCACCGGACCGGCATACGAAGTAATGTAGGCATAACGACCAGCGAACTTAATAAAGCGACAGTTGGGTATCTCAATCTGCCCTATCCGCTTGGCCGTCTGATACTCCATCACCTCCACCTTGTTAGAACAGTTGATTACCGCATACAGCTTGCTTCCATAAATCGCGATGTCGTTGCCCACATCCCCCAATTCCTTGGGCACCGTAGGATTCATCTCCGCATAAATGTTGCGCGTATAGATACCTGTGGCAAAATCATAATAATCCAAGGTTGATTTATTGCTGCCCATATTTCCTTCATTCAACAGATAAAAGCCCTTATACCCCTGCACCGGACGCGTATCGCCCGTATACTCTTCTTCCGACAAGAGCATTTCCACATCGTCGCGGCAGGCCGTCAGCGCCCACAGCCACACCATCATCCAGCAAACTGTCAGTCCAATTTTTCTCATAATTCCACCGTGAAAGCTAGTTTATAATTTCGTTTAGGCATGGGGTAGTTCAGTACCACTTCGTAGTCCTGACTAAACAGGTTGTTTATCTCTGCAGCCACCCGCAGATTGACCTTCTTCAGTTTGAAATCCTTTACCACAGACATATCGTGCGTGTACCAGGGCTGCTCATAATCGGCCGGAATATTGGCAGAGCTGTGATAGCGTTCGCCCACATAGATAAAGCTGTAGTTCAGTTGCCACGACTTGTAGCGCACATTGGCTATGACCGAACCGCTATGCCAGGGGATGTAAGGTATCTGTCCGCCATAGGTCAGTTGCTGAAGTACTTCACTCTTCCGCTGCGTAAAATCCTGCGCTTTCTGATACGTATACGAGAGACGCAGATTCAAGAAGATATCGGCGGGCAGTCTGAACTCCGTAGTCGACGAGGCATCCACACCGCGTATCTCCACATAGCCTAAGTTCATCATCATCCAACGATACTGACCGCTTCCCTTGGGCACGGCCACTATCTTATCGGTTACTTCATTGTAATAGGCATCGGCCTGCCAATCGATACGGCTCACCAAGCCCCGCCGAAATTTCCGGCTGTACTGAAAGCCCAGGTTATACTGATGCGTAAACTCAGGCTTCAAGGCAATGTTTCCTACATCGGTATAATAGAGGTCGTTGAAGGTAGGCATTCTGAAAATCTGCTTGTAGAATGCCCGTATAGTAAAATCGTGGTTTCTGAACGGCTTATACGACAGAAAAACAGCCGGTGTAAATTCCTTTTTGTCAGGAGCAGCCTGCACCTCCTGGTCCTGTAAAGCATTGCCCGAACGGATGCGTTCGTGTACCCACGTGGCAAGCACACTGCCCTGCATCTTCAACTTACCCCAATCCACCGCCACGGCAGCTGCCACCAAGGCAGTGAGTCGCTTAGGATAGACAAAACCCTCCAGATCAGAGCGCAAAGTATTGTACTGAACATCGGTAGACAAGGCCACATCGAGCCAGCGGTTCACCTCGTATTTATTCGCTACCGACAGATACCACTCTTGCTGCTTAAAAGTATTGTCAATCAGCATCAAGGTAGTATCGGGGTTCACATAATTCATGTAATCGTAGGCATACTTGGCATTGGCCTGCACCTCCCATCGGGGCAAGAGCGACTTCTGAAAAGTACCCTGCAAAAAGAAGTTGCGGTCTTTCTGACGCTGGGAATTTTTCCACTTATTATTCACAATAGCTCCGGGAATCCCTTTGTTTGAATCATAGAAGTAGGATTTCAGTCGCCAGAAACCATCGGCCAGGTTAGCGTACACCCCTGCCTCTACCCGCGACGAATAAATATCGCCGTTATGACGGATAGCTGTAGTATCGTACATCACCTTATCGGTATTGGGATACACCCGCTTATACCGATACTTGTATTTGCCCGATGAATTGATTACCTCAGCATTGAGCGATGCACTAACGTGTTCGCTCAGCTTCTGTTCGTAGAGAAATGAAGGATTGATTAAATCGAACGAGCCCCCTTTCACCGTAGCCTTCAGATGATACTTCTTGCCGGCTGCAAAACGGGGTGTGCGCGAACGCAGATATACCGAACCCGAAGAACCGAAATCCCTGGCAGGCTGGAAGATTTCACTTTTCTGTCCGTTATAGAGCGAGATTTCCTCCATATTCTCCAGCGAGAACTTGCCCAAATCTACCTGTCCGTTCTGTGCATTACCCAGCTGAATACCGTCGTAGAAAATCCCCACGTGGTGCGTACCCAGACTGCGGATATTGACGGTCTTCAGTCCGCCAATGCCCCCATAGTCTTTAATCTGTATGCCGGAAAAATAGCGTATCGCATCGGCCACAGAAAAACTGTTCAAACTTTGTAGAACAGCCTCCGACATCTTTTGAGCAGGAATTACCTCTTTATACGTTTTAGCGGTAATCACCACTTCATCAATGTGCTGAATACTGTCCAGTCTGCTTTGCCCCCATCCCTGTGCAGGAAACAAGAGCCCACAAACGAACAGCCCTGCCAGCACACCGGCATTTCTGCATTTCATCCGTTCTGTATATTATAAGATTCCAAGATAGAGCGGCTGTAGCAGGTACAGCAATCTCTAAGCATGCGTCTATCCCCCATCCTCGCAGGAGCCTCAACTAATGTTACATTGGCAGGTCTTCTGACTGACTCCCCTTTCAGAACCTTCCCAAGGAGCAGCGCTCCTCAGTGGCATTGCGGTAATTTCTGAAAAGTTGAATGGAGCTTCACAGCAGCGGGACTGTCCGGGACTTTCACCCGATTCCCTTTTCATCCGTCGTTTCGATGCAAAACAGACGGAAACCAATTCAGTGGACAAATGTAGGATTTAAAATCGGATTTACAAGCATCGAAAGAGATATTTTTTACTGAACATTTCCTACCCTGCCAGGGTTCCGAACTGCATCTGAAACGCATCTGAACCGTAGCAAACCCGTAACTTCTCCGTGCAGAGGTACTTATACACGGAGAAGTTACGGAACAGTAACTGCCCTGTTGCATCCCTGATGCGGAGCCGAACCCTCTGAAACCGACACCTTCTGCCGGGTATATAAAAAAAGCGGAGGATGTACACCGGTCAGGAGAGTTACCCTGTCTCCCTACCGATGGACATCATCCGCCTATGCGATGACTGACTAGAAAAAACAGTCTTGGCAACTGTTTAAATCATATTCAGAAAGAAACTTATTCCTCGTTTCCGGCAAATTCCATCAGATAAGCCTTGACAAATTCGTCAATCTTACCGTCCATCACCCCGTTCACGTCGCTGGTCTGGTAATTGGTGCGATGGTCTTTCACGCGGCGGTCGTCGAACACGTAGCTGCGTATCTGGCTGCCCCACTCAATTTTCTTCTTGCCGGCCTCTACCTTGGCTTGCTCGGCCATGCGGTGCTTCATTTCTTTGTCGTACAGCATGGATCGCAGCAAACGGAGCGCATTTTCACGGTTCTTAGGCTGGTCACGCGTTTCGGTATTCTCAATCAGGATTTCCTCTTCCTCTCCGGTATAGGGGTCTTTGTACTGATAACGCAGACGCACTCCCGATTCTACCTTGTTCACATTCTGACCTCCGGCACCACCGCTTCGGAAGGTATCCCACGACATGCGGGCAGGTTCGATATTCACTTCAATGGTATCATCTACCAGCGGCGTGACAAACACGGAAGCAAAAGAAGTCATTCGCTTGCCCTGTGCATTATAGGGCGATACACGCACCAGACGATGCACACCGTTCTCACCCTTCAGATACCCATAGGCGTAATCACCAGAAATCTCAATGGTACACGTCTTGATACCGGCTTCATCGCCTTCCTGTAAGTTGGCAATAACCGCTTTATAACCGTGCGTTTCTGCATAGCGCAGATACATACGCATCAGCATACTGGCCCAATCCTGACTTTCCGTACCTCCGGCACCAGAGTTGATTTTCAGCACACAGTCCATCTGGTCGGCCTCTTCGCGAAGCATGTTCTTCAACTCCAGAGCTTCCACGGCCTCAGATGCCTTGGCAAAAGTTTCGTCCACTTCCTCTTCCGTCACCAGTTCATCCTTATAGAAGTCGAAAGCCAGCTGCAGTTCATCGGCCAGCGTTTTCACTTCATTATATCCGGCTATCCACTGTTGCAATGCTTTTACTTTTTTCATCTGTGCCTCGGCCGCCTTTTGGTCGTCCCAAAAGCCGGGTGCCTGCGTGCGAAGCTGTTCTTCTTCCACTTGAATCTTCTTTCCTTCAATGTCCAGGTAGCGGTTCAAAGCCTCCGTGCGTTCCTTGATATCTTTCAGTTGTTCTATGGTAATCATCTGTCTATAGTTGGGTTATAATGAAAATTCTAAATTTTGCATGCAAAGGTATGAAAAAAACGCATACATTTGTATCGTTATTAACTAATAAGTAAAACTTATGAAACATCTATTCAAACAAACGGGTAGTCTGCTGCTGTTGGCAGCGGCTTTATGCCTAGGTAGCTGCGGACAAAAGTACAGCTACGAAACGGTTCCCAACGACCCGCTGAAAGCGCGCATCTACACGCTGGACAACGGCCTGAAAGTGTATATGACGGTGAACAAAGACCAGCCGCGTATACAGACTTATATTGCCGTGCGTGTGGGCGGAAAAAACGACCCCGCCGAAACCACTGGTCTGGCGCATTACTTCGAGCACCTGATGTTCAAGGGTACCAGCCACTTCGGCACACAGAACTATGAAGTGGAAAAGCCCTTATTGGACCAGATTGAACAGACATTCGAGGTGTATCGCAAAACTACCGACAGCCTGGAACGCCATAAACTGTATGCACAGATAGACAGCCTGAGCTACGAGGCTTCGAAATATGCCATCCCCAATGAATACGACAAACTGATGGCTGCCATCGGTGCCAACGGTACCAATGCTTACACGGGCTTCGATGTGACCTGCTATGTGGAAGATATTCCCAGCAACCAAGTGGACAACTGGGCCAAGATTCAGGCGGAACGGTTCAAGAACTGTGTCATCCGCGGATTCCACACCGAACTGGAAACAGTATATGAAGAAAAGAACATGTCGCTGACCAAGGACAACCGCAAGGTGTACGAGAATATGCTGGCGGCCCTCTTCCCCCATCACCCCTATGGCACACAAACCGTATTGGGTACCCAGGAAGACTTGAAGAACCCCTCCATCACGAATATCAAGAATTATTACAAGCAATGGTATGTGCCCAACAACATGGCTGTCTGCCTGAGCGGTGACTTTGACCCGGACCAGATGATAGCCACCATTGATAAGTATTTCGGCGATATGAAACCTAATCCGAATCTGCCGAAACTGAGCCTGCCGAAGGAAACAGAAATCAACGCTCCTATCGTGCGCGAAGTCTATGGTCTGGATGCCGAGAACGTGGCCCTGGCCTGGCGATTCCCGGGTGCTGCACACAAGGATATCGAAACCTTGCAGGTGGTGTCGCAGATTCTCTACAACGGACAGGCCGGCCTTATCGACCTGGACCTGAACCAGCAGCAAAAGGTATTGGTGGGCTACTGCTACCCCATGCCGATGAGCGACTACAGCGTGTTCACCATGCAGGGACGACCCAAGCAAGGACAAACGCTGGAGGAAGTGAAAGACCTGCTGCTGGCCGAACTGGACAAGCTGCGCAAAGGCGACTTTGACGAAAAGATTCTGCAAGCCAACCTGAACAACTTTAAGCTAAACCTGCTGCAATCACAAGAGAGCAACGACGGACGGGCCGACTGGTTTGTGCAGTCGTTCATCAACGGCAGCAACTGGGCCGATGAAATAACGCTGCTGGATCGTCTGTCTAAATTGACCAAAGAAGATATTGTAACCTTTGCCAACCAATATCTGAAAGACAATAACTATGCCGTAATCTACAAACGTCAGGGTAAAGACCCCAACGAGAAGAAGATTGCCAAGCCCAGCATTACACCAATTGTAATGAACCGCGATACGGCCAGTGCCTTCCTGAAGGAAATCCAGGCCAGCACGGTGCAGCCTATCGAACCGGTATTCCTGGACTACAGCAAAGACCTGACCCAACTGACAGCCAAAGCTGACATACCCGTCATCTACAAGCAGAACACCAGCAACGACCTCTTCAGCCTGATGTATCTCTTCGATATGGGAACCAGACACGACAAGGCGTTAGGTATGGCAGCGAATTACCTGGAATACCTGGGCACATCGGATATGACTCCGGAACAGGTGAAGAGCGAATTCTACCGCTTGGCCTGCTCGTTCTCGGTAGTACCCGGCACCGACCAGACGTATATCACCCTGAGCGGTCTGAACGAAAATATGCCGCAAGCCATCGCTCTGCTGGAAAAGCTGCTGGCTGACGCACAGGTGAATCCTGCCGCTTACACCAACATGGTAAGTGATGAGCTGAAAGCCCGTCAGGACAGCAAACTGAACCAGATGCAGAATTTCTTCCGCCTGAGAGTGTATATGCAATACGGACCGGATAACTGGGCGAAAAATATCTTGAGCGAAAAAGAACTGAAGGCCATGAATCCGCAAGACCTAGCAGACCGCATCCATGCACTGAACGGCTTTAAGCACTGCGTGACTTACTATGGCCCCAGCAGCCAGGAGGAATTGCTGGCCGTCATCAATCAGGAGCACCGGGTGCCCGAAACGCTGAAAGACATCCCCGCAGGCAAAAACTTTGAACAGCCGCTGACCACGGAGACTCAGATTTTCATCGCTCCGTATGAGGCCAAACAAGTGTATATGGCGCAGTTCTCTAACAAGGGCGAAAAATACAACCCTGCCATTGAAGCAGACCGTACGCTCTATAATGAATACTTCGGCGGAGCCATGAACTCCATCGTGTTCCAGGAGATGCGCGAAAGCCGCAGCCTGGCCTATTCAGCAGGAGCCAGTTTCAGTCGCCCCAGCCGTCTGCCCGACCCGTATGCCATGGGTACCATCATCGCTACACAAAACGATAAACTGACAGATGCCATCCGGGCCTTTGATGAAATCATCAACGATATGCCGCAATCGGAAACCGCCTTCCGCCTAGCTAAGGAAAGCCTCATATCCCGCCTGCGCACCGAGCGCATCATCAAGGACGAAGTAATCTGGTCGTATATCAATGCACAACGGCTGGGAGAAAACACCGACAGCCGCATCCGTATCTACCAAGGTCTGCAAGATGCCACCCTGCAGGATGTGGTGAACTTCCAGCAGCAATGGATCAAGGGACGCACATATAAGTATTGCATCCTGGGCGACAAGAAAGAACTGGATATGACTGCCCTGAAAAAACTTGGTCCGGTGAAGGAACTCACCACGGAAGAGATTTTCGGATATTAAAAAAACAGACAGTACGTTATCCAACTGCTATAAAAAAACAATGAGTTAAATAGTATCATTGTTACTACAAACAGCAATCCCCTGAAAGCAAAGAATGGTTTCTGCGCTTTCAGGGGATTCTTTATAATGATTGTCGCTGTGCGATGTTAGTCTTCGTACATCTTATCGATGATTTCCTTATAGTTCTTGGCCACTACCGGACGTTTCAGCTTCAAGGTATTGGTCAGTTCGCCGCGCTCCATGCTGAACGGTTGGGGTAGCAGGGTGAATCGCTTCACTTGCTCATAATGAGCAAACTGCTGCTGCAAGGTATCGATACGGGCACGATACAACGCCAAAATCTTGGGATGCTGCAACAAATCGGCCATAGACTGATATTCAATACCTTTTTCCTTGGCATATTCCTTCACGGCACCATACACCGGCACTATCAAGGCAGACACGAATTTCCGTTGGTCGGCAATGATGGCCACCTGGTCGATGTAGCGGTCGATGATAAACTTGGTTTCCAAGGCCTGCGGACAGATGTACTTACCGTTGGACGTCTTGAAGAGGTCTTTGATACGGTCGGTCAGGAAGATGACATCACCCTCCAGGCGTCCGGCATCGCCCGTATGGAACCAGCCGTCCTTATCAATAGCCTGTGCCGTAGCCTCGGCCTTATTATAATACCCCGGAGTGATGGTCTTGCCACGAAGCAAGATTTCGTTGTCCTCGCCAATCTTCACTTCCAAATCGGGCATCACCTTACCTACAGACCCCAGCACAAAGCCCTGTGGCATGAAGCAAGATACGGTAGCGGTACTTTCCGTCAGACCGTAGCCCACCACCATATTGATACCTACTGAATGCACAAACTCGCACACATCATCACTCACCGCCGCACCGGCTGTGGGGAAGAAAGTACCGTTTTCTATACCGATGGTCTTCTTCAACAAGGCATAGACCGTCTTTTCATAAAACTTATACTTCAGGTGAAGCATCAAAGGTGGATTCTTGCCCACCCGCAGATAATCCAAGTTATGCGCCTTACCTACTTTCAAGGCATCCAGCATCATCGCCTTCTTCAGTCCTGTTTCTTGATTAATACGCTCCTGTACACCTTGGTACACTTTCTCCCAGAATCGAGGCACGCTGCACATTACCGTAGGACGAATTTCCTTGATAGTGGTCTGAATATCTTGCGGACGAAGGTTGATACAAATCAACGCACCCCGCTGCAAACATACATACGACCAGCCACGTTCGAACACATGCGTAATGGGCAAGAAGTTCATAGACACATCCTGATCGGTCAGCGTAGGAATACGGATTTCATGGGTACGGAAAGCCTCCATATAATTGTAGTGCATCAGCATCACACCCTTAGGGTCGCCCGTAGTGCCCGATGTATAAAGAATATCAGCAATATCGTCTGCCGATACCTCGGAGGTACGCTTTTCTACTTCCTCATTATGAGGCAAACCTTCGCCCTTCTTCAGAAACTCATCGAAATAGATGGAAGTAAGGTCGCGCGGATCGCGCTGCACTGCCGGGTCGAAAATAACAATCTGCTGAAGCGAAGCGCAATGTCCGAACACACGGAAAGCTGCATCGTACTGAAACTGTTCTCCTACAAAAATGTAACGAATCTGTGCATCATTCACAATGTATTGTACCTGCGCAGGTGAACTAGTGGCATATAAAGGGATAGTTACCACCCGATTAGCGTAAGCGCCGAAATTTACATAAAAACATTCCGGTTTGTTCTGCGAGAAAACACCGATATTCTCCTGGATCTTCACCCCTAATTCTAACAACGCATTGGCCACCTGACGAACCTTCTGCGAAAACTCATTCCACGTTACAGGAATCCATTCTTTCTTTTCATAGTCCCTGTATTTAAGGGCTACTTTTTCTCCATACTTCTCTGCCTGACGGTGTATCAAGACAGACAAATGATGATAAGCCATGATGAATATGAATTGGTTAATATACTGCAAAGGTAATGGTTTCAGTTGAAACTATTACCCTTTGTCCGCAGTTTTCTGCCTGCAAAACAGATTTCAGAACCTATTCCTTCCACATTCCCAATAAATATGCGTAATATTGTCCGAAGAAAACCATAAACCCTATCATAAGTTATGAACTACGATATAACTACTTTGACTCAGGAAGCAGTTAGTCTACTGCAAGCACTTATCACTATTCCCTCTCTCAGCCGTGAAGAGGAAAAGGCAGCTGATTATCTGCAACAATACATCGAACTGCCCATTCAGTTTGCCATCGTAGGAGAATCCACCGAGATGCAACCGGCCATTGCCGAAAAGGGGCTGATGGTCCTGGATGTCAATGTCATTCCCGTCTCTGAAGATGGGGTCGGGCAAAAGCAGCCGCTCACATACCGCCTATGAATTCATATTTGTCCGCGAAATAGAAGAAGCCATCACCCTTTATCTACTGCTTCTTGACGGCCTGAAATTGACCTGAACAGATTTTGAAAGCAATTCTTCATTACTCTGTCATTCAACATATTATCTTATATAAAATACAAATTGTCGCTATATTACGGACAAATTACCGCAAAGTCGTTCTCAACACTCACCAAACTACCGCAAGAAATAATTAATTTCGCATGTAATTAATAAAATAAAAGTTATGAAACTGAAATTATTTCTTTTGCCCATGCTGGCAGTATTATTATCCGTGAGTTTGTATTCCTGTTCAGATGATGACAGTCCCAAGTCTGGAAAAGAACAAGCAGAATACATCAAAGAAAGGATAACCAAAAATAGTAAAAAGTTCTTTACTAAAGTAGATAATACAGAAGGCCAGTACCTAATGGGTATGGAAAATGCACAGAAAGCACAATCATGTTGCGAACACTTGCTCGGCATTCAATGGAATGGGCAAAAATACACCTATACCTTGAATGATGAAATGGGTAGCGTGGTGATTACTCCCAATCCCAAGGAAGGTATTTACATTCGTTTGCTTTTTGACATAGAAGGCATTTCTACCTTCACCCTTGATATTGCGTCCAGAGCTTATTATGAAAACAACAACTATGTTTTTAAACCTGCTGAAGGCATGGATATGCTCTAAAGATACGTCGTCAGGAGAATCTTTATAATAGGTAAAACAAACACAAAGGATGATAAAAATCGCACAAATACGCAAATACACTGCTCAAGTATTTGGCTCATTTCTCTTAGGAATGAGCCTAATGCTTTTTTCGTGCTCATCTTCCAGCGAACCGGAAACAGAAGCGCTTCCCACTCCCCAACTGGTATTCTTGTTTTCACCTGGCGGATTGGGAGATATGAGTTACAACGACCGTATTCTGCAGGGAGTGCAACAATTCAAGATTGACCACCCCCAAGTAGATCTATACCGCTATTCACCCGCTTCCTTAGAAGAAGCCGAAAAAATATTCTCGGCCTGGCTCCAAAAGCCAGGCCAACATACTCCTGCCTTGTTTACGCTGGCCAGCAGCGACTATGAGCCCATCGTGGAAAAACTGTTGGAAGGAAAAGAACTCACCGCCAACAAGAAAGTACTCCTGTTTGAGAGTTGTAAGCAATATGCCAAAGGCATTTCCACCTTTCAGATTTCCACGTTCGGTGCCTCCTACTTGGCTGGAATCACGGCTTCAGAAATCACTGATCAAGCAGAAAAAGCCTTGATTGTATTGGCCAATAACACAGACAGCCCGATACACATTGCCCGCGACGGCTTTATGACTGGTTTTCAGGGCACGTGTGAAACCACGTACCTGGCCAACGACTGGACCGGCTACATCTCGGCCAACTTAGCCTATCGGAACATGAAAGAATGGAGTCAACAATATCCGTTCATCTTTCCGGTAGCAGGAGGTTCGAATGCCGGCATTTACCGCTATTCACGCGAATACGAATCCTGCCCCTACTTAGCCGGTATGGATATCGACCAATCTTATCTGTCTAATCAGATTACGGGATCGCTCATCAAGCACATCGACCGCTTAATTTATCACTATCTCAGCGAATGGACCACAACCGGAAACCTTCCTGCTTCCCAGTTCTACGGTCTGGAAAGCGGATATGTAGATTGGGTAATATCCCCCCTCTTTCAGGATGTTCTTCAATCACTTGTAGAAAATCACCGTCAAACAGCCATTACTAAGGAAAAAGCTTATCATGAAGCCATTCAACCATAACATACTCGTTTTACTCTGCTTATTGTTCTTGGCAGGATGCCAGGAATCCGACGAAATATCCGACAACCGCCAATGGACCGAACAGACCGTTGCTGTGGTACTTCCTATGAACAAAGGACTGGACCAGCACTGGAAACGAACCTTGGGGTTGCTGCAAAAGCATCTGGAGCAGGCTTTCAGAAATCAACCGGCCGGCATTCGGCTGAATTTTGAATACTACGACGAAAATGACGAGCAACTCTCCCAATTAGCCAATCAATTAGCTAAACGGCAAGACATTTATGCTGTGATTGGAGGATTGTATTCTTCCAATGCCACCATTTTGGCCACCGAGCTGGCACACTACAGTAAGGAATTCTTCACCTTAGCCACCACGGAAGAATTGGTACGGGCCCACGCTAATTCGGGGCATCTATGGGCCATGACCGAAACCGACATTACCCAGTGTGAAGTATTACTATCGAAAGTCATCAACTACGAAGGAAAAAGCGTAGCCCTACTGGTCAAGGAAAACGACAGCTATGGCAAAACCTTCATTGACTGGTTTGCTTTCCAGGCCAAAGAATTGGGATTGGAGAATAAAGGAACTTTTACCTACCGCTCAGACAACGTTGCGGAAGTCAGCCAGCAAGCAGCTGGTTGCGGAGCGGAGTATGTAATCTGTACCCCTTCCGAGATAGAAGAAATTGCCCCCATGCTGCGCGCTTTCCAACAGAAAGCGCGTACCGGTGTGGAAGTACCCCGTACCCTCTTTGCCGATACAGCGTATGGAGCAGATGTCATCGCTACCGTAGGACCGATTTCAGAAGGTATGGAAGGCATCACTTTTGGAGCATCACCCGAATCGGGCTTCGAAGTATCCTATGAAACCTGTTTTGGCGAAAGCACTACATTGGGTGAAGCCCAAGTCTATGATGCGGCCATGTTGCTGGCTTATGCATCCTGGTACCAGGTATTGCACCCGGATGCTACCTTGCAAAAGGCACTACGCACCTTAGTAACAGGCAAGGATGCCAATATGGGCAGTTGGATGGGGGAAGACATACGTATGGTAATAGATGCTCTGGCCAACGGGCAGCATCCTTCGCTGCAAGGCGCTTCCGGTTCGTTGGATTTCGACGCAAAAGTTTTCACCAATGTATTGACCACCACCTACTACAATTTCAAGGTGTATAACGGAAAATACATCATCTTAGACTACAATACCAGCGATGGCAGTAACCGTACCGATGCTACATTGGCCGGATGGAACTGGAAAGCCAGCCAGATGCAAGATTTCAATGATTCCGAAAGCGTGACCTATCCCGAGCACCATAGCAATTGGGCCTTATTAGTCGCCACTTCGACCACTTGGAATAATTACCGACACCAAGCAGATATTCTGGCTATCTATCAGCAATTGAAAGCCTCGGGATATCCCGATGATCATATCATCTTGATTCTGGAAGACGACATTGCTCATTCACCATCCAATCCGCATCCAGGTACCGTCCAAGTAACTCTGGGAGGAAAAAACCTGTACGAAAACGTAGAAATAGACTACAAGATGTCAGAATTGCAGCCGCATGACTTCCTGCAAATCCTGAGCGGACCATCCAGTCCTCAGTTGCCCAAAGTCATTGAATCTACCCAGCACGACAATGTATTCATCTTCTGGAGCGGACACGGCATGCCGAAATACCTTTGCTGGCATGAAACCGCAGATGCACTGAACGGAGAGGATTTGCGGACTACGTTCAGCGACATGCATCGGCAGAAACGGTACCGCAAGATACTGATGATGGTAGAAACCTGCTTTTCGGGAGGAGTGGTCGAAGCCTGTGAAGGCATTCCTGGCCTGCTTTTCTTCACGGCAGCCAATGGCGACGAAACCTCCAAGGCTGATATCTTTAACGAAGAGCTCAATGTGTGGATGAGCAATCGCTTCACCTCTACCTGCATCGAACAGTTGTCAGCACAGCCCGACGTCAGTTTACGCGACCTGTACTACCGCCTGTTCATCAACACAGTGGGTAGCCATGTCATGGTATACAACGCTCCTTTCTACGGAAATATGTACCAACAGAATATGGGAGAATTCATTCACTTTAAATAAATACATAACCAAAAAAATGATGAATAAAATTTTAAATTTATGGCTAATATGTCTCCTTTGCTTCGTTGCCTCAAGCTGTGACGACACCCAGGAAAAGCCCAGCCAACACACGCTGGTAGGAAAATGGTATTACGTGATTACCCAGGAAAAGGAAAGCGACCAGTGGTTTGATTTTCCCATGCCCTTGGATGGAGCAGAGATGTTCATGGAATTCCTACCCGACCATACCGCTTCCATCGTCCGCACAGTGGGCGACCAGGTGCAATCGCAGCATTTCTCGTGGGAACTGTTGCCGGATGGCAGTCTCAAATTGAAAGGCAAAATCACAGGACGCATTGTTTTTGCCAATAATAACCGTTTCTATTGGGAAACCGCTACCACTACCGATTCATTTTCCGGTGAGGTACTGGAAGGTGTCTTCCGCGATGTGTACGACCGCCATCCGGCCCCGGCCGATAAACCGGGAGTTATCACGGAACGTCCTCAGGGAAAGGTAAGCCACTTCAGCATGAAAGGACGCAACCATTACTACAAGCTGGGGATGGGCAGTAATCTGCCATTCTATGGGAAGACCGTGGAAGCGGTAGAAGGAGAAGATGGCGTACTTTACCTGAAAAATCTCTTGCCAGTTCTAGGACTTCCGGATGATTATTACATCAAAGCGGTGGTGAACAACGACCGCATCCTAGTGCCTCTTCCGCAGGTGATTTCTACCAAAGGCAAGCTGATAAAGTATCTGTGGCGCGGTGTATATCAGTACAAAACCGGAGGTGTGCCGGGCGAATTTGTGGCGAATCGTGACAAACGATTCATCACCTTCATGAAGGATGAAAAAGGAAGCTTTCAGTTGGTAGAAGAGACCGACCGATTAGGCATCGGCTTATGCGATGTCCAAGGAGACTGGGTGGGTAAACACCTCGACCCATCGGTGGCGTATGCCATCAGTGAAATGAAGCTGAAACCTTCGAACATAGATCTGGTGACCCCACCGACCGGACTGCCCGTTCAGGATTTCTTGTTCAAAGGAGTGATAGGAAGTGATAAAATAGAATTGGTGTACACCGGAAAGATGATTCAGCAGGGTCAGGAAGTATATCTGCAAGGCCTGGGTCAGGTGCTGCCTGATGCCTGGGTCAAAGGAATGTTCCACTCCACAGGAGACCACCCTTACCTGGCTATTCCCAGCGAACAGTACCTGGGAGAGAGCAAAGGAATGGCCTGGTATTTTTATGGAGACCGCGTGGAAGAGAAGATTCATGAACCGACTGGTACCCTCCGTTTGGAACATCATCTTTTTGAAGCTGGCGATTCGTTGAGGCTCGACTACAATCCTCAGGATAGGACACTGAGCACTCGTGAAGACGAAGGCTTTGTTTGCAATGCCGGTACAACAGACGGGTATATGACGAATGAATTGCGAGAGATAAGGATTACCCTGACCGATGAAACCGTGTTTACCGCTCCTCTGATGATGGGTAATGTAGAAATACCGGCGATTTTCCAGGTGACAGATGCCGAAAAAAAACTATGCCAGGTAGGTAGCGGCATCATCCATGAACCAGATGAAGACATCTTCTACGGTACGGCAGTCATGACGATGGCATTCGGCAAACTGGAAATTCCAGCGGAGGTCAACGGATATCAAGTGGTAGCTGTAGGACCGGGTGCGTTTTTGAATTGCAAGCATCTGACGGAGGTGGTTTTACCCGCCAGTGTGACGCGAATAGGTGATTGGGCATTTATGAATACGGGACTGACCACGATGCGTCTGCCTCAGCTCACTCACTTGGGCGAAGGAGCGTTGTCGGGTTGCGACCAACTGACTGAGATTGAAATTCCGGGCAGTCTGAAGAAGGTGGGTCAATTTGCCTTTGATGAAAGCGAATACCTGGAGAAAGTGGTGATTCAGTCGGGAGTAACAGAAATTGCCCGCTGTGCCTTTGTGTTCTGTTACAGACTTCAGACGCTGGAATGGCAGTCGCCAGCAACGGTGAAAAAAATCGGCTCTTTGGCATTCAAATGTACGGACTTCACATCGGTTACCCTTCCGGCCAGCCTTACCATGATTGGCGAAGGTGCGTTCAGTGTGTGTATTTAGAGCCTTATAACTAACCATAACTTACCATGACTAACTAACCCTAAAGCCTTGATTTTCAATATTCTTTGATTTTTAACACTTTCTGAGTGCTTTTTGGCAGTTCCCGATTTTCCACATATTTTTGCAACGTATTTCTACCGTGGAGAATTTGCGGAGCTTTTATTTTGTCATATCGTGAACGTAGTTGACAAGGGTTTACGAGTGGTTACGATGGAGGACAGATTTGAAGCTGATAGGCAAAAAGCGTTATATAGTGGACTGGGTTGACAAAGGTTGTCAATAGTTCACTTCCGTTTACTCCAATGGTGGAATACTCAAAGTATGTAGAACATAGCAACATCAAAGAGTATGAGACCGACAAGAAAATGTGAATTATGTGGCAAGACATTTGTGCCAAGGAGTGGTATGCAGAAATACTGTTCCGAAGAATGTCAGGCAGAGGCAAAACGTCTTAGGAAGAAAAGACAGCAGGACTTGATTAACGGCATTGAGCCTATCATGGATCTGCAACATCAGGAGTATCTTACCTTTTCCAAAGCTGCCATTCTGATGGGATGCACCCGACAGTATATCTACAAACTTGTGGCTAACGGCAAGTTGAAGGCATCAAGATTGAGCAGCAGAATGGCATTCGTAAGAAAGACTGATATAGAGAAGATGTTTGAGGGTAATCCCTACAAGCGTGTGATTCCTGCCAGCAAGAGCAAGCACTGTCAAAAGGCAAAAGCAGAAAAGCCAACACAAAACCTGGAATCAACAAAAGGGAAAGAGGAGAATGAGGTGCTTGACTATTATTCGGGTGAGGAAGTGATGTCCCTTTATAAGGTCAAGAAGTCTTGGCTCTATACATCCGCCAAGCGCAACCAGATACCGATGTGCCGTATCGCTGGCAAGAACTATTACAGCAAACGGCATATTGATGAGTTCTTCGGTACTGCTGTATATACTAATTGAAAAGTGCGCCAATATTCCAGTTGAAAAGTGCGCCACCAT
>CALADS010000017.1 GCA_937890825.1 uncultured Bacteroides sp. | reverse complement strand
CTGCACAAAGTGCGAAAAGACCCGCTTCTACCAGTACAAGCACGCCTAATGCATATGAAACATGTCGATAGTTGACCATACAGTCCCTGTTTCTCTGAAAAGAAACTTTATTGCTTTGATACCATTCTTCCATTGTTCTTTTATTTTAATTTTATTACATGAGAAACAAGGACTGTGCCATTGTTCGAAATCTTTCATTATCACTTGAAAATCAGCAGCTATGAAGATATAAAAGAGGAATGAAAAGGCAAACTGTTTTCTCAATCTGAGAAGAAACCTTTTCATTTTGAGAAAACAAGTCTTTCCTTTCCACTGTCCTTAAGAGTACAAGGTGGTGGACATGTTAAAATCCGATGCCGATCCCTGCTACCAGGTAAGTTCGGTCATATACCGGTGATACGATAGCTTGAACAAATAAGGGGATTGCTAAATGGTTTGACAACGATACTTCCTTGGAAACTTTCAGAGATACGTCTGTAAAAGCGGCTTTATGGTGATACATTCCTTTCCAGGGAGTAAAGCCGACAGCGGGAGTCAGCACTATGTCAGCAGGTAGCCGGAAGGGATAGGAGGCCGAAAGGTAAGTAGATGCCTGCAGATTGCCCTTCTCATTCTTGTCTGCCCCGGCAAACATGGTGCTCCATGAAAGGGACAGCGGAAAAGAATCGCCAAAGCAGTAAGCCAGAGTACCCTCGAAATAATGGCTGTTTTTGTAATGGCCATAAGGTTGGTTGATACCGCTCCACCAATAATCGGACAAGGTGGCCGTTAAATTCCGGTAGGTATATCCGAGGTTGATGTCCCATTCTTTGGAACCTCCCTCTTCCCATTTGGTGAGTGACTGGCTGCCCCAAACATTGAGGGAAAAACCAGCATAACCCAGCGTGAGAGAAGGCTGTACCGAACAACCGGACTGCTGATCGGCCCCGCGCCAGACATAGTCAGAAACGAAATCCGCCTTGGCATGAACGGATAGTTTGTCTTGTGCAGAAACTTGTAAAGGATATAAACAAGCCACTACTCCTATGAGAAGCAGATTTTTTTTGATAAAAGTATACATATTACAAACAGATTAATGCTTTTTTCTTATGTTCATCTAAAGCAACATTCAGTTTCAATACATTGATTTTGGAAGGCCCGAAAACGCCGAAAAGCGGTCTTTCGATATGGTTTTCCACCAGTGCTTTCACTTCTTTTTCGCTCAATCCCCTGGCAGTAGCTACCCGTTTTATCTGCACATAGGCACAGGCAGGTGTGATGTCAGGATCCAATCCGGAGGCACTGGCCGTTACCATTTCTGCAGGCACCTCCGCACGTTTCAGGTACGGATGGTGCAGCAAAAAGGTGTCTATCCGGGCCTCGACTTCTTTCAGGTAGCTTTCATTGGTTACCCCTTTGTTGCTGCCGGCCGAGCTGGTGCCGTCGTAACCGTCACCTGCACAGGAAGGTCGTCCCCAAAAATAAATATCTTGGGTAAACCGCTGTCCGACGTTGGCTACCCCCACTACTTTTCCGTTTAGCGTGACAGTTTCGACATTGCCACCCTCACCCGGTGCGGCGAACTGGGCATACGCCCACAGGACCAGCACATAACATACGGACAAAAACACACAAAAAACAAGAGTGAGTTTTATTGATTTTATCAGATTCTTCATAATGAATAATTTTACGAGTCAATTTAAAAGGATTTGAATAAATTATCATGAAAGATAGGTTAGACAAATAGTCCAACGAGCAGATCAATCAGCTTGATACCCACAAAAGGAGCGATTAAACCGCCTACCCCATAGATAAGCAGGTTTCGACGAAGCAGAGCACTGGCACCGATCGGCTTGTAGGCAACTCCTTTCAGCGCCAGAGGTATCAGCGCAGGAATGATGAGCGCATTGAAGATGACGGCAGACAGGATGGCACTTTCGGGACTGTGAAGCCCCATGATGTTAAGGGCACCCAATTGAGGAACAGAAACCATGAACAAGGCCGGAATGATAGCAAAGTATTTTGCCACATCGTTAGCGATGGAGAAGGTGGTCAGTGTACCTCGTGTCATCAACAGCTGCTTTCCTATCTCTACGATTTCGATCAGTTTAGTCGGGTCATTATCCAGGTCAACCATGTTGCCGGCCTCTTTTGCCGCCTGTGTACCGCTGTTCATGGCTACCCCTACGTTGGCCTGTGCCAAAGCCGGAGCATCGTTTGTACCGTCACCCATCATGGCCACCAGCTTGCCGGCCGCTTGTTCCCGACGGATGTAATTCATCTTGTCTTCCGGCTTGGCTTCGGCGATGAAGTCATCCACACCCGCTTTTTTGGCAATGTATTGTGCCGTCAAGGGATTGTCTCCCGTTACCATCACCGTTTTGACACCCATTTTTCGTAAGCGTTCAAATCGCTCTTCTATACCTGGTTTGATAATGTCCTGCAATTCAATGACACCGGCTACTTTCTGATTGACACAGACCACCAAAGGAGTACCTCCGTTGCCTGATATGTTTCGAATTGCATCTTCCGTTTCCCGGGGAAAATCATGACCGGCTGCCTGCGTCAGGCTGCGGATGGCATCAAAAGCCCCTTTACGAATTTGGGTACCGTCTTTCAGGTCTATGCCGGAGCATTTGGTTTCCGCTGTAAACTGGATCATGTGGGCCCCTTCCGTCTGGAGTGTATGCATGCGGATGCCTTGTTCGCGTCCCAATTCGATGATGGATTTACCTTCCGGAGTGTCATCGGCTAAGGAAGAGAGCATGCATATTTCCACAAAAGGGCGCAGAGGAATCTCTTTGACCGGATGAAAGGCTGTAGCCTTACGGTTTCCGATAGTGATGGTACCCGTCTTGTCCAGTAAAAGTGTATCCACATCTCCTGCTGTCTCAACGGCTTTTCCGGATTTGGTGATGACATTGGCACGCAGTGCGCGGTCCATACCTGCAATTCCGATGGCGGAAAGCAGTCCACCGATGGTGGTAGGAATCAGACAGACAAAGAGAGACAAGAAAGCGGCTATCGTAATGGTAGTGCCGGAATAGTCGGCCATCGGCTTCAGCGTAATGCACACCACCAGAAAGACAAGTGTGAATACAGCCAGCAGGATAGTCAGTGCAATCTCATTCGGCGTTTTCTGCCGGCTAGCCCCTTCGACCAATGCAATCATCTTGTCAAGGAAACTCTCTCCGGGCTGTGTGGTAACCACCACCCGAATCCGATCTGAGAGCACTTTTGTACCCCCAGTTACCGAACTTTTATCTCCGCCGGCTTCACGGATAACCGGAGCGGATTCTCCCGTAATCGCACTTTCATCGATGGAGGCCAGACCTTCTATGATTTCACCGTCTGCAGGAATGACATCCCCTGCTTCACACTCAAAGACATCGCCTTTCTTCAGTTGGGAACTGCTTACAGACTCCAGCTTTCCATCTGTGACCCGCTTGGCAGGTGTTTCCTCACGAGTTTTGCGCAGGCTGTCAGCCTGAGCCTTGCCCCGTGCTTCGGCGATGGCTTCCGCAAAGTTGGCAAAAAGCAAGGTCAGAAAAAGAATGACGAAAACGCTGAAGTTATAGATTACCGAGCCCTGTGCATCGCTTACCGCTGAATAGACGGTCACCGGCAGCATGAAAAAGGTGGCGATTTCCACTGTGAACATAATAGGGTTTTTCACCATCAGTCGTGGATTCAGTTTGACGAAAGACTGTTTGAGACTGGCTTTCAGCTGGTCTTTCTGAAACAACGAGTTGTTTGTATTTTTAGTATTCATATTTTCTTGCTATTAATCAGTTGTAATTAGAGAGTAAAATGTTCCGTCAGTGTGGTCAGGGCCTGTGCCGGGAAGAAAGACAAGGCTGCTACAATAAAGATAACAGCAAAAGTCATGACAGCAAAGGTCACCGTATCGGTTTTCAGCGTACCAGCACTTTCAGGAATGTATCTTTTCTGAGCCAGCAGTCCGGCCAAAGCTACCTGGCCGATAATCGGAATGAAACGGCTCAGGATCAGTACAATGCCACAGGAAAAATTCCAGAACCAGGTATTGTCACCCAAGCCTTCGAATCCAGATCCGTTATTGGCCGCACAAGAGGTAAACTCATAAAGCATTTCTCCCAATCCATGGGAACCAGGATTGTTGAGCCATCCGCCTTCACTCGCCACAAAAGCCGGGGCATGAACATACAGATAGGCAGCCAGAGCCGTTCCTACCAGGATGACAAACGGATGCAGCAGCGCTACGATAGAAGCGATTTTCATTTCGCGAGCTTCCACCTTGTGGCCCATGAATTCAGGAGTTCGGCCTACCATCAACCCGCTGATAAATACAGCGATGATGAGGAACGTAAAGTAATTCATCCAGCCTACGCCGACACCACCGAACCACGTATTAATCTGCATGTTCAGCATTTCTATCATCCCTGAAAGAGGCAGGGTAGAGTCATGCATGCCGTTGACAGACCCATTGGAGGTTACGGTGGTCGCAACACTCCACAATCCGGTGGCACCAGCCCCCAAACGTATTTCTTTTCCTTCCATTGAGCCATTTTCTTGTGCAATTTCCATGTCATCAATACGTGGATTACCTCCCATCTCTTGTGATACATTGACACAGGCTCCAATCAGAAAGGCTACCAGCATAACTCCATAGATGCTGTATCCTAATTTCTTCCGTTTCACATAAAATCCGAATGCAAAAGCCATAGCCATAGGGATAATCAAGATGGACCAGCATTCTATCATATTGGATAAATAGGTCGGATTTTCCAAGGGATGGGAAGAGTTAACACCGAAATAGCCTCCGCCATTGGTACCCAACTGTTTGATGGGGATAATGGCAGCCGCCGGACCTTGTGATACATATTGGGTTTCACCTTCCAGGGTGGTTACTTCCATTTTTCCGTCAAATCCCATGGGAGTACCTTGCGTAATTAGAATAAAGCCGACAACTAAAGACAACGGAAGAAGAATACGGGTACAGCTAAGTACCAAAAATTTCCAGAAATTGCCGATAGTTTGTGTGGTCTTTTCTCCCAAAGCTTTCATAATTCCTGCCATGGCAGCCATACCGGTAGCAGCAGTCAGGAACTGGAACAGCATAATAACGAAGAGCTGAGTAAAATAGGTTAAGTTACTTTCTCCACTGTAGTGCTGTTCGTTGCAGTTTACCATAAACGAAATGCAGGTGTTGAAAGCCTGGTGAGCACTTTGTGCCAAATTGCCATCCGGATTCAGAGGCAACCAACCTTGCAAGGTAAGCAACACCATACCCCAAATGAACCAAAACAGATTCACGGTGAGTAATGCTCTCAAGAATTGCTTCCAGTTCATTTCTTCATCGGGATGAATGCCCGAAAGACGGAAAATCCATCCTTCTATCGGCTTCATAAAATCTGTCCAAACCTTTTTTCCTCGATATACACGAGCGATGTATTTTCCCAGCGGATAGCTGAGAACAACCATCAATACCACTTGGGCTACTATACCTATTATTTCTGTATTCATAATTTCTACTTTTTAGAATTTTTCCGGCTTAACCAAGACATAAGCAAGATAGCCGAACAGGATAAAACCTACGATAAACAATGCTGTATACATACCTTTCTTTTTTTATAGGTTATCGAACCAATCGATACACTTCATAAACATTTTAAAACAGGCCAATCCGCTTGCTACACAGATGGCGATTCCAATCATTTCATTCATTTTCTTTTCATTTTATTTATTACAATTATTATGAGTTATACATGATGGCATCATATAGGCAAGGGATGTGCCAAGAAAATAAATCAAGAACTAACAGACTGTGTATCAGCTATAAAAAGAAATTCAACTGACTATAAAGCAAGAGAGCGGCCCTCTCAGAATGAGAAGGTCGCTCTCTT
>CALADS010000016.1 GCA_937890825.1 uncultured Bacteroides sp. | reverse complement strand
AATTGGTACACATTTATTTGTTCATAATGTGTCTACCTATGGCAGTATAAGACACCTTGACATCTAACGAACACGATTGCTTGTGGATATATAAAGGTGAAGTAAAGGAAGTAAAAAGTTTTAGAGACCAGAATCGCTTACTGTCGGCTGTATGTAGGGACATCTATTCTTCTACCCCGACTTTAAGAAACGAACTTTTCAATAGACAAAAAATCAGCTCCGCTATTTCTTTAGCCAGAGTAAAATTACTGGATGCCATGCTGGAAAATAGCGACAAAGAAGAGTTTGGTTTTTCGAAAAACACCTGCCCACCCGAAAAGACCATCTATTACACCCTCTTTAAAAGTACGGGCATTCATAGAATGACAGAAGATGGCATCTACGTATTGGGCGAGCCTCAAAATAAACTCATCGATGAGCTTTGGGAGGCCTGCTGCGACTTTATTAAGTCAACTGCCGACAAACCTAGAAAAATAAGTGATTTGATAAAAATTCTCAAAGCACAACCTTTTAAGCTCAAGCAGGGCGTCATCGATTTTTGGATTCCTATATTCTTATTCATCAAGCAGCAAGACTTTGCCATATACAACAGCAATGGAGCTTATGTAATGAATATCACAAAGGAATTCTTTGAATTATTACAAAAGCACCCATCAGAATTTACAATAAAAGCATTTAATGTAAGCAGCGTAAAAATGGAGTTTTTCAAAAAATATCGCCAGTTTTTACGCAAAGACGATAGTATAGCATTTGGGGCTACTTCATTTATTGACACATTCAAACCCTTTTTGCAGTACTACAGAAGTCTGAATGAATATGCCAAACACACTAAGAAATTCGAGAATGTATCTACTGCGAAATTCCGGGATATATTGGCTCAAGCAAAAGACCCGGAAAAGGCCTTCTTCGAAGATTTGCCTGAAGCTTTTGGCTATAAGGGCAGCCAGTTAGCAGATAATCAAGAGTTTTTAGAGCAGTACTTAGGGAAAATACAAAAAGCGGTACGCGAATTAAATGTGTGCTATGATAATGCCATAACGCGTATAGAAAATCGAATGAAAGAAGAACTATCTTTTAAAGGAACATTCGAAGAATACAAACCGCTTCTTGAACAACGGTATGGCAACGTTAAGAAGCATTTACTTACTGCCAAATGCCGCACATTCCTAGAGAGAATATTGACTCCCTCTAATACACCAAAGGAGTTCTATGAAAAAATCTGCAACGTAGTTATTGACAAACAACTGGTGCAAATACGCGATAAAGAAGAAGAATCGTTACTTGATAATTTAGTATTCTTCTTCCACGAGTTGGATCACCACGTAGCGATATCTTCCATTGATGCCGGCTCTGACGAAGTGTTTAACTTTGAAATAGCCTCCACTTCGCATGGCATGGCTCGTTCGCAAACGTATAGACTACCTGAAAAGCAAAAGGAGAAAGCTAATGAGATTTCTAAATCCATCGAAGCACTTCTTACAGGGGATGATAATTTAGACGTATGTGTACTATTAAAAATGTTGAACGAAAAATTAGCAAAATAATGGTCAGACATATCTTAGGCATTTCTGGCGGCAAAGACAGTGCTGCGTTAGCCATATACATGAAAAATAAATACCCTAACTTGAAGATTGATTATTACAATTCAGATACAGGCTGTGAACTGGAAGAAACGGAAATTCTGATTAATCGGTTAGAGTCTTATGTAGGGGGAATAACCCGGCTGCGTGCAGCAGAAGGAAGTCCTGAACCTACGCCTTTTGAGCACTTTCTAAAGGCTAGCGGTAATTTTTTGCCATCACCTCAAGCACGGTGGTGCACCCAAAAAATGAAGCTGGCCGAAATGGAGAAATTTGTGGGAGAAGAGCCCACCATATCCTACGTAGGCATCAGAGGAGACGAAGAACGAGAAGGCTATATTTCATCGAAACCAAACATACAGGCTGTATTTCCTTTTAGAAGAAATATCTGGAGCCTGGATGTTATAAATCAATTTCTTAATCCTAAGAATGCAGATAAAGTAAAGTATATTTACGGTCGGGTATGCCCAGCCCACTTGTTAGACGCTGTGCTACAAGTGCTCAATACACCTTTGACTAAAGATTTCTACTATAGCAAGAAATTGAATGCCCTACTGGATATAGATGTCAAGATGTTCAATAAAGCGGTATATGAATACTTAAAGACAACAGACCTACCCGTAGGACAGCTAGATGAATTTCCCCTGATTGACAACGATGACATTCTTGTTAAAGATGACATCTTTGCTATTTTGGAAGATTCTGGTGTGGGGGTACCTGCTTATTATAAACCTGTAGAGTTTGAAGTGGACGGCAAGAAAGGCACCTATAGCCGAAGTCGTTCTGGCTGTTACTTCTGTTTTTATCAACAAAAGATTGAATGGATATGGCTGTATGAACAACACCCTGATTTGTATAAAAAAGCCATGGAGTTTGAAAAAGATGGCTATACATGGAATCAGAACGAAAGTCTTTCGGATCTTATAAAGCCTGAACGAATTCGTCAAATAAAGCTGGATGCCATTAAAAAACAAGAAGCCAAAAAGAAAATAGGCGACGGTACTTTACTGAATCAGCTGGATGATAACGAAGAGCTGATGTGTGCAAACTGTTTCATATAATATCATTTCCTTATGCTTAAATCTAATATTGTTTGGCCAAATAGCCGACGCTTTAAGTCACGCACGGAATGGGAACCCATAGGTTTCTTTTCTGAAGCTTTGTGTAATGCGTCTCAATTTGATTTATACTTGGGATTCTTCTCTTCTTCGGCTATCAACGTTTTAGCAGATAGTTTTGCAAGTTTCATATACCGAGGAGGGAGAATGAGAATGATTATTAACGATATACTCTCAGCTGATGACAAACAAGTAATGATGATGAGTCAGTCTGAATGGGCTATTCCGTACTTTGATTTATCAAATTTAGAATCGCTCAGCCAAACTTTGTCAAATAGAGATAAACACTTCTTTGAATGCCTAGCTTGGCTGATAAGAAATGAAAGGATTGATATCAAAATCGTTACACCCAAAGATGGACATGGAATCGCGCATGCCAAATGTGGGCTTTTCTGCGATGGGCTTAATCAAGTGGCTTTTGACGGTTCTTGTAATTTTTCAAGAACAGCTCTCCTGGAAAATTTGGAAAGTATTACTGCATTTTGCGATTGGGATGGTCAAGGTGATGTATATAAAATTAAGGATATACAGGAAGAATTCGACCGTACTTTTTCCGGGAATAACGATGCAGTTAACTATGTAGGTTGTAATCATATCAATACGGCCATAACTTCGAATTTTGCCATAAAAGACATCAAAGAACTCATTGAAGACGAAAGGAAGATAATAGATGATACGCTTTGTACAGAACTTTCGCCCAGCATAAAAAGATACCTGACCAAAGCAAAAATAAAGGTCTTAGATATGATAGATAGAACAGAACCCTCTAACGAACCAGCAGAGGATTCTGAAGAACCTCATTTCCCATTTCCAGAACCTAGAGAATATCAAAAACAAGCGTTCGAAAACTGGAAAAACAACAAACAAAAAGGACTGTTTGCCATGGCTACAGGTACCGGTAAAACATTAACTTCACTGAACTGCCTATTGAATATTTATAAAAAATATCATTTTTATAAATCCATCATTCTGGTGCCCACAATTACATTAATCGACCAATGGGAACAAGAATGCAGACGATTTAAATTCAATAACATTGTGAAGGTGAGTTCTAAAAACACGAAGTGGAAAGATGAAATAGGAGCAATAAAGCTTAGAGAAGAAATGGATGATAACGCCAATATTTCCTATGTTATTATAGCCACATACGCATCTTTTGCACGTGAATCTATCTTTAAAGAACTGACGTCGTTTAACATAACGACACAAAAACGTCTGTTGTTTATTGCCGATGAAGCGCACAATATGGGAGCCGGCAGAATTCTGGATAGACTCGCAGGAATAAAGTTTTTAAGACGAATTGGACTTTCGGCTACTCCTGAACGTCAATATGATGACACCGGGAATAAGGCAGTTATGGAATTCTTTGGGTGCCATAAAGGATATACCTTTGAATATTTAATGAAGGAAGCTATAGATAAGGGATTCCTTTGCAGGTACTATTATTATCCGCATTTAGTAAGACTGACTGACGAGGAAATGTCTGAATACATGCGAATATCTATACAACTTGCCAAATTCTTTAACTATCAGCAAAATAGCTTTAATACCAATGATGAAATAATCATGCGACTGCTACTAAAGCGCAAGCGGATTATTCACAAAGCCTCTAACAAGGAAAATATTTTCAAAAGTATTTTAGAACAAAGATATAAGGAAAAAGGAAATCTAAAATACACACTGGTCTACGTACCCGAAGGCTCACGCCCGGACGACGAACAGTCGGATATATACGATAAAAGAGAAAATGTAGCTTCGGATGATTATTCTGAAAGCCTCATTGACAAATATTCTCAGATTGTGATGGAAGTCAGCAATAAGACTACTGTTAAAAAATTTGTTTCGGGTGTCAATGAAAGAAACTTAATCCTTGACCAATTTGCAAATGGTGAAATAGAGGTTCTTACTTCTATGAAATGTCTAGATGAAGGTGTAGATGTTCCTCGTAGTGAAATGGCTATATTCTGTGCAAGCACAGGCAACCCCAGACAATTTATTCAGCGCAGAGGACGTATATTAAGAAAACATCCGGACAAACATATGGCTGTAATCCACGACTTGGTTGTGGTTCCTGAAATCAATTCAGGGCAAGATAACTATAAAATGGAGCGCAGCTTATTACAGAATGAATTAAAACGAGTTCATGACTTTGCCGTTCTCTCAGAAAATGCAGACTTTGCATACACAGAACTAGAAGACGTGACATCATATTATAACCTTTCAATATTATAAAAAATGGCGTATAAATCAAATCTCGACAAAATGTTAGAAGCCGTGCTTCTTGATGAAGGATTGATGAAGTTTGGTAAATATGAGCCGAATGAAATCGGAGGCATTTATCAAGCTTTGGATTCTGATAATTACGTAATAAACGTAGTTGCTCAAATTATTAAAAGATGCTCTGAAGATGACGCAAAGGAAAGCGAAATCTGGAGAGAAGTTAATGACTTTTTAAAAAGAAAGGTATGATTATAAAGGAATTACAAATCAAAAATTTCCGAAGCTATTATGGTGAAAACAATCGCTTTAAGTTTTCGGATGGTCTTACTCTAATTATCGGTGACAATGGTGATGGTAAAACCACTTTCTTTGAAGCGCTTCAATGGTTATTCAACACTACCACAGAGAAAGGGAGTTTAGATCATGTCTCAGAAATGAGAAAAAGCAAGCTGGAAATCGGGGAATCAGATGAAGTAAAGGTATCAATGATTTTCGATCATGATGGTGAGAAGAGCGTAGAAAAATCTTTTACGTTCGAACGAACAGGAGAAGATACTTTCAAAATCGGTTCATTGATTTATCGTGGCTATGAGACAAGCAATTCTGAACGTATATCTGTTAATGGCAAAATACTTATAAATAGATGTTACGATGCTTTTATACAGCGTTTCAGTATGTTTAAAGGTGAATCGGAACTCAATGTATTCGATAGCCCCACTGCACTAAAAGATTTAGTCGATAAATTTTCTGATATTCGCAAATTTGATAAACTTGAAGAATATTCGGCATCATTTGCAGAGAAGGCAAATACCGCTTATCTTAAACAAATCAAGTCTGATGAAAAAGTTTCTAAAGAGGCCAGTTCATTAGAATTAAGAATCAAACGTAAGGCTGATGAAATATTCCAAACTAAAAATGAAATAAAGGAAAAGAATCATTCGCTGGAATTATTTACTACTAAATTATCACAATTAGAACAAAGCAAGGAAACATCGGAACAGTACAAAGATATTTCTAACCAGCTTAAATCAAAGCAGGATGATGCAAACCGACTAAAGGCAAAAATAAGCTTAGTAGACTATAATCATAGTTTACTGGATAGGTTTTGGATTCTGGCAGCGTTTCCTCCCATTCTAAAAGAGTTTCAGAAAAAGTGTTCTGCCCTAAGCAAAGAAAAACGGGTACAAGAACGTGAATTCGTTAAACAACAAGCTGCAGCTAAAGCAAAATTAGAAACGATAAAGGAGTTGCAAGGCGCTTTAATTAACGGAGCAACCGAACTTCCATGGTACTTGCCTGATCAAGAGACAATGGAGGATATGCTACACGACCACATCTGCAAAGTATGTGGCAGACCTGCACCGGAAGATTCTGACGCTTATAAATTCATGCAACGTAAACTGGAAGATTACAAAAAACATGCAGAGGCTAAATTAAAAAAAGAGGCTGCAGAAAAGGAAATCGATGAAAAGTCGCTTTTCAAAAATCATTATATAGAAGAACTGCACAATATGAGTGTTCAGCTCAGTGGAATAGAAGAGTCTAAAATATCAGCTATTGCCGGTGAGATTAAGGACCGGATAGAACTGGTTGCAAGATTCACTAACGACCTTAATGCTCTCAATGAAAAAATCCGCGATATAACCGACGAAAAATCTAGGTTGCTTATCCAGGCGGGTAACATTCCAGAAAGTGTACTAGAAGCACAATTCAATGATATACGCGGTTTATTCGAACAAAAAGAAAGAACTAGCATACGGCTTACGGAACTGACAAATGATTTATCTAAACTTAATGGTGAAATGAAAGAATTGCAAGAATCGCTTGATTCTTTATCACCGTCAAGTATTCAGGTAAAAACCATGCGTGAGGTTTACCGTACTCTTGATGTAATCTCGAAAGCTTTTTCTAAAGCAAAGAAAGAAAATCTTAGAAGATTCTTGTATGACTTACAGGAAAGGGCAAACGATTACCTGGAAGAACTCAGTGCAAACGACTTCCATGGGGAAATCAGACTCATACAAACCGCAGATGATTCTACCGAAATTCGTTTGTACAGCTCAAATAATACAGAAATAAAAAAACCGTCTGGCTCTCAGAAAACTGTGATGTATATCTCTGTCTTATTTGCGATTTCCGACTTTACAAAACAGAAAAGAGATGAAGACTATCCGTTAATATTCGATGCTGCAACATCTTCTTTTGGCGATTCTAAAGAAAAAGAGTTCTATAATGTCATTGATAAACTGAGCAAACAATGCATCATTGTAACCAAGGATTTCATTTCAGAAGGAAAAGTTCGTCAAAAGGATATAGAAGGCCTTACCTGCTCGGTATATCGTATTCAAAAGGCAAGCGGTTTCGACCAAAGAAATATGGCAACAATTCGTACAACAGTAGAAAACTTGAAATAACATGGAATCATTATTCGAACTTTGGGGGAAAAGAAATCCTCAATGGGAAAAAAAATACCAAGATTCTATCTTGGAAGTGTTTTCAGATTACGGTAAGGGGGTAAATAAATACCAAGATGCACGTGGTAAAATATTTGGCGCAGGGTATGAAATGTTTATCTTGGCTTTCTTCATTGGGCTATACCATAACCAAACAAAACCCTTAACAGAAGACAAATCGAAATTAAAGACGTTAGGTCAAGCTATCATGTACTGGGGGAATATAGAAACAAGAACAGGAAGAAGTGCCTACCCTCGCATCCGAGAATACATGTTTGCTGCATTAATAGCAAGAACTGATATAGATTTTATCGCACTCGAGAAAGGGGAAATAACAGCTAGAAGTGTGGTTGATAAAATGATTGAGAAAATGGAGCAATATGCCAACTTTGGCTTTGACTTTATCCAAGAAAAACTAGAAGATGACCCAAATCATTTCTTTAAAGATACTGCATTCCTTACTGTATTCCAATCATTTATACATAAAGAACAAGAAAGTGAGATAGAATCTAACGAACCGGAAGAGCTATAATAGCGACTACAAACGGGGATAAACTATCGAAAGGAAATCATAAGTACGAGCCGGTTTTGATGGAAAACTGAGTAATATTGAATTAGTCAAGCAATGATTGACGAATTTGCGGATTGTGGAACTTGATGTTTTTCGCCCCCCAAAAACGGTGACGATAGTGACAATAGTGACGATAATGACAATAAAAACGGCGCCCTACCCCCGGCGGCGATAAAAAGAAACCGGCCATCGGAGGAGAAATACTCCCCCAACGGCCGGTGTACATATAATATGACAACCGTACCCGGTGCTTTTTTAAACCGGGCTTTTCGGGTATCAGATACCCAATGAACGCTTCACAGCGTCTACCTTTTCTACAGCCGCAGCTTCGGCACCAGCATAACAATTGGCACAGCCCATCTGGCCTTTCACTTCGATGTAGAATTTTATCTTCGGTTCGGTACCGGAAGGACGTACCGAAATCTTGGTGCCGTCTTCGGTGAAGTATTGCAGCACGTTAGAGGTTTCGGGCATATCCAGTGCCGTTTCGTGGCCTTGGCCGTCGATAGTTTTCAGCGTCTTGTAATCCTTGGTCAGCACCACCTTGGAACCGCCGATTTCCTGGGGCGGGTTGGCACGGAAGTTGTCCATCATGGCCTTGATTTCTTCGGCTCCGCTCTTACCGGGTTTCACCACATTGACGGTGGTTTCTTTAGAGAAGCCGTATTCCACGTAGATGTCCATCAGCACGTCGTACAGCGTCTTGCCCTGGTCTTTGGCCCAGGCGCAGATTTCGGCCAGCAATGAGCAGGCAGATACGGCGTCTTTGTCGCGCACAAAGTCTTCGGCCAGGAAGCCGTAGCTTTCTTCGCCACCGCCGATGTATTGCTGCTTGCCTTCGCGCAGACGGATTTCGCGGGCTATCCACTTGAATCCGGTGTAGCAGTCGAGCATTTCCACGTGGTTCTTGTCGGCCACGGCCTTAATCAGTTCGGTGGTTACGATGGTCTTCACCACGAAGTCGCCCGGTTGCATCTTGCCGGTGGCCAAGCGGTTCTTGATGATGTAGTACAGGAAGAGCAGACAAGTCTGGTTACCGTTGATCAGCACCCATTCGCCCTGGCTGTTTTTGCAGGCCATACCCACGCGGTCGGCGTCGGGGTCGCTGGCCATCACAATGTCGGCATTGATTTTCTTGGCCAGTTCGATAGCCAGGGTCAGTGCTTCGGCATTTTCGGGGTTCGGAGATACCACGGTGGGGAAGTTGCCGTCCATCACCATCTGCGGCTCTACCAGGTTGATGTTTTCAAAGCCCCATTCCTTCAATGAACGCGGGATGAGGGTGCGTCCGGCGCCGTGGAGCGGTGTGTACACGATGCTCAGGTCTTTCTGACGACGGATTACTTCGGGGTCGATGGAGATGCTGTGTACCTTTTCCAGGTATACTTTATCTACGTCTTCGCCGATAATCTGAATGAGGTCTTTGTTGCCCTGGAACTTGATGTCGGCCACGGTTACCTTGTTCACCTCGTCGATGATGGCAGTGTCGTGCGGAGCCAGTACCTGTGCGCCGTCGTTCCAGTAGGCCTTGTAGCCGTTGTATTCACGCGGGTTGTGGCTGGCGGTGATGTTGATACCGCTCTGGCAGCCCAGGTGACGGATGGCGAAGGATACTTCGGGTGTGGGGCGCAAATCGTCGAACAGGTATACTTTGATACCGTTGGCCGAGAAGATGTCGGCCGAGATTTCGGCAAACTTGCGGCTGTTGTTGCGGCAGTCGTGACCCACTACTACTGAAATCTGACCTTGGCCGGCAAAGCATTTGTTCAGATAGTTGGCCAGCCCTTGGGTGGCGGCACCTACGGTATAGATGTTCATACGGTTGCTGCCTGCACCCATGATGCCGCGCAATCCGCCTGTACCAAATTCCAAATCTTTATAGAAGCTGTCGATCAATGCTGTGTGATCGGCGTCGTCGAGCATGCGTCTTACTTCTGCTTGTGTTTCGGCGTCGTAAGCCGGGGTAAGCCATTTTTCGGCTTTCTCTGTTATCTGTTTAATCAGTTCTTGATTTTCCATAATGAGTTTATATTTTAAAGGTTAATACTTTTGTTGCTTTTTCTTGAGTGGCAAATGTAGAGCATTAACTTTAGATTTCCTAATTTTCATTTGTTTTTTTCGGCTCCAGGGCTTTCATCAGGTAGCGGTCGCCGGTCTGACGGACGTATTCTTTCAGGAATTCGGGGCTATAGCCGGGGCGGTCTACGCCGGCGGGCTGGCCGATGGAGTTGCGCAGGAAGCGGCCGTCTTTCGTCTTTCGCACCACGCCGTCGCTGTATTTCACGATGAGGTATTCACCCAGCCGCTTCCAGGCGTCGAGGGTGCTCTGGGCTGTGAGGTGGGTGTAGCGGGTAAGGAAGCGCTTGGCCGCAGCGGGGTCTTTCTGCAGCAGTTGCAGGGCCGATGATTCGATGCCGCTCTGGGCTTGGGCAAAGGTGTCTTCGAGCTGCTGCTGCACGGCGCGCACATCGCCTATCATGAGGTCGTAGCGGGGGTATACCATGCCCGATACCCAGTTGTACATCCAGAAGGAGGAGCGCCAGGAGAAGGTGATGTAGTCGGCTCCGTCTACGCGGGTGTAGCACTGCGGGGCCTGGTCGGTGCAGCAGTACACGGGGGTGAAGACGGTCATGTTGGCGTCGTCGGTGCCAAACCACAGTACGCCGCCCACGGCATCGGGCAGCGAGGCGCGCATCTGGGCCACAAACACGAAGCCGCTCTGCTGGGTAGAGATGGGGCGTTCGTTGAAGTATTCTTTACCGTCTACCTCGAAGGTGAGGGGCGACAGGCGGTAGGGGGTGTGGTAGGGACCGGCGCCGAAGTCTTGGCTCAGGTCCAGCGGGGTGCCTTCGTAGTGGTCGCGCATGGCTTGCTGCACGTCGCGCACGGAGAGTTTGCGGCTGGGCTTCACAAAGAGGGGCATGGGGGTGGTGTCGGTGCCTTCGATGTAGGACAGGTATTCCTGACCTTTGTCGGTAAACATGTTGTAGTAGCTCCACACGCGGGCTTCGCAGAAGCGCAGGGCGCCGAAGTCCAGCGGGGCGTAGGCGGCAGAGAAGCTGAAGTCTTTGTTCACGCCGCTGAAGTAGCCTTTCTCGCGGGCAAAGGAGATGACGTCGGGCGAGTAGAGGCAGTTGTTCTTGTCGTTCATGGGGAACTGGTGGATGCGGCTGTGGTTAGCATGGGCGGCGATGCAGTCGTCGGGCACGCGTACGGCCACCCACACGGCTCCGCGCACGCCGGGGCCCTTGCCTATCATCTCCATAATCCATACTTCATTGGGGTCGGCCAGGGTGAAGGATTCGCCGCTGCTGTAGTAGCCGTATTCTTCTACCAGGTCGGTCATCACCTTGATGGCTTCGCGGGCGGTGCGCGAACGTTGCAGAGCCAGGTAGATGAGGCTGCCGTAATCTATCACGCCGGTGGTGTCTACCAGCTCGGGGCGGCCGCCGAAGGTGGTTTCGGCTATGGTGAGCTGGAATTCGTTCATGTTGCCGATGACGTTGTAGGTCTGGCGGGCCTGGGCTATCTGACCGAGGTATTTGCCGGTGTCCCACTCGTGGATGTCGATCATCGTGCCTTTGGCGTGCATGCCGGCAGGATAATGGTAGAGTTCGCCGAAGAGGCCGTAAGAGTCGGCCGAATAAGATACGATGGTGGAACCGTCGGCCGAGGCGTTTTTGCCTACGATGAGGTTGGTACAGGCCAATGCCTGCAGCACTGCCGCAGCCATCAGCATCAGGGTGAATGTTGTTCTTTTTAGCATACTGTTTCTGTATTATTTTTAATTAGTTATTGGTATAGTATCACATCAGGGTGCGTATGTAATGAAATACGCTGGAGGGGATGTCAGTAATAAAAGGTGAACTGCTCGGTGGTGGTATTGCCGCAGCCGTCGGTCACGCTGAGTTGCAGCAGGTGGGTTTGTCCTTTCTGTAACTGTCGGTTCGAGAGGCGGCATTCCAACTGTCCGCTTACGGCGTTGGGGATGCCGAAGAGGGCATACGCTCCGTCGATGGTGCCGCGGTAGGTGTGGATGCCGGTGGCAGTGTCTTGGGCCCGTATCACGATGCGTCTCTGGCGGCCCCATTGCTGGGGACTGACGAGGGTGAGCTCGGGGGGCACGGTGTCTACTGCCACGGTAAAGGTACCTAGCTGGCGCACCCGGGCGCAGAGGCGTCCGTTCTGCATGCGGCCGCCCAGGCTGTGCAGCCGGCCTTGACGGTCGACCGAGGCCAGGTAGTATTTCGTGGAGTCGGCCACGGGGTAACGGCGCGGGGCGATGCTGAGGTCGGCATAGTCGTGCAGATACACCGGACGGGTGTGCAACCGATAGCGATGGGCTATGCCGTGAGGGTCGGTCTGCAGGGCATAGTCCAGGCAGACGTCGTCGTAGAGCGTGCCGCGAGGCACCAGAAGGTCGAGCCCGGGCTCTTGCAGGTAATTTACGCAATTCCAGCGGAAGTGGTATTTCTCGCGCTGCGGGGGCTGCGGAAGGGGGCTGCGACGGCCTTGCACCGTGAAGCGCACGTGCGAGGTGTTGCCCAGGGCATCGCTCAGGGTGTAATGAAAGTGGTAGGGACGCTCCTGATTAATGGTCACCAGTCCGCGGCGGCCGTTAGCGGCATGCAGCATGCGCAGGCGGTTGCCCGGCGCGATGAAGGATTTCATGTAGGGTCCCTCGGTCCAGGAGTTGATGTAGCGGTGTTCGGAGTAGGCAAAGCGGTCTACCACGCTGCGAAACACTTCTTCTCCGTCTACCTGCAGCACTACGGTATGCACGCCGTAGCGATTATGTACGCCATCCATATAGTCGTAGGCCCGGATGCCCGCACCTATCTCGCCCCAGGCGGTGATGACACGGTCGGAGTGCACGGCAAAGGTCTGGCTGCGTGCAAGGCCGTTCACCACTCCCCTGCCCGGCTGCGGAAACAGCATCAGTCCCGTGGCTTTAGGGGCCACGTGGTCTTTCACGCGGTCGGCAAAGAACGGTAGGGGGTCTACGTTTTCATCGGTGGCGGTATCTATCAAATCGAGGTGCAGATGAGGGCCGAAAGAGTACCCGGTGTTGCCGCTGAGAGCTATCACCTGCCCTGCCTTCACGCGGTATTCGTCGGGCCGAGGCTCGAGGTCCACTTCCCAGCTCTCGGTTTCGTATTGCAGGTCTTCCACGCGCCGGGCCACGTCGCCCGTAAAGGCGCTGAGGTGGCGGTAGATGGCGGTGTAGCCGTTGTCGAACACTACGTTGAGCACATAGCCCGACCCATGGTTCACCCGGATGCGCGAGAGGTATCCGTCGGCCAGGGCGCGCACGGGCTTGCCGATGGCACCGCCGGTCTTGAAATCGAGCCCTCCGTGGAAATGGTTGGCGCGGAGTTCGCCGAAATTACCCGAAAAGGTGGGGGGAAAATCGAACGGAGGCACAAAAACATGCTGCTGGGCATGCACGGCGGGTGCACACAGCAGCATGCAGGCCACCACGCTGTGCATCAGTCTTTTCTTACTATTCATAGCGATTATATGCAATTACTTTTTCGGCTGCCTTGCGCGATTTTTTGCGTTTGGGCTTGGCCGGATAGCCCAGGGTGATGTCGAGCAGCAGTCGCTTGCCCGAGGGAATGCCCACCAGGCGCTTGATTTCGGCTTCGTCGAACCAACCCAGGATGCAGCTGCCCAGCCCTTCGCTTTCGGCGGCCAGGGTGATGTGCGAAGCGGCAATGCCGATGTCGATCAGCGGGAAGTATTTGTCCTTGATACGGGCTCCCAGAAAGGAGGTGATGTTCATGGATTCTTCTACAATGAGGATGTGCACGGGGGCGTGCTTGGCAAATTTATTCATGCCCAGTCCGGCCGTGGCTTTTCCCACCCGCACGGCCAGGTCGGGGTCGGTTACCACCACAAACTTCCAGGGCTGCGCATTGCAAGCCGAGGGAGCCAGACGGGCTGCCTCGAGGATGCGCTGCAGTTTCTCGGGCTCTACAGGGCGCGATGCATCGTAGGCGCGGTCGCTCTGACGGGAGGCTACCAGCGACAGAAAATCGGTTATCTCGTTCATAGGCTTCAGGCGGTAAAGTGCATCATGCGGCTAAGGTACTTGCCGATTATGTCGAACTCGATGTTTACCACGCTGCCGGGCTGGATGGCGTGGAAATTGGTGTGCTCGAAGGTGTAGGGAATGATGGCCACCTGGAAGGTGTCGTCGGTGGGATTACATACCGTGAGGCTGACGCCGTTCACCGTCACCGAACCTTTGTCTACGGTGAAGTAGCCGCGGCGGGCCATCTCTTTATCTAATGCGTAGCGGAAGGTGAAGTAGTAGCTGCCGGCGGCATCTTCTACCGATACGCAAGTGGCGGTCTGGTCTACATGGCCCTGCACGATGTGTCCGTCGAGGCGGCCGTTCATCTGCATGCTGCGCTCCACGTTGACTTCATCGCCCACCTGCAGCAGACCCAGGTTGGAACGGTCGAGCGTTTCTTTCATGGCGGTCACGGTATAGGTGTCGCCCTCGATGCGCACCACCGTGAGGCAAACGCCGTTGTGGGCCACACTTTGGTCTATCTTCAGTTCTTCTACAAAGCTACACTTCAGCGTGAAGTGTACATTTTCTTGCTCTCTCTGCAGTGCTACCAGCGTAGCGCATTCTTCTACTATTCCAGAAAACATAGGGTATATGGGTTTTTAAAATTTGTAATTCTGCATACAAAGATAAAGCAATCTCGATGCAGTACAAAAAAAAAGGAAGCTTTTCACAAAGCCTCCTTTTCAGTTTTCAATAGGTATTAGTTTTTTTTTAAGGTAAAAAGATTGTTTTCAGGATAACGGCGCAAAGATAGAACCTTTTTAATGTATCAACCAAATTTAAAAACATGTCATATAACATCTTTTTGGATAAACGTTTGATTTTGTTATCATTTCAAAGCAATTTTCTACATCTGCACCTGATTTACGAGGGCAAATATAGACTTTTTGCCGTGAAAATGCCAAATTTTTACTTAAAAAAACACCCGCCCTATAAATAAGAAAGGAAAGGGAAAGCATTAATCTCGATTTTTTCACGGTAAACAAAAAAATAGTCGTATTTTTGCAGCCTATTCCTGGTATTCATATTTTAATAAAGATATATACGTAATATAGATAATTATGGCAGAATTGAAGAACGAAGAAACAAGCGAGAAGAAGAGCTTGAACTTCATCGAACAGATTGTGGAGAATGATTTAAAGGAAGGTAAAAACGGGGGAAGAGTGCAGACGCGATTCCCGCCAGAGCCGAACGGGTATCTTCATATCGGACACGCCAAGGCTATCTGCATGGATTTCGGCATCGCAGCCAAACATGGCGGCGTGTGCAACTTGCGCTTTGACGACACAAACCCTACCAAAGAGGATGTGGAATATGTAGAAGCCATCAAGGAGGATATACAATGGCTGGGCTATCAGTGGGGAAATGAATATTATGCCTCGGATTATTTCCAACAGCTCTGGGATTTTGCCATCGAACTGATTAAGCAGGGTAAGGCGTATATCGACGAGCAGTCGAGCGAACAGATTGCCGCCCAGAAGGGTACACCTACTCAGCCGGGCGTGGAGAGTCCGTACCGTAACCGACCCATCGAGGAGAGTCTGGCTCTGTTCGAAAAAATGAACAGCGGGGAAATAGAGGAAGGAGCTATGGTGCTGCGCGCCAAAATCGATATGGCCAACCCGAACATGCACTTCCGCGACCCGATTATCTATCGCGTAGTGAAGCATCCGCACCACCGCACCGGAACTACCTGGAAGGCGTATCCGATGTATGACTTTGCGCACGGACAAAGCGACTTCTTCGAGGGGGTGACGCACTCGCTCTGTACGCTGGAGTTCGTGGTGCACCGGCCGCTCTACGACCTCTTCGTGGATTGGCTGAAGAAGGGTGAAGACCTCAATGACAACCGCCCGCGCCAGTATGAATTCAACAAACTGAACCTGAGCTATACGCTGATGAGCAAGCGTAACTTGCTGACACTGGTGAAGGAGGGATTGGTCAACGGATGGGACGACCCCCGTATGCCGACTATCTGTGGATTCCGCAGAAGAGGATACTCGCCCGAGTCTATCCATAAGTTTATCGACAAGATTGGCTATACCACGTATGATGCACTGAATGAGTTTGCATTGCTGGAAAGTGCCGTGCGCGAAGACCTCAACGAACGGGCTACCCGTGTATCGGCTGTGCTGAATCCGGTGAAACTGATCATTACCAACTATCCGGAAGGACAGGTGGAGGAAATGGAAGCGGTAAATAATCCGGAAAGACCGGAAGAGGGAAGCCACTGCATAGAATTCTGCCGAGAACTGTGGATGGAACGCGACGACTTTATGGAGGATGCGCCGAAGAAGTTCTTCCGCATGACACCCGGACAGGAGGTGAGACTGAAGAGCGCATACATCGTGAAGTGTACCGGATGTAAGAAAAATGAGGCCGGCGAAGTGGAAGAAATCTACTGTGAATACGACCCCGATTCGAAGAGTGGTATGCCGGGCGCCAACCGCAAGGTGAAGGGCACACTGCACTGGGTGAGCTGCCATCACTGCCTGCAGGCTGAAGTACGCCTGTACGACCGACTGTGGAAGGTGGAGAATCCGAGAGATGAACTGGCAGCCATACGGGAAGAAAAGAATTGTGATGCGCTGACGGCCATGAAGGAGATTATCAACCCCGACTCGCTGAAGGTGTTGCCCTGCTGCTACATAGAAAAGTATGCAGCCGGCATGGCCCCGCTGACGTATCTGCAGTTCCAACGCATCGGTTATTTCAATGTAGACAAGGATTCTACAGCAGAAAAAATGGTATTCAACCGCACTGTAGGACTGAAAGATACATGGGGAAAGATCAACAAATAATCCGACATGAAGAAAACTAACTTTTTCTCAGGAAAAGATAAAGAATTGTATGAAATGGCTCTCAGCTTTGAAAAGGCCATGCAATGCAAAGAAACTTTTTATCTGGATGCCGATGACTGGGCAGACCTGGCAGACTGGTATGCCGACAGAAGAAAAGGTGAATGGGCCCACAAGGCCGCAGAAAATGGCCTGCACCAACACCCCGGACATACGGGGCTGCTGGTGCAACAGGCATATCTGTATTTATATGAGCAGCGGCTGGAAAAGGCGAAAAGCGTCTTGGAAAGCATCGAAGAGAATTACTTGCCAGAGGTAATAATCTTGAAGGCAAACTTACTGATGGAGTATGGAGAAGACGCCCGGGCCGAGGAGTTGCTGGAAACTATAGAAGCACCGATGGAAATTCATGACATCATCGAGGTGATTTATTTCTATATAGAATATAAAATGGCCTGCAAGGCGCAGCCGTGGATGAAAAGGCTGAAGGAGTGCCATGATGAACATGCTTATAAGGCGGTTTCGGCAGACTATCTATTCGCTACAGGCCAGTACGACGAAGCCATCAAGATGTATAACGAGCTGCTGGACAAGGAGCCGTATTCTGCCCCTTGCTGGTATGGATTGTCGCGTTGCTACATGGAGTTAAACGAACCGAACAAAGCTATTGAGGCGGCCGACTTTTCTACGGTGGCTGATGAGGAGTTCGGTGATGCTTACTTCGTGAAGGCTACGGCTTATACTCAACTGGGCAATAACTCAAAAGCACAGATGAATTATAGACTGGCTGCTAAATATGGAGCCATTACAGAGGATGTGTATCTGTACTTCGAAGCATTGGTCAGCATAGAGGCGCAAAACTGGCAGGCAGCGTATGAATCGCTGAAAAAAATACTTGAACAGGAGGGGGAAATATCTACTCCGGTAGAATCTGTTTACAGCCATATGGCTATCTGCCTGTATAATATGAAAGAGTATACGAAAGCTTTGGATTATTGTGCTCTGGCAGAAGAACTGAACCCTGATGATGTGCAGAATTATTTTACCGAAGCGGGCATCTATATGGAGCTTAACCAGGATGAACTCTGCATGAATGCGCTGATAAAAGCAACGGAACTGGAACCTACAGCCGAGAGCTGGATTAGTGTCGGAGAACTGTGTTCGAAGTATGGCAACATGGTCATGGCGCTCAAAGCATTTGAACGTGCCGAAATGATAAATCCCTCGACTCCGGGACTTACCGAACACCTGACGATGATGTATCTGATGCTACAGAATAAGGAAAAGTTTCTGGAATATAACGCTAAATGCGAACGCCCCTTCACAATGGAGCAAATTAAACTGATACAGGATTGGTACGAAACCAATGGAACAGAGGAGGATATTAATAGAATAAATGATATCTTGTCGTCCTTACAATAACCTGTATTTTTAATCACATTTTTTATATAAGTAATGAAACTATGGAATCTCTAGCAGAATTATTAAAATGGGTCTTGGAAAATCTGAATTATACGGTGGTCACGATCTTTATGGCTATCGAAAGTTCGTTTATCCCATTCCCCTCGGAAGCGGTAGTGCCACCGGCTGCCTGGAAAGCCATGGCAGACGACAGCATGAATATCGTAATGGTGGTAGTCATGGCTACCATCGGAGCCGACTTGGGAGCTTTAATCAATTATTATCTGGCTAAATGGCTGGGAAGACCCATCGTATATAAATTTGCCAACAGCAGATTAGGACATCTGTGCCTTATCGATGAAGAAAAAGTGCGTCATGCAGAAGAGTATTTCCGGCAGCATGGAGCTGCTTCTACTTTCTTCGGACGACTGATTCCGGCCGTAAGACAGCTCATCAGTATTCCTGCCGGGCTGGCTGGCATGAAGTTGGGGCCGTTCTTGCTCTACACTACGCTGGGGGCTGGCATCTGGAACTCAATCTTGGCTGCCTTGGGATATGGCATCTACAGATTCACTAATTTAAAGACTACCAATGATGTCTATCAGTTGGCCACTGAATATAGCCACGAGATAGGGTATGTGATTCTGGCTATCTTTGCCGGAGTGGTGCTGTATCTTATAGCTAAAGCTTTTAAAAAAAAAAAAGTAAATAAAATGATGCTGTGGGCCATCGGAGCTACGACGACGCTGAGCACCCTCAGCGGATGTGGTCAAGACCGATGGCCCGAGTATTATCCGTATACCGGACGGGACTTATGGATAGATAGCGTGATGCGCGAAGAATACTTGTGGTTCGAAGAGATGCCTTCGTTCAATGAGCTAAACTATTTCATCGCACCACAGGCTTTTCTCGACAAAGTAAAATCGAGCAAAGATAAGGGTTTCTCCAAAGTGGACTCTATCTATCGCACTGCGCCGGTGAGCTATGGATTCAGCTACAGCCTGAGCAGGGTGCCCGAGAATGACACGGCGTATTATGCCATGATTACGTACGTGGAACCGCAATCGCCTGCTGCAGAAGCCGGACTGAAACGCGGGGAATGGATTATGTCGGTAAATGATGACTTCATTACCCGAAAACGTGAAAAAGTGCTGCAAGAGGGGGAAGAGAAAAAACTGGCTATCGGAATAATTCAAGTAAGAACGGAAACTAATCAGGAAGGACAAGAGGTGAAAATCACTGAAGTAGTATCCGACCGCTCGGCTACACTGCCGGCCACGCGCCCGGTGGAAGAGGAACTGACACCGACACAGATGTTTCTGCCCGCCTGGAAGGCTGCTTACTTGGTGTACAATGAATTCAACCCTAGCCAGGATGAAGTGCTGCGCCAGTTTACTCAGCAATATCGCAAAAACGGTGCCGAACACTTGATCTTAGACTTGCGCTACAATGATAGAGGAGAAATGGGCAGCATGCAGCTGGCTGCTTCCTTACTGGCTCCTGCCGATAAACTAGGAGCTCCGCTTGCATCTCTTTATTACAACTCGAAAAAGACTCATAAGAACCGTATACTGACTCTGGAGCGTGAATTGCTGCAAAGCGGACAGAATCTGAATCTGAAGCGCTTATTTGTCTTAACCAGTGCTGCTACCGCCGGTATGGCAGAAATGCTGATCAACGGGCTGAAACCGTACATGCAGGTGGTGATTATCGGCGAAAATACCAAAGGGGAATACATAGCTACCGAGGGATTTAAAAACCCGGCCTTCGAATGGGAGGTGCGCCCTGCCGTATGCGAGGTATACAATGCCTTGGATGAGGCGGTATATACCAACGGTTTTGCCCCAGATGTAAAAGTCAATGCTTTAGCCAATCCTGCTACTGTGCTGCCATTGGGAAATGTCAAAGAGGCCTTACTTAGCATAGCACTTGGCATGATAGATGGAAGCATCGAGATTCCTTCACCGGAACCTGCGCCGGAACCTTCGCCGGAACCTGCGCCAAAGCCGGAATCTTATAAATAGTACTGCATACGTTTTTAAAACAGTTTCTTACTTTTAGCCGAATCTGATCTGAACCAGGTTCGGCTTTTATTTTTGAATAACGCCATCCAAATTCAGATGCGGGGGAGGTGCCTGCCATAGGAATAAAAAAAACGAGTAAGTTCTCTCGAACCTCTCGCCTCCTTTAAGAAAAGCCCAAATGGCTTTTCTTTTCCTGTTAAAACATCTTTTGTTAACCTAAAACAATCTTTCTTTTTACCTAATCAAAAACTATAATACCTGTTTTCCTAATTATAAACAATCCTTCTTTACCTAAATTCTAATTACCTATTTTCTAATCTTTAAATACCTATTTATTATTACCTTAAAAAATTACCTTTATAATACCTTTATATTTTGCAATCTTTTTACCTAACTGCTAATAGCTATTGAAAACAAATTCATTATTATAGTTACAAGCTGTTATCTCAACAGCGATGCAAAGGTATGAATTTTCTTTGTGTGCGCAAACGAAGTGGCAAAAAATCACATCATCTATAACATTGTTTTAAATTTCGGTAGTCATTTTTACACTTGTAAACAAAAAAAGGTCTATTTTTTAATGGAAAGCCATTCCATAACGATCTGCCCAATGCCCGGCTGCGGCGGCAGGCAGACAGGATACATCTAAGCAGAAGAGCATAAAAAAACGATGCCAAAGGAGTTTTTTTTATTCCTTTGGCATCGTACCTTTTATTATTTAAGCGGATAAGAGACGCTTTACAACAACTATACGCTCTTACTCACCTGTTTATTAGTTGCTCGACTTATTTCTTTGCAGGAGAAGAATAGCGTGCATTTAAGCCTTCCAAAATCTCCTTCGTGATATTATAGCAGCTATCAGCGTAGAGCAAATTGTCGAAACCTGTATTACTGATAATCATGCTATAGCCTTTGGTCTTATTATATTCTTTCAAAAAGGCATTGATAGAATCGCGCAGCTGCAAACTGTTCTTTTCGTTTTCACTCATCAATTCAGCCTGCAACTTATTGCTTAAGTTCTGCAAATCCTGCTCCAATTTAGCAATGCGATTATACTCTTGCTGAGCACGCTCTTGAGAAAGATAAGCGTTATTTTGATATTTGGTCTGGAATTCTTGTTTCTGCTTATCTAATTCCTTGGCTTTTTGGTTCAATGTCAAACGAACATTTTCGCTCTTCTTCACCATTCCTTCATTCAAATCAATACAGAAATTATATTTTGCCAATAACGTATCAATCTCTACGTATGCAATCTTCATCCCTGATAATCCTGCTGCCTGTGTAGCAGTGCTGTTAGAGGGTACTTCTGTCTTACCGGCACACTGAGCGAATAATACAACCAGTGCAAATGCCACTAATGAGCTCATCAAGTAGTTCAATCTCTTCATAATGTAATATCTATAATATTTTTTATAAAATTAGTTCTCTAAATTCTGGAGATGTTTTTCCAGTTCATCAACGGAAAAACGACGTTTTTTCCGGGCCTCTCGGTCTTGAGACTGCACACAGCCTATCTTTCGGTCGCGCATTGCCTTATTACCACTGACGTGTGAATTAGGGAATTTACCGCCTTTTACAAAAAAGACTTTTACCCCTAACAATAGCACGCCGATAGCCACAAACAATATTGTTATAAAAGCTGTTTTTAGCATCATTTTCTAGGGTTTTTAGCAAAATTAAAGGATGAATAACAGCAAAAAGGAGAATTAATTTTCATTTGCTGGCTATTTCCATTATTTTTGTGGGTGCAAATATAGGAGTTTGCTTGGAGAAAACAATACATTATGGAAAAAAAAGACTTAAAACCTACAGGCGTTTTCCACTATTTCGAGGAAATCTGCCAAGTACCACGTCCTTCTAAAAAAGAAGAGAAGATTATTGCTTACTTGAAAGCATTCGGCGAAAAACATCAATTAGAAACCAAATGCGATGAAGCGGGCAACGTACTTATCAAAAAACCGGCTACACCGGGCATGGAAAATAGAAAAACTGTAGTCTTGCAATCGCACGTAGATATGGTTTGTGAGAAGAATAATGATGTACAACATGACTTCTTGAACGACCCCATTGAAACTGAAATAGACGGTGAATGGCTGAAAGCCAAAGGTACTACGCTGGGAGCAGACAACGGCATAGGGGTAGCTACAGAATTGGCTCTACTGGCTGACAACACCCTGCAACACGGACCATTGGAATGTCTGTTTACCATCGATGAAGAAACGGGATTGACAGGTGCTTTCGCTCTGAAAGAAGGATTTATGACGGGAGAAATCTTGCTGAATCTGGACTCTGAAGATGAAGGTGAACTCTTTATCGGCTGTGCCGGAGGCATTGATTCGGTGGCTGAGTTTACCTACCAGGAAACTGAGATTCCTGCCGGATATTTCTGCTGTAAAATATCTGTAAAGGGGTTGAAGGGCGGACACTCCGGAGGTGACATTCACCTGGGAAGAGGAAATGCCAACAAAATTCTAAACCGCTTCTTAAACGATGCTTTTAAAAAATACGATTTGTATCTCTGCGAAATTGATGGCGGTAATCTGCGCAATGCCATTGCCCGCGAAGCGCATGCAGTAGTAGCAGTACCGGAATCATGCAAACATGACTTACGCACAGACTTGAACATTTTTGCTGCAGACGTACAGGCGGAATACTGCGTAGTGGAGCCCGACTTGCAACTCATCATGGAATCGGAAGAACCGCGCAACACAGCTATAGATAAAGATACCACACTGAGACTGCTGCAGGCCATTTATGCCACGCCTCACGGTGTATTCGCCATGAGTCAGGATATTCCCGGCCTGGTAGAAACGTCTACCAACCTGGCTTCTGTAAAAATGAAACCCGGACACATAATCCGCATCGAGACAAGCCAGCGAAGCTCTACAGCTTCTTCCAAACAAGACATCGCCAATATGGTGAGAACGGTGTTTGAAATGGCTGGTGCCAAAGTAAGTTTCGGCGACGGATACCCGGGATGGAAACCTAATCCACATTCAGAAATTCTGAAAGTAGCTGCTGCTTCATACAAGCGCCTGTTTGGTACTGAAGCTAAAATTAAAGCAATTCATGCCGGACTGGAGTGCGGACTCTTCCTCGATAAATATCCCTCATTGGATATGATATCATTTGGTCCTACCCTGCAGGGAGTACATTCACCCGACGAACGAATGCTGATACCTACCGTACAGAAATTCTGGGATCACCTGCTGGATATTCTTCAGAATATTCCTGTCAAATAACCCCAATCAGCCATGAATGCAGGCATGCACCTTAATACAACAGAGAGCAGCAAATCCGTGTGGAGCTTGCTGCTCTCTGCCTTTTTTACACTATACTGCTCTTTCGCCTCCCAAGCCCAAGAGCCGAAAGACACAATACCTTTTTGTGTAATGTCTTATAATGTAGAAAATCTTTTTGACTGCCAGCACGACTCACTGAAAAATGATGAGGAATTCCTCCCCCACTCACCGCGCCACTGGACTTACAGAAAATACCGCAAGAAATTAGATAATCTGGCTAAAGTTATCTTGGGGGTCGGTCAGTGGAATCCACCGGCACTAGTGGGACTGTGCGAGGTAGAGAACGACAGTGTGCTACATGCCTTGACACGGTATTCTTTACTGCGCCATATGGATTACCGCTACCTTATCACGCACTCTAGCGATGCACGGGGCATCGACGTGGGGCTTTTGTATCAGCGTAAACTATTTCAACCCATCTACATGCAGAGTTTATCTGTGCCAAAACCTGCCGGTTTTAGCCATGCTACCCGAGACATACTACACGTGAGCGGACGGCTACTGAATCTTGATACGCTCGATGTAATGGTCTGTCACTTTCCATCACGCAGAGGAGGAGCCCGAGCCTCTGAAGCCTACAGACTGGCAGCTGCCACAACCGTAAGAAAGTGTGTAGACAGCCTCTGTCTCATACGGCAAAAACCGCAAATACTCATCATGGGCGATTTCAATGATTACCCAAACAATCGTTCTATACAAGTAATCCTTGGGCAAAATCCTACTATGCAACATCTGCTATCACATGTCTCCCAACAAAAAAATACTGGAAGCTATAAATACCAGGGAAGCTGGGGATTATTAGACCATATCATCGTATCTCCGCAACTGACAGATTCTACAGCTGCACTATATGCCCCTCTTGCTGGCGGACAAATATACCAGCCTCCTTTTCTATTAATCAGTGATAAGAAATTTGGAGGAGTACAGCCCTTCCGCACTTTTCTGGGAATGAAGTACCTGGGTGGATTTAGTGACCATCTACCCGTATACGTCAATTTCAGACTGATATATTAGGCAACGCTCCAAGCTAACGATACTGATACAACTTTAAATCAAATTTCTGCACCATAACCAGCAAATGATCGAATATATCCGATTGGATGCGTTCGTATTCCTTCCAGACTTTATTTCTGGAAAAGAAATACACTTGGATAGGAACACCATATTCTGTAGGTTCTTTCTGGCTAATAATCAAATCCATATCTTGGTTTACTACCGGAAGGCTGCGGAGATATCGTTCTATGTAAATCCGGTAAAGTTGAGCATTGGTCGGAATTTCTCCAGCAGCCGGCTGATAATCTGCCAATAAAGGCACTTCTCTGCAAATAGATTTCAGCTGTTCGGAAGAACAAAAATGCAACGTATCCAAATCCAAATAGATTTTTTTATCCACTCTCCTACCTCCCCCCTCAAGCATGCCTCTCCAATTCTGAAACGGACTGTTTACCAAGGAATAAGGAGGAATCATAGATATGGTATTATCCCAATTCTGCACCTTCACGGTATTCAGTGTAATCTCTTGCACAATACCGTTGGCTACTCCATTAGGTAAAGCAATCCAATCACCAATACGTACCATATCATTGGCAGATAACTGAATGCCCGACACAAATCCCAAAATACTATCCTTAAATACCAACATCAATACAGCAGCAGATGCCCCCAAACCTGCAAATAGTTTCATCGGAGATTTATCAATAAGCACAGCTATCGCTACAATGGTACCTACTAAAAATAACAATACTTGCAATACTTGCACAAAACCGCGTAAGGGTCTACTTTTGCCACTGTCGCGTAAATTATAAATATCAAGCAGCATCAACAAGACGCCGTTCGCCATCAGCAGAAAGGCGACAATGACATAAATGGCGCAAGTACGCGACAAGATGGATAATAATAAAGGATCGGCCGAGAAGAAAATCGGTAATAATAAATAAGCTACACACCCTGGTATCATCAGTAATAAATGGTGGATAACCCGACGCTTCTTCAACAAAGCCTTCCAAGGATACTTGACTTCTTGTTCGTTTGTCATCATCTTCTGATAGTTTAATGAATGAATTAGTAAAACTATCCTTTATAACAAACAGACCACAAAGTTGTTTAATGATTAAGCAGCACTCAAAAATGAGTAGATAAAAATACACAAAATGGTAAGGCTACCCACTACGAGAGGAACCCAAGTATTTACCGTATAAGCAGGACGTACGTAGCACAGATACTTGGCTGAAAGAAAAGCAAATAATCTACAGCAGATAAAGGCTCCTACGTAACCGACCAAAGCTCCTGCCACCAAATCGCCAGGATAATGTACACCCAAATAAGCGCGAGAATAACAAGTTACAAGCGCCCAGAGCATCATAAATAAGGTAAACCAGCGCTGGCGAAACATATAATACACATAAAAAGCCAGGCCAAAGGTGTTGGCAGCATGACAGGATGGAAATCCATACTTACCCCCACGATAGCCATTTACTATTTCTATATAATCTGATAACGGATTCTCTAAATTGGCCGGACGCATACGTCCTATCCATGGCCGTATCAGAGACGAACAAGTCTGATCCGCAAAAAGAATAATCAATGTTATAGTGAGCACACCCAGCAAAGCTACCCTCCAAGGCATATTCCTGAACAATACATACAAAATAGCTGCATACAAAGGTATCCATATGATTTTACCGCTAAAAGCATACATAAAATAATCTGCCCATAAGGAGCGCCATCCGTTAATGACTAATAAGAAATCGGCATCTATCAAAGTGAGAAAATCCATATAACATTTACTAGTTGAAACAAAATACTATCTATCGTCTATCTATCAAAAGTCTTACTTACTACCTCTTGCCGCCAAATCATCATACAATTTCTGCAAATATGCCTTGCCCGCAGATAAATGCCTGCCCTTTTCAGTCCCTTCGTCTAGTACTACCTGACTCGCTTGATTATCAAAAATCAACTGATTATCTGAAGTGGCCATTCCAAAGGCATCAGGCACTGTAAAAAATGCAAAATGAGGTGCAGTTGAATCTAACATATCCTTACTGAAAACAAACTCATAATGGGGCAAACCCAATTGAGCCAACAGTGTGGCAGCCAAATCTTGCTGTGAGCCGTATACATCTATCTTCCGAGGCTGATTCACAGCTCCACCAATCATCAGCATGGGTATTTGGAAACGGTCCAGAGCATAAAGACTTAAAGGCTCTACCGTAGCTCCCAAATGGTCGGGTACAAAAATAAGAACGGTATTTTTCCACTGAGGCAACTCTTTAAACTGACGAACAAAATCACCCACACAACTGTCTGTATAGGCAAAAGCATTCATCCGATCATCTTCTAAACGCCGATAAGGTACTTCGAATGGCTCGTGGCTACTGGATGTTTGTATAACTCTATACATCGGCTTTCTATGCGCACCTACATTCATGGAGTCATTCTTCAAGTCATCCAATAAACGACGGAACACTAAATGATCGTGTACCCCCCACTTACTGAGTCTTTCACCTATAGGAAAATCCTTGTCGCATACAATGTCTTCCATACCACTAGCCATTAAATAGGAACGCATATTGGTAAAGTCGGCATCGCCACCATAGTAATAATGTGTACCATATCCAGCCTGGCGCAATCTACGTGAAATAGCCGGCAATTTGGAGGTCTTCAAAGGATATTTCATGATACTAGTTGTTGGCTGCGCCGGATAACCACTCAATATAGCTACCAGACCTCGGTCCGTACGAAAGCTATTGGCATGAAAATTAGTAAACAATATTCCTTCGTGCGACAAACTATCCAACTGTACAGCGATATCAGGAGCACCTCCCAAGGCTGTCATTAACTTTGATGAAAAACCCTCCAATATCACCAAACATATATCAGGATGAGATTCCCTAAACAGTTTTATAGACGGTTGAGGTAAAGTGTCGGGTCTGCATTCCATGGCAGCAACCACAGTAGGGTCAATCAAAGAAGTCATCAGTTTATCTGCTTCAGCCGGTTCCATAAATCGGTATTGACTGGCAAAATCTTTTTGTTTAGAAAGTGACTCCATCAAGTTAAAAGCCGGATTGGTAGCTGCATGATTTAATAATACATTCGTACTGTAATATACTTTACCGGTGTTCATAGTAGACACCGTAAAGCCACCACGAATAGGAATGAACAGCACACCGGTGAGCAACAACAAAGCTCCCGATACCGAAAGAGAATGATAAGGTAATTTAAACTGGCTGGATTCTCCTATAGAAAAAAGAATCTTTTGAAACAACCAGTAAAGCAACGCTACCATCAGAACAAAAGCCAATATGCCACTTAATACAAAGCCAATACTTACGCTGGCAAAGGCGTCTTTAGGAGAGGACAAAAAATAGAATAACGGCGTTGCATCCAAACGAAATCCCCAAAAACTATATAATCCTAAATCGACAACAAAAATCAACGATATCAGACAAGATACAAAAATAAAATAACCAGCCCAAATACGCTTCAATATTTTAGGCAGTGCCCATGCAGAAATCATCAGCAACAACCCTGGAATTAGAGTCAAGTAGCCCGCTAAAGATAAATCCAATGGCATACCATGCCACACTACCTTCAACCATTCAGTCCAAGATACTTCTGCATATTGTGCATGATAATAAGCCATAAATAAAGGCTTCTGAATGATGAAAATAACAACAAACAATAAATATGTTTTAAAAAAAAGGATTATTCTTTCTCTCATAGTTCTGCTTTCAAATAGATTCTATGCAAAAATAGGCCTTTTTCTGCTATAATTCTCAAGAATACAAGAAAATCTTATTGCGATACTCAATATATGTATGGTGCTACTCCGATTCAACTGCATGAAGTGAATAAGTCCGTAATACCTCTAAGGTACGCTTTTTACGCTTTCTCCCCTTAAAATTCCAAAATTCTTTTGTAAAAGGCGCCATCAAATCCAGCCCTTGAATGGCCGTGCCACTTCCTACAGATTTCCATCCACCCACGGCTGTGTTGTTGACACGTTCCATTATCACATATCTCATCCCTGTAGCCTCTATTTTCTCTAAAGAATTACGACATCCAGCATCCAACGGATGCTTTGCCCAATCCGAAGGATATATGCGAGATTTTAAGTCGTAAAATGCCCCCTTCCAAGTGTTTTTATCAATTTTGATTTTCTTTTGCAAAACCGGATCCCAGTTATAAGGAGTATTCGGAGTATAGGGATGCAATGTAAGCACTACATCCTTTTTCACTTGTTCAGGCAAAGCAGGTAAATCTGCCCTGAATCCTAACCAGGACTTTTCATGAGTAGAAACAGGATTGTCTAAAAAAGCATCTACCCCCAATTCTCTTAAAGCCTCTGGATTTAATTCTATTTTTCCTTCTTTCTGCAACAACCGATTAAGAGTCAGCGAATCTTGAAGCGTCCAATCTTGAGCATACGAAGGAGGGACTACCGTAAACAGCAGTCCAAACAATGCCCATAAGAATTTCATAAATATCTAAATGATAACAATTTATACAATTACCACCACATATATCCACTACCGCAAAGCGGTTCATCATAACAGGGATCTATCGTCCACATGGTTTTAGGAAGCTTTCTCGACTCCCACCACCGACGGTATCTGGCAACAGCATCCAATACTTCTTCATCAGTCAGAAAATAAATTCCTTCATAGTTTTCTGCATTTGTATGCACCATCTTACATCCCATAGAGGCATTATGCCCCAAACGTATGGTTTCTACTGTCCATAAGATACACTCTCCTAAACGGAGTTTACCCCCTGCCGAATAAGAGACAGGAGCCAAAGGGAAAGAAGGTACTACAGTCATGTCTTCTGCATACCGTAGCAGTTCCTCGATATCTTCTTGAACAAATCGAGGAACTTTAGAAATTCCGTTCGTTGGATGTACCACCAAAATTCCTGCTTTCAGTTGTTTCACAAATACTTCTACATCTGGGTCGTTAAAATCCAAAACCTCTTCGCCACAAGACATCAAACAACCAACGAACAATATCATTACCCCCAACTGTATATATCTCCATATGTAATTCTTCAATAGATTCATCTCAAATTCCTTTCTTATATTAAAATATCATTCGTACGCCACACAATAAATTCATATTAGTTGCCCGTTCCGTACGCAAATTTCTTATATGAGTATCCGTATGAAAATGATGTGAAAACATCGGCTCTGCAAAGACAGCAAAACGGTCATTTATTTTATAGGACACCCCCAAACCGGCTAAAACCGACAGACGAAGAGGATCTTCATCAAAGGACTTAGCTAGAACTTTCTCCATAGATCCACCTGCCGATGCATAGCACATCCATTTGTTTTTTTGAAATAATATTACATTAATTTTCATGGGAATAGCTAATAGATTCCATGATTCCTGCGTACCTTGAGCCAATAGACTTTGATATTGTAACCCAGCTTCTAAAGATACCATCTCTGTCAAATGACGCTCCACAGATACTCCTACCATTATAGGAGCACAATAGCGTCCTTTAGGCATAGCAGAACCAATACTAGCTTTCAATGCCCACTTCTTATCATCTCTTTCATCAATATCCGCATTGCCTGAAGAAGTAAAAGTTGAAACACCTCCCGATTCAACTGCGCTATCCGGAAACAATTGGTTATCAGTTTCCGCAGCACCTGTAGTAATTAAACATCTTCTTCTATGATTATCAGAATTATACACGTGATTATTCATAGTAAAAGTAAAACGGACTGTTAGTTGATTATCAAAGTTCTCAGAAACTACAGAAGAATCGTTAACAAATGCCTGAATTAATTGACTTGCATTCGTCTTTTCATCTCCAGCAGGAAGGTTTCCTTCTAAAGATAATATCTGCCGAGGATTATAATTTTGTATCTGCGTAAAAGCCTGTTTGATTTCTTCTTTCTGAGAGAAATACCAAGCGGTTACAGAACTTAACCCTAAAAGCAACAGCACCGAAGCTGCAACAGAGATTTTATAAAGCCCCAATCTGATACGCTTTTTATCTGATGCCATACCCAACTGTGACTTAGGCAAATCTGTCTGAAGTTGCTCCCAAAAACCTTCACGCACCTCCATCTGAGTATTACACAAACGAGTACGAAATAATTCTGATATATCAACATTATTCTTCATATTTCATATATTCTCTAATTCTTCTAGCCAATATTTTTTTTGCACGGTGCAACTGTGAAGTGGAGGAGTGTTCTTTAATATGCAAGATTTCAGCTATCTCCTTATGCGTTTTTCCTTCAAACACATATAAATTAAATACAGTCCTACACCCCAAAGGAAGTTCTGCTACAAAACGCATCAAGACTTCTTCAGAGAGTTCAGCATCCTCTTCTATTACACTATCTTCATCCGTAACATCGGGCCAGTCATCCTCAAGAATCAGTCTGTGCTGAATACGTTGCTGCTTACGAAGATAATCTATAGCTTGTGTCACCATAACTCGATGCACCCATACCCCTAACGGACAATCTCCACGGAAAGTAAAATGAGTAAATATTTTAATAAAGCCATCATGGAGCACATCATGAGCCGTATCTATATCACCCGTATAACGATAGCACACGGCTAACATCTGCCCAGCATAATGTGTATACAATGCTTTTCGGGCGAAATCTTTTCCAGCCCGACACCCCTCAACCAACTCTATCTCATTTTCCAATGCCAGTGTCTATTTGTATGAACGCAATGTTATTTTGTTTTATAGACGTAACTGCTTTCGAAATGCTGCAAACTACAGGATTAAAAAACTGTTAAATATGAATTGTTCCTTTATAAAAAAGGTGCATCACGATACTTGATGCACCTTTTATCGCATATAATAGTCTATAGACTATATTCTCAGCATGCCTTAAAACTCATATCCAGTCCCTTCACTGAATGTGTCAGCGCTCCTACAGAGATAAAATCCACGCCACACTCCGCATAATCACGCAATGTTTCAAAAGTAATTCCACCAGAAGATTCTGTCTCATAACGTCCAGCTACCATATCTACCGCTTTCTTAGTCATCTCTGGCGTGAAGTTATCAAACATAATTCTATCTACACCTCCCAAATCAAGTACTTGCTGCAATTCATCGAAATTTCGGACTTCAATTTCAATTTTAAGATCTTTACCTTTTTCTTTGCAGTACTCTTTGGCACGTGTAATCGCCTTGTCAATGCCTCCTGCAAAGTCTACATGATTATCCTTCAGCAGAATCATATCAAACAAGCCTATACGATGATTTACACCACCGCCGATTTTCACCGCCATTTTTTCTAATATACGCATACCAGGAGTGGTCTTACGCGTATCGAGTACACGTGTGTGAGTACCTTTCAAACGCTCAGCATACTTATGTGTCATCGTAGCAATACCACTCATACGCTGCATAATATTCAGCATCAAGCGCTCAGTCTGCAACAACGACTGCACTTTACCTTCTACTACCATGGCCACATCACCAGGTTTTACTTCAGTTCCATCTTGTATAAAAACTTCCACCTTCATTTCCGGATCGAACCGATGAAATACTTCTTTGGCTATTTCTATACCTGCCAAAATGCCAGCCTCTTTAATGAGTAACTTTGACTTTCCCATAGCAGTAGCAGGGATACACGACAATGTGGTGTGGTCTCCATCACCAATGTCTTCAGCAAACGATAAGTCTATCAACCTATCGATCAATTCTTCTTCTTTATTCATTTGATGCATTAATTCTTATTTGATGTATTACATATTGACTACCAGATTTTCTTAAAAAACAGTTCACACGGAATACTCCAGAAGAAGTGGTAAGTGTACCAACCATAAAACCTGATTCATTCCGCTGTCCCTGATGATTCAACAAAAAGCCGTCTACCTTATGCTTTGTAAAAAATGCAGCCAGTTGCTTACCGACAGCCTGCTTGTCTGATTTCAGCACTCGACTATCAATGACCAACTCTACCTTGCTATCCAAATAACCGACGAGCGACTCTGCATTTCCTTGTTTAAATGCATCAATTACCCCTCCTGATATATTCTGCGCACAAAGCAATATGCCGCACCATAGCATACAAGTACATAATATAGCGACTCGTTTTTTCATATATACAAGTATTAATGATAGGCAAAGATAACCATTTTCCCAAATAAACAAGAAAGAAATGCAATAATTCTTATCCGTTCATTTGGACAGAAACTTGATTTAACGTAAATTCGCCGTGTAATAAAACATCATCACTTGTTATGAAAACTGTATTATTAGTAGTAGGCCGCACAGTAGAGTCGCATTTCATTACCGCCATCCAGGATTATATACAACGTACTAAACGCTACATCCAATTCGACATGGAAGTTATTCCGGAACTAAAAAACACCAAAAGCCTTTCCATGGAAGTGCAGAAAGACAAAGAAGGAGAATTGATAATAAAAGCCTTACAACCGGGAGACGTTATCGTATTATTAGATGAAGGTGGAAAAGAAATGCGTTCCATAGAGTTTGCCGACTATATGAAACGCAAAATGAATACCGTGAATAAACGACTGGTATTTATCATAGGAGGCCCGTACGGATTTTCACCCAAAATCTACAACATGGCTCATGAAAAAATATCACTTTCACGAATGACTTTTTCACACCAGATGGTACGGCTTATTTTTATAGAACAACTCTATAGAGCTATGAGCATTCTTCACAACAGCCCGTACCACCATGAATAAATCAAGAATATAGCCTGATTATCAAATAAATAAATTAACGTTGGCGTGGTCTGCACGTTCCATATAAGTAGCTACGCCACCCAGCGTTATTTCATCCAATAGCTCTTCACGCTGAATACCCATCATATCCATTGACATTTGACAAGCTATAAACTCTACCCCTTGTTCCAAAGCTTGACTACGCAAACTTTCCAAAGAATCCACCCCTTTTCGCTTCATCAGACAACGCATCATACGGCTACCTATTCCTAACATATTCATCTGCGAAAGTTTCAGTTTCAATGAACTGGATGGCAGCATCCACCCGAACATTTTACCAAACACATCCTTTTTAACATGCGGTTTATGAACCTTCTTCAATACATTCAATCCCCAAAAAGTAAAGAAGATTGTAACTTTCTGGCCGGTAGCTGCAGCTCCATTAGCTAGGACGAAAGTTGCAAGTGCCTTATCTAAATCATCACTGAATAATATCAGAGTCTTACCCTTGTCTGAATGTGAGACAGTAGAACATGTGGTCATTTCAGACTTTCCTTTTCCTTTTTCCAATACCACCGTATAACGCCCACGCTCTTCCGATTGAGTAATCAGTTTATTACCCGTGGTAGCACACCAAGCAGCAGCGTCACGGGCAAAGCCTGCATCAGTAGCCACAATTTCCACACGACCTCCTACAGCTAAAGTATCCATTGCTTTCTTTACCTGCATGATTGGACCTGGGCATTGCAAGCCACAAGCATTGACCTTTAGAACATCCTTAGCTGCCAACGTTTCATCCAATTGAGAATTAGCACCATTTGACGATGAATGAATCGGCCTCTTAAGCGAAGAAACAGGGGTAGTAGCAGCATAATAAGTCTTTGACCCACCTAAAAGATTTCGAACATTATCATAGCCAGCCCCAAACAATATCCGCTGCGCCAAATAGCCACGCAATCCTACAGCACAAAATAGCACTACAGGAACACTCCTTGGAATATCTTGCAAACGATTACGAAGGTCATCCAACGGCATATTAACAGCCCCTGGTAGGGTACCAAAAGAAAATTCCTCCTCTGTACGCACATCAATCAACATAACTTTATCTCTCTCTTCCAACAACTCTCGCCAAGTAATCACAGGCATAGCACCACTGATTACATTCGAGGCTACATATCCTGCTATAGCGATAGGATCTTTAGCCGAAGAGAAAGGCGGAGCATAGGCATGCTCTGTTTCCATTAAATCAAAAATTGTTCCTCCTTGCTTTATCAGCACAGCTAACTGATCAATACGTTTATCTACTCCTTCATAACCTACACACTGAGCTCCATAAAGTTTACCAGATGTGGGATGGAAGGTTAATTTTATTGTCAACGGCAAGGCATCAGGATAATACCCCGCATGAGAAGAAGAATGCGTCACAGATGTTTTATATGGCATATTCCACAGCTTTAAACGCTTAGCTGGCAAACCGGTAGAACCAACAGTTAAATCAAATACTTTTGCAATGGAGGTACCAATAGCTCCCTCGTACTTTATGACATTTCCCAATACCATGTTATCAGCCACGACACGTCCCTGCCTATTTGCTGGATTGGCCAAATTATTCAGCCATGGCTTCCCTGTTATCGGATGAGGGTATTCAATAGCATCCCCTACTGCATAAATATCTTGCGCAGAAGTTTGCAAATATTCATCCACCCAAATACCTCCTGTTTCTCCCAATTTTAAGCCTGCTTGCACAGCCAAAGAGGTAGCTGGACGTACACCTATGGAAAGCAATACCATATCTGCATGTATCATCTTACCACTTTTTAAATAGACTGTCAATCCAGATGATGTATTTTCAAAATGTGTAACTCCTTCTCCCAAATATAAATCTACCCCTTTCTGACATAATTCCTGATGAATAAATGATGCCATGGAAAAGTCAATGGGAGCCATAACCTGCTCTCCCATTTCCACCACGGCTACATGAATGCCGGCATGTGATAAATTTTCGGCCATTTCCAAACCAATGAACCCTGCACCAACTACTACCGCATGCTTTACACGATTAGTTTCCATAAATTTTTTGATACGATCGGTATCTTCGACATTACGCAACACAAAAATACCTTCAGAATCAATGCCTCCCAATGGCGGACGCACCGGATTGGCTCCAGGCGATAATAATAATTTATCATAATTCTCGGTATATTCTATACCATCCCCTCTTCGAATCTTCAGCATTTTTTCTTTAGGATGAATTTCTACAACTTCATTTTCCACCCGCACATCAATACGAAAACGTTTAGAAAATGCTTCTGGACTCTGAACCAGAAGTTTCTGACGGTCTTCTATCACCCCTCCAATGTAATAAGGCAAACCACAATTAGCATACGAAATGTATTTGCCTTTTTCCAACATAATGATTTCTGCATTTTCATCTATTCTTCTCAATCTAGCTGCTGCTGTTGCACCTCCAGCCACACCTCCAATAATTACATATTTCATATCTCCATTCTATTTTATATATGTTTGTACTTATTTATATTCAGACAAATATCCTTTTAAGTACTTGCATACTGCAAATAAAATAATGTTTTCCGTTAGAAACTATTATTGGAGTGAAATAAATAATGTGTTTAAAATTATTTAGCTAAAACAGAACGAAATTACGAACATTATAAACGATATTTAAAAAGAAAGAGAGACATGTATTTTTACATGCCTCTCTTTTTAACTATTTGATATCAGACTATTTCCAATATCGAAATTCTATCTTAATGATTACTCAAATTATTCAATTTCAGTTTCAAAATCAGTCATACCACTGCTCACAAGCAAATTATACCATGCTATTAATTTCTTGATATCAGATGTATGCACTCTATCACGATCGAAAGCTGGCAACACTTCGGCCAAATAATCGCGCAATTCCTCTGCTGAAGCTTTTTTCCAATCTAGCGATACAGCTGCTCCATTTTCTTTTTCTCTCATAGCCAACAGAACGTCCTTTAAGGGTACATCTTCTGCATCAGTATACATAGCAATATCACCTAATGAAATAATCTTCTCATTTCCATAAGCAGGAAAACGCTTCTTATCAATCAGAGATTCAACAATCAGCATGTTTTTACCTTGTGACACCAATTTATAAAGTCCCGGCTTTCCGGCTATAGATAAAACTGTTTTCAACATAATTTTATTTCTTAAATTATTTATTAATAAGTATCTAAAATCAGGTCAGCAAAGATAATGTAAGTAGTAGAGACTACAAAATTTCTGCAGAAAGTTTTTGCAACAACTTAATAATCTGAGGTATCAAGGGAGTCTTTCCGTCATTCACAATAATTTCATCTGCCTTCATTCGCTTTTCTTCATCATTCATCTGGCTATGTACACGCCTCACTACATCTTCACGCGAAACACCGTCACGCTGCATAGCACGAGCAACACGAATCTCCTCGGGAGCATATACCATAACCACCATATCAACTTCATCCTGGAAACCTGCTTCATAGAGAATAGCCGATTCAATACCTACCAAGGCAGAACTAGAATGGCTTTCAGCCCAACGACGAAAATCTTCTTTCACTCGCGGATGAACTATGGCGTTAATCAAAGCCGCATGCGACGGATTATCAAACAAATAAGAAGCGAGCAATCGCTTATTAAGCTGTTGCTGCACATATACATCTTCACCCAGCAAATCAACCAGACCTTGGCGTATATGTTCATCCTTCAACATTAACGAACGCGCTTCAATATCCGATATATATATCGGGATTCCCATCAACTCAAGCAAATGAGACACAACACTTTTACCACTACCAATCCCCCCTGTGATGCCTATTCTAATCTTCATAATCGACAGAAACTTGTTCTATTAAAAAATCTACTTGCGAAGGATGAATACGTATATTCATAACCCCCTCAGGAACATGGTGTAAACGCACAGGATATTTATCTGAGCCTAAACGCAGTAATTCTTCATAGGAAACATATAACTGAAAATCCGCTTCTGTTATTTTTCTAAAACGGCTCATTCCTACCTGAAATGTTACTTGCACTTTAGAAGGGAAAGCCCTTAACACTTTACCCGACGGGAAATCCACTCCCTCGAGTGGCACTTCAACTGTTTTTTCCGTGTAAATATCTACAGGAAACACCACACCTACCACATGTGGCTCAAACTTCACCCCTTTCAACGGTTCCAGCAAAACCCTCTGCTGCAACGTATCAGATACATCACTTATCGTCAATCGTTCCGTATATGCAGCCTGCAACGTATCAAGTACTTCAGAAGTAGCATAAACCAATACTGAGTCGGGCCTAAAAATTGTATCAGTCAAATAATACTGCCGGCCCGCTTCAACCTTTCCATTCAACCTAACGGGAACTTTTTTGGCTACTCCAGTAGAATAAAGGAGTTCCAAGGTATCTGGCTTTAAAGAAATGAGCTGAGTAGAAGCATTAAATTGCGCTGTAAGTTTCTTCTCAAAATCAGTTGTATGAATGCGTATATGAGTTCCTCTGCCCTTACTGTATTCCTTAAAATCTACAGTCAATGGATAGAAACTTTTCCCCAACATATAATTCAGCAGCACAGTCCCCTTGTCTTTGACCCTAACATGAACTTCTTTAGCTGGTTCTTCTATAATCACCACCTCGTTAGGAATCCCTTTCAGCTTCACCGGTACGGTAAATTCAGCTTCATAATCCACATTTAAGGTCTGAAGCAACCAAAAGCCTCCAGCTATAAAGAAAAAAAATAAAAAAACAAAGAACTCCCTACTCTTATCACTGAGTAGAAAGTCCTTTATATTCATTCGGAACTTCCTAAAAGAAGCCCTTATATGATATCTATTGAGCATAAACCCACCATCCAACTATTTTGCAGTCTGGTTGTTTGCATCTGCAGCAGCTGCATAAATAGAGTTCTTATCAATACGAATCTTCACACCAGAAGCAATTTCCAGCAACACGTCGCTATCATTAATTTCCTTCACTACTCCATGTATACCACCAGCAGTAATCACCTTCTGATTGAGTTGCAACGATTTACGGAAATTGGCTATCTCCTTCTGCTTTTTGTTTTGCGGACGAATCATGAAAAAATACATGATAGCAAACATAGCTATCAACATAATCCACATCATACTTCCGTTATTTTGAGCTCCCATAGGAACAGACTGCCAATACGCGATCATTAAATTCATAAGTTAATTCAAGTTTTAAAATTAATATCTACTAATTTGTCTGAAGGCAAAGATATTAGTTTTTCGTCAACTTGCCTTCTTTTTTTAATACCTTAACTATTCCGTCAAGTGTTCCGTTCACAAAACTTCCACTCTTCAATGTACTGTATACCTTGGCAATATCAACATATTCATTCAAAGTGACACTAATAGGTATATTAGGGAAACTCAAGATTTCAGCCAAAGCACACTGCATAATGATTACATCCATGAAAGCTACCCGATCCAAATCCCAATTACGAGTATTTTCACTTATCAGATGGCGATAATAATCGCTATTCAAAATAGTACGACGGAACAAACGACGAGCAAATTCTTGATCTTCGTCGTCTTTGAATTCCGGCAACAATTCCTGGTCGGCTCCATTCTTCGGATCAAAACGTTTAATAGTCTTCAACACGAAAGTATCTACGATTTCCTTATCATCGTTCCAATACAAACTCTGATCTTCCAGCAAATCATCCAACTTTTCATTATTGAACACAAACTTCTTATAGATTTTTCTCCAAAACTCACGGTCTGCCTCGTACGAAGATGTTTCAGATGCCATATATTCCTTATATTCGTCGGACGCTACAATCGTTTCATAAAGCGACTTGACGAAATCCTCATCGTTGTCCCAAGTACGTTTTTGGTTAGCAATGAAGTCCTGCAACATCTTGTTCACCTCTAACTGAGCAATAAACTTGTTTTCTACGAATTTTGTGTTGGGATACTTCTCCTCTTTAGTAGGAGCCAATTTTGCCTTAGAGGCGTCTATACGCTTTTGCGCATAATTCGTCAAAGCAATCATCAGCATCAGCAGATAGTTGTAAAGGTCGTACGCCTTAGAAAGGCTGAAGAACAATTCTTTCTCCGCTGAGTCTAAATTTTTGCTGCCGTTCTGATAATAAGCATATACAATCTGTATAACCTTAAGACGAATAAGAACTCTGTTAATCATAATGCTAAAGTAAATACTAATGTTTTTAACGCTGCAAAATTAACTATTTTCGATGAGTAAACAGCAAATAAATCTATTTTTTTTAGAGAAAATATTCATTTCCCCTCTTTTTCTTTTGGCAGATAAAAAAAAATCATCAATTTTGAGGCCGATAAACGAACAACAACCTATAATATGGAAGACTTTAAGAAGAAAAACAGTGTGGACATGAATGACAAGGAGATTGTATTCTCCCAATCCATTAAAGCAGGTAAACGCATCTATTATCTGGATGTGAAGAAAAACAGAAAAGATGAAATGTTTTTGGCTATTACAGAAAGCAAAAAAATCATTTCAGGCGAAGGAGAAGATGCGCAGGTAAGTTTCGAAAAACACAAAATTTTCTTATATAAAGAGGATTTTGAAAAGTTCATGACCGGATTGGAACAGGCCATTGGTTTTATCCAAAACCACCAACCGGAAGAAGAAAGCTGCAAAGTGCAAAACGATGCAGACACCGATGCTACCCCCATAGAAGATGAAATAAAGATTGATATTGATTTTTAAAGCAGAATAACTTTGCTAATTAAAAAATAAAGTGTAATTTTGCACCCGCTTTTTTGCAGCATCGAGTGGCTATCAAGCTTCGTCGTGTGATGGTGAATTAAGCAAAAAACATACTTAATTTAGAGTAACACAAAAAATTTAAGAAAATGAAATCAATTGAAATCAAAGGAACTGCAAGAACTATTGCAGAACGTTCTTCTGAACAGACTAAGGCTTTGAAAGCCATTCGTAAAAACAACGGTGTACCTTGCGTACTTTATGGAGCTGGCGAAAACATCCACTTCACTGTAACTGCTGATGGTCTTCGTAACCTGGTTTACACTCCGCACATTTATGTAGTAGACCTCGACATCGATGGCAAGAAAGTAAACGCTATCATGAAGGATATTCAATTCCACCCTGTAAAGGATACTATCCTGCACGTAGACTTCTATCAGATTGACGAAGCTAATCCTATCGTTATGGAAGTTCCTGTACAACTGGAAGGCCTTGCAGAAGGTGTAAAAGCCGGTGGTAAGTTGGCTCTGCAGATGCGTAAGCTGAAAGTAAAAGCTCTTTATAATGTAATTCCTGAAAGACTGGTTGTAAATGTATCTCACTTGGGTCTGGGTAAAACTGTAAAGGTTGGCGAACTGAGCTACGAAGGTTTGGAATTGCTGAATGCTAAGGAAGCTGTAGTTTGCGCCGTTAAGCTGACTCGTGCCGCCAGAGGTGCTGCAGCAGCTGCTGCTAACGCATAATCGGAAGCATCTAATTATTATATACGAACGCGGATTAACGCGGCACACGCAGATTGATGTAATCAGCGATGGGTCCTCGCTAATTCGCGTTCTTATTTTATAGAATTTTAAACTCAACAAACGTGAAATACTTAATTGTAGGATTAGGAAACATTGGTCCGGAATACCATGAAACCCGACACAATATTGGCTTCATGGTGGTAGATGCTTTAGCGAAAGATGCCGGCGCCAGCTTCGAGGATAAGCGCTACGGATTTATCACTCAGCTTTCTGTCAAAGGTCGTCAACTCTTCCTGCTCAAACCTTCTACCTATATGAATCTCAGTGGAAATGCTGTACGCTACTGGATGCAGAAAGAAAACATTCCTTTAGAAAATCTCCTGATTATAGTAGATGATTTGGCACTACCATTCGGAGCTTTACGCTTGAAAGGCAAGGGAAGTGATGCCGGACACAATGGCTTAAAACATATTGCTGCCACTTTAGGTACACAAAATTATGCCCGACTGCGTTTTGGCATAGGAAACGACTTCCCTAAAGGCGGACAGGTAGACTTTGTATTAGGCCACTTTAGTGATGAAAACTGGCAAATTATGCCTGAACGACTGAAAACGGCTGGCGATATTGTAAAGAGTTTCTGTTTGGCCGGTATAAATATCACCATGAATCAGTTCAATAAGAAATAAAAAGTCTATATGAGTGAAGCCAGAATAGATAAATGGATGTGGGCTGTACGCATTTTCAAAACACGGACAATTGCCGCAGATGCTTGTAAGAAAGGCCGTATCGGCATCAATGGTGCACAAGCAAAAGCTTCACGAACCATTAAATCTGGAGACATTGTCCAAGTACGAAAGCCACCTATCACATACTCTTTCAAGGTATTACAGCCTATAGAAAAAAGAGTTGGAGCCAAATTGGTGCCAGAAATGATGGAAAATGTTACCACTCCAGACCAATATGAACTATTGGAAATGAGCCGTATCAGCGGATTTGTTGACCGGGCTAAAGGTACAGGACGCCCCACTAAAAAAGACCGTAGGAACCTGGAAGAGTTTACCACACCGGAATTCATGGACGACTTTGACTTTGATTTTGATTTCGAAGATGATGATGAATGACCAATAAACTATCCAAAGAAAAATGACTGAACAAAAGATTATCAAATGGGGCTTCATCGGCTGTGGTGAAGTGACGAAATATAAAAGCGGACCTGCTTTTCAGAAAATAAAGAATTCTGAAGTAGTGGCCGTTATGAGTAGAGACGGAGAAAAGGCTAAAAAGTATGCACAAGAAAGAGGCATTGCTCATTGGTATGACGATGCGCAGCAATTGATTGATGACCCGGAAGTAAATGCGGTATACATAGCCACTCCCCCTTCTTCTCATGCCACTTATGCCATCATGTCTATGAATGCAGGCAAGCCTGTCTACATTGAAAAACCCATGGCCGTAACTTATGAAGAATGCTGCCGCATCAACCGAGTTTCTCGCGAAACTGGCATACCATGCTTTGTAGCTTATTATCGCCGCTACTTACCTTACTTTCTTAAAGTAAAAGAACTGGTACAAAACGGTTCCATAGGCAACGTCATCAATATTCAAATACGTTTTGCGCAACCCCCACGTAATCTGGACTACAACAGCGAGCACTTGCCTTGGCGCGTTCAACCAGACATAGCCGGCGGTGGATACTTCTACGATCTGGCACCTCACCAGATAGACTTACTGCAAGATATCTTTGGATGCATTTTAGAAGCCAACGGATATAAAAGCAACCGAGGCGGACTGTATCCGGCAGAAGATACACTAAGTGCATGTTTCCAGTTTGACAACGGACTGGTGGGCAGCGGATCTTGGTGCTTCGTGGCGCACGATTCCGCCCGTGAAGACCGCATTGAAATCATAGGAGACCGGGGAATGATATGCTTTTCTGTATATACATACGATCCCATTGCACTGCACACTGAGCGTGGACGCGAAGAGATTCAAGTGGAAAATCCTGTTTATGTGCAACAGCCTTTGATTCAGGCTGTAGTAGATCATCTTCTAGGAAAGTCTATCTGTGCCTGCGACGGAGAAAGTGCGACACTTACCAACTGGGTCATGGATAAGATTTTAGGGAAAATCTAACAGAATGACGATTCTTACTGAATAAGATATAACAAACGCCGACTACCGGGATTATGAATACGTTTATGCGTAAACAAATGCTCATAATCCCAATAGCCAGCGTAAAGAATCAAGGCATAAGAATTGGGGTTATCTATATATCTGACGACAACGTCCAATAATTACACCTGTAACAATAATCATCAATATTGTACATAACAATGTTCCCTCAAACCCAAAACTACTGCCACTCAACATCTCAGGACCTGAGAAACGGATTGTCAAGGCCGGTTCATCAATCTTTATTCCACTCACACCATATCCTAATACCGGACCCTGTAACCAGTTCCAAAACCAATGTAAACTGATAGGGAACCATAGATTACGGGTATAGACATAAGAAGCGCCCAACATAACACCCGCCAAAAACAGGTTGGCAAACGGGAGACAGGAAAAATGAGGATTCAATAAATGCAAAACTGAAAATAATAGGGAAGAAAGCACCAAAGCTACCAACTTAGACATACCGCTATCTAACAATTTTCCCAAGACTATACCACGCAACAACGTTTCTTCATATACAGCTACCAGAAAAAACAACAACCAAGTAGTCAGTATAGATTTCCACGGCCATTGAAATGACTCTACCTGAATCCAACCCGCAAAGCACGAAATACCGAACCCAAAGGAATACAGCAAAGTAGCCACCAAAATTCCTCCTATTACATCTTTTCCCCTGCCCCGTATCGTAAAGCCAAGTCCTGATGAAGGCAAAGTACGCACTTTCTTCAGCGAAAAGTAAGTGGCAAACAAAGCCAACACAGCCCCGAATTGAGCCAAAAGCAATTCTACTACCCCATCCATTGCAAATCCAGAGGCATAAATTCCTAATTCCCAAACCATAGAATAAGCCAAATATACTACTGCAAAAAGGAACCAATCACGAATCACCAGCCACCCCCGTTTCGTATTTGTCAAAATCTTCATAACTATTTAATTTAAAAAAACCGTTAACAAGCAACAAAAGTAACCATAAATCATACACGATAAAAACAATCTTCCTATATTTGAAAAAAAAAAAAGAAATCTTTTATCACCATGCAATTAAAAAAGACACTACTGATTACAGCTGGATTAGGATGCATGCTCAGTTTATCGGCCCAAGTCAAAAAAACATTTCATGTGGCCAAGGCAGGCACGTTGGTAGAGCTCTTGACTGAAGCAGAAGCCAATGAAATTACTCACCTTACTCTACAAGGCAAGTTGAATGCTATTGACTTCTGCCACCTGCGCGATGAATTCAATAGTCTGCAAGTACTGGATATCTCTACAGCTTCCATTAGCGGGTATGCCGGCAAGCACGGAACCCACCAGGACAGATTCTATATTTATCCACCCAACAGCATTCCGGCATATGCTTTCTGCCAACAGCAAAACGACAGCACCTACAAAGGAAAAGGCACTTTGCAACAAGTTATTTTATCTGATAAAATCAAGAATATAGAAGACGGAGCCTTCAAAGGATGTAATCACCTGAAAATTTGTCAGATACGAAAAAAAGCTGCCCCAAATTTGCTTCCAGAAGCTTTGGCCGATAGTGTATCTGCCATTTTTGTACCTTTGGGCAGCAGCGATTCATACCGCAACAAAGAACGTTGGGAAAACTTTGCTTTCCTTGAAGGAGAGCCTCTGACAGTTACACTGCAGATAGGACGTATGGGAAATCTTGCAACAGAACTGCAACAACGCGGTGTTCATCCTCGCGATGTGAACTTTCTAACCATTGAAGGCAAAATGGATGAAGCCGATTTTAAGTTACTGCGCGACTTTATGCCCAATCTGGTATCGGTGGATTTAACCAACTGCAATACTACTGTTATTCCAGCCTATACCTTTACACAGAAAAAGTATCTGCTGAATATCCAGTTACCTAAAGATTTAAAAACCATTGAGCAACGTGCTTTCAGCGGATGTATCCGACTGTGTGGACCGCTGGAACTTCCCAAAGGTGTAACAGCCCTGGAATTTGGTGCATTTACAGGCTGTGAAAGACTGAAAGAGGTCGTCGTCACTGGGCAACAGCTGACCACCTTAGGCGAGCAACTTTTTGGCGATGGACCGGGACGGCTGATTTACAAACAGAAATAACCCAACCGATACAAGTTCATTCTAGCCCTATACGTATAACAAAAAGAGAGTGCCTCTAGAAGACACTCTCTTTTTGTTATAGCACTCATCAGCAATCATTACTTGCTGTAAAGACGTGCCCGAAGTTCCTTGATATGATCGGATGTAATATACTCATCGTATTCCATCATCTTATCAATAATACCATTCGGAGTCAATTCAATAATACGATTTGCCACGGTTTGTATAAATTCGTGGTCGTGTGATGCAAACAGTACATTACCCTTGTACGTCTTTAAATTATTATTAAAAGCCTGAATAGATTCCAGGTCCAAGTGATTGGTAGGTGTATCCAGAATCAGACAGTTTGCATTGCGCAACTGCATACGAGCAATCATACAACGCATCTTCTCACCACCCGACAATACGCTGGCTTTCTTCAAGACTTCCTCGCCCGAAAACAACATACGGCCCAAGAATCCCTTCATTTCCACCTCATTGCCAACACCATATTGGCTCAGCCAATCCACCAGATTCAAATCAGTGTTAAAGTAATCCGTATTATCCAAAGGCAGATAAGCGGTAGTAATGGTTACTCCCCAGTTATAGTGTCCTTCATCCGGCTTCATATTGCCGTTGATGATTTCAAAGAGTGCTGTCATAGCTCGCGGATCATGCGATAAGAACACCACCTTATCTCCTTTTTCTACATTGAAATTCACATCACGGAACAAAACGGTACCATCATCCAATGTCTTAGTCAGTCCGGAAACCTCGAGAATCTGATTTCCCGGTTCGCGTTCCGGGGTAAAGATAATACCCGGATACTTACGTGAAGAGGGTTTGATTTCCTCTACATTCAGTTTCTCCAACATCTTCTTACGGCTAGTAGTCTGCTTACTCTTAGCCACATTAGCACTGAATCGGCGAATAAACTCTTCAAGTTCTTTGCGTTTTTCCTCAGCCTTGGCCTTCTGATTCTGCTGCTGACGTAAGGCCAACTGACTGGATTCATACCAGAAACTATAGTTACCGGCAAACATATTAATCTTGCCATAATCGATGTCGATGGTATGCGTACATACAGAGTCCAAGAAGTGACGGTCATGGCTCACTACCAATACGGTATGTTCAAAGTTTGCTAAATATTCTTCGAGCCATGTCACCGTTTCCATATCCAAGTCATTGGTAGGCTCATCGAGCAACAGATTATCCGGATTACCATAAAGAGCCTGTGCCAACATCACCCGCACCTTTTCCTTATTGTTCAAATCGCCCATCAGCACATAATGCTTGTCTTCCTTGATACCCAGACCACTCAACAGAGCTGCCGCATCACTTTCAGCATTCCAGCCGTCGAGTTCGGCAAACTTTTCTTCTAATTCAGACACTTTCATGCCATCTTCATCGGTGAAATCTTCCTTAGCATACAAGACTTCGCGTTGCTTCATGATGTCCCAAAGCACAGTATGTCCCATCATCACTGTGTCCATCACCGTAAAAGCGTCCCACTTAAAGTGGTCCTGACTCAACACCGACAGACGTTCACCAGGGCCCAGTGTAATAGAGCCAGTAGTAGGCTCCAGTTCTCCCGAAATAGTGCGCAGAAAAGTAGACTTACCGGCACCATTGGCACCGATTACACCATAACAGTTACCACTCGTAAACTTTAAGTTTACATCATTGAAAAGTACACGTTTGCCAAATTGTACAGAAACATTCGAAGCTGTAATCATCTTCTCTAATCTTCTTATTTTTAATTAAAATATCTACCCGTTCAAAAACAGATGCAAAGATACGAAAAATATTACGAAATAGAAAGGTATGTGGGTCTAAAGCCCTGTTTGTAACAGAATCGTAACCCTTTTTTAATATAAAGCACTGTGAAATCCTTACGAATGAAACACAGATGAAATATAGATGTCAGAAATTTGCAAATGTTTTAGAACTACAACATTTTGATTCATGAAAAAAGAAATGAAGCTGAAAAACAGCTACATAGATCGCGACCTCAGTTGGATGTACTTTAACCGCCGCATCTTATCAGAGGCAGCCCGTCAGCAGGTACCTCTGCTTGAAAGACTCACCTTTTTGGGTATCTACTCTAACAATCTGGATGAATTCTTCCGCGTGCGCATGGCTACCCTTAACCGCATTGCCGAATGCAGTGAAAAATACTTGCACCGAGAAAGCGAACATGCCAAGGAGTTAATCAAACAAATTAACAAACTGAACAACAGCTATGCCAGAGAATATGAACATGTCATTGGAGAAGTTACGAAACAACTTCGGCAAGAGCACATATATTTGCTAAACGAACATGAAATCGATGAAGAGCAACAGGCGTTTGTAAGCCAGCTCTACCGACAAAGATTAAACGGCTTTATAAGTCCGGTGTGGCTCTCAGCCGTAAAACAGCTCACCGATGAAGCTGATGAAAATATTTACCTGGCTATTAAACTGCTGGCTGGCAAAAATAAGGCTGACTATGCCCTCATTTCCCTGCCCGTAGCAGAATGTGGTCGCTTTGTCCGACTGCCGGACAAAGATGGTAACAGCTACTTGATGTACATGGACGACGTAGTACGCCACTGCTTACCCATCGCCTTCTCCGGATTAGGCTATAACTCGTTCGAAGCCTATGCATTTAAGTTTACCAAAGACGCTGAAATGGAGATAGACAACGACCTGCGCAACGGTATGCTGCAAAAAATTTCCAAAGGAGTGAAGAGCAGAAAAAAAGGAGATGCACTCCGCGTGATATATGATGCCAATATGCCGAAAGATTTGCTGAAACGGGTAATGACTAAACTTAATCTCGACAAACTGGACACAGTTCTGGCCGGTGGCAGATATCATAACCACAAAGACCTGATGTCATTCCCAGACTGCGGACGCACCGACTTGAAATATCCATCCTGGCCTCCTGTAATAAAGCCCGAACTGGAAGAGAACCAGAGTTTGCTGCACCACATCCAGCTAGGCGACCGCTTTATACATGTGCCTTACCACAGTTTCGACTACTACATCCGCGTGCTGCAAGAAGCTGCTATCAGCAAAGAAGTAAAAAGTATCAAAACTACTCTTTACCGGCTGGCTCGCGACTCCAAAGTAGTAAAAGCCCTCATCTGCGCTGCACGTAACGGCAAGAAGGTCACCGTAGTTATCGAATTGCTGGCACGCTTCGATGAAGCATCCAACATCGATTGGTCTAAAAAAATGCAAGATGCAGGCATACACGTAATATTCGGAGTAGAAGGACTGAAGGTGCATTCTAAAATTACACACATAGAAATGAAACATGGAGGAAACATCGCCTGCATCAGCACCGGTAATTTCCATGAAGGTAATGCCCGCATGTATACCGACTATCTTATCATGACGGCAGCACGTAATATTGTAAACGATGTAGACCACGTGTTCTCATTTATAGAAAAGCCCTACCAGCCGGTACGATTCAAGGAATTGCTAGTATCACCCAATGAAATGAAGCAACGGTTCATCCGGCTTATCAACGAAGAAATCAAAAACAAGAAATCCGGCAAACCCGCCTATATACGCATCAAAGTGAATCACATTACCGATCCAACCATGGTAAACAAGCTATACGAAGCATCAGCGGCCGGTGTTGCCATAGACCTGGTAGTACGTGGCAATTGCTCGCTTGTACCCAATATTCCCGGTAAAAGCGAGAATATACGCATCAACGGAATCATAGACCGATATCTGGAACATTCGCGCATCTTTATCTTTGCCAACGGTGGAGCAGAAAAGTATTTTATCGGGTCGGCCGACTGGATGCCGCGCAATCTGGATAACCGCATCGAGGTAATTACACCTGTATATGATGCCACTATTCAGCAAGACCTGAAACAAGTAGTAGACTTTGGCTTGCGGGATACATGCCAAGGACATATGGTAGACGGACGCGGAAGCAACCTGCCTTGGAAAGTAGAAAGTGAAGAAACACCTTTCCGCTCACAAGAAGCATTATACAAGCATTATTGTTCAACCTCTAAGAATCAACGATAACTCTTATGCCCAATACCCCTTGCTATGCCGCCATTGATATTGGCTCTAATGCCGTGCGGCTACTGATAAAACGAGTGAATGAAAAAGAGAACCTGACCAGTAAACGGCTCACAAAGACATTACTGCTACGCGTGCCGCTCCGATTGGGATTTGACGTATTCTCACTGGGAACGGTAAGCGATGTAAAAGCCATGAAACTGCAACGGCTGATGAAGGCCTTCCGTCATCTAATGAAAATCTATGAAGTGACCGATTATCGAGCCTGTGCCACTTCTGCCATGCGTGATGCTTCTAATGGAACATCCATCATTAAGAAAATTAAAAAAGATACAGGAATACGCATTGAAGTAATCAACGGAGAAGAAGAAGCACGCATCATTTACAATAATCATATGGAATGCTTAGAAGACCGGACCGGGAATTATATCTATGTAGATGTGGGAGGTGGAAGTACTGAAATAAATTTCCTAATCAACGGCGAATTGGTACAATCTCTGTCCTATAACATAGGCACGGTAAGAATTCTGAGCGGCGCTGCCAAAGAAGAGACCTGGCAGCAAATGAAAGATGACTTGGCCCGACTTACTGCAGACTTTACAGACATCAATATCATTGGTTCGGGTGGAAATATCAATAAATTATACCGTCTGGCCGAAAAGAAAGACAAGAAAAAGCAGCGAATCTCTATCGAACAGCTTCAAAAGCTCTACGATGAGATGCAGCCTCTCAGCCCTGAACAGCGCATGGAAGAATATGGCTTAAAGGCCGACCGGGCAGATGTAATCGTTCCGGCCGCACAGATATTTCTGACTATTGCAGAAATAGTAAAAGCCAGCTATGTGCATGTGCCGGTCATCGGACTGGCCGATGGTATCATCGATTGTCTGTATGCTTCGGACAGTGCCAATCAGAACCCTGCTGCACTATAGTAAGTTAGGGGGAAGAAACAGACTGTAGTTTATAAAAAAAACTCCATGGAGCCAGCAACTTAAATCCATGGAGTTTTTTTTATAAACTTATTGTTTACTGTCTTTTCCTGTTTTCAGTAGACGGTTTTTTGTTTTATATACGTGATCAGTAGA
>CALADS010000015.1 GCA_937890825.1 uncultured Bacteroides sp. | reverse complement strand
TGTGCTGAATATCAACGGCATTATCGGCAACCGCAAGATGAGTGACGAGGAAATCACCGAACTGTTGGAGCACCGCTTCATCCTGTTGGACGGCTTCGCTTCCAAGGAGGGAAAGACTTTCCCTTCCGTGCTGGAACTGGCAGACAACGGTGCCATCAACATGCAGTCCGTCATCGGCAAATGTCCGCATTGTGGCGGTGATATTCGGGTGGGTACGAGAGCCTTTAACTGCTCCAATTACAACAACCAGCAGGCGCCGTGCAACTTTGCCATCTGGCGCAATATCGGTGGCCACCAGCTGAGCCTGACGGAAGCCAAGGAAATCTGTGAAAAAGAAATCACCTCCAATGAACTGGAGATGTACCGTGATGACGGCACCATCTACCGCAAGCGTCTCGGTCTTTCTCCCGACAAACTCCAAATCGTGAAGATATGAAACCGGGAATGAAAATGATTATCATGCTGGTAACCGCCGTCAGTTTTTGGGGCGGACTGTTTTACTTCGCCAGCTGTTCCGGCCGACCCGAGAAACGGGCGGTGGAAATCGCAGAGAGAGCCTTGAAAGCAACCGTTGATAATCCGGAGTCCATCCAAATCAAGGGAATCAGCAAGGCAGATTCGGTATTCGGCAAGGAATATGTCAATCAACATGAAAAGGCTGCCCTTTCCATGCACTTGATGCAGTACGGCCACAAGTTGATGGAGGAAACGGACTACTTCCAGAACCTCGACAAGGACGATACCGCAATGAGTGATCAGGTTACCCGTCAGCTGGATGCCATGACCACCCTCCGGGCTTTGATTGCTTATGGAGAAATGGAAGAAGCGAAAGCCGGGAAAGAAAAGGTTGCGAAGCCGTTCAACGGATGGAAGGTCAAGATAGATTTTGAAGCCAAGACCTTAAAAGGAAAACCTTACCACTCGGAATACTGGTTCATCCTCGATAAGGAGGCGGAAATTGTAGTCAAATCATTTGAAATACCGCTGCTATGAAACTGAGAAATTTGAAACATTTACTGTGCGCTATACTCACAGGAGGAACCATGTTATTTACCTCCTGCGAAGATTGTGACCATGAAGGAGATAAGTCCATCGCTTCTTCCCTCCAGGTTGGTGACGTAGTCTGCTCGGATGGTAGTGTGCTGTCCAAAGAAAAGTTCAGTTCCTCCCAAAAGGAACCGGTGGCCATTGTCTATCATGTGAACCGGAATCCGGAGATCAAAGCTTTGGGCTATGCCGTTTCCATCCGGGATGTCACACCTAAAGCCTTTGCTGATAGTCTGGGTGTTGAACAGGAAACCTCGGCTTCCTTGGAGAAGGAAGACGGCAATGAGAACACCCATGCCATGTACCGCAACGAGGAAGTGAAATCTCCCTTAGCCGTTTATGTCTTCGACATGTGGCGCTACGGCCAGTCTGCCTACATTCCTTCGGTGAAGCAGCTCACTTACCTCTATCAGCAAATTGGGTTTATCAACCAACGGATTGAAGCGGTCGGTGGTTTACCTCTCAGTCTGCAGCCCGGTGACTGCTGGCTGTGGACTTCCACCGAAGTGGAGGGACAAAGGGACAGCAAGGCCTGGCTCTTCTCGATGCAGTCAGGAACCATTCAGGAAACCCCGAAGGACCAGGCACATAAGTTCAGACCTGTGATAAGTATCTATTAGGTATAACTTCTAAATGTAAAGATTATGAATGAATTACTCGTACAACTCCAAATGAAGATGGAGGCATTCCAAAAGGATGCAGCCCTTCAAGCCGAAAAAGGAAACAAGGCAGCCGGCCAGCGTGCCCGCTGTGTATCACTTGAAATGGAACCGCTGCTGAAGCAGTTCAGGAAATTGTCGTTGGTGGCTTCGAAAAGATAAAATCAAAAACTTTACGTGGTTGCCATTCATAGGCAATGAAAAAACAAGAGGTCCTGATGCCATTCATCCATGCGCATCAGGACTTTTTTGTTGCATCAGTAAACCATGCCTTTCTGTCTCATTTCTTCCCGAATCAGTTCTGCTTCGGTATGGGTCAGCTGGGGAAGCTGTACCTGTTCCGGACTCTCTTGCTGGTAAGCCTTCACTTCGTTGATGAGCATTTGCCAGTCGTAAAGGAACTCCTGACTGCAGCCGTGTTTCTGATAAATCTTTTTGGCGGCTTCCAGTATCTCTCCGGCACAGCTGTCATTTCCCTGGAATACAACTGCCGGAATCTCGTTATGGAAGCAATCTCGCAATAGACGTATTTGATCTTTCATTTGTAGAGTGATTAAGTCTGTTCTTTACCGTGCCTTTCTGAACTTTTATTATCAGGGCTTGCAAAGATAGTGAGATTTTGGAAAGATTAAAAGTTAAACATTCATCTTTAACAGCTGGCGGATTCTTTCCTTAGTCAGGCATTTCCACTCCCGATGAATTTTCCGATACAAAGAAACGAAGGGTCGGTACGGCAGCAAATGGCGCTTTGCTTGGCTGCAAGGAAAGCAGCCGGCAGCCTTCCACAATTTGTGCCAAATTGGGTATTCCGTCTGCTTTCCCCTTGCCACATTTGCCTTCTGTCCCTTACACCCTTCGTGAGAAGAGGCATCGTAAAAATCACCCGGGAGTGAGAAGCCGAAAGGCTTCAAACCAAAGGGAAAAAATTAGTTCAGCTATGGCATACAAACTTAAAGACCGAAAAGAAAAGATGCTCTACAAGGGCAGTGTTTACGAACTCACCCTGCAGTGGGACAGAGAGAGTCTCCGCAAGTGCTTTTGCGGTATGCCTCCTTTCTATGCACACATCCGCAAGGACGGCGCCAACTATGCACAAATCGACTGCTATTCCAATGGGGACGATTTCAGTGTGGTACCCATGCACCCGCTTTTTGAAGAGCCGGAATGGATAGTTCACTTCCTCAAGTCGGACATCAACTCCATTCCACTAAAGAAACTGCTGGAACTGCTTCCCATCTAATTCACGGAGTAACGAACTTAAAAAGAAAACGCTATGGACACACTCATTGAAGCCATCCCGACATGGGCACTCTGCTATCTGTTCAACTCGGATGCAACCGGACTGACGGATGAAGAAATCGCTCTGATTGACCAATGGTACACGGAGAACAAGGTCATGGGTATCACTACCGCAACGGAACAAGAGGGAGAATGTTTCCCTTACTTCTCACACTATCCTGCTTTCGGTCTTCCTGCCGAAGTGGTGTACTGCCATGTTATGGTAGGCTGAATACAGCCGGTGACTACAGATAATTATTTACGCTTAAACATAGGAACATATGAAAGGAACTGACCATTTCAAGGAACTCATCAAGAACTATCTTGATAACCGAGCCAAGGAAGACGAACTCTTCCGTGCCAAGTATGAAACCACCACACGCACCATTGACGATGTGGTCAACTATATCTTCCATGCCGTACAGCAATCCGGCTGCTGCGGTTTCAGCGATTTGGAGGTTTATGCCATGGCTGTCCATGCGATAGATGAACCCAATTTGGAAATCGGCAAGCCGATGAACTGCAATGTGGTAGTGAATCATCACATTGAGCTGACCGAGGAGGAGAAGGCAGAACAACGAGCCATTGCACTCAAACGATACCAGGAGGAGGAAATGCGGAAATTGCAGCAACGCAACAGCCGACCCAAGGCAGCCAAACCGCAACCCAAACCCATTCAAGAACTCTCACTCTTTCAAGGCATGGAACTATGAAGGCAAGAACGAAAATAGAAAAACAGGTGGCAGCTTCCAATGAGAAGCTGACCGTCCTAAGCCCCAAAGTGCTCACATGGGCAGTGCGGAAAGTGGCAGGACATGTCTGCTTCCGTACTTCCGCACACAAGTGTACATGTGGCGATTGTGGCAGGCACTTCGACTATGAGGGAAAAGGCAAGTCGGTATGCTGCCCTTATTGCGGTACTCGCTTACAGATAAAGGACACCCTCAAACGCACCATCAAGGAAGCCTACTACTTTTCTTCCCTCGAAGTAATAGACCATTTGCAGGTGCAACGGGTATTCCGTTTGGAAACGACCTTCCGGAAAGGAATGCCTATGGAGGTAGACTACTGGGAGGCATGCCGTCTGTGGCTCAATGCCGAAGGCAAGTTAGCTGTCACAGCAAGAACAAGGACATTGGGCTACTATGTGGACTGCTTTGATTGGGCATCCGAAATCACCTTGAAGCGACCGACCGAAGTCCATTGGCTCATTGCAGATACCTATGTTTATCCGCACTATCGGCTGCTGCCCGAATTGAAACGCAACGGCATGAAAGGCAAGCTGCCCGACTGCCACCCGATGAAACTGATGAAAGCCGTGCTGACAGACAGCCGGATGGAAACCATCCTCAAGTCAAAAGATTTACATGCCGTGTCTTACTTTGTACACCGACCTTTGGAACTTGACCGATGCTGGCAGTCGTATAAGGTAGCCACCCGGCATCACTACCGCCCTTCGGACATGGGATTGTGGGCAGATACCATCCGCTTGCTGGAGCAGTGTGGCAAGGACATCTGCAATCCCAAGTATATCTGTCCGCAGAACCTCAGAGCCGAGCATGACTATTGGATGAACCGACACAACCAAATGGAGCAGAAACGCAGAAGCCGGGAGCAGATGCAGCGAGCCAAACGGAAGGAAGCCGAGTTCTACAAGGAGAAGTCACGCTACTTCGGTATCACCATCACCGACAAAGACCTGGTGATTTCGGTACTCGATAGTCTGGAAGCCTTCCAAGCCGAGGGAAATGCCCTGCATCATTGTGTCTTCCAATGCGAATACTATGCCAAGGCGGACAGCTTGATACTATCGGCTCATGACAAGGAGGAAAACCGCATCGAAACGATTGAGTTTTCATTGACCGAGGGGAAAGTGATACAGAGCCGTGGGCTGTGCAATACGAATACTCCGCACCATGACCGGATTGTCCGGCTGGTCAATGCGCATGCCCATCAGATACTCGCAGCCAAACAGACAGCGTAAATTCCTTATATATGTTCCGCTCCGACTTCCGCCGTGAGGTGTGGGTCGGAGTTTAAAAACATACTATACGAAATGTATTGACAAATTATTTCAAGCTGAATTAAGGCGCTCTTTCTGCTTGCCAATTCTTGAATATAAGGAAGATTGTTCAGCAGGACAAAAACCATCTTGATGTTTGTCTGATATTTGTTTGATGTTTATTTAATGATTGATTAACAATGAAATAAAATCATCAGAAAAGTGATTTTTTCGCAGAATAAATGAGTAAACTTTCTGCCTAATCAGCAAGTAATAAAGTATTTTTGTAAGTAAAGAAACAAATGGAAAAGTAAACTTTTAATCTTGAAGATAATGAAAGGAAATAACTTGACAATCGCCATCGGCAATCAGAAAGGTGGAGTCGGCAAGACCACCTCTACAGCATGTATAGGCGCAGCACTCGCACTGCAAGGAAGACGTGTGTTGCTCATTGACCTGGATGCACAGCAGAACCTCACGTTCACGCTGACGCAGAACGAAGACCCGGAAACAAGTATCTATGATACGCTGGTCAAAGACCAACCGATGCCCATCATTCCCATCCGTGAAAACCTGGACCTCGTTCCGGCATCGCTGGACCTGGCAAGAGCCGAAATAGACATGGCTACCATGATGGCAAGAGAAGGCATCCTCAAATCCTACCTCGATGAACAGAAGGAGAAGTATGACTACATCCTGATGGACTGTTCGCCCTCACTCGGTATCGTGACAACCAATGCGCTGGTGGCAGCGGACAAACTCTACATACCGCTCACTGCCGAAGCCTTGCCCTTGAAAGGCTTGACCATGCTGGACGATATAGTCCGGGAAGTGAAGCGCAGGGTGAACCCGACGCTGGAGTTGGGTGGGGTGTTCTTCACCCGGTTCAATAACCGGAAGTTGAACAAGGAAGTGATTTCCATGGTAGAAAAGCGGTACGGAGAGAAGGTCTTTCAGACGAAAATCCGGGAGAATATCGCCATAGCCGAAATGCCGCTGTCCGGTCAGACCATCTTTGAATACGACCCGAAAAGCAATGGTGCAGCGGACTATCGCACACTGACCGATGAAATAATCAGTCGGGAGGAAAATAGGTAAACTATCTTACTATATGACTAATCACAAAGGTTATTGGTAACATAGTAAGTTAATCATCAAGTAAATAAGTAATAAAGTAAACAATATGAGTAAAAAGAATTTATCCTTATTGATGGATGGCTTCATGGGTGAAGCCAATCAAGCAGAATCGGTGCAGGAACAGCCTAAGGAACAAGCTACTGAACAAGCAGAACAACCAACAGCTCTAACCGATAAGCAGGAAAGTCCGAAGGCGGTATCTTCAAAGACAGCTACTAAAAAGGACGCTAATGGAACAGAAGCTACCGATAAAATGAAATCCAAACTGGAAGCCAAACGCAGGGAAAATGTGGGTCGTCCCAAGAAAGGCGAAATAGCCAAAAGTACCAAGAAGCCCCAGGAAATCCGAGCCACCTTCATCGTAGATCCAGATTTACTTCAAAAGGTGAAGTACATTTCTCTTGTGGAAGGTGCCTTATTGAAGGACGTTATTTCTGAAGCTCTGAACAACTATGTGGATAAATGGGAAACAGACAACCGGAAAATACGCCTGCCAAAGAGGAAGTAAGAATTTCTGCAGTAGTTCTGTCATTGCAAGCGCCAGACAGCAATGACAGGACTGCTGCGTTATTTGGGAATTGAGGTCTATAAATTATTTATATTCGTCCGACCTGCCAGATAATGCTTTTGTACTAAAAATTGGGGCTATTTGCAGGAAACAAGATACAATATAAATAAAGCCTTGGTAGTTTAAAATAAATATGTTATCTTTGCAACAACAAATCCCGCCCGCTTCCCGTAAGATTAGCGTACCCAGCGGGACATTTTTTATTTATGGGAGTCAGATATACAAATCAAGCCATAACCACTGAACAGCAAATTGAAATTCTCCAAGAAAGAGGTTTGCTTATTGATGATATAGAGCAAGCAATTGATGTTCTTGATACCATCAGTTATTTCCGTCTTGCTGGCTATTGGAAACACTTTGAAATAGACCATTTCACACATCAATTTAGGGAAGGCAGTTGTTTCTCAGATATAGTGAAGCTGTATTCTTTTGATAAGCAACTTCGAGCATTGCTGTTTACTGCTATTCAAACAATAGAAGTTTCGGTCAGGACGAAAATAATCAAGCATTTTTCCCCTGGTTTTGGTGCATTTTGGTTTATGGATGAAACTTTTGCACTTAATGACGCTCGTTTTGCTACAAATCTGACTGTCATCCGTAAGGAAGTATCGCGTTCTCATGATGACTTCATAACAGAGCATTTTCGTAAATACAGTGAACCTGATCTTCCCCCTGTATGGAAAACGTTGGAAGTTATTTCAATGGGTACACTATCCAAACTTTATTCTAACTTTTCGGATGCTACCGCTAAACATGCCGTAGCGAGAGAGTTCGGCTTGAATCATCACAAATTCTTACGAAGCTGGTTGGAGTGTCTTGCTGTGCTTCGTAATTGCTGTGCCCATCATTCAAGATTGTCAAACAGAGTCTTTCCTGTAAAGCCTAAAATGCCGGAGCGTATGCCTAATAAATGGATTACAGATTTTTCTTTTCGAGAACAGACTCTTTATCCACAATTATGCTATTTGGTATATTGGCTCAATTCTATTATCCCAGACAATACCTTTGTTGTTGATTTCAAACAACTTTTGATAAAATACCCTTCAGTAAACACTCGTCTGCTAGGTTTTCCTTATAATTGGGAACAAGAACCTTTATGGAGATGAGAGGATTTTGTACAGAGAAAAATCCATCCGGTTTGCTCCGTCTTAGTGACACCAAGCAAAGCTCGGCTGATAGGCTTTTGCTACAAATGGAAGTTCCAGTCCATTGCCACAGAGAGAAACAGCAGGGTTTCACTTTGCTTCACTCAGTTGTTTCTCACAATGTCAATGAGGTTAGGCTGCTGCTCTTCAAATGATGATTTACTCGATGGCTCTACCGAATGGCTTATAAAGTTAGCTCACAGATGTTGGCCGCCACTTCCGACTAATCGTATTGCATGCGATGCCGGAAGTGACGACCTTTTGGGAAGAATATGCCATCCGGTTTGCTCCGTGTCGGTGACACCAAGCAAAGCCCGGCTGATAGGCTTTTGTTACAAATGGAAGATTCAGTCCATTGCCACAGAGAGAAGCATCAGGGTTTCACTTCGCTCCACTCAGCTGTTTCTCACAGTGTCAATGAGGTTGGAAAACATATCTACAAATGATGACTTGCTCGATGGCTCTACCGAACGCAGGCTGACGCTTGCGGAAGTAGAGCCATCGAATGGTTTATACGGTTAGCTCACAGATGTTGGTCACCACTTCCGACTTATCGTATTGCATGCGATGCCGGAAGTGACGACCTTTTGGGAA
>CALADS010000014.1 GCA_937890825.1 uncultured Bacteroides sp. | reverse complement strand
TGCTTCATTATCAAGCGTTTCGGAGTTTTTCGTTTTAGTCACTACACCCAATAGTCACTATAAAAGTCAAAATAGGGCTTGTAGACTAATTTTCTTATAAATTATGCTTACCTTTGCCAATATCAATATTTTTAATACATGAAAAAGTCACTATTCTTCTTCGCCCTTCTTTTGCAAAGTTGCATAGCATTTGCACAACATCAACTTGCCGGAACGGTAACAGACTCTATTGGAATACCTTATTGGCCCAAATGCGGAATTGAGTACCTTGCTTTGATTTGACGCGATAACCCACAGAAATGATTACATCCAAATTATAAAGGGTGGTTTCTGTACGCTGGGTAAACCCTTCTCTACGACCATAATCCTTGGTATGTGCAAATTTTGCACACACCAAGCTTTCTTCAAGTTCTCCCTCCTTGAATATATTATTGATATGACGTCCGATGACTGTTCTGTCCTTCTGAAACAACTCCGCCATTTGCGCTTGAGATAGCCAAACGGTTTCATCTTGAAACTTAACATCTATACAGGTTTCACCATCTGTCGTTTGGTATATAACGATGCTATCTGTCTGGTTCAAATTATCCATAATATATGATTTTCAGTTTGTTATATTTATAATATTATTTAAAACACATCAGTTGCGGTAATCAATAAAAAATCCCATGGCTACCCCCAGAAAACAGCCACATAACACCAGCGTTTTTTTTCATAAATAAAAGAATCTGTTATAAATCAGTTGTAAAAAAGATATTCGTCCATTGAGAAACTGTTTCGAAGCTGATTAAAATGTATTCCTGCTTTTGCTGAGAGCTATTTGGCAGCAAAAGACCGGAGACAAGCTCAGGCAGCGCTGATTGTAATACTTTCTAAATAAAGATCAACCAACTTTCTAGATTTTAAAGCAGCCCTCAGTTATTTAAATAATAGTTGACAGTAGTCACCACCCGCACACTCTTCACATAAGGCGTATTGGCATCTCTATCCGAAATAGAGAACTGCCCTTGCGACGCATTGCGTATCTTCCCCAGTTTGCTGTCCGAATCTTTGGCAAACTTTTCGGCGGCTGCCCGGGCATTCTTCGTAGCTTCTTCTATCATCCGAGGCTTCACGTCGTTCAGTCCGGTAAATTCATACACCACGTTATACCGGTAATCGCCACCGGTAATGGCTATCCCCTGCTTCAGCAGTTCCGACTGTTCAGACATCAGTCTGCGCACCTTAGGCACATCGGCCGACACCACCGTAATCACCGAAGTAGCATTGTAGCGGTAACGCACATCATTACCGGCATAGCGTTCGGCCTGCTGATCGATAATCTCCGAGGGTGCGATGCTGATTTCCTCCGGCGTAATACCGTTGGACTGCAGAAACTGCACCACCGCTTGATTCTTCTTGGTGAGATTGGCATACAGCACCGACGGATCGTTGCCGATTTCCTTAAACACCAGCGGCCAGATTACCTTGTCGGCCGGCACTTCTATCTCGGCCAGCCCCTTCACACTGACTATCCGTTCCTTGTCCTTGAAATCATTGATACCATTGCGTAACATCACTCCCAGCATCACCAGCCCCAGGGCTATGAGCAGCGCTTCAGAATTCCAACTTTTCATAAGCATTTCATTTTAAAGGTTAAAAGAGGATATTCCTCATCTTCTACAAACATAACAAATTATACAACACGGCGAGCGAATTTTCAGTTTTTTTTTCAATTTAACAAAAATACCCAAGCGGAAAGATGGCATATCAATAAAAAGTCCCTATTTTTGTGACTAGAAAAAACCAAGTCTACGAAATGACTGGCATCAATTTATTAAATAACTAAAAAACAAGAAGACCTATGTTGACTCAATTAATCAACGCCCGCATCCTTACCCCCCAAGGATGGCTTAAGGATGGTTCTGTATTGATACGGGACAATAAGATTCTGGAAGTAACCAACTGCGATTTAGCCGTCATCGGCGCTACCCTCATCGACGTAAAAGGTATGTATGTGGTGCCCGGAGGCGTGGAAATCCACGTACACGGAGGCGGTGGACGCGACTTTATGGAATGTACCGAAGATGCGTTTCGCCAAGCCGTAAGAACGCATATGAAACACGGTACCACCAGTATCTTCCCTACCCTGTCATCGTCTACTGTACCCATGATAGAACAAGCTGCCGAAACGTGTACCAAGCTCATGCAGGAGAAAGACAGCCCTATTCTGGGTCTGCACCTGGAAGGTCATTACCTGAATATGGCCATGGCAGGCGGACAGATGCCGGAAAACATCAAGAACCCCGACCCGAACGAATACATCCCCATCGTGGAACGCTGGAATTGTATCAAGCGCTGGGATGCCGCTCCGGAATTGCCGGGTGCCATGCAGTTCGGTAAATACATCACCGGAAAGGGTATTCTGGCTTCTGTGGCGCATACACAGGCCGAATTCGAAGATATCCGCACGGCTTATGAAGCTGGCTACACGCACGCCACGCACTTCTATAATGCCATGCCGGGATTCCACAAGCGCCGCGAGTATAAATACGAAGGCACGGTGGAAAGTTGCTACCTGATGGACGACATGACGGTAGAAGTAGTGGCCGACGGTATCCATGTGCCTCCTACCATTTTACGACTGATCTATAAGATAAAAGGTGTGGAACGTACCTGCTTAATTACCGATGCCCTGGCCTGCGCTGCCAGCGACAGTCAGGAGGCTTTCGACCCGCGCGTAATCATAGAAGACGGCGTGTGCAAGTTGGCCGACCGCTCGGCACTGGCAGGCAGTGTAGCCACCATGGACCGACTGATACGCACCATGGTGCAGAAGGCCGATATTCCTCTGGAAGATGCCGTACGCATGGCTTCGGAAACTCCCGCCAGAATCATGGGCGTATACGATCGCAAAGGCTCGCTGCAGAAAGGTAAGGATGCCGACATCCTGGTACTGGACAACGACTTGAACGTGCGCGCCGTATGGGCTATGGGACAGTTGATTCCAGAAACCAACACTTTATTTTGATACACTCATAACTTAAAATTACCTATATGAAAACCAATCTTAGTTCACAAATCACGCTCAACAGGGTTTCTACACGGTATTACCGTCCGGAAAATGCGTTCGAACGTTCCGTGCTGACTCGCCTGGAAAAGATTCCTACCGACATCTATGAGTCGGCCGAAGAAGGGGCTAACCAGATAGCACTCGATATTGCACAGATTATCCGCGAAAAGCAGAAAGCAGGCAGATTCTGTGTATTGGCACTGGCGGGAGGCAATTCTCCTCGCAATGTATATGCGGCCTTGATCCGTATGCATCGCGAAGAAGGACTGAGTTTCAGAAATGTCATCGTATTCAATCTCTACGAATATTATCCGCTGGCAGAAGATGCCATCACCAGCAATTTCAATGCACTGAAAGAAATGTTCTTGAACCATGTCGACATCGACCCGCAGAACATTTTCAGCCCAAGCGGCTGCATTGCCAAGGATACCATCTTTGAATATTGCCGCCTCTACGAGCAACGCATCGAAAGCTTTGGAGGCATCGACATCGCGGTACTGGGCATCGGCCGCGTGGGAAACATCGGATTCAATGAACCCGGCTCGCGCATCAACTCTACTACCCGACTGATTCTGCTCGATAATGCCTCACGCAACGAAGCTGCCAAAATGTTTGGCGCTATCGACAATACACCGGTAAGCTCCATCACCATGGGAGTGGCTACCATCCTGGCTGCCAAGAAGGTGTATCTCATGGCATGGGGAGAAGAAAAGGCTCAGATGATTAAGGAATGTGTAGAAGGAAGCATCACAGACACGATTCCGGCATCGTTCCTGCAAACGCACAACAATGCGCACATCGTAATCGACCTCTCGGCTGCTGCCAATCTTACCCGCATCCAGCGCCCGTGGCTGGTTACTTCTTGCGAATGGAATGACAAACTGATTCGCAGTGCCATCGTATGGCTGTGTCAGCTTACCGGAAAACCCATCTTAAAGCTGACCAACAAAGATTATAATGAAAACGGACTCAGCGAACTGCTGGCTTTGTATGGCTCTGCCTATAATGTGAATATCAAAATCTTCAACGACCTGCAGCACACCATTACCGGATGGCCGGGTGGCAAACCGAACGCTGATGATACCTATCGTCCGGAACGGGCCAATCCGTACCCCAAGCGAGTGGTAGTATTCTCGCCGCATCCCGATGATGACGTCATCTCCATGGGAGGTACTATCCGCCGGCTGGTAGAACAGAAGCATGATGTGCACGTGGCTTACGAAACGTCGGGCAATATTGCCGTGGGTGATGAGGAAGTAATCCGCTTCCTGCACTTCATCAACGGCTTTAATCAGCTGTTCAACGATAGCGCCGACCAGGTAATCAATGAGAAGTATGCCGAAATCCGCCAGTTCCTGCGCGAAAAGAAAGACGGCGACATGGATTCTCGCGACATACTGACCATCAAGGGCCTGATTCGCCGGGGTGAAGCGCGTACTGCCTGTACGTACAATAACATTCCGCTCGACCATTGCCACTTCCTGGATTTGCCGTTCTATGAAACCGGTAAGATTCAGAAGAACCCCATCAGCGAGGCCGATGTGGAAATCGTACGGCAATTGTTGCGCGAGGTAAAACCGCACCAGATATTCGTGGCAGGCGACCTGGCCGACCCGCACGGCACACACCGTGTATGTACGGATGCTGTATTTGCCGCCATCGACCTGGAAAAGGAAGAAGGGGCAGAATGGTTGAAGGATTGCCGCATCTGGATGTATCGCGGTGCCTGGGCTGAATGGGAAATCGAAAACATCGAAATGGCTGTCCCTATCAGTCCGGAAGAATTGCGTGCCAAACGTAACTCTATCCTGAAGCACCAGAGCCAGATGGAGAGTGCACCCTTCTTGGGCAACGACGAACGTCTGTTCTGGCAGCGCAGTGAAGACCGTAACCGCGGTACAGCTGCCTTGTACGACAGCCTCGGACTGGCATCGTACGAAGCGATGGAAGCGTTCGTAGAATACATTCCTTTGTAAACAGAAAGACAATTCAGCGCTCAAGTCTGGCCCCGTGCCAGGCTTGAGCTGCTTTTTTATTCATTACTCACCATTAATCACTACACATATGAATTACACCCTACAAGCCAACCCCACCGGCACCAGAAGCCTGGAGGTTTCATCCGAGCATTTGGCCACCATCAAGAAATACGGACTGTTCTGCCACCTCATTGATAGCAACGGCATCGTGGACGAAAGCGTACTCGACAAATTAAAACTGAACATCCGGTCGTTGATAGCTGCTCAGGTAGAAGACAGCAAGGATTTATTGGATCTCTGCATCGATGTGATTTATCACAACAATATGAAAGCATTCGGATTGCAGCAGCTCGTCGCACTTTATCTGCAATGGATGCAGGAACAACCGGATACCGACGAGACAGAAGAAACTAAAACCTCAGAAGAATGAAAACAGTCAATACCTGCGGACTCTCGCTTTATAGTCCGCTGATACCTGCCATTACAGCCTGGTGCGAAGCTTCCCAAGGCGAAACCTTGGAAATCATTCTGGATAACCAGGCTGCCTTTCAAGACTTGAAAGAGTTTCTGGCAGAACAGAAAATCGGTTTCCGCGAAATCTACGACGGAGAAAAAATGACATTACAGTTTACCAAGTAACGGCAACCGGTTCACAAATTGCATAAAGGCCAGGGGGAGTCCTCCCTCCTGCCCTTGCAAACCCACAAAGCACAAGTCGCGATACATGGACAGTCCTTTGATTTCTATCACCCTGAACATCCCGGCTGCCAGTTCTTTCGAAATAGAGCGTACCGATACGATACCCATGCATTCGGCATTTTCCAGGAAGAGCTTGATGCTTTCCGTACTGCCCAGGTACATGCGGATATTCAGGGCAGACAGACGCACTCCTTGCTCTTGAAGCGCACGTTCTATCACGTCCAGCGTACCCGAGCCCCGTTCTCGCAGCACCAAAGGCACACGCATCAGTTCTTCTACCGTTATCTCATCGGGCAGGCTCATCGACAGATGGCTGTGCACATGCACCACGGCCACCAGTTCATCTTTCAGAAACGTGTCATAATGCAGGTTGGGCTGCCGGTAGATGCCCTCTACCAGTCCCAAGTCGATGCGGTGCTCCTGCAAGGCCGTTTCCACCTCACGGGTATTGCCGTTCAGCAGGGTCAGTTTCACCTGCGGAAACTTATCGATGAAACTGCCCAGGAAGGGAGGAATCACATACTGTGCAATGGTGGTGCTGGCCCCCAGCCGCAACTCTCCCTGGTATTCATTATGCAACAGATGCATTTCGTAATCCAACCGCTTGTAAGCATCCAATATCCGTTCCGAATGCGCCAGCAACAGCTCACCCGCCTTGGTCAGCGAGATGCGCCCGCCGCGGCGGTCGAAGAGGTGGGTCTTGTAGGCTGCTTCCAGCTCTTGCACGTGCTTGGAGATGGCCGGTTGACTGACAAACAGCTCTTGAGAAGCCTTGGTAAAGCTCAGATTCTTGGCCACCGACTGAAATACCTTTAAACGAAAATCACTCATACGCACCACACAGATTAGTCAGTTCCTCATCAGCCTATTTCTTCCGGCTTAATTTCAAACACGTGCGCCAGCGAGGGCACCATATCTTTCTGACGACAGCTCACCTCAGCCGGAGCAGAAAGAATCCGGTACAGGCAGGCTTTCTCGGCTGCCGCTGCCCCTTTCTCCTTCACCAGTTTATCCAGTTCCTCCCGCACCGATGCCTGGTAGTCTTCTTCCGAATAAACCAGCATCAGATTGGCCACATCGGCAGCATCCAGCAACAGTTGCATCAGGTCGAAATACAGGCTATGCGGTTCGGTAAATCCGGCAGGATGCACACAGGAAATGGAAAATTCGCCTACAGAAGGCACGTAGAACGCCATTCCGTCACGTTTCAGGAAATCCGGCTGAGCCACCTCCGGCAGTTGTTCGTCAGGATGGCGGTGCACCAAGATTACCTGCACATCGCCCCCCACACGGAGCACGTCGCCATCCAGTGCCAGACACACCAGCCATTTCAGCAAGTCGATCAGCGGAAGCTCCCGCTTCAATTCTTTCGATAAGGTACGGCGCACGCGGGCCACTTCATTACTCAGCAGAGATACGTCCATCAGCAGAACATTCTTCGAAAATTTGATATCAGTGTGCATCATCTTTTTATATACGTTTTTAATATGAGAGGTCAAAGATAACAAGGATATTTGAAATATCTTCATCCAAAGAACACAATTCCTCCAGCCAGACGTTTTTTCTTAAATGCCGACAAATAGTCAGTGCGCTTTCTAAAAAATACTGAAGAAATGACAGAAAACGGCATTTGGCAAATCTTTTGCGCCGGGATAGTCGTTCACAAAGCAGAAACTAAAAGAAAGGAGAACAGATATGAATTTCAACAATTTTACCATCAAAGCACAAGAAACGGTGCAACAGGCTGTCAATGTGGTGCAAAGCCGCGGACAGCAAGCCATTGAGCCGGTACACTTGCTGCTCAGCCTGATGAAGGTAGGTGAAAATGTTACCCATTTCATCTTCCAGAAGTTGGGCATGAATGCACAGCAGATTGCCAGCGTGCTCGACCGTCAGATTGAATCACTTCCGCGGGTATCGGGTGCAGAGCCCTACCTCAGCCGTGAGGCCAACGAAGTGCTTCTGAAAGCTACGCAGTATTCCAAGGAGATGGGCGATGAATTCGTTTCATTGGAACCCATACTGCTGGCCTTGCTCACGGTGAAGAGTACGGCAGCCAGCATCCTGAAAGATGCGGGCATGACCGAAAAGGAGCTACGGGAAGCCATCGCCGAACTGCGCAAGGGCGAGAAGGTTACTTCTCCCTCCAGCGAAGACACGTATCAGTCGCTGCAGAAATATGCCATCAATCTGAATGAAGCGGCCCGTAACGGCAAGCTGGATCCGGTGATTGGCCGTGACGAGGAAATCCGCCGGGTGCTGCAGATTCTGAGCCGGCGTACCAAGAATAATCCGATTCTGATTGGCGAACCGGGTACAGGTAAGACGGCCATTGTAGAGGGATTGGCTCATCGTATTCTCAGAGGGGATGTGCCCGAGAATCTGAAGAACAAGCAGGTGTACTCGCTGGATATGGGTGCGCTGGTAGCCGGTGCCAAGTACAAGGGTGAGTTCGAAGAGCGACTCAAAGCTGTCATCAATGAAGTCAAGAAAAGCGAAGGCGATATTATCTTGTTCATCGATGAAATCCACACCCTGGTAGGTGCGGGCAAGGGCGAAGGGGCCATGGATGCGGCCAATATTCTGAAGCCTGCCCTGGCACGGGGCGAGTTGCGGAGCATCGGAGCCACTACGCTGGATGAGTATCAGAAGTATTTCGAAAAAGACAAGGCGCTGGAACGTCGTTTTCAGATTGTCATGGTAAACGAACCGGACACGCTGAGCACCATTTCCATCTTGCGTGGACTGAAGGAGCGTTACGAGAATCATCACCACGTGCGTATCAAGGATGATGCCATCATTGCCGCTGTGGAACTGAGTAACCGTTACATCACGGAGCGTTTCTTGCCCGACAAGGCCATCGACCTGATGGATGAAGCGGCTGCCAAACTGCGTATGGAGGTGGATTCCGTACCCGAAGAACTGGACGAGATTTCACGAAAAATCAAGCAGCTGGAGATTGAGCGCGAAGCCATCAAGCGCGAAAACGATACGGCCAAGCTGGAGCACATCGGCAAAGAGCTGGCTGAGCTGAAGGAGCAGGAGAACTCGTACAAGGCGAAATGGCAGAGCGAGAAGACGCTGGTGAACCAGATTCAGCAGCATAAGGTAGAGATAGAGAACCTGAAGTTTGAGGCGGAGAAGGCGGAGCGCGAAGGCGACTACGGACGGGTAGCGGAAATACGCTACGGCAAGTTGCAGGCGCTGAACCGCGAGATAGAAGAGACGCAGCAGAAGTTGCATGCCTTGCAGGGCGACAGTGCCTTGATCAAGGAGGAAGTGGATGCCGAAGACATCGCCGATGTGGTATCGCGCTGGACCGGTATTCCGGTGAGCAAGATGCTGCAGAGCGAAAAGGACAAACTGCTCCATCTAGAAGATGAGCTGCACAAGCGGGTTATCGGACAAGAAGAGGCTATCAAGGCTGTCAGCGATGCGGTGCGCAGAAGCCGTGCCGGACTGCAAGACCCCAGACGACCCATTGGTTCGTTCCTCTTCCTGGGTACCACGGGTGTTGGTAAGACCGAGCTGGCCAAGGCCTTGGCTGAATTCCTCTTCGACGACGAGACCATGATGACGCGTATCGATATGAGCGAATACCAGGAGAAGCACAGTGTGTCTAGGCTGGTAGGAGCGCCTCCGGGATACGTGGGCTACGACGAAGGCGGACAGCTTACGGAGGCTGTGCGCAGAAAGCCCTACTCCGTGGTGTTGTTCGATGAGATCGAGAAGGCGCATCCGGATGTATTCAACATCTTGCTGCAGGTGCTCGATGACGGACGACTCACCGACAACAAGGGGCGTACGGTCAACTTCAAGAATACCCTCATCATCATGACGTCGAACATGGGCAGCGGCTATATCCAGAGTCAGATGGAGAAGCTGAACCAGGCCAACAAAGACCAGGTGGTAGAGGAAACCAAACGCGAGGTGATGAATATGCTGAAGAAGAGTATTCGTCCGGAATTTCTGAACCGTATCGACGAGACCATCATGTTCTTGCCGCTCAACGAACAGGAAATCAAGCAGATTGTACGCCTGCAGATCAAGAGTGTACAGCAGATGTTGCAGAACAATGGCGTAACGTTGTCGCTGACCGACGAAGCGGTGCAGTTCTTGGCCTCTGCCGGATACGACCCTGAGTTTGGTGCCCGTCCGGTGAAACGTGCCATCCAGCATTACCTGCTGAACGACTTGTCGAAGAAGTTGCTGGCACAGGAGGTAGACCGCAACCATCCGATTACGGTAGATACCAACGGACAGCACGACGGCCTGGTGTTTAGAAACTGACGTCGGTATCCTGCCGATGTATAGAGTGAGAGGGTGTGTCGCAGCGCAGAGCTGCGATGCACCCTTTTTTTATGTCGTACGGGCATGGCTTTCTCAGAAATAATCCGTTCCTTTGTCCGAGAGTAAGAAGCTGTTTAAAATTGGAAGCAGGTTCTAAGTTCAATCCAGCGAGTCATGAAACATTTTTTCCGTCACTTTCTCTATTATTCCCGCAGGCAGCAGCAAGGCATCCTTACGCTGGTTGTAGTTATTTCCGCCGTCTGGCTGTTCCCGGCCGGCTACCGGCACCTGGCTTCCCTGTGCTGCGGCGAAGAAGAGTGCGAAGGGCAGCACCGTTCCGCTGCTCAAGAAGCTACCGCCTTTCTTTCTTCGATACAGCGTTCTCCTGCGGTCCGCCGTTCCCGGCCGGCTGCGACGGGGCATGCTGCCGATACCACCGCCTCCCGCGAAGCAGGAACGCTGTTTCCGTTCGACCCCAACCGGGCCGACTCGCTGACCTTCCGCCGGCTGGGTCTGCCGGGCTGGATGGCTCACAACATCCTGAAATATCGCGAGAAAGGAGGACGATTCCGCCAGAAAGAGGAATTCAGAAAAATCTACGGGCTAACCGACGAACAGTATGCCACGCTCTCACCGTATATACAGATACTCCCCCAGCCCACAGCCCAGCCCACAGCCCAGCCCGCAGCCCGTCCGTCGCTGCTGGTACAGACGGCCGACAGCCTGTCACGGGTCTTTCCGGAGAAATACCCCGCGGGCACCGTGATCGAGCTGAACAGTGCCGATACCACCGAATTGCAGAAGATACCGGGCATCGGCAGCGGCATTGCCCGCCAGATAACCCACTACCGGCAGCAATTGGGCGGATTCTACCGCATCGAGCAACTGGAAGAAATACAGCTGCGCTACCAACTGCTGATACCCTGGTTTCGCATAGACACCACCCTGGTGCGCCGCATCCCGGTGAACCGCGCTTCGGTAGAAAGACTCAGCAGACATCCCTACATCAGCTTCTATCAGGCACGCGCCTTGGTGGAACACCGCCGGAAAACGGGGCCCATCCATCACCTCAAACCCTTTGTACTGCTGGAAGAATTCACCCCCAAAGACCTGCAACGCATAGCGCCCTACCTCGATTTCTCTGTCAGTCAAACTGCAGGGCAGCCGCACACTGATACCCTTCCTCGTAAAGGTCGGTAAGCTTCCGGATATCCCTTTCTATGCGGTCCACCACCACCGGACGCTGCGGACGGATTACCGTCACCTCGCCGGCCTCTTCCAAAGCTTCCACCTGCCGTAACTGTTCGTTGTACACCACGCTGCGCCGGTTGATAGCCTCCCTCAGCCGGGGATACTTGCGGTACAGGAAAGGCGGCACCCGCGTACCCTTCACCTCCTTCCGGTACCCCTTGTTACGCGTCAGCACCACCACATTATGCCTGCATCCCTCGCTGCGCGCATGCATCAAGGGAATGGAATCCACGATACCGCCATCCAGCATCGGAATGCCGTCCACCTGTACGATGGGGCAGGCAAACGGCAGACTGCTCGAAGCCTTCACTATGTCGATTACCCTTCCGGGGTCGGCCTTTTCTTCCAGGTAATTGGCCTCACCCGTCAGGCAGTTGGTAGTCACCATCACATAGCGTTCGGGCGAACGGAAATAAGCCTCGTAGTCATACGGCAATATATGTTCGGGAAATTCATGAAACAGCAGGTTAAAGTCCAGCAGATTGCGCTGCGTAAAGAGCGGCCGAAGCCCTATGTAGTGATACTTATCCAGCAGGTCGATGTTGCTGTACTTCGCCCGCCCCCGCTGCCCGGACATATACGAAAGTCCGTTGCAGGCCCCGGCACTCACACCGATTACATAAGGGAACCGGATGCCCCGATCCATGAAATTATCCAGCACACCGCTGGTAAACACGCCTCGCATACCCCCACCTTCCAGTACCAATCCCGTGAAAGCATCGATTTTAACCCGTTTCTGTTCCATAAATTACACAAAAAACATAAATAACACAGCAAAGATAACCTTTGTTTAGCAATTATTGAATGAGATTTACTATATTTGCGCCAATAACAATTATTTAATATCAATTTAACGATTATGAAGAAATCAATTGTAATTGCCGCATTGGGCGCACTGAGCTTGAATGCCGTAGCGCAAGATGCTCCGAAAGACAAGGAAGAGGGTTTCGTATTCACCGTAGTAAAAGAGAATCCCATCACTTCCATCAAGAATCAGAACCGTGCCGGTACATGCTGGTGCTATTCAGGTCTGGGTTTCATCGAATCAGAATTGCTCCGCATGGGCAAGGGCGAGTACGATTTGTCTGAAATGTACCTTGTACACAATACCTATCTGGACCGTGCCGACAAGGCTGTGCGCACTCACGGCGACGTATCCTTCTCACAGGGTGGCTCGTTCTACGATGTTATCTATGGTATGAAGACCTTTGGTCTGGTACCCGAAGAAGCCATGCGTCCGGGCGTGATGTACGGCGACTCGCTGAGTAATCACACCGAACTTTCTGCCGTATCCGATGCCGTAGTGGCTGCCATTGCCAAAGGCCGTCACCGCAGCCTGCAGACCGATGCCAACAAGGTTCCCCTTTGGAAGAAGGCCATTGCCTCTATCCACGACATCTATCTGGGCGAACGTCCTGAAAAGTTCACTTACCAGGGTAAGGAATACACTCCGAAGTCATTCTACGAATCTACCGGTCTGAACGCCGACGATTATGTATCACTGACTTCTTACACACACCACCCGTTCTACTCTCAGTTCGTACTGGAGATTCAGGACAACTGGCGTTGGGCTCAGTCTTATAACCTGCCCATCGACGAACTGATGGAAGTGTTTGATAATGCCATCAACAAAGGCTATACCATTGCCTGGGGTAGCGACGTGAGCGAAAGCGGCTTTACCCGCGACGGTGTAGCCGTGATGCCCGATGCCGACAAGGCACAGGAACTGAGCGGTTCTGATATGGCTCACTGGCTGAAGATGAAACCGGAAGAAAAGAAGCTGAACAGCAAGCCTCAACCGCAGAAATGGTGTACACAGGAAGAACGCCAACTGGCTTACGACAACTGGGAAACGACCGACGACCACGGTATGCAGATTTACGGTATCGCCAAAGACCAGGAAGGTAATGAATACTATATGGTGAAGAACTCATGGGGCGAAGCAGGCAAATACAAAGGTCTGTGGTATGCTTCCAAGGCATTCGTTCGCTACAAAACCATGAACATCGTGGTTCACAAGGATGCACTGCCAAAGGCTATCGCCAAGAAACTGGGCATCAAGTAATGTACAAGATACTTCGGTTAATAAAAAAAAGCATACTGAATGTTTCAGTATGCTTTTTTTATTACTATGACCCTCTTTGAACCATTCATCTCCGGAAGGTTTCCCTTTAGTATAGATATAACAATTCATTCATCAGTGCTGGGCATCAGTAAAACGAGCCACACGCAAGAACATTTTTTTACTTATGAAAATCCTGTGATGCAGGCTATGCGTTCGGCTGTGCCGGTAAATGCCCATGCAATGTATTTCATCAACGGGCTAAAGCGAACAGGATTATGTGAAAAACACAGGTTTTTACAGCCGGATTATGTGAAAAATAAAGGTTTTTACAGCCGGATTATGTGAAAAATAGTATCTTTGTATCTGTTTATTAACACATTATGATATGGAAGTATTTTTAAAAAGAAAGATAGAAGATTTTCTCTTGGCTTGGAAACAGCATCCGAACAGGAAGCCACTTATAATAAAAGGGGCTCGTCAGGTAGGTAAAACAAAATCAGTGGAACATTTTGCAAGTCAGTATTATAAAAATCTGATAGAAATCAATTTTATCGAACAGAAGAAGTACCGCGAAATTTTCAATGACGGCTATGAAGTTGATACAATTCTAAAGAATATATCCCTGTTAAATCCGTCGTATAAGTTTATACCTGGGGAAACACTTTTCTTTTTCGACGAATTGCAGGCTTGTCCGGATTGTGCTACTTCCTTGAAGTTTTTTAAATTGGATGGACGGTTTGATGTCATCTGTTCGGGTTCTTTAATGGGGATTCACTACCGGGAAATCGAATCAAACAGTGTAGGATACAAGGAAGATTATGAGATGCATTCACTGGATTTCGAAGAATTTCTCTGGGCTAAAGGGTATCAGGAAGATTTTATAGAGGAGCTTTTTATGCACATGATTCGTCTGGAACCATTTACCGAACTTCAATCAGCAACTTTGTTTGAGCTGTTTCGCGATTATGCCATCATTGGTGGAATGCCAGATGTGGTACGTACTTATATAGAAAACAACAATTTTAGTGGAATACTGGATATACAAAAACAACTGTTGAGAGATTATGAGGAAGATATTACAAAATATGTAGAGGGGCTTGATAAGGGTAAGGTAAAAGCTGTATATCAGCATATCTCAACGTTCTTGGCAAAAGAGAACAAGAGATTTCAGATAACCAAAATTGCCAAGAATGCCAGAAACAGAGAGTACATCGGTTGTACGGAATGGTTGCATGATGCCGGAGTGGTAAACGTATGCTATTGCCTGAATTATCCGGAACTGCCCCTAAGTGGAAACTATGACCCATCACTCTATAAACTATATTTTAAAGATACAGGGCTTCTAATCGGTTCGCTTGACAGGGAAGCCCAAGAAGATTTGCGGGGCAACAAAAATCTCGGCACTTACAAAGGAGCCATTTATGAAAATATAGTAGGAGATATGCTGGTAAAACAAGGGTACGACCTGTTCTATTACAGAAGTGACAAACCTTCGTTGGAGATGGATTTTTTTGTAAGGGATGCCGATTCATTGATTCCCGTAGAAGTAAAGGCTACTGACGGAGCAACTGCTTCTTTAAACAACTTGTTGAAAGAGAATAAATATAAAGACATAAAGTATGGTATCAAGCTAGGCTATAAGAATATAGGGTTTAACGGTAAATTCTATACCTTCCCTTATTTCTTGACCTTCCTGTTAAGACGCTTTATAAGCGCAAGGAGATGACATCCTATAGCATAAAAAAAGCTATCGTATGCCAAAGTCATTCCTGCTCATTTCCCCGCCTTCTGTGCATTTTTTGGGCAGAATACTTGCCAAAACCAACTCTTTGCGTAAATTTGCACGCTGAGAATCAAGTTAACCGGAACAATTTCAGTAGCAAGGCTTCCCCTCACTACTCCTATTCGCCCCGGCACTGATAAGATAGAATACTAATACTAATAGCTAATAACATGAGTTTGAAAATTGTTGTATTGGCGAAACAAGTTCCCGACACACGAAACGTTGGGAAAGATGCCATGAAAGCCGACGGCACCATCAACCGTGCGGCACTCCCTGCCATCTTCAATCCGGAAGACCTGAATGCATTGGAACAGGCACTCCGCTTGAAAGATGCTCATCCGGGCTCCACCGTAACCATCCTCACCATGGGTCCGGGCCGCGCTGCCGAAATCATCCGCGAAGGCTTGTTCCGCGGGGCCGACAACGGCTACCTGCTGACCGATCGTGCCTTTGCCGGTGCCGATACCCTGGCCACTTCCTATGCCCTGGCCACAGCCATCCGTAAAATCGGTGAATATGACGTGATTGTGGGCGGACGCCAAGCCATCGACGGCGACACGGCTCAGGTAGGCCCGCAGGTGGCGGAAAAGCTGGGACTGACACAGATTACTTATGCCGAAGAAATACTGAACGTAGACCAGGAAGCCCGACGCATCACCGTGAAGCGTCACATCGACGGCGGTGTGGAAACGGTGGAAGGCCCGCTGCCCATCGTGATTACCGTAAACGGCAGCGCAGCTCCCTGCCGCCCGCGCAATGCCAAGCTGGTGCAGAAATACAAACGGGCTCTCGGTGCGCAAGAGAAAGCAGCCCTTACGAAAGAGTGTGCCGAACTGCCTTATGCCGACCTCTACGAGAAGCATCCGTATCTCAACATCACGGAATGGAGCGTAGCCGACGTACACGGCGACCTGGCCCAATGTGGTCTGAGCGGCTCGCCTACCAAAGTGAAAACCATCCAGAACATTTCTTTCCAGGCCAAGGAAAGCAAGACGCTGACCGGAAGCGACCAGGATGTAGAAGACCTCATTGTAGAACTGCTGGCTAACCACACCATCGGATAAGCCTCGGCACTAAAAAAAGAAAAACATGAACAACGTATTTGTATACCTGGAGATCGAAGGCACCAGCATCGCTGACGTGAGCCTGGAACTCCTTACCAAAGGCCGCAAACTGGCCAACCAACTGGGCTGCCAACTGGAAGCCATTGCCGCAGGTACCCACCTGGAGGGCATTGAAAAGGAAGTGCTTCCGTATGGGGTGGACAAACTGCATATCTTCGATGCACCGGGACTCTTCCCGTACACTTCGCTGCCCCACTCTTCTATCCTCATCCACTTATTCAAGGAGGAGCAGCCGCAAATCTGCCTCATGGGTGCCACCGTCATCGGTCGCGACTTGGGCCCGCGCGTATCGTCTGCCCTCACCAGCGGTCTGACAGCCGACTGTACGGCACTGGAAATCGGAAGCCATGAAGACAAGAAGGAGGGCAAGACGTATGAAAACCTCTTGTATCAGATTCGCCCGGCTTTCGGCGGCAACATCGTGGCCACCATCGTCAACCCGGAACACCGTCCGCAGATGGCCACCGTGCGCGAAGGGGTGATGAAGAAGGAAATTTATGATGCTGCTTACCAGGGAGAAGTGGTACATCACGACGTAGCGAAATATGTACCCGAAACGGATTATGTGGTGAAGGTGATCGACCGCCACGTGGAAAAGGCCAAACATAACCTGAAGGGGGCTCCCATCGTGATAGCCGGCGGTTATGGCATGGGCAGCAAGGAAGGATTCGACATGCTGTTCGACCTGGCCAAGGAGCTCCACGCCGAGGTGGGTGCCAGCCGTGCGGCCGTAGATGCCGGCTTTGCCGACCACGACCGTCAGATTGGACAGACTGGCGTAACGGTACGTCCTAAACTCTACATTGCCTGCGGTATCTCCGGACAGATTCAGCACATCGCCGGTATGCAGGAAAGCGGTATCATCATCTCCATCAACAACGATGAGAATGCTCCCATCAATGCCATTGCCGATTATGTCATCAACGGTACGGTGGAAGAAGTCATTCCGAAGATGATTAAATACTATAAATCACACAGTAAGTAAGGGAGGAGTTAAGGAAGGAGTTAGAAAAGGAGTTAAAGGAGTTAGAAAAGGAGTTAGAGGAGTTAAGGAATATGGCAATGAGGGGTACACATAGTTTTCAAGAATTGATTGTGTGGCAAAAGGCGCACGCTTTTGTTCTTTATGTGTATAAGATTACCCGACGTTTTCCTAATGCTGAGCGATTTGGCTTGTGCTCTCAGTTTCAGAGAGCTGCTGTTTCAATCCCTGCCAACATTGCAGAAGGATATAAAAGATTAAGCTCGGCTGAAAAACTTCGTTTTATGAATATTGCACAGGGTAGTTTAGAGGAATGCAGGTATTACATCGTTCTCTCCAAAGATTTGTGCTATATTCCGGAAGATATTGCTGAACAACTTTCCCGAAATATTGAAGAAGTCAGCAGATTACTGAATGCGTATGCTCATGGTATTGCCAGTCATACACATCCGCAAGAAAAAGTATTGGCTTAACTCCCCCAATAACTCCCCCTAACTCCCTATAACTCCCCTTAACTCCCAATAACCTAATAATAAACAAAAGAAGCTATGTCAAACTTTTATACAGAAATACCGGAACTCAAGTATCACTTGAACAATCCGCTGATGGAACGTATCTGCGAACTGAAGGAGCGCGGATACAGAGATAAAGATGAATTCGACTATGCGCCGCAAGACTATGCGGATGCCATGGACTCGTACGATAAGGTGCTGGAAATCACCGGTGAGATTACCGGCGAAATCATTGCCCCCAATGCCGAAGGGGTGGATGAAGAAGGCCCGCACTGCGCCAATGGCCGCGTGGAGTATGCCAGCGGCACCAAACAGAACCTCGACGCTATGGTGAAAGCCGGTCTCAACGGGATGACCATGCCGCGCCGCTTCGGTGGACTGAACTTCCCCATCACGCCCTACACCATGTGTGCCGAGATCGTAGCGGCTGCCGATGCCGGATTCGGCAACATCTGGTCGCTGCAAGACTGTATCGAGACTTTGTATGAATTTGGCAACGAAGACCAGCACAGCCGCTTCATTCCGCGTATCTGCGCCGGCGAAACCATGTCCATGGACTTGACCGAACCCGATGCCGGCTCCGACCTGCAGAGCGTGATGCTGAAAGCTACCTTTGATGAAGCCAACAACTGCTGGCGGCTGAACGGGGTGAAGCGTTTCATCACCAACGGGGATGCCGACCTGCACCTGGTATTGGCCCGCTCGGAAGAGGGTACCAAGGACGGACGCGGCTTGTCTATGTTCATCTACGACAAGCGCGACGGCGGGGTGAACGTGCGCCGCATCGAAAACAAGCTGGGTATCCACGGTTCTCCTACGTGCGAACTGGTGTATAAGAATGCCAAGTGCGAACTCTGCGGCGAACGCAAGCTCGGCTTGATTAAATACGTCATGGCGCTGATGAACGGTGCCCGCCTCGGCATCGCTGCCCAGTCGGTAGGTTTATCTCAAGCTGCCTACAACGAAGGATTGGCTTATGCCAAAGACCGCAAGCAGTTCGGCAAGGCTATCATCGAATTCCCGGCTGTGTACGATATGCTGGCCATCATGAAGGCCAAGCTCGATGCCGGCCGTGCGCTGCTGTATCAGACAGCCCGCTACGTAGACATCTACAAGGCACTGGACGACATTGCCCGCGAACGCAAGCTCACTCCCGAAGAACGCAAGGAACAGAAGATGTATGCCAAACTGGCCGACTCATTCACACCGCTGGCCAAGGGTATGAACTCGGAATATGCCAACCAGAATGCCTACGACAGCATCCAGATTCACGGCGGTTCAGGTTTTATGCTGGAATATGCCTGCCAGCGCATCTACCGCGATGCCCGCATCACATCTATTTATGAAGGCACTACGCAGTTGCAGACTGTAGCTGCCATCCGCTATGTAACCAACGGTTCTTATGCAGCTACCCTGCACGATTATGAGCTGGTGCCTTGCAGCGAAGCCATGCAGCCGCTGATGGAGCGCGTCAAGGATATGACCCGTAAGTTCGAGGCCGTGACCAACGCCACCAAAGATGCACAAAACCAGGAGTTGCTCGACTTTGTGGCCCGCCGTCTGTACGAAATGGCTGCCGTGTGCGTGATGTCGCACCTCATCATCCAGGACGCTACCCGTGCTCCGGAGATGTTCAGCAAATCTGCTCAGGTATATGTGAACTACGCTGAAAGCGAAATTGAAAAGCATTTCAACTTCATCCGCAAGTTCCAGGCCGAACAGCTGGAAAACTATCGGAAATAAGCAGTTCATCTCATCAAACAACCTTAAAACAGGCATCCGGCCGTCTCGCACCGGATGCCTGTTTTTTTAGGACCAAACCAATAAAATGTCTGAGTGCAGGAATGTTCTGCATCCTAAAAATGACTAATTTTGCGGCCAAAACAACAAATCGGTTCTATTTATGAAACAATCAACCCACAAACTGCTCCATCGCGTGTTCGGCTTCGACCCTCAGGTGATGAGCATCAGAAAAGAAATTATCGGAGGCATCACGACCTTCTTTACCATGGCCTATATCCTGGCTGTCAATCCAGCGATCCTGTCGGAAACCGGTATGGACAGCGGTGCCCTCTTTACTTCTACCGCTCTCTCAGCCATGGTAGCTACCCTTATCATGTCCATTTATGCCAAACTGCCCTTTGTCCTGGCACCCGGCATGGGACTGAATGCCTTTTTTGCCTACACCATTGTGCTACTCATGGGCTATTCCTGGCAATTCGCCCTGACAGCCGTATTTCTCGAAGGCTTATTGTTCATCCTGTTTACCCTGACCGGCTTGCGGCAGAAGCTGGTAGATACCGTTCCCTCTGTCATGCATCACGCCATATCGGCCGGCATCGGACTGTTCCTGGCTTTTCTGGGACTCAAAAGCGGAGGACTCATTGTGGATAATCCCGCCACCCTCGTCACGCTGGGCAACCTCAACAGTCCGGAAGTACTCCTGACACTCATCGGCCTCATCCTCACCTCCATTCTTTTGGTGAAAAAAGTGAGCGGAGCCTTTCTGCTGGGCATCCTCCTCACCGGTCTCATCGGTGTGATGATGGGGATAACCTCCTTCCATGGCCTAGTGAGCCTGCCTCCTTCTCTGAGCCCTATCTTCCTGCAGTTTGAGTGGAGCCAAATACTGAGTGTAGACATGGCCATCTGCGTCACTACCCTACTCTTTACCGATATGTTCGACACCATCGGCACCGTTATCGGAGTGAGTCGCCGTGCCGGAATGGTAGATGCACAAGGCCGTGTGCAGAATATGAACAAAGCCTTCATGGCCGATGCCCTGGGCACCACCGTGGGTTCAGTATTAGGCAGTTCTACCGTAACCACCTTTGTAGAAAGCGCATCGGGTATCAGCGCAGGCGGCCGGAGCGGACTGACCTCCTTCACAGCCGTGATCTGCTTTGCCCTGGCGCTCTTTTTCAGCCCGCTGTTTATGATGATTCCTCCGCAGGCCACCGCACCAGTACTGGTACTGGTAGGACTGATGATGACAGGCGGTATCAGCCGCATAGACTTCACCGATTACCGCATGGCCATACCCTGCTTTATCTGCCTCATTATGATGCCCTTCACCAGTTCCATAGCCAACGGCATCCTGCTGGGATTTCTGGCCTATGTAGCCATCGCACTTGGATGCGGTAAATGGAAAGACCTGGGCCTGATGTCATATGCCATTGCCCTGCTGGCCATTCTGAAATTTGTATTTCTATAAACAAAAAAAGTGGGTGCATCCTTTTACAGATACACCCACTGCTTTATATCAGGTGTTCAAGGGAAATCTTTCGATTACATCATGCCACCCATGCCGCCCATACCCGGGTTCATCGGCATTTCAGGCTTGTCTTCCTTCTTTTCCACGATGACACATTCTGTAGTCAGGAACATACCGGCGATAGAAGCCGCATTTTCCAGAGCCACACGCGTTACCTTGGCAGGGTCTACCACACCGGCAGCGTGCAGGTTCTCGTATACATCCGTACGGGCATTGTAACCGAAGTCACCCTTGCCTTCACGTACTTTCTGTACCACTACCGCACCTTCCTTGCCTGCATTGGCGCAAATCTGACGGAGCGGTTCTTCGATGGCACGCTTGATGATGTGGATACCTGTTGTCTCATCGGCGTTGTCGCCTTCCAAGCCTTCCAGGCAATCCAAGGCACGGATGTAAGTCACACCGCCGCCCGGTACGATACCTTCTTCGATAGCCGCACGCGTAGCACGCAACGCATCATCCACACGGTCTTTCTTTTCCTTCATCTCTACTTCAGAAGCAGCACCTACATACAGTACAGCTACCCCGCCAGAGAGCTTAGCCAGACGTTCCTGCAGTTTTTCCTTGTCATAATCAGACTTCGTAGCAGCAATCTGAGCCTTGATCTGTTCGCAACGTTCCTTGATGTTTTCCTTATCACCGGCACCGTTTACGATGGTCGTATTGTCCTTGGAAACCGTTACCTTATCAGCCGTACCCAGCATTTCGATGGTAGCCTGTTCCAGTTTCAGACCCTTTTCCTCGCTGATTACCACACCACCGGTCAGTACGGCAATGTCTTCCAGCATTTCCTTGCGGCGGTCGCCGAAGCCCGGAGCCTTCACAGCACAAATCTTCAACTGAGAGCGCAGACGGTTCACTACCAGCGTAGTCAACGCTTCGCTGTCTACATCTTCAGCGATTACCAGCAACGGACGGCCTGTCTGTACAGCCGGTTCCAGGATAGGCAAGAAATCCTTCAGGTTAGAAATCTTCTTGTCGTAGATCAGGATATACGGTTTTTCCATTTCGCATTCCATCTTCTCCGTATTGGTCACGAAGTAAGCCGACAGATAACCGCGGTCGAACTGCATACCTTCCACCACACCGATGGTAGTATCCGTACCCTTGGCTTCTTCGATGGTGATGACACCGTCCTTGGAAACCTTGCGCATCGCATCAGCAATCAGCTTACCGATAACCGGGTCGTTGTTGGCAGAAACAGTACCCACCTGTTCTATCTTATCGTAGTTATCGCCTACGGTTTCGCTCTGAGCCTTGATAGATTCCACTACCTTAGCCACAGCCTTGTCGATACCGCGTTTGATGTCCATCGGGCTGGCACCGGCTGTTACGTTCTTCAAGCCTTCTGCCACGATAGCCTGCGCCAGTACAGTAGCAGTAGTAGTACCGTCACCTGCATCGTCACCGGTCTTGGAAGCCACTTCCTTCACCAGCTGCGCACCTGTATTCTGGTAAGCATCAGCCAGTTCCACTTCCTTAGCCACAGTCACACCATCCTTCGTGATGTGCGGCGCACCGAATTTCTTTTCGATGATTACGTTACGACCTTTCGGGCCCAGGGTTACTTTCACGGCATTTGCCAAAGTATCGATACCCTTCTTCAATTGGTCGCGGGCATCTATATTGAATAAAATTTCTTTAGCCATAATTCTTGATTGATTTTAAAAGTTCCACGTTATGAAATAAATTCAGCAGTCTCGGGATGCCATCCCGACGGATTATCAGCCTAATACGGCCAACACATCGCTCTGACGCATAATCAGATACTTGGTGCCTTCCACGTCGAGTTCCGTACCGGCATACTTGCCATACAATACCATATCACCCACGTTCAACACCATTTCCTCCTCTTTCGTGCCGTGACCCACTGCCACCACTTCACCCTTCAAAGGTTTTTCTTTTGCTGTATCCGGGATAATGATACCGCCGATGGTCTTTTCTTCTGCAGGTGCAGGGAGTATCAATACTCTGTCTGCCAATGGTTTAATGTTCATAATTCTTTCGTTTTTATCTATTATACATTTATTTTCCAGTCTTTGGCTTCAAGCGCCAACGCCTATTCCCTTGCGAAAAGCGTGCCAAAGATAAAAGCGAAAGAAATGGCAGTGGCAGACTGACAAAATGGCGCATACTCTGACAAAAGCGGTATTACACTTCCTCGCACACCACCATCTCCACGCCGCGAAACACCACCACCAGCCTATGCAGTTGCGTAGAACCCACGTGCCGCCGCACCACTTCCGTATCCGCATAGCGGCGGGCCTGGGCGATGCCTTTCTGGCGCAGTTCCTCCACACGCTCCGCACTGTCGCCGCTCTTGGCATATTTCAGTTCGATGATGTAGCTGTGCTGCATATCCTTATAGATCTCCAGCAAGGGAAGCAGGAAGATATCCGCATACCCCTCCTGGTTGTCCAGCTCAGACACCGGACGGTAGAACGGGCTCTGTGCCGTCATGGCCAGCGTAAAGCCGTGTACGTAGTACTCCCCTTTCTGCTTGTCGCGCTGCGAAGAATACGTCCGGATACTATCGGCTATGTAGTGGAAAAAGTCCTGCCACAGCCCCCGGTATGCCATGGCCTGGTACTGCCTGCGAATCTCCATGGAAGAAACAGACAGCCCATTCTCCTGATAGGTAGACAGCAGATAGCCGTACAACTGCTCCCTCACCAC
>CALADS010000013.1 GCA_937890825.1 uncultured Bacteroides sp. | reverse complement strand
GTCTTCGTTTGCGTGCGTTCTCGGCTAGTATTTTAGCCAAACGCTCCGGATTTTTGTCGAAAATATCAAAACTATATTTCATAACATATTATGCAATATATAATAATATTCTATTTAATTCATGTTATAATATGCCAAATATACTAATTAACGAGATTATAAGCAAACATCTTTGCATGATTTCATTCATTTATTTCTTTTTCGGCTGCAAAGTTAGCCTGCCGGTACGCAGTCTTTTTGCATAGCAACAAATAAAAATGCGTAGATTTAACACATATAATTTGCTTGCGTCATTTTAACGCATTATATTTGCAGCATGATTAATCAATGAACCTATTCGAATAGATAATATGGAAGAGAACAAGTATTGCTATAAATACCCGCACCCGGCCGTGACTACCGACTGTGTCATCTTCGGTTTCGACGGCAAACGGTTGCACATTCTGTTGATAGAACGCGGACTGGAACCTTATAAAGGAAGCTGGGCTCTGCCGGGCGGATTCCTGAAGATGGACGAGACGGTGGAAGAAGGTGCCGCCCGCGAACTGTATGAAGAAACCCATGTGAAGGATGTCTATCTGGAGCAGTTCCGGGTGTTCAGTACCGTGGACCGCGACCCGCGCGAACGGGTCATCACCGTGGCTTTTTATGCCTTGGTGCGCCAGACCGACTATCGCATTCTGGCCGGTGACGATGCCGCCCGCGCTTCGTGGTTCGAAGTGGACGAGCTGCCTCCCCTGGCTTTCGACCACGAGGACATCATCACCCAGGCACGGGAACATTTGAAAGACAAACTAAAAGTGAGCCCCATTGCCTTCCGACTACTGGATGAGCAGTTTACCATGGGCGACCTACAGCGGGTGTATGAACTCATTAGCGGACGCAGCTACGACCGACGAAACTTCTACCGCAAGGCGCTGGCCTCCGGTCTGCTGGAAAACGAAAGTGAGAAAAAGGTCACTCAAAATGAAGCGGATGACGGCCTGGATGACTGCTGTATGGCCGATTGTACACCTGCTCCGATGATGAAGGTCACCTGGACCTCGAAGCCCCCCAAAAGCAAAACGCCTACCCAGAAATTCCGTTTCAACGAGCAGAACTTCGAAGAAATGGATGAAAGCGAATCAAAACGAAACCCGTTCGATTTCTAAAGAGGCTTTCTTTTCACTGACGAGTGCACGCGTCCGGAATAGGAAACTCTGCAACCGATAAATGAAGTATGAACCCTTTTAAATGTATGAGACTATGAAACAGCAAATTTACAACCTGATTATTTTGGACGAAAGCGGATCGATGGGTTGCGTGACCCGACAGACCCTCAACGGATGCAACGAAACCCTCAATACCATCCGCAGTGCACAAGAGAAATATGTAGGAACACAAGAACACTTTGTGAGCATTTATGCTTTCCAAAGCAGAGGAAGCCGCCCTTCCCGCTACCTGTTCAAGAACCAGCCGGTGGAGAACGTGAAACACATCACTTCGGACGACTACGATCCTTGGGGATCTACCCCGCTGAATGATGCCGTCGGTTCGACCTTAGCTGATCTGAAAGCCATCGTACGACGTGCAGAAAATGCTATCGGCAGTGTGACCATCATCACGGATGGAGAAGAGAATTCCTCCGAAAAATACACGACCGAAAAGGTAGCCTGCATGATTGAAGCCTTGAAGGAAATGGGCTGGAATTTCAACTTCATCGGTGCCAACATTGACGTGGTGGAAACGGCTCAGCGCTACTGCATCGACAACGCCCTGGAATTTCAGCAGGATGATGCCGGAACGGAAGAAATGTTTTTACATGAGCGCAACAGTCGTATGCGCTATTATGACAGGATGAACGAGGTGCAAGTATGTTGTATGGCCGCTCCGTCGATGTGTGACGAAGACCGTCAGGCCATGCTGCGGCAAGCTTCGGACCATTACTTTGACGAAGAAGCAACAGCCGAGGAAACGAAAGACGACAAATTGAATGTTAGACCGTAAATAGCCAGCCATGTGGGGAGCCATTGTGGGAAGCATTGCTGAAGGCATTCTTTCAATAATTTACTTATTTTATAGAGATGGATGAGCTTCTTGGCAGCAACGAAATTCGCATGATGTGTTGACGGTATGCAGCTTTCAGTGGGTGTCGCGCAAGTATGTATGTCCGCTGAAAAGTGGGTTGCCGGTGACAGTAGTGACGATAGTGACAATAATGACAATAAAAATGGCGGGGTATGACGCCCTGATACCCAAAAAATCAGCCTGCAAGCCTGGAGAGATTCCCGGACATGCAGGCTGATGATGGAGGGTTGTTCTGTTTTACTTCACGTCTACTTCTTTACTTCACATCTACTTCACGCGCTTCAGCACCATGGCTGTACGAGCCGGAAGATAGAGCTTCAGCCACTCTTTCTTCTCTTTCTTATACAGAGGGTCGTGCAGGGTGAAGTGCTGCACCGTGTCGTCGGTCAGTCCGAAGCCGCCATAGGCCGGATTGTCGGTGTTCAGTATCACTTCGTACTTGCCGGCAGGTACCAGGAAGCCGTAGTCGGTAAACGACTGGGTGGGGCTGAAGTTGAACACGAATATCAGGTCTTTGCGCATGTAGGCCAATACCTGGTCGCCGTCGTTGTGCCAGATTTCCTGCACCGGCGTGTTCTGTATGTTCTTCACTCCCTTGATAACCGACAGCATGGCGGCGTCGAAATCGCCCAGGAAGTGGTAGGCCAGGTTAGTATTGTCCACCAGATCCCATTGGCGGCGGGCATACTTGCACGACCATCCGTTGCCCTCGCGCGGGAAGTCGATCCATTCCGGATGACCGAATTCATTGCCCATGAAGTTCAGGTAGCCTCCGTTGATGGTGCTGGCTGTGAGCAGGCGAATCATCTTGTGCAGGGCTATGCCGCGGTGTACGGTATAGTTTTCATCGCCCTTCTGCATGTGCCAGTACATGTCGGCATCTATCAGGCGGAAGATGATGGTCTTGTCGCCCACCAGGGCTTGGTCGTGGCTTTCGGCATACGAGATGGTCTTCTCGTCGGCGCGGCGGTTGGTCACCTCCCAGAACATGCTCGAGGGTTTCCAGTCTTCGTCCACCTTTTCCTTGATGGTCTTGATCCAGTAGTCGGGGATGTTCATGGCCATGCGGTAGTCGAATCCGTAGCCGCCGTCTTCGAACTTGGCTGCCAGTCCGGGCATGCCCGATACCTCTTCGGCTATGGTGATGGCTTTGGGGTTCACCTGATGAATCAGCCGGTTGGCCAGGGTGAGGTAGCAGATGGCGTTGTCGTCCTGATGGCCGTTGAAATAGTCGGCATAGTGGCAGAAAGCTTCGCCCAGGCCGTGGCTGTAGTAGAGCATGGAGGTGACACCGTCGAAGCGGAAGCCGTCGAAATGGAATTCTTCCAGCCAGTATTTACAGTTGCTCAGCAGGAAGTGCAGCACTTCGTTCTTGCCATAGTCGAAGCACAGCGAGTCCCAGGCCGGATGTTCGCGGCGTTCGCCCGGGTAGAAGTATTGGCAGGGGTCGCCGGCAAAGTTGCCCAGCCCCTCTACCTCGTTCTTCACGGCATGAGAGTGTACGATGTCCATGATCACGGCAATGCCCATGCTGTGGGCGGTATCGATCAGTTCTTTCAGTTCTTCGGGAGTGCCGAAGCGCGAAGAAGCCGCGAAGAAGCTGGATACATGGTAACCGAAACTGCCGTAGTAGGGGTGCTCCTGAATGGCCATAATCTGGATGCAGTTATAGCCGTCGCGGGCAATGCGCGGCAGTACTTTTTCCTGAAATTCGCGGTAGCTGCCCACCTTCTCTTCCTGCTGGGCCATGCCGATGTGGCATTCATAAATCAGCAGCGGTCCGGTGTGGGGCTTGAAGGTGCGCTTCTTGAATTTATAGGGTTTCTCCGGAGCCCATACCTGTGCGCTGAAGATTTTGGTTTGCTCGTCTTGCACCACGCGGTTGGCCCAGGCAGGAATGCGTTCTCCCTGTCCGCCGTCCCAGTGAATCATCAGCTTGTAGAGGTCGCCGTGGTGCAGGGCATCGGCGGGGAGCTTGATTTCCCAGTTTCCGCCGGCTTTGCGCTTCAGGCTGTACTTCTTCATTTCCTTCCATCCGTTGAAGGTGCCCACCAGGAAGATTTGCGTGGCGTGTGGGGCCCATTCGCGGAAGATCCATCCGTCGGTCGTGCGGTGCAGACCGAAGTAGAGATGCCCGGTGGCAAAGTCGGCCAGGGTGTTCTTGCCTTTGCGGGTCAGCTCGGCTTCTTTGTTCAGGGCATGTTGGTGCCGTCCGTTGATAGCGTCGGCAAACGGCTCCAGCCAGGGGTCGTTCTTAATCAGTTTCAGTGTTTCCATACAAGGTCGTTTTTTTTGTGAGATTCTTAAGAGGCTGTTTGGGCTTATTTTCTTGCACAGTATTTAGAATCTGTTTAAAAAAAATAAACAGCTTCTTATGCTTTTACCTTTACGATAACCTTCTTTACGCCGTCGGGGGTGATGCCGGGGGCGTGTCCGTCTTGCGGGAAGAAGATGGCAAACATGCCGGGCTTCACTTCGATGTAGCTCTGGGCTGCGCCTTCGAAGAAGGTGATGTCTTTTTCGGCATTATAGGCGGCATCGGCAGGCTGGCAGGCGTCGGCAGGGGTATAGCCCATGATTTCGGTGCCCGACAGGGGTATCTGGATGTCGATAAAGTCGCGGTGAGTCTCCAGTTTGGCTTGTTCGTGAGTCTTGGGCTTGGTCTGAGCCACGTTGACCAACAGGTCTTTTCCCTTCAGTTCGGTCTTGCCGATTTCCAGCGAGGCCAGGTCGTGCGATTTCAGGAACTCGATAGCGGTGGCAAACAGGGGGTTCAATGATGCGTATTTTTCAATGTTTTCTAATTTGTCTATTACCATAATGTGTAGATTTTTAAGATAATGATTCGTTTTACTATGGGCAAACTTACAAATAATATATTTAACATGCTAGCATTCTGACCTAAAAAAAGCACCGGCTCTGGCAAAACCGATGCTTCTTACACATTTATCATAAACAGACGCTTCTGTTTGCCAGTTGCATCGACTTATCGCAAGCGGATGCCTCTCTTTAATTAATCTTATATCTAATACTATGAAAAACACACTAATATAACGAACGAGCGTGTTTTTTGTTCGGTGAAAAGCGGCTTTCTTTTGCGTTTTTTCTATCTTTGCAAGAAAAATCAACGGTTATGGCTACTTATCAGTACGATGAAGAGAGTGTGAAGGCTATTGTGGAATGGGCCACGCACACGGATTTTCCGCAGTCGCTGGTGCTGACGGAATCGGAACATATCATTGACGTGGCGCGCTATGTGCGGGCCAGTCTGTATGATATAGAGAATCATTATCCGGATGCGTTTTATCATCCGGCCATTACGCGGCTGTATAGGCTGAAGGATGCGCTGGAGGGGGTGAACCGCGATTGAGGCTGGAATACTAACAGAAAGGGCTGGAAAAACAGAAAGCTGAAAACAGAAAGGACTGGAAAAACAGAAAGGACTGAAAAAACAGAAAAGGCTGGGGACAGGTATCCTCAGCCTTTTTCTGTATCGGAGTGGCCGGTAGGGATTATTCGGCCAGGGTGAATTTCAGAATCTTGGCGCCGTAGCCTTCTACGCATACGTCGGTGGCCTGGTAGGGGAGCAGCGAGAGGGTTTCTTCGTGCCCGGTGAGCAGGTCGGTGGCGGTATAGGCGGGGTTCTGGGGTATCTGCAGCACATCGAAGGCATGGGCGGGCAGATTGATGGCGAGGTCGGCCGTGGCGGGGTCGAAGTTCACCACAATGAGCAGCAGTTCGCGTTCGTGCTTCCGCAAGAAGGCATACTGGCGGTGCTCGTTGAAGCGCCATCCGTGCAGGTTGGCATAGGTGAGGTCGAAGAAAGCACCTTGCGACAGGGCGGCTTCGCTGTTGCACAGGGTCAGTACGCGCTGGTAGTAGGCCTGCAACTGTTTTTCTTCGGCAGTCAGCATCTTTCCGTCGAACTTGCCTCCGTTTCGCCAGCGACGCACGGTGTCTACACACCAGTAGTCGAAGATGGTGGTGCGTCCGTCGCGTCCGCTGAATCCTTCTTCGTCCATGCCCGGTTCGCCCAGCTCTTGTCCGAAATAAATCATCATGGGGTTGGTGTTCAGACAGGCCGATACCACCAGGGCCGGCAGGGCTTTGCGCGGGTGTCCGGCAAAGAAGTCAGAGGCAATGCGTTGCTCGTCGTGGTTCTCCAGGAAGTTGAGCATGCGCTTTTCGATGCCTCCCAGGCTCTGCCAGGCTTGCGAGATGGCGGTGGCGGAGTGCTGGTGGCATACAATGTTGCGCAGGGTGTCGTAGAGGCCCACTTTATCGTACAGGTAGTCGAAGTGTCCGCGGAACAGGTAGTTCTTGTATTCGGCGGGGTTATACACCTCGGCGATGAAGAGCACGTGCGGATAGGCGGCCTTCACTTGCGGTATGGCCCATTCCCAGAATTCCACGGGCACCATTTCGGCCATGTCGCAGCGGAAGGCGTCGATGTCTTTGCCGGCCCAGAACAGCAGGATGTGGAGCATCTTGTGCCAGGTGTCGGGTACGGGGTAGAAGTGACAGGTGCCGCCGTTGGCGTAGTCTACTCCGTAGTTCAGCTTCACCGTTTCGTACCAGTCGTTGATGCAGGGATAGGCGTCGAAGCGGTTGTTTCCGGTGGCCTTGGCGGGCATTTCACGGTAGGGCTCGGCGGCAGCGCCCTTCATGTCGAACTGCCCCTGCAGGGGCGTCTGCGGAATGTAGTAGAAATTGTTGTACGGACTGAAGGCCTGGCTGGGGTCGTCGGCTGCACCCAGCTGCACGGTGCCGTCGGGCTGTGCATCGGAGTGGTACTGGCGGGCCACATGATTGGGCACAAAGTCGATGATTACCTTCAGCCCGCTGCGGTGGGTGCGTTGCACCAGAGCTTCGAACTCCTTCATCCGGCCGGGCACATCGTTGGCCAGGTCGGGGTCTACGTCGTAATAATCCTTGATGGCATAGGGCGAACCGGCCTTTCCCTTCACCACGGCGGGGTGGTCGGGGCATATGTTATAGCGGCGGTAGTCGGTCTGTGTGGCATGTTCTATGATGCCGGTATACCAGATATGGGTAGCGCCCAGCTTCTTGATTTCGTTCAGTGCTTTCGAGGTGAAGTCGGCCATTTTTCCGCAGCCGTTCTCTTCGATGCTGCCCTGATGGATGCAGCGGGTTTTATCGTTGCCAAAGAGGCGGGTAAACACTTGGTAGATGATGATTTTATTGTTTTGTTCCATAGATAATTAATAATGATTTGTTATGATTCGTTGGCCTTCAGCCGATGCTGCAGGGCAGGCAATTCGGGCAGTTGGCTTAAATATTCGTTGGCTGCATTGTAGCCCTGCATGAAGATTTCCTCGGCTTTCTCCAGCTCGGTGTTGCTGTATCCGGCCAGGTTATAGGGCTCTATCAGCAGGTCGGCCTCTTCTCTTTCGGGAATGGCGTTGGAGCGGAACATGAAGTTGTACGACCGCAGGGCGATGCTCACAATGTTCATCTTGTATTTGGTGGCCATGAGGGGACTGACGTTGATGGCCACTACCGTGTCGCAGATGCGGCGTATGGTGCTGACCGGCAGGTTCATCATCAGTCCGCCGTCTACGTAATAGGTGCCGTCTATGCGCACGGGGGCAAAGAGCACGGGCATGCAGCACGAGGCGGCAATGCGCTCTGCCAGTTCGCCTTTATGGAAATGCACCATCCGGCCGTGGTCCAGGTCGGTGGCGGTAATGATGAGGGGCAGACGCAGGTCTTCTATGCGGCGCGCCTTGAGATTACTGCGCAGAAAGTCGATGAATTCGTCGAGCTCGAAGAGTCCCACCTTGGGAATCACCAGCTTGGTGAGGTCTTGGAACTTGTGCCCCGCAAAGTATTGCAGCACCTGGTAGGGCTCGTTGCCGTCGGCGTAAAAGGCGGCTGCCAGGGCGCCGGCACTGGTGCCGGAGAGGATGGAGGGTTTGATGTCTTTCTCTAGCAGGGCCTGCATCGCGCCCAAGTGGGCGAATCCTTTGATGAATCCGCCGCTCAGGGCATAGCCCACAGGGTATTTATGGGTAAAATAATTAGCCATCGTAGTTGCTGTTTATAATAGGTGTGACACGGCTCCGTGAAGGGGGAGATGCCCCGAGCGTGGAGGTAGTGCGCCACGAAAGTAGTGAATTCTGTTCAGAACATGGCAAGAAATCGCTAAAAATGTCCTAACGGTCCGTTTCCATGCCCTATGTGCAGGTGCACGCCGCGTTCGATGGCCTCGTCCATATACTGCTTGGCCCGGAGTACAGCGCATGGCAGCGCTTCTCCCTGTGCCAGAAAGGTGGCGATGGCCGAAGAGAGTGTACACCCCGTGCCGTGCAGATTGGGGGTGTCTATCTTCTGGCTGCTGTAGCGGTGCAGGGTGTGCCGGGAGGCATCGTAGAGCACGTCGGTCATGTAATGGCCCTCCAGATGTCCGCCCTTCAGCAGCACCGAGGTGCCGTAGCGTAGCGCCAGGTCGGTGGCGGCGGCTTCCATCTCTTCTACGGTGTTTACCGAAGTATGCAGCAGGCAGGCTGCTTCCTGCAGATTGGGGGTGAGGAGGGTGCAGAGCGGAAAGAGCCTTGTCTGCAGCGCCTCGATGGCTTGTTCGTGCATCAGCCGGCGGCCGCTGGTAGATATCATTACGGGGTCGCATACGATACTCCGTGGGGCATCACCCTGCAGGCAGTCGGCCACCTGCAGGATGATGGCTTCGCTGGGCAACATGCCGATTTTTATGGCCTGAGGAGCGAGGTCGGTCAGCACGGCTGTTATTTGTGCGGCTACGGTAGCAGGGGGCAGGGGATAGACTTCGTGCACACCCAGGGTGTTTTGTGCCGTAACGGCAGTAATTGCTGTGGCGGCATAGCCTCCCAGCGCAGCTACGGTCTTCAGGTCGGCCTGAATGCCGGCACCGGCCGAACTGTCCGAACCGGCTATGGATAATACAATCGGTGTCATGGATAGAGGGTATGTAAAGTGGTTTCTGAAGCCGGCGCCGATGCCTGGAGCAGGGTCTGCAGATAAGACACCCGGCCGGAGAGGGGTTGTTGCCATAAATCGCCCAGCACGGCGGCTCCGCCAAAACCGAGCGCTTTTATCTGGGGCAGGTTACTCAGGGTAATGCCTCCCAATGCCATCACCCGTGAGTCGATGATGCCTTGGCGGGCGGCTTCTCTCAGCATTTGTGGAGAAAATGCGGCGGTGTACCCCTCTTTTGAAATGCTGTCGTAGATGGGGCTGAGAAATACGTATTGGCAGTGGGGCTTTCGCTCCATTACTTCGGCCAGCGAATGGCACGAGCAACTGAGGTGGCGGGTGTAGCCTGCCGGGGGCAGGGGGTTGCGGCCGTTCAGATGAATGCCTTTCAGCCCGAATTCATCGGCCAGCTCAAAGTGGTCGTGCGTCACGATGCGCGCATGGTAGGTTGCATGGATACCCTGGAGCAATTGCCTCAGTTCGGATGCTGTGGCTTGTGGCTTGCGCAGGTGCAGAATCGGCAATCCTGCCTCGAACAGGGCATTCAGGGCATCGGCTTCTCCGCAGAAGAGATGAGGAAGAGTGATTACGATGAGTGTCATGAATAGTCTGTTATTTTTATGATGAGCCACAAAAATAGTGTTTTTTTTCGTCAGGGTGGTGCTTGTTGCCTGCATATTTATATCTTTGCCGCCGGAAATAATAACAATAGGTATGGAGAATGAGAAAAAAATAGCCGTCTTGTTCGATTTCGACGGCGTGGTGGTGGACACCGAAACACAATACAGTGAATTCTGGCATAAAATGGGAATGGAGTACTTAGGTATCGACGATATAGAAGGCAGAGTGAAGGGACAGACGCTGACTTATATCTATGATACGTTCTTTGCCGGCATGGAAAAGGAGCAGCAGGAGATTACGGCGCGCCTGAATCGCTTTGAGCAGGAGATGTCGTTTCAGTTCATTCCGGGGGTGCTGGATTTTATCGGAGAATTGCAGGCCAAGGGGGTGAAGACGGCGGTGGTAACCAGCTCGAACCAGCAGAAGATGAAGGCCGTGTATCAGGCTCATCCCGAACTGCCGTCGCTCTTCGACGAAATTCTCACCGCAGAGCGATTTGCTGCCTCCAAGCCGCATCCCGACTGCTTTCTGCTGGGCATGCGACTCTTCGGAACCGATGCCGAATCTACGTTTGTATTCGAGGATTCATTCAATGGATTGAAGGCGGGACTGGCTTCCGGAGCCAGGGTTATCGGACTGGCTACCACTCAAACGGCCGAGCAGATAGCCCCTTTCTGCCACCATATTTTGAACGATTTTACAGGTTTTACCTACGATAAAATGCTACAAGTGCACAAGTAACTGAAAAAAGCGTTACCTTTGCCCTCGTTTTTTGTATAACTAAACTCTAAAAAGAAAAAAAATGGCTGGATATATTTCAGATGACACACGTAAAGTGACGACACATCGCCTGGTGGAAATGAAGCAGAGAGGCGAAAAAATATCAATGTTGACTTCTTATGATTATACCATGGCTCAGATAGTAGACGGAGCCGGAATAGATGTGATTCTGGTAGGCGACTCGGCATCGAACGTAATGGCCGGTAACACTACTACACTGCCTATTACCTTGGATCAGATGATCTACCACGGCAAATCGGTGGTGAGAGGCGTGAAGCGTGCCATGGTAGTGGTGGATATGCCGTTTGGCTCGTATCAGGGTAATGAACTGGAAGGATTGGCTTCTGCCATCCGCATCATGAAGGAAAGTCATGCCGATGCCTTGAAACTGGAAGGCGGCGAAGAGGTAATCGGTACCGTGAAGCGTATACTGAGCGCCGGTATCCCCGTTATGGGACACTTGGGACTGATGCCGCAGTCTATCAATAAATACGGCACGTATACGGTACGGGCCAAGGACGACCAGGAAGCTGAAAAACTGATACGTGATGCACATCTGCTGGAAGATGCCGGATGCTTTGCCCTGGTGCTCGAAAAGATTCCGGCTTCGCTGGCTGCACGCGTGGCGGGCGAACTGAGTATCCCCGTAATAGGTATCGGTGCAGGCTCGCAGGTAGACGGACAGGTGCTGGTGGTACAGGATATGCTGGGCATGAACAATGGTTTCCGTCCGCGATTCCTTCGCCGCTATGCCGACCTGCATACGGTAATGACCGATGCTATCAGCCGATATGTGTCGGATGTTAAGAATTTAGATTTCCCCAATGAAAAAGAACAATACTGATCCTTTAGTAACTTTGAATTTTGGACGGATGTGTATGGCAAATTTTTTGCTGTATGCATCCGTCTATCTAATTTTACCGCTGATGCCCGCTGTGGCTCAGCAAATATTGCAAATTCCTGTAGACCAATCTTCTTGGCTGTATCTGGCCTTTGTGGCAGGAATGGTGGCTGCTGCTCCGTTCTATGCGTATCTGGGCGATGCTTATAAGCGGAAGAATGTGCTGATGAGTGCGGTGCTGACGGTAATAGTGGCTCTGGCGGGTATGGAGTTTGTACAGAGTTTTTGGCAACTGTGGGCCTTGGTTCTGCTGCAGGGCGTCGGCTTTGGATGGGCCGAAACGGCCGGATTGACTCTGGCCATCGATGTGACGGCCTCTAATCGCAGAAGCGACGGCAATAAGGTCTTTGCCGTGGTCGGACGGAGCGGTATGCTGGTAGGTGCAGCCCTTTCCATGGTACTGTCTTCGCTCTACGACTGCATGTCGCTGGTGCTTCCAGCTCAATTGGCACTGCTGGCGGTTGTCTTGTTAGTGGCACGGGTACACGTGGCATTCAGGGCACCCATCGGTCTGCCGGTGTTCAGCCTGGACCGCTTTCTGCTGCTCAGGGCTTGGCTTCCGGCTCTCAATGTGGCATGGCTGTCGGGAGTGGCAGGTATGCTGCTGGCTTCCTGGACCGAGTGGAGTATGCCGGTGGTACTGGTGGTGCTGGCCTTGCTGGCAGGCTGTATGGCTTCGCTCACCAAGGTGTTTGTGCGACTGTCACACCACTGCCAGCGGGGTACGGCCAATACTACTTGTCAGTTGGCTGTGGATGGCGGTATGCTGGTGGGCCTTTGTATGGCGCATCAAGCAGAGCGAGTGGGCGATACCGTTATTTTCGGAGCCGTAACCGGCCTTTTGTGCTTCTGTCTGCTCACCATCCCTTATTACAGAAACATGCGGGTGAGGTAGGGGTAGAATATCAGACACCCCGCCAAGGCTGCTCCTAAGGCACATACCAATACCGCACCGGCTGCAATGTCTTTCACCTGTCCGGCTAGCGGATGGTATTGGGGCGATACCAAGTCTACCAGCCGCTCCATGGCCGTATTGAAGAGTTCGGCACTGATAACGGCCGTTATGCAGAGTATCAGTATTATCCATTCCTGGCGGCTGATGCCGAAAACCGATCCGGCTACCGTGACTACAGCCGTAGCTATGAGATGAAAACTCAAATTCTGTTCTTTCCCTATGCAGCTTCGGATGCCTTTCCAGGCATAACCGAAGCTTTTGATTTGTTTCTTAATATCGTATCTCATACTTTGACGGTAAAGTGCTGTATGCTAATTCTCAGAAAGGTATTGGTGTACTAGTTTCTGCTTACTTGTTTCACCCCTTTCACGGTGCGCAGCTTCTTGATAAGCGCCTCCAGTCTGCCCGTGTCGCCCACCATGATGGTTAGCGTGCCCGAGAACAGTGCGTCGTGCGAATCGATGCCGATGCTGCGCAGGGTGATACCTGTCTCTTTGGAGATAATGGACGTGATGTTGGTCACAATACCGATGTCATCGTGCCCCACTACCCGCAGGGTAATGGGATATTGGGTTCCCTCCGCCTTGCCTGCCCAGCGGGCTTTTACAATGCGATAGCCAAACCGTTCGCGCAAGTCGCTGGCATTGGGACAGTCGGTTCGATGTATTTTGATACCTCCGGTAACGCTGACAAAGCCGAATACCTCATCACCGTAGATAGGGTTGCAACAACGGGCCAGCTTGAATTCCAGTCCCTTCAGATTCTGGTCTATCACCAGGACATCCTCCTTGCCGCCGGTCTCTTCTTGAGGCATGACATTCTGCAGATTATACCCTTCGGCACTGCGATAGACGATGTCATCGTGACTGTCGGTCTCTTTCCGCTGCTGCTCCACGTAGCGGTCCAGTATCTCGTTCACATCCAGCGTTTCATCCGCAATGGCTTGGTAAAAATCCGTCACAATCTTAAAGCCCATGCGCTTGATGAGGCGCATCATGGTGGCTTCATCGTATTCTATTTTTCGGTTTTTGAACTTCCTTTCCAGCGTTTCTTTGGCAAAGGCATGCTGGCGGGCCGCCATTTCCTTCAACGCCTGCTTTATCTTGGTACGCGCCTTAGAGGTGGTGACAATGTTCAGCCAGTCTTGCTTAGGCGTCTGCGTGTTCGATGTCATGATTTCCACCTGATCGCCACTATGCAATACTTGCTTTAGCTGTACATTCTTGCCATTCACTTTGGCACCTATACATTTACATCCCAGCTTGCTGTGAATGTGGAAGGCAAAATCAAGGACCGTAGCTCCCTTCCCTAATTTGAACAAATCGCCTTTCGGAGTAAATACGAACACCTCATCCTCATAAAGGTCCAGCTTGAACTGATCCATGGTTTCCAGCCCGCTGGCATCGCTGTTTTCCAGCGCTTCGCGTACCGATGTGAGCCATTCATCCAGTCCGCTCTCGCCTTTGATACCCTTATAGCGCCAGTGTGCTGCCAGTCCGCGTTCGGCGATGTCGTCCATACGCTCGGTACGTATCTGCACTTCCACCCATTTTCCTTCGGGTCCCATCACGGTGATGTGAAGCGATTCATAGCCGTTGCTTTTGGGTACCGATAGCCAGTCGCGCAGGCGTTTGGGGTTGGGCTGATACATATCGGTTACGATGGAATACGTTTGCCAGCATTCCAGCTTTTCTTTGTCCAGCGGTGAATCCAAGATAATACGGATGGCAAACAAATCGTACACCCCTTCGAACGGGCATTTCTGCTTTTTCATCTTTTGGTAGATGGAATGAATGCTTTTGGTGCGCCCCTTGATGTGGAAATGCAGTCCGGCCTCCTCTAGCTTCTTCTGAATGGGCTGGATGAAGGAAGCGATATAGCGGTCGCGCGACTGCTTCGTTTCGTTCAGCTTTTCTTTTATATGATAGTACACCTCTTTCTCTGTATATTTCAGCGAGAGGTCTTCCAATTCTGATTTCAGTTTGTAGAGCCCTAGCTTATGCGCCAGCGGGGCATACAGATAAGCCGCTTCATTGGCCACTTGCCGCCGGGCCTCTTCGTTGGAGGCTTCCTTTATCTGTCGCATTACATTCACACGGTCGGCAATCATAATGAGAATCACCCGCATGTCTTCAGCAAAGGAGAGCAGCAGGTTGCGGAAGTTTTCCGATTCAATCGTAGGACTCTTGGTATATAGCTCCTGCACTCGGATCAGTCCTTGTATGATACCGGCCACATCTTCACCGAAGTTGCGCTTCACTTCATCTAGCTGGCAGCATCCGTTATACACTGAATCATGGAGCATCAACCCCAATATCGAGGCTCTTCGCATGCCGATTTCTTCGGCCACGATGACAGCCGTCTGCATATCATTGATAATGGGATTAAGTCCGAAGATATCCCTCTGTATACGGTCGCTGGTAATGGAATTGAGCAGGTAAGTTTTCAGTTTCCTGCAATCGCCCTTCAGTAGGGTGTCGCCAGAGAGTTTCAGTAACTTGCGGTAGAGCTTGAAAAGCAGTTCTTTTTCCTCTGCGGTGAAAAATTTATCTGTATTCATACGATGGTTCTTTTTTATGTTTGTGGTAAAGGTAGGGTTTTTCTCGATTCGAAGTCCATTTTTATAAGAAAAAACTTGCTAAATAAAAGTTTTTCTGCTTTTCTGTAGCTTGCATTTGTTTTTTTATTACTTTTGGACATCAATTTATAAACTTATATATTATGATAACACCCCAAGACAAGGAACTGCTTGCTAAAAAAGGCATTTCTGAAGAAAAAATTGCAGAGCAACTGGCTTGCTTTGAAAAAGGATTCCCGTATTTAAAACTGGCTGCTGCAGCTTCGGTAGAAAACGGTATTTTGGCTCCGGAGGCTGAGGCTCAGAAAAAGTATCTGGATGCCTGGGAAGCATATACACAAACGGATAAGAAAGTGGTGAAATTTGTGCCGGCATCGGGTGCCGCCAGTCGCATGTTCAAGAATATGTTCGAATTTTTAGGCGCTGAATACGATGCTCCGCAGACCGATTTTGAGAAGAAATTCTTTGCGCAAATAGAAAAGTTTGCTTTCTACGAAGATTTGAATGAAGCTTGTCTGAAAAATAACGGCAAGGATATACCGGCTTTGGTGGCCGCAGGTAACTACAAGGCTGTTGTTGCTGCGCTGCTGGAAAGTGCAGGGCTGAACTATGGACAGTTGCCTAAAGGATTGCTGAAATTCCATAGCTATGAAGACGGTAACCGTACGCCGCTGGAAGAACATCTGGTGGAAGGTGCCTTGTATGCAACTAATCGGAATGGTAAAGTGAACGTACATTTCACCGTGTCGCCCGAACATCGTGCCTTGTTCCTCTCTTTGGTAGAGACTAAGGCTGCAGCCTATGCCAAGAAGTATGGCGTGGAATACAGCATTAGCTTCTCTGAACAAAAACCAAGTACAGACACAGTGGCAGCCGATATGGAAAACAAACCTTTCCGTGACAATGGCAAGCTGCTGTTCCGTCCGGGTGGTCACGGAGCGCTGATTGAAAATCTGAATGACCTCGATGCGGATGTTATCTTTATTAAGAATATTGACAATGTGGTGCCCGACAAACTGAAAGGTGACACAGTATTGTATAAAAAACTGATTGCCGGAGTTTTGATATCTCTGCAGCAGAAAGTATTCTCTTATCTGCAGTTGCTGGATAGTGGAAAATACACACACGACCAATTGATAGAAATGCTGCAATTCTTGCAGAAGAGCCTTTACTGTAAGAATCCGGAAACCAAGAACCTGGAAGACTCTGAACTGGCCATTTATCTGAAGAAGAAACTGAATCGTCCGATGCGTGTGTGTGGTATGGTGAAGAATGTAGGCGAGCCTGGCGGTGGTCCGTTCCTGGCGTATAACAGCGATGGCACCATTTCTCTGCAGATTCTGGAAAGTTCACAAATTGATATGAACGATCCCGAGAAGAAAGAAATGTTCGAGAAAGGTACGCACTTTAATCCGGTAGATTTGGTTTGTGCCGTACGTGATTATCAGGGAAATAAATTCAATCTGGTAAATTATGTAGATAAGGCTACAGGATTCATCTCGTTCAAGTCTAAGAATGGCAAAGAACTGAAAGCTTTGGAATTGCCCGGCTTGTGGAATGGAGCCATGAGCGACTGGAATACAGTCTTTGTGGAAGTACCTTTGAGTACATTCAATCCTGTGAAGACTGTTAATGACTTGCTTAGAGATCAGCATCAATAAGACTGAGGTTTATAGTAATAGGAGTTATCGGGATTACGTCCTGCATAACTCCTTTTCGATATGTATTAAAGTAAAGAAATGAAGAAGATTTTATTGTTAGGTTCAGGAGAACTGGGTAAGGAGTTTGTGATTGCAGCTCAGCGTAAGGGGCAGTATATCATAGCTTGCGATTCGTATGCAGGTGCTCCGGCTATGCAGGTGGCCGATGAGTGCGAGGTGTTCAGTATGCTCGATGGTGAGGCGCTGGATAAGGTGGTGAATAAACATCGCCCAGATATTATTGTACCCGAGATTGAAGCTATTCGTACTGAGCGTTTGTACGATTTTGAGAAAGAGGGTATCCAAGTAGTGCCTAGTGCGCGTGCCGTGAATTTCACCATGAACCGCAAAGCGATACGCGACCTTGCAGCTAAGGAATTGGGATTAAAAACGGCCAGGTATTTTTATGCCAAGTCTTTAGAAGAACTGAAAGTAGCTGCTGAAAAAATAGGATTCCCTTGTGTAGTTAAACCTTTGATGTCTTCTTCCGGCAAAGGACAGTCGTTGGTAAAGAGTGCAGATGAACTGGAACACGCGTGGGAGTATGGTTGCAGTGGAAGCCGCGGCGATATCAAAGAACTTATCATCGAAGAATTTATTAAATTCGACAGTGAAATTACTTTACTTACTGTAACGCAGAAAAATGGTCCTACTTTGTTCTGCCCCCCTATCGGACACGTGCAGAAAGGCGGCGATTACCGGGAAAGCTTCCAGCCGGCACATATTGATCCTCAGCACCTCATCGAGGCACAGCAGATGGCTGAAAAGGTGACACGTGCGCTGACAGGTGCAGGTCTTTGGGGAGTGGAATTCTTCTTGAGCCACGAAAACGGCGTGTATTTCTCGGAACTTTCTCCGCGTCCGCACGATACGGGTATGGTAACCTTGGCCGGTACACAGAATCTGAACGAATTCGAACTGCATCTGCGGGCTGTTTTGGGGTTGCCCATTCCGAATGTTACCCAAGAACGTATCGGTGCCAGTGCGGTAATCCTTTCGCCCATCGCCAGCGAAGAGCGTCCGAACTACCGTGGATTAGAAGAGGTGACGAAAGAAGAAGATACCTACCTGCGCATTTTCGGTAAGCCTAAAACACGTGTCAACCGCAGAATGGGTGTAGTACTTTGTTATGCCCCCAATGGCAGTGATTTGGATGCATTGCGCGAAAAGGCGAAAAATATTGCATCCAGAGTGGAAGTATATTGATGACGATAGATGCTAACCGGTAAAATAGCTGGAGGCTTTCTTGAATGATAAAGACCGACCGTGCAGGGAGATAACAGATGTATCTGTAGCCTGTCACTGTCGGTCTTCTTATTTTCTGTAGAAGGGGCATGTGTTCCGCGTATTATCTGCTTCCCGCCAACATTCGTTTTATCTTTTGCATATAGCTGGAATACAGAATGATAATCAGTAGGGTAGTGGTAAATTCAGCCAAAGGCATGGCCAGCCAGATGCCCTTCACTCCCAATAATTGCGGAAGCAGAAAGAAACAGGGAATCAGCAGGATAAACCCTCGTAAAAACACAAATAGAGTGGCTCGTTTGATGCGTTCTACGCTTTGGTAATAACCAGTAATGGCCACATTCAGAATGAAAAAGACAATTCCGGTAGCAAAATACGGGAACCCTTGAATGGCCAGTTGGCTCGATTCAGTGTGCGGATCTACAAACAGAGCTACCAGGAAATCAGGTACCGTGATAAAGAGAGAGGCCACAAACATACCAATGATTATCGACGTGGCCAGCAACAGTTTTCTGGCTTCCTGCATCTCTTTGGTACGCGCCAGTCCATAATTATAGCTGATGATGGGTTGAGCCGATTGTGCGATGGCATTGCCCACCATAAAAAAGAAAGGAGCGTAGTAACATACAATGCCGTAGGCACCTACACCGGCGTCGCCCAAGTAAGTCATAAATACCAGATTGCCCACTAAGATAAGTACGGCCAGCGTCATTTCGCCAAACAAGGCCGAAGACCCGATTTTACATTGATATCCCATATTCCTGAGCGACAGTAGCATACTTTTCCGGCTCATTTTAAGTGGAATAAGTCGCAAGGAAGAAGCAAAGAACAGTAAATACGTCAGCGCCATGATGCCGCCCACCAGATAGCTGATGGCAGTAGCGATGGCTGCACCTACTACGCCCATTCCTAGTGGGAAAATGAATAGCCAGTCCAGCACTCCGTTCAGCAGCGCCGGTGTAATGTTGCACCACATGGCACAGCGAGGCGACCCATCGAGCCGGATGATAAAAAGCCCTGTTGTACTCCACATCTGAAACATGAAGCTAGGCATAATCCATTTCAAGTAGCCTACCACTTGCGGCATCAATGTGTCCGAAGCTCCTAGTAGACGAGCTGTCTGTTCAGGCGAAATCAGTGTGAGGGCACAGAGCAGTGCCGTGCCGATGGATGACCAAACCAATGCCTGCGTGATGTTTAGACGAGCTACCTTATTCTTTTGTTTAGACAGATGGATAGAAGCCACCACGGAGCAGCCGGAGCCTACCATCAGTCCGATGCCCGACATAATCATAAAGATAGGAGCAATGATATTGACTGCTGCCACTCCTTCTGCTCCGGCCCCATGTCCTACAAAAATACCGTCTATGGCAGTAACGGCCGACATGGAAATAGTACCCAATAAAGTGGGAATAAGAATCTTTCTGAACAATACCGGAATTTTCTCGTTCTCAAAATTTATTGCATCTCTTTTCATTTCAACACCCTCTGCTGAGGAATTTTATAGAAGATGGCTGAGCTTTTCGGTGAAAAGTATTCAAGCATCTCCATAGGTTAATGTAATATTTAGAATAAAGATGCAAAGGTAGCGATTTTTAAGGAAATTCATTCCATGTCTCCTAAAAGCGTCCGGATAGTTGTTTCCCTAATGCTCTCCGATACGGTACGGTTGGCTTCTATCTCCACGGGCACATCCGGCATCAGTCCCATCCCTTCTGTCAATCTTCCGGCTACTGTCCTTTGCAGTTTTCCTGCACCGACACCAAATAAAGTACCATGCGAAGTACAGAAAGTCATACAGTAGCCGCCAAAATCTCCACAGGTTTCTTCTCCTACCAGGACAGCACTCTGAGATTCTTGCAGCAGGCTGGCCAAATATTCTCCGGCAGAGGCAGTTTCACGCGAAATCATTACATAGAGAGGTCCCTGGTATGCATCCGGATGAGGCTTCAGTGTATCTTTATAAAGCGTTAGCATGGGCTTTTTCAAGAAATATCGGGCCACCTCGTGAACCAGTTGCACCCGTCCGCCTCGGTTTCTGGTTAAGTCAATAATCAAGTTCTTGCGTTCTTTCTCATATTGAAACTTCTTTATTAACCAATGTGCGTCATACTCTCTGAAACTATTTAATTCAAGTGTTTTATAGGGAAAATTCTTCGATGGGAATAACGGCTCTTTATAGGGAGAATTTTCTTCATTGGTTTGAACTTTTGATAGAGTGTCCTGCTTAGGCATCCGTTTACTCTCCTCTTTCCACGCTATGCTCATCTGCTGATAATAATCACGGTATAAAGAAAGAGTCGTGTAGTAAAGAGAATCTCCATGCAGCAAGGTGTACGTTCTCGCCGAATCGGTGTAACTTTCAAATACGTGGTTGGCTGTAAGAAGCGACCGAGAACGGTCGGTCGATGCTGCTATATACTGATACATACTGTCGCGCCATGCCAACACATCCTGCCCATTGATTTCCAAAATACGGTCTCCTTCATGAAGAGGTATATCCCATTGCAAACAACATACATACAGGCTGTCTCCTCTCCATTCAGCCTTGGCAGGAGCCTTGTATTTTCTATAAAACAGGTGTGTATGTGTATTCTTCAGCGCACTAAAATAGCGTTGAAGCAGGTCGAAGTAATCTTTTTTATGGTGAACTTGTGCTATTTTACTTCGGTATGTTTGATAAAGACTATCCAGGGAAACTCCCTTATGCTTGCCCTTTTCATACCACTTGTCTATTCTTATGTAGCGGTCTATTTCATCGAAATCTGATACAAAATCGTCCGCAGTAATCTTCTGTTCTAGCATAAACTCCATTCTCAAATCAGAAGGTATGGAGGTATGAAACAGTTTTCTTATCTCGGTGTATTCTCTATCCAAATAGACACAAAGTCCTACTATTCCAATCAGGAAGCCTAGCGTCGTTCCGATTTTTCCCACTCTCTTACGTTGCCAAAATAATACGATTAGTATCAGCAATACAGCTGCCACAATCATCACGTGCTTCCAAAGATACCCGTGAAGCTCGCTGAACTCAATGATTTTCATCCAAGTCATTATCATATTTTATCCTCCTAATTTAAGATGTATTTCTTATGATTGCGCAAAAATAGAGGAGGAGTGAGCCAAATGAAGGCACAAGCTACCTGTTTTTTGAACATCTTTTGTAGTTACGCTACTATCTGCTGCAGGAGGATACCCAATTGCAAAACGAACCGATGAGTTATGACTTAGGACTAGTCAGTCATCTCTTTCCTTTGTTTTAAAGAAACTTTTTTTGAAATAGAAAAAGCTTAGATACGCTAAATCATAGCAGAAGAGAGAAGAATTTATGAAATAAAAAACAATCCCGGCTGCATGTCAGCAAACCGGGAAATTCTTTGCATAATTTTTCTCCAAATCTAAAGAGTCTTTATTTTATAGATAAAATAACACGACGATATTCACTCTTGTCAGAATAAGTGAAGTCATTGTATCTTGATTTTCCATACCACTTAAGTTCAATGTTTGTTTCAGGAATTCCAGCTTTTACCAATACATTTTTTACAGCAATAGCACGCGTTTCTGAAAGTTTTTCATTTAATCTAGCTCCACCTAAATCACAGGTATAAGCTTTAACAAGAATTGTAGCAGTCTTATTTGTTTTTGAATAAACAGATGCAAATTCTTTCACCAAAGCCTCACCATCTTTTACAAAGTAATTGGTATTTATTGCAAAAAGTGGACTGATTGCCGGAAGTTCTATACTGGTAGAGTTTTCATTTTCAGCATTTGTAATATTCTGAGCTAATACACGCTTAAATTCGTCTAGATTTGAAATAGGCGCTTGTGTGGTAACGGAAGAACTAACAGCAGTGGCTGTTGCCAAATCAAATTTCACTTTATTCTGGCTGACAGATACAGAAATAGAATCATCAATTGTTCCAATACCATCAAATCCATCACCAGCAGGCTTCTTGTCAGTTAAACCAAGTCCTGCAATAATTGCAGATATAACAAGTACTCCTCCAATGAGTCCCATCATAAGCCGCTTTTTACTCTTGTTTTTACACTCGTTGCATACAAATCCTGAAGCACTTTGAACTCCGTTAGATGTAGATACATACTTGTGACATTTAGAACATTCAACAGTTGGCTGCGAGTTCGACGTTTGTTTTCTATTCTCTTCCATATGTTTAAATTTTAAAACCATGATTTAGACTTTATTCTACATTCTTCAAATAGCAGACCCCTATAATTCAAGGAATCTACCATCTGTTTAAACTCTTGTGTACAAAAGTATGAAGATGGCATTTCTTCAATGCCAAATAAGATAGGATACTCATCCGGTAGAAATACAGGAGCAGTTATCTCCATAATATCACCATTGGAGAATTTTTTTATCTTAGATTTCTTTAAATTTAGTCGTGCTGATAATATGGGTATATAGGATAATAATAGATAGTCTTTGTCTCCTATCTTTATTGGATGTAGCTCTTGATTAGGAATTAACTCCTTTATAGCAGCTGAGATAGCAGTTCTACATCCTATCAATCTTGACATAATAATCACAAAATCCGGGATAATATCAGATTCATTTGTAAGCCATCCATACTTGAAACAGTCATACAAATCAGGTCGTTCTGCACAGAGTTCTAAAGAATCTACTCCTTTCAAAGATTCAATAACGTCTGCTACAGCATAGTCATAATTAAAATTTAATTCATATATACTCATACGCTTCGATATTTTTTGTTTACCTATTTATAAAAAATCTTTTCTATCTTGTCGGCAATTATTCTAGCTTTTGTTCCTTCTCCGAAAATACTTGCAGCAGTATGCACAGCGTGGGAATTCGTACCAATAGCTAGTTCTCCTTTATATAATTGTTTCTTTATTTCATCTACAGTTTCAGCTAGCTTTTGTTGGATAACTTCAGGACTATCTCCTTTTTTTAGAGCTGCCTGATAAGTGTTAATAATCTTTTTTGCAACAGCTTCTTCGTATTTTGGACTGTTCGATACATGGTTAGAGCCTTTTGCCAATGCTTTGTATCCTATTTCTTTATTCCCTCTTCCTAGCCAAATCCCGTTACAGGGATGATCAACACTGTTAAAGAATCTTATCCAAATTTCCCTAGCTTTTTTACCATTTTCAGTTGTCGGATTTGAGGGAACTATATGGTGAGGTTCAACTTGCCGTTTAGTCATACCTAAATAGCGACGTATCTGCTCGCTTTTCTTAACCCATTTATCGGTACCGAAAAGTCTCATATTATCACCTAAATTCTTAGAACTTCCTTCTGCAGATAATTTTAGATTCTTTTTTAAATTGGGGTTCTTCGCAATTTTCTGCAGGTAAGATGAGTAAGGAATTGTTTGGTGCTTCAATTGAGTCAATATTCGTCCCATAAAAATCATCGATTTTTGAGTCACCTTACTGCGAACTAGGGTTTTCTCAATTTTGCGACCACCTTTAGCAATTGACAAGCGTATCTGTTTGCCTATGGTTTTCCCTTTAACAAATCTAAATGCTGATTGTCTGGCAATATTTTTACCTTCCTTTATAATTTGTTTTATAACGGCGCTTCTAGTCACATATTTTAAGCCTGATTTTAAGGGTTTTGCACCAGCCTTAGCTACTTTTGGAACTAAAACGAAGGCAACATTCATAGCTATTTCAGTCGTGAGATTCTGGATAGCTTCAGTATTATCTTCACCTAATTGATTATTCTCCATTACGTCGATACCAGCCGATGCAATAGCCATGGAAGCATCTAGAACATTTATTCCTATGTTTATTATATGTAATAACCCTGCGATTGGGGCTCCTACGACTGTAGAAGCACAGGCTATTTCAACAGCAGTAACAAAAGCACTTGCCCCCAAAAGCGACATATTGATTGTTTCTCTATGTTTTTTATAGAGTTCATTCGCCTTGTGAAGTGGTGAAGCATTTACTTTGTCAAGTTTCTTTTGTCTTTCTTCACCGGATATCCATGTTCCATCGGGAGTAGGTTGGCCATTGACAAGCGGCCCTTCATACAAATCTCCATTGGGGAAAAGCATACTTGCTTCTTGTGGATAACTACCATCTTTGGGCCAAAAGCCGGTAATGGAAACTATACCTTCTTCACTAGCCAAATACATGGTACCATCACCATAAATCTTTCCATCTAGAAATTCTCCTTCAAATCTGTCTCCATTTTTAAATTGGAAAATCCCTAGACCATTCATTTTTCCTTTTACAAATTCTCCTTCATACCTGTTCTCATTGGCAAATGTATAACATCCTATACCATCAATTAAATTTTCATGAAAGGTCCCTTCATATTGGTCGCCATTGCTAAATATCAGTGTACCATCACCATCTATCCAACCTTGATCCCACTGACCTGTATAGCTGAAATTTGGACATCTATATTCTCCGTCACCATGTTGTAAACCTTTCTGCCATTCTCCTTGATACACTGCACTGTCAGCAGAATAATGATATACTCCATAACCTTCGAACATATTATCAGCCCAGTCTCCAAAGTAAGTATCTCCATTTGGAAATATCATATCACCGGTGCCATGTCTTTTTCCATCCAGCCAATAACCTGAATAATGAGAACCATCTGATTGCACTAAAATGCCTTCACCTATAGGTGAATTATCTATAGCTGTACCATCAAAATAGAAATCAGCAGTTCTATATTTTATTTCACCACAGATTGTATTCTTTTCCCATTGACCATAAATAGAGTCATTTCCTATAGTATATAATCCCTCTCCTTGCCATAATCCTTCTTTCCAATAACCTAGATAAGACGAAATATCAGCATACGACATTCGGCCAATACCATCAGGCTGTCCATCTCGAACATATCCCTCATAATGTCCTTCTGGTAAATGAACATCAACTACTGTTTGAGAAAGTCTTCCTTCAATCCATTCTCCGGTCTTGATGGAGCCATCTTCCTTATAAAGGGTTCCTTCGCCATGAAATATGCCATCCTTCCAATATCCTTCATAATAAATGTGACCGTTTTTATAGTATTTTAAAAAACCGTTAGGCTTGCTATTGCAGAAGGTTCCTATATATAGTTCTTTGTTTTTTATTAATATGCCAAAGCCTTCCATTTTATCTTCAATAACGATGCCAATATATCGGCTTCCGTCATTCATGCTTTTTACATCTTCCATGGAAGTTGTGCCAAAGAACATGTTGACTTTGGTATTGGTCCTCTGACCGTTTTTATCAATAATTGTGAGTGTCCCATCCCCATTAGGGATATTGTCTATACTATTACCCTCCCAAAAATAAGAATTGATGGTGTCAGATGCAGGTATCCATAAATACACTGCATCGCTCGTTTTGAACCATACAGATTCACTTCTAGATGCACACGTACTCATCACAAGTAGAACGATACATGACAGAAGTAGTATTTTCAAGTATTTGATTAAGGCTACCATTATTTGCGGAATATCTGATTAAAACAATTTTGTTAAGGGAATCAATTATGATCATTTACAACGCCAGAGCATGATACCCCTTATTAGTACCCTTTGGATGATTGACGCACGTACCTCCCACCATCACCTGGATGGAAGAAAACTGCTCACTGAAAACAAGGAGTGTCAATAAACTTATCCATTTTATTCCCATATGCTATTATCATTAGATTCGGTTAATAAATACCTCAATCGCCTCATGCCAGTATTCCGGCAAGGAAGCACAGTAATGACTTTCTCCTAGTATCATTAATCGTTTCCCTTGCCAGCCTATGTTATATTTACTGCCCACCCAGGGCAAAAAATGCACGTTTTTCATATGATTCTCATTTTCTTGTTAAAAATAGAAAAAATCAAAGAAAGTTTTGTTTGCAAACTAGGTTCATAATGGTTCACGATAACATCTTTTAGCATTTACGGTCACTCAGCCGCCTTGAAATTAAACACTGGCTTGATGACATTCACCACAGACACCGTCTGCTGGATGTTTTCCATGATTTCCTCTTTCGGCTTGTACACCATGGGCGATTCGTCCTTTGTTTCCTCCGTCAGACACTCGCTGTAGATGCCTTGCATAGACTGTCGGTATTCCTCCAGACTGATGTACCGGAATGCTTCCGCCCGGCTCAGGATGCGTCCGGCACCGTGCGGAGCCGAGAAGTTCCAGTCGGCATTGCCCTTGCCGATGCAGATAAGCGACCCATCACGCATATTCAGCGGAATGATACACTTCTCGCCTGCATAGGCATCGATGGCTCCCTTGCGGATGATGTTGTCATCTCCTATATAATTATGTACACTTTCGAAAGCCAGTTCCGCCCAATCCTCTTCCGGGGTTTCCACGTGGCCCTGCTCTCTCAGGTAGTCCATCAGCAGGCCCGATAGAGTGCGACGATTTATCTCCGCCCAATACTGGCAGAGGCGCATATCGTGCAAGTAATCTTCCCGATAATTTCCCTCCAGATACGATAAGTCGGGCGGAATGGTCGGTTTATACATCTTGAACGAGTTATGCAGTTGCCGGATTACCTCCTGCAGTTCGTCTTTTCGCCCCGTGGCCTTGTATTCAGCTATAAGTCTGTTTTGTTCCTCCATCAGTTCTGCCCATCCCGACTGGCACTTCACGGCCAGCTTCTGATAAATCTGCGCCACCTGCTTTCCCAGGTTGCGGCTGCCGGTATGCACTACCAGGTAATACATGCCCTGTTCGTCTTTGTCCAGTTCGATAAAGTGGTTACCCCCGCCCAGCGAACCGCACGCCCGGTTCAGCCGTTTGGTATCCTTCAACTCCCGGTAGCAGCGCATCTCTTTGATGAGTGATTTGCAGGTGCTATACGCTTTCATATACTTGGCTGGTAAGGGGCGATACTGTTCCGTGCGGATGTTTCTGCCCGATGGAATGTTCTGCTGGATGAACGCGTGCAAGGCGTGATAATCGATTTCGCCCCTGCCTGCAAACGGCTGCACGTAGATGCCACAGCCGATGTCCACGCCTACGATATTCGGTATCACCCGCTCGCCCAGATTTCCGGTAAATCCTATCACACAGCCGGCACCGGCATGCACGTCGGGCATGATGCGTATCTTGCACTGACTGAATACGAGTACCGACAGCAGTCGTTCAATTTGTTCCATAGCATTGGTTTCGATGCGGTTCGTAAAAATCTTTACGTCATGATGTTCGATGGTTTTCATATGGCTTCTTCTTTATAATTCTGAGGCAAAGTAAACGAATCGGTGTGCCAAAGTATAGCACAAGCAGAAAAAATCTTGTATTTTTGCTCCGTACCTTGTAAAGTAGAATATCATGGAAGTGAATTATCTGAAGCGTTATGTGTGGCTTATCAATACCTTGCTGAGCCGAGGGCCTTTGTCTTTTCCCGAAATCAGCGATTTGTGGAAGCGGAGTTGTCTGGGCATCGGTGAACCTTTATCCAGAAAGACTTTCCATAACCATAAGCAGGCTATTGAGTCGCTGTTTGACTTGTCCATCGCCTGCGACTGTCGCACGAATCTGTATTACATCAAGAATCCTGAAGCACTGACAGAAGATGAGGTGATGCACTGGCTGTTCAATCTGTACTCCACGCTGAATCAGATGCAGGCCGACCATACACTGAGGCATCGCATCATGCTAGAGGATGTACCTTCCGGCCAGCGCTGGCTGATGATGATTACACAAGCCATGCATGATAACCGTCGGCTGAGCCTGACGTATCAAGGCTTTGAAAGCGAACACGCGCATACGTTCAGTGTGGAGCCTTACGGCTTGCGCCTTTCCAACCGCCGCTGGTATCTGGTGGCCCGAAGCCGAGAACGATACAGAACCTATGCCTTAGACCGCATCCAGGCCATCGAGGAGTTAGAGAGTACGTTTCATCTCCAGCCGGATTTCTCTTTGCAGGAATATTTCAAGGATGGGTGTGGGGTTCATAACGACCCTCGTGATCCGGTGGTGCGGCTGGTTATCAAAGCGTACGAGAATTTTGCAGCCTATCTGCGTACTTTACCCCTGCATGAATCGCAGCAGGAATTGGAAGTAAACGAGGAGTATGTACTTTTCGAATATCGCGTAAGGGTGAATTTTGAGCTGTATCAGCAGTTGCTTTATTATGCCGACCAGATAGAGGTAGTAGAACCGGAATTTGTCCGTGCGAAGATGCGTGAATTTACCCGGAATTTTATGAAGTATTACGGTGTATCCGCTGAAAATGCCTGAGGAGATGAATCGGATATAACCGATGTATTCGCACTTCATCTAGGGTTTATGCATGTTGTCTCTGTAGATTATGTATCTCCAACTACTTGATATTTTATAAGCGGCGGTGTCGTTTATAGACAAACAAGTAGTTTACATAGAAGAAAGCTATTGTTTGAGATGTCTGAAGCTATTGTTTGGTGAAGAATTTATGTAATGTTTGTTGCGCAGATTATATTTCTATGCTGGTGGAAGCTTATGCAGCGCGATTCTATTTCAGTGTATGTATGGCTTTTTCTCAGGGCAGGAGAGGGGTTTTCGCTGGAACAGAGCTGTTAGGGCGCAGTTGTGCCCCAGATGCGGTGCAGGTGTATCGGGGATACTTCCAGAAAAGCTTCGGTTTAAGTGTTCCTTATCCGTCATCAGAGCATATTAAGCTGCAATTTTTGCATGAAAAAAGCAGGATGATATAAATTCTTGCTATTCAATAGAATAAGTACAGTTTAGGGTCGGCTAGGGACGCCGTATTTCAACTTTTTCTTCACGCGTACGCGCGCATTGCATCTTGTCTTGCCATAAAATCCAGCTCCACGTACCGCCTTTTTCTTCACGCGTACGCGCGCATTGCATCCCTCTCTCTACTACTATAAGCCTGCATGGG
>CALADS010000012.1 GCA_937890825.1 uncultured Bacteroides sp. | reverse complement strand
GCATTCTTTCCTTCATAAGGTATGTTTCAATTACTATCGTTTAATTGTTAGGTTCAGCCCTTCATGCAATGTTATCGATTATTGCAATACTATGGCATCTGCTGACTTCTCACGGCAAGCTTTACTCCACTTCTTTCGTAAAAAAAAAAACTATTTGAAGCGTCCGTGAGACCTCCTCGGATAAGGACATTGTCTTTCCATCTTATACCCACTTCATTTACACCGACCGTTCCGAATAGCTATAGGGCTTTGGTTTGTATAGCAACCTTACCCACGGTCATATGCCTTGTATGAAGTTTCTGTCCGTTAGGTCAGATGTTTGCCGCCGGCTTCTTTCAGATTCCAACTCACGATGGACACCCTTGCCTTTGGCTATGTAATTCCCGCTATTAGGGCTTACTCGGGACTTGCACCCGTTAGACAATGCTCGTGCCGAGCATACGAAAACAGACGCAGAGGATGAGAGAAACCAAACATCATCTGCGTCTGAATATAGTATAATTCCTGACTTGAAGGAAACAGTTATTATTCTACAATGGTTACCCAGTTATGCGTATCGGGTTCGTCGCCATACTGAATGGCACGCAACTTATTATACAACTTGGTACAGATGGGACCCGGCTTTCCATCGGGAGCCAACACATAAGAACGGTTGTTTTCGGGATCGTCGATACGCTGAATAGGACTGATAACAGCAGCTGTACCGCAAGCACCGGCTTCCTCGAAAGTGGCAAGTTCTTCCTCGGGCACCGGACGACGCTCTACCTTCATGCCCATATCTTCGGCCAACTGAATCAAACTCTTGTTTGTAATGGAAGGCAAGATAGAGGAAGACAGCGGAGTGATGTAGGTATTGTCTTTAATACCAAAGAAATTAGCGGCTCCACATTCGTCCATATACTTCTTTTCCTTGGCATCCAGATAGAACTCTGCCGAATAGCCGGCAGCATGGGCTTCCTGACTGGCACGCAGACTGGCAGCATAATTACCACCTACCTTATAGATACCGGTACCAAGCGGGGCGGCACGGTCGTATTTACGGGTAATGACATACGGCGTAGCAGCAAAACCACCTTTGAAATACGGGCCTACCGGCGTAACGAAGATGACAAACAAATATTCCTGAGCCGGACGGACACCTACCTGCGCACCCGTTCCGATAAGCAGAGGACGGATGTAGAGAGAAGCACCGCTTTCATACGGAGGGATGAAGCGTTCGTTCAGCTTCACTACCTTTAATACAGCTTCCTTGAAACGCTCTGTAGAGAGCTCGGGCATCAGAATACCCCGGCAGGTGGACTGCAAGCGGGCTGCATTCTCCTCTAAACGGAAGATACGTACCTTGCCGTCTTTGCCACGGAAAGCCTTCAAGCCCTCAAAAGCTTCCTGACCATAGTGCAGGCAGGTGGCAGCCATATGCAAAGGTATCGTCTCTTCGCTGCAAACTTCCAACTCACCCCATTGTTCGTTACGATAATAAATTCTCACGTTATAATCTGTCTTCATATAGCCGAACGACAGATTAGACCAATCAATTTCTTTCATATGAATCTGTGTTATATGTTATTCTCATACTTCATACAATTGTTCTGCAACAAAAATAACTTTTATTATTCAGATAATTGCTTTTCGGCCAATAATTTTTCTATCTCTTGATTGGCTTTTGTCAACTTATCGCTGCAAAAGGCTATGATTTCATTTGCCTCGCGTATTTTATCTGCCAGTTCATCAATCTCCAGTTCACCATTATCTATCTGGCGAACTATTTTTTCCAAGCGTTCCATAGCCTGTGAATACGTTTCTTTTTTTCTCGGTGCCATATAATACTATGATTATGCAGGTTGATTGTTCGTTACTTGTGAAATCACTTCTCCTTGCCGGAAGCGGGTTATCAGGTTGTCGCCCGGCTGCAGACAGGTGGCATCTTTCACCACCTTGCCATCTTTCAAGGTTATGCTATAGCCACGAGCCAGCAACTTGTCGGGCGAGGCATCTGATACATGCTGTGACCAAAGAGCCAACTGCTGTTGCTGGCGGGCGAGTTGCTGATGAGCTCCCCGCTGCAAGGCATGGCACAAGGACACCAAACGGAATTTACCCTCGGTAATCTGCCGGGTGGCCATTATAGGAATGCGTGCAGTCCACCCCTGTAGTTTTCGATATTCCCCTTCCAGAATCCGCTGCGTAGCCAGATGCAAACGGTCGGAAAGGCGGTTCAAGGTTGCCGCGGTTTCTTCCATCTTGCCTATCAGGTATTCTGCTGCTGCCGTAGGAGTCTTTACACGTGTATGTGCCACAGAGTCGAGTACCGTATCGTCGCGTTCATGCCCGATACCGGTAATAATAGGCAAGGGGAACTGCGCACAAGCTGCCGCCAGCAAGTAGGTATCGAAACATGACAAATCGGAAGTAGCCCCTCCGCCACGGATGATAACCACCACATCGAAATCTGAAATCCGCTGATTGATACGGTCGAGGGCATCCAGCAGGGAAGCTTCCACCCGTTCGCCTTGCATCAAGGCCGGAAACAGTTCGGTATAAAAATAAAAGCCATAGGCATTATGCTGTAATTGGTGGCAAAAATCTCCATAGCCAGCGGCTGTGGCCGAGGAAATGACGGCAATACGCTGCGGCAACATAGGCAGGGAAAGTTCACGGTTGAGTGTCAACACCCCATCGGCCTCTAATTGACGCAAAATCTCCTTCCGGCGTAGCGCCATATCACCCAGCGTATATGTAGGGTCAATGTCTTGTACGGTGAGACTGTATCCATAGAGTTCGTGAAAACTTACCGTTACCTGTACCAGCACCTTGATGCCGGCCACAAATGCCTGTCCGGTAGTTTCTTCGAAATAAGGCTTCAGCAGGCGAAACACCTGATTCCATATGGTACCTCGTGCCTTGGCTATGAGCGACTGGCTGCGTGCATCTTTCTGCACAAATTCCAGATAACAATGTCCGGTGGTATGTGTGCGAACATCACTCAGTTCTGCCTGCACCCAATAGGATTGGGGCAAACACTGCTCCAAACTACGTTTCACCAAAGCATTCAGTTCGTATAAAGACAAAGGCTCCATTATTTCTGTACTTGCTTTGCCAGGTAGTGTTGATAAGCCTTCCACACGTCCGGCACTCCATAACCATAAATATTATCCCAACAATCGGCACGATTACCCGACTGACGTACCAGTTGTATCAGTTCCTTGGCAGTGAGCGTAGGACAAGCCTGCCATAAACAAGCCACCAGTCCGCAAAGAATCGGCGAGGCAAAGGAAGTACCGTTGGCTTTTGTCTGTGTACCATTGGTATGGATTACATCGGCCATTACCCCCACCGCCATCACATCGGGCTTCACCCTTCCATCGGCTGTATTGCCTACCGAAGAGAAAGGTGCCAGCAATCCCTGCTTGTCTACCGCACCTACAGCCAATACATTCTCGGCATCGGCCGGCGGAGTAATCTTCTTCCATACCCCCATGCCGGAATTACCGGCACTGCACACCAGCAGAATGCCTTTATCAGCCAGCCGGGATGCCTGCCGCGACATGAGAGACACCTTACCATCCAAATCGCACAGACGATAATTCATCGACTTGTCGTCAAAATTATAATATCCCAGCGAAGTGTTGATAATATCTACTCCCACACTATCGGCAAATTCCACGGCAGCCGCCCAGTTATCTTCTTCTACGGGATATTCAGACACTTCATCTTCTGTACGAATCAGCCAGTAGGAAGCCTCCGGAGCTGTGCCCACCATTACAGACGGCCTGTTCATGGCCATACACGACAATACATTGGTGCCATGTGTACTGGCTACATAAATTTCATCGTCCTTCCCCACAAAGTCACGTGTGCCTAAGATATGCAGATTGCTCATCAACTTCATCCGGTCTACGTTCTGAAAGCCGGCATCTATCACTGCTATGGAAATGTTTTCGCCCCGAAAACCGGCTGTATGCAGTTTATCTCCATTGCTCATGCGAATCTGTGCAGCACCTGTACCGTAAGGTTCTTTTTCATCGGTTGTCCAGAAGTCGAGTATGGAATCCCGCTCCATGTTCCAGGCTTCGGCCTTGGGAGTCTGCCACACCTTGACGACCGACCGCACAAAAGGGAGGGCTGCCATACGCGATGCCAGCAGGGTATCCCGAGCAGATACGGTGACAAAATTTTCCCACTTGCCCGTGTGCAACACCGTGGCGCCCAACTGCTCTATCGCCCGAATATAAGCCCCACAAACCGGCAAATCGGTAGAATCGACCGCCAAGTGCTGTTTTCTTCTACGGGCAAGGGCCTTTTCAGATAAAAAGGCCTCCGGGTGATTCAGCGAATATTCCGTCAGCAATTTATCCTTCAAGGTGACACGATACTTCAAGGTATCCGGCTGTGCATCTGCCGACATACTGCAACCGGCCCATACCAAAAAGATAAGTGCTTTACTAAACCATATACTATTTTTCTTGTACATACTTCATTAAAAATTCAACTGATAAATTGTCCGATACCTCTCTGAGAAGCTATGAATGAGCCTCCCACTACCCTACGTCCTACATAGAATACGGCAGACTGACCGGGTGCTATGGCGGAAGCTGGCTCCAGAAAATGCACCATCAGGCGGCCGTCCTCCAAGCGGGAAAGCGTGCAGGGAATAGGCTTGCTACGGTAACGAATCCGCACGGTGAGTTGTTCACTCTGCATACATTCGGCCTCATCCCACAACTGCTCCTGCTCTACCAGCATATACGAGGTCTTCAGCTGCTCGGCATCGCCCAGCATAACGGTATTCTTCTGCGGGTTGATTTTCAGCACATAGGCCGGCTTTCCCAAAGCGATTTCCAATCCCTTGCGCTGACCAATGGTGTAATACGGAAAGCCTTTATGCTCGCCCAACTTTACACCTGCAGCATTGACAAACCACCCCGGCCCCACTTCCCGGTCAATCTCCGGTGAATGGGTACGCAAGAAATCACGGTAATCGCCCTGAATGAAGCAAACCTCCATGCTTTCTCCTTCCTCAGCCTTGAGGGTGTAACCTTTCTGACGCAGATAATCGCGTACCTGCAACTTGGTATAATTACCTAAAGGGAAAATACAGCGGCGAAGTATGTCCTGACCTAAACGCCATAAAAAATACGACTGGTCTTTTTTGTCATCATCTCCGGCCACAATATAGACTTTGCCGTCTAGTTCTTCCAGGCGAGTATAATGTCCGGTGGCTATCCATGCACATCCCAACTTATCGGCCCATTCCTTCAAAATACGAAATTTGAACAGCGGATTGCACATGACACACGGATTGGGAGTGCGCCCCTGACGGTATTCATCTATAAAATTCTGTACTATAATCTGCCTGAAGGAGGCTCGCTCATCGGCCACGTAATGCTCTATGCCCATACTTTGTGCCAGCTGGCGTGCATCACAAGGCTCTTCGCCCCACACCCACATGGTAAGTCCTACGATGTCATAGCCTTGTTCTCTCAACATCAAACAAGTAGCTGTACTATCAATGCCACCACTCATACCTACCAATACTCTCTTGTCGGAATCTATCATCTTTCTCTGTTATAAAGTTAAACTTTCTGCCTGTCAAAGCATAGCTTCATTTGCAAAGATAGGAAAAACTACGCAAAGCTTCGACAATCGCTCTTTATCTAAACCTACGCCGTACTACATTGGTTCATCTTCGGGGTGCGTTTCATCCCATAATCTGCGTTCCTTTTTCTGGATGATATTGATAAATGCCGAACTGATGATACCGGTAGGAATAGCAATCATGGCAATGCCTATCATGCTGATGATGCAACTCAAGATTTTTCCCAAAGGGGTAATGGGATAAATGTCGCCATACCCCACGGTGGTAAATGCTACAATGGCCCACCAAAAACTGTCACCGATATTTTGGAAGACATCGGGCTGGGCATCGCGCTCGATATAATACATCAGAATAGCAGAAAAGCATACCATGATAAGACAAGCCGTATAGGCGGTTGTCAACTCTTCACGGACAGACGACAAAGCTCTGCCAATCAGGCGGAAAGACTTGGAATGGCGAATCAACTTAAAGATGATGAATATATACGGCAAAATAATGATATGCACGGTGGGAGTATCCCAATAAAAATAGGCCAGGATGCAGGGAAGCACGGCTACAAAATCTACAAGCCCATAAAAAGAAAACGTGTAACTCAGACGAGCCTTGCCGACCGATTTGCCCGGAAAACGGGCAGGAGCCGCAAAAATGCGCGCCACAAACTCTAATAAGAACACAAAAGAAGACAGATAAGTGACGGCAAAAAGCGGAATGCGATAAGGAGCCATCTCGCGAAATGAACTGGCAATAACTGCCAAGATGGAAATCGTAATAAAAAACAACACAAAATAATGCACAAATCTGCCACCCAAAAAACGCTGCACAAGGCTATATAGCTTCATAATGATATACCATAAATAGTGAATACTCCGTTTTAATGGCAAAGATACGTTTTTAGCCCACATCTCTATCAATTTCCAGCTTGAAATTGGCACGTTTCCAAACGATTCATTAAATTTGCGACCAGAATAGATATATGCCGATAGGCTAACGCATTAAAACATACTGAATGATAGAAAAACTGATTGTTCTAGAAGACATAGACCCTGTAATCTTCTATGGTGTAAACAACACCAACATGCAACTTATCAAGGCCTTACATCCCAAGCTTCGCATTGTGGCCCGCGGCAATGTCATTAAAGTGCTGGGAGATGAAGAGGAAATGTGCGCCTTCGAAGAGAACATCGTAAAACTGGAAAAATACTGCACGGAATACAATTCTCTAAAAGAGGAAGTGATTATAGACATCATCAAGGGGAATAATCCGCAAAACGAGAAAAGTGGCAACGTCATCGTGTTCAGCGTAACCGGAAAACCCATCATCCCCCGTAGCGAAAACCAACAAAAACTGGTAGAATCCTTTCAAAAAAATGACATGGTATTCGCCATCGGACCTGCCGGCTCCGGAAAGACGTATACGGCCATAGCACTGGCAGTACGTGCCCTGAAAAACAAAGAAATAAAAAAAATCATCTTGAGCCGTCCGGCTGTAGAAGCCGGAGAGAAACTGGGATTCCTGCCCGGAGACATGAAGGATAAAATAGACCCTTATCTGCAACCCCTATACGATGCACTGCAAGACATGATTCCGGCGGCCAAACTAAAGGAATATATGGATTTAAACATCATCCAGATAGCACCGCTGGCCTTTATGCGAGGACGCACACTGAACGATGCGGTAGTAATCCTGGATGAAGCCCAGAACACCACTACCCAGCAAATCAAGATGTTCCTGACACGCATGGGTATGAATACCAAAATGATAATAACGGGCGATATGACGCAAATAGACCTTCCTGCCTCGCAGACATCGGGGTTAGTACAAGCCATGAAGATTCTGAAAGGAGTTAAAGGCATCAGTTTTATAGAACTGAACAAAAAAGATATCGTCCGGCATAAACTGGTGACACAGATAGTAGAAGCCTACGAAAAATTCGACAAAGAACAAAAAGCAGAAAAAGAAAAGAAAAAAGCAGAAATCAAAGAACTCAAAATTTTATAAATTCAAGACAATGAAAGCATTAACAGCAACTGAATTTAACTTTCCCGAACAACAAAGCGTGTACCACGGAAAAGTACGTGATGTGTACAACATCAAGGGTGAAAAACTTGTTATGGTAGCAACCGACCGTATTTCGGCTTTCGACGTAGTATTGCCGAAAGGAATACCTTTCAAAGGTCAAATGCTGAACCAGATTGCAGCCAAATTTCTGGACGCAACTACAGACATTTGCCCCAACTGGAAACTGGCTACTCCCGACCCCATGGTCACTGTAGGAGTAATGTGCGAAGGTTTTCCGGTAGAAATGATTGTGCGCGGCTACCTCTGCGGAAGCGCATGGCGTGCCTATAAAAGCGGCGTGCGCGAAATTTGCGGTGTACGCCTGCCCGAAGGAATGAAGGAAAACCAAAAATTCCCGGAACCCATCATTACTCCGACTACCAAAGCTGAAATCGGCGAACATGATGCGGATATCTCTAAAGAGGAAATCTTGGCAAAAGGACTGGCCACACCCGAAGAATATGCTCTGCTGGAGAAATACACACTGGCCCTCTTCAAACGCGGTACGGAAATTGCAGCCGAACGTGGCCTCATCCTGGTGGATACCAAATACGAATTTGGCAAGCACAACGGAACAATCTATCTGATGGATGAAATACATACACCAGACTCCAGCCGCTACTTCTATAGCGAAGGCTATCAAGAACGCTTCGAAAAAGGCGAACCGCAGAAGCAACTTTCCAAGGAATTCGTACGTGAATGGCTGATGGACAATGGTTTCCAGGGAAAAGAAGGACAACAAGTTCCTGAAATGACCGATGAAATCGTAAACAGCATCAGCGAACGCTATATCGAACTCTACGAACACATCACCGGTGAAAAGTTTGTAAAGGAAGATACCAGCAACATTGCTGCACGTATTGAAAAGAATGTAACTGATTATCTGAAATAAACAGTCTATGAACTACCCACAGGAAAACATCAAGCCTTATAAGAAAGACGGAAAAAAAAGCGAACAGGTGGAACAGATGTTCGATAACATTGCACCTGCTTATGATAAACTGAATCATACGCTGTCTATGGGCATAGACCGTCGCTGGCGAAAAAAAGCCATCAATACATTGCGACCGTTTCGACCACGCAAAATGATGGACGTGGCCACCGGCACGGGCGACTTTGCCATATTAGCCTGCCAGGAATTACAGCCGGACTCGCTGATAGGTACCGACATCTCGGAAGGCATGATGAATGTGGGACGTGAAAAAGTAAAACAAGTGCACCTCTCGGACAAAATCACCTTTGCCCGAGAGGATTGTACTAATCTCTCATTTGCCGACGACACCTTTGATGCAATTACCGTAGCCTTTGGCATACGTAACTTTGAAGGACTGGATAAAGGTCTGTCGGAGATGTGCAGAGTACTGAGACCCGGAGGACATCTGGTAATCTTGGAACTGACCACACCAGAGCGTTTTCCGATGAAACAACTCTTCAACGTGTACTCCAAAGCAGTAATCCCCTTATTGGGAAAACTGATTTCGAAAGACCGCAGTGCTTACACCTACTTACCGGAAAGCATACGAGCCTTTCCACAAGGAGAAATCATGCAAGAAGTGATACGTAAAGCCGGCTTCAGCAAAGTAACCTTCCAACGGCTCACCTTCGGAATCTGTACTCTATACATTGCTTCCAAATAAACCTACGTGCAAATATTAAAGAACAGAATGATGATGCAGAAATATGGTTTGATAGGCTATCCGCTTAAACACTCTTTTTCAAAAGACTACTTCAATGAAAAATTCAAAGCCGAACACATTGATGCTGAATATATCAACTTTGAAATACCCGGCATCAACGATTTTATGGAAGTAATCGAGGAAAATACTAACCTAAACGGCCTCAATGTGACCATACCCTACAAAGAACAAGTAATCCCCTTTCTGGACGAACTAGACAAGGACGCCGTGAAAATCGGTGCTGTAAACGTCATCAAATTTGTTCGTCTGGCTAAAGGTAAAATCAAATTGATAGGATACAATTCTGACATCATCGGATTCACTCAATCCATCGAACCATTATTAAAACCGCATCACCAAAAAGCATTGGTATTAGGCACCGGAGGAGCTTCCAAAGCCGTATATCATGGATTGAAGAAATTAGGCCTGACAGCTACCTATGTATCACGCAGCAAAAATAGCGATGAACTGCTGACTTATCGGGAACTTACTCCGGAAATCATGAAAGAGTATACAGTCATCGTGAACTGCACCCCTGTTGGAATGTATCCCAATGAAAGCAATTGCCCGGACATTCCGTACGAACTGCTCAATGCCAATCATCTGCTATACGATTTGATATACAACCCTGATCAGACTTTATTTCTGAAAAAAGGAGCAGAGCAAGGAGCTGCCACCAAGAATGGATTAGAAATGCTATTGCTGCAAGCTTTTGCAGCATGGGAAATCTGGAACAAATAAACGCTTATGAAAAAAATCTTCAAATACACATGCTTCTGCATCTTATTGATAGGAACTGTCTTAGCTTGTGCCGGTTATTATATGCTGGGATATGCCCTGAATCCTGCCGAACTAGTGACGCGAAGCAGAAACATCGCACAGTCTTACACTACTATGTGCGAAAAATATCCGCACATAGCCTATTGGCTGGACAGCCTGCAACAAGAGAATGCCATCCGAGATTATTACCTTAAAAATGAACAAGGCATAACCTTGCACGCCCTTTACGTAAAAGCTGCGCAACCCACCTCTAAGACTGCTGTCATCGTGCATGGCTACACAGACAATGCCGTACGTATGCTACACATAGGTTATCTGTACAGCAGAATGCTGGGATACAATATTCTGTTACCCGATTTATACGGACATGGCTGCAGTGAAGGCACCGAAATCAGAATGGGCTGGAAAGACCGGATGGATGTGTTGGAATGGACGGAAACTGCCGATGAATTATTTGGCAGAACGGCAGACAGTTTGGGAACCTACCATAGCCAAAGCACACAAATGGTGGTTCATGGCATATCCATGGGAGCTGCCACCACCATGATGGTGTCGGGCGAAGTAGAACATGGCATACATCAACAGCCTTTCATCAAATGCTTCGTAGAAGATTGCGGATATACCAGTGCCTGGGATGAGTTCAAAGGAGAACTGAAAGCACAATTCGGACTGCCGGCTTTCCCGCTGCTTCATACAGCCAATTGGCTTTGCAAACAAGAATATGGATGGGACTTTGAAGAGGCTTCGGCTTTGAATCAAGTAAAAAAGTGTACATTGCCCATGCTCTTCATACACGGTGATGCCGATACATTTGTACCTACTTGGATGGTCTATCCGCTCTATGAAGCCAAGCCACAACCCAAAGAGTTATGGATAGCTCCTAGAACCAAACATGCCGAAGCCTACAAAGACCACCCGACTGCATATACAGAACGGGTAAAAGCTTTTGTTGAAAAGTATATAGATTGACCGATACACTAATATCAGAAATCGAACAATATATGAAACGAATCTCCCTGTTATTTCTACTGATTACTTGCTGTGTATGCCTTACATCGGCACAACAAACTATCTACACGCCCGAAAACCTGCCCAAAGTACATCTTCAAGACCGTACCAGATATACCTGTAACCCAGAGAATATCCTTACACCGGAATCGCAACGCGAAATTGACAGGATGCTTTATGAGTTGGAACAACAAACTGGAATAGAAACGGTGGTTGCCGTATTGCCTTCCATCGGTGAAACCAGTTGCTTTGACTTTTGTCATCAACTGCTGAATGAGTGGGGAGTAGGCAAAAAAGGAAAGAATAACGGATTGGTGATACTACTAGTCACCGACCAACGTTGCATACAATTTTATACCGGATACGGACTGGAAGGAGATTTGCCGGATGCCATCTGCAAACGTATACAAATGCGCTATATGATTCCTTACCTTAAAAACGGGCAATGGAATGAAGGTATGACAGCCGGCGTAAAGGCTGTATGCATACGATTGGAAGACAGTATGAAAAACGAAGATTCACTGGATAACTCGACAACCGGTGTATTTACAGGAATAGGTCTCTTTCTAGGATTCATTATGCTAGGAGGATTGATCTTTTATTTTGCTGTACGCACAGCCAGCAAATGCCCTCAATGTGGACAACACCAATTACAACGAACTAACAGCCGAATTATCGCACGCAGAAACGGCATAAAAACAGAGGAAGTAACTTATATCTGCCAACATTGCGGGCATTTGATAACCCGCCGTCAGGAATCGTATGACGAACACTATCGTAACAGAGGAGGCAATGGCCCGATTATTTTCGGAGGAGGAGGATTCGGCGGAGGTAGCTTTGGCGGTGGCAGCTTTGGCGGTGGTGCTGGTGGCGGAGGAGGTGCCGGTTCTAGATTCTAAAACTATTTAATTCAATAACAACAAAAAGACACATGAAAAAATCAAGTATTATTCTCATTGTAGTAGTAGCCTTACTCACAGTTTGGGCTATCACCGGATATAACGGTTTGGTTTCGATGGATGAAAAAGTAGCCAATGAATGGGCCAATGTAGAAACCCAATATCAACGAAGAGCTGATTTAATCCCCAATCTGGTAAATACTGTCAAGGGGTATGCTCAACATGAAAAAGAAACATTGGAAGGCGTAATTTCCGCTCGTAGCCAAGCTACACAAATCAAAGTCAATGCTGATGACCTGACACCGGAAAAGTTGGCAGAGTACCAAAAAGCACAAGGAGTCATAACCTCTGCACTAGGCAAGCTATTGGCTATCACTGAAAGATACCCGGATTTAAAAGCCAATCAACAGTTTTCAGAACTACAGGCACAACTGGAAGGTACCGAAAACCGCATTAACGTAGCCCGCACGAATTTCAATAATGTCGCTAAGGAATTTAATACTTCTATTCGCCGATTCCCTAAAAATATATTAGCCAATCTTTTTGGCTTTGAAAAACGTGCCTACTTTGAAGCATCAGAAGGCGCAGCCCAAGCTCCCAAAGTAGAATTCTAATGAAAAATGCAAAAAAAATAGCGGTGCTCTGTTACAGTACCGCTATTTTTTTATACACATTGAAAGTAACTTATTAGTTAGCCATTTCAGAAATGAATTTAATACGTACCAAACGTACTTCCTCTTCTGTAAATTCATCACCTAATTCATCCAATGCATCATCGATATCATCAGTCGTAGACTCCTTGAAATAATCATAAATATCCAGCATATGATCTTCATCCATGATATCTTCCAAGAAATAATCAATATTTAATTTAGTACCAGAATAGACAATTGCTTCAATTTCATCGAGCAATTCATCGAACTCGATACCTTTTGACATTGCAATATCATCTAATGCTACCTTACGGTCAATTGCCTGGATAATAGCAACTTTCATTTTTGACTTGTTGGCTACTGTCCGCACACGCAAATCTTCCGGACGTTCTATCTCATTTTCCTCGCAATGCCGCTTAATCAACTTGCAGAATTCCTCTCCATAACGCTTAGCCTTACCAGCACCTACTCCGGGAATATTCTGCAGTTCATCCAAAGTAATAGGATAAATGGTAGCCATAGCCTCAAGTGAAGGATCCTGAAAAATGACATAAGGAGGAACTTCCAATTGTTTGGATAATTTCTTTCTTAAATCTTTAAGCATAGAATAGAGAGCCGGGTCAACGGCACAAGCACCTCCTCCACGCATCGGAGCTTCTTCTTCCAATTCTTCGAAATCAGTATCTTCTACAATCTTAAATGATTTAGGACGTTTCAAAAACTTCTTCCCTTCATCTGTCACCTTCAATAAGCCGTAGTTCTCAACGTCTTTACTCAAATAACCAGCTATCAAGGCTTGACGGATTACTGCATTCCAAGTTCTGTCTTCTTCGCCCATACCAGAGCCGAAAACCTCCAAATCTTCATGCAAATGAGCCTGAATTTCCGAAGTTTCCTTACCTTGAATTACATCTATAACATAATCGGCCTTAAAATTCTCTTTAACCGCCAATACAGTTTCAATAACAGTGCACAATAAATCTTGAGCTTCCACTTGTTTTTTAGGATTTAAACAATTGTCACAATTTCCACAGTTCTCTTCTGTATACTCCTCACCGAAATAATGCAACAGCGTTTTTCGACGACACACAGAAGATTCGGCATACGCAGCAGTTTCCAGCAGAAGCTGCTTGCCTATTTCCTGCTCTGCCACAGGTTTTCCTTGCATAAACTTTTCTAGTTTCTGCAAGTCTTTATTTGTATAAAAGGTAATGCATTGCCCCTCACCTCCGTCTCTACCAGCACGACCAGTTTCCTGATAATACCCCTCGAGACTCTTAGGTATATCATAATGTATCACATACCGCACATCTGGCTTATCAATTCCCATACCAAAAGCAATGGTAGCCACAATTACATCAATTTTCTCCATCAGAAAATCATCTTGATTCTGAGTGCGTGTAGCCGAATCCATGCCTGCATGGTATGCTCTGGCATTAATACCGTTGGCCTGTAATATTTCAGCTAGTTCTTCAACCTTCTTACGGCTCAAACAATAAATAATTCCAGACTTCTCCGGATTATTTTTAATAAACTTGATAATGTCCTTATCAATATTTACTGTTTTAGGCCGTACTTCATAATACAAATTCGGGCGATTGAAAGACGACTTAAAAACTTGCGCGTCAATCATTCCCAAATTTTTTTGAATGTCATGCTGCACTTTTGGTGTAGCTGTAGCTGTCAATGCTATTAATGGAGCTTGCCCGATTTCATTAATGATAGGACGAATGCGTCTATACTCTGGACGGAAATCATGCCCCCATTCAGAAATACAGTGCGCCTCATCTACCGCATAAAATGAGATTTTTACCGTTTTTAAAAACTCTACGTTTTCTTCCTTGGTAAGAGACTCCGGAGCCACATAAAGCAGCTTAGTCTTTCCAGCAAGAATATCTGACTTTACCTGATCAATAGCACCCTTATTTAAAGAAGAATTAATAAAATGAGCGATTCCGTCTTCTTCACTGAAATTACGCATCGCATCAACCTGATTTTTCATCAACGCAATCAAAGGAGAAATTACAATTGCGGTCCCTTCCATCAACAAAGAAGGCAACTGGTAACACAAAGACTTACCACCTCCTGTAGGCATCAATACAAAGGTATCATTACCAGCCAAGAGATTCTCAATGATGGCTTCCTGATTTCCTTTAAAAGTGTCGAATCCAAAATATTTCTTCAGTTGGTCTGTCAAATTATTATTCTTCCCTGCCATGATTCATAGGTTGTTTATAAGTTATCATTTGATTGCTTTACTACTCTGTGTATTCCATACAAAGAAGTCTAACAAAGTTATAAACAACTTCTTAATTTTCAAGCAAAATCAGATGAATATTTTCTCATCTCGCAGAAAAAAAAACGAATCTATGCATTACCTATTGATTTTAAACACTTTGCAAAGAAGCCATATTGGCTTTATCCAACTGCTGCTTAGCATATTCTAATGTTACCACCAGAGTTTTCCGCTTTGAAGAAGGAATTTCAAACATGGCATCCATCATAATGGTTTCTACAATAGAACGCAAACCGCGTGCTCCCAACTTGAATTCCACAGCTTTATCTACAATGTATTCAAATACTTCCGGCTCAAAAGTCAACTTTACTTTATCCATTGCAAACAACTTGACATATTGCTTGATAATAGAATTTTTAGGTTCCGTTAAAATAGAGCGCAAAGCATTTCTATCCAAAGGATTCAAATAAGTAAGTACAGGTAAGCGTCCGATAATTTCGGGTATCAAACCAAATGACTTCAAATCTTGTGGTGAAATATACTGCATCAAGTTATTCTTATCGACAACAGCCGTATTCCGAACTGCACTGTAGCCAACAACATGTGTATTCAAACGCTGAGCTATTTTTTTCTCAATGCCATCAAATGCACCGCCACAAATAAATAATATATTTTTGGTATTGACCGGAATCATTTTTTGATCAGGATGCTTTCTGCCTCCCTGAGGCGGTACATTAACTACCGAACCTTCGAGCAGTTTCAAGAGGCCTTGCTGCACTCCTTCACCACTCACATCACGCGTAATAGACGGATTATCTCCCTTACGTGCAATTTTGTCTATTTCATCAATAAACACAATACCCTGCTCAGCTTCAGCCACATTATAATCAGCGACCTGCAACAAACGGGTTAAAATGCTTTCGATATCCTCTCCTACATAACCCGCTTCCGTCAACACAGTAGCATCTACAATTGTAAAAGGTACATGCAACAATTTAGCTATGGTACGAGCCAAGAGAGTTTTTCCTGTTCCCGTGCTTCCCACCATGATAATGTTTGATTTTTCAATTTCCACATCATCCTTCGTGTCATTTTGCAGTAGGCGCTTATAATGATTATAAACGGCAACTGATAAAAAGCGCTTAGCATCATCTTGTCCAATAACATATTGGTCAAGAAACTTTTTGATTTCTATAGGCTTAGGCAATTCCGTCAAGTTCAAGTTTGAAGCATTTTGCTTCCTGCTCCCCACGGTATCCCGAATGATTTGGCTAGCTTGCTCTACACAATGATTACAGATAAAACCATTCACACCGGTAATCAGCAAATCTACCTCATCACTGGAACGACCACAAAAGCTGCATCTATCTTTATTTTTTCTAGTTTCTGCCATTCTTTTATTTCTTAATCAACACTTCGTCGACCATACCATATTCTTTAGCTTCCTGAGCAGTCATCCAATAATCTCGATCAGAATCAGCCCATACTTTATCAAATGGTGTATGTGAATGATCGGCTATAATAGTATAAAGTTCTTTCTTTATCTTCATAATCTCACGCGCAGTGATTTCTATATCAGAAGCTTGGCCTTGTGCACCTCCCAGCGGCTGATGAATCATTACTCGAGAATGAGTCAATGCCGAACGCTTACCTTCTGCTCCAGCCACCAGCAATACTGCAGCCATACTAGCTGCCATACCTGTACAGATAGTTGCCACATCACTACTGATAAACTGCATAGTATCGTAGATACCTAATCCTGCATATACAGATCCACCCGGTGAATTAATATAAATTGAGATATCCTTACCTGGATCTACAGAATCCAAATAAAGCAACTGAGCTTGCAAAGTATTGGCTGTATAATCATCAATCTGCGTACCTAAGAAAATTATACGGTCCATCATCAAACGAGAGAATACATCCAATTGTGTTACATTGAGTTGACGCTCTTCCAAAATATAAGGATTGAGGTATCCATTCTGAGACTTGATTACATCATCAAGCATCAAGCTACTCATTCCCAAATGTTTCGTTGCGTATTTTCTAAAATCATCCATTTTCTTTGAACTTTAGTTTTTATAATGCAAGTGCAAAGAAACGAAAAAGTACACAGAGACACAAAAAAAGCACAGAGTTTTATCAATAAAACCCTGTGCTTCTTCTATATGTATCAGCTAAGCAATACCAGCTAATTCTTATTCAAACATCTTATTGAAATCTTCAGCAGAGATACCTTTGTGTTCCAATGTCAACTGATTCTTCAAAGCTGCAGCAAGTTTAGTTTCTACTACACGATTAACCAATCCTTCTACGCTTTCTTTCTTCTTCAACATTTCCTTAGCATAGTTCTCCAGAATTTCTTCAGGCACACTCAACATACCGTATTGAGCAAACTGAGCACGAGTAGCTTCTTTAGCCATATTAGCTACATCTTCTTGTTCTACCTTGATTTCATTGGCTTTTACCAATTGTTCCTTTACAAGATGCCAAGTCAGTTCTTCCAAACTCTTTTCATAATTGTCTTCTACAAACTTTTCATCCTTATCCGGATTGTTCAAACGCATGATGCGCTTCAACATAGCATCCGGGAATTCCAACTTACCTACTTTTTCCAACATTACTTTACGGAAATCCAGCAAGAATTTGTAATCGCTATCTGCAACAAACTGCTTAGCAATAACTTCTTTTACTTTTGCACGGAATTCATCAGCATCTTTTACAGTATCTTTACCGAATACCTGATCGAAGATTTCCTGATTCAATTCACCTTCCACGAAACGAGTGATTTCCTCCACTTGGAAACTGAAATTAGCCTTAACTTCTGCTACTGCCTCCTTGTCAATTTTCAACAATGAAGCCAGCTCAGCAGCATTACCATCCCATGCAGTGTAGGGGTTGAACACCAATACATCGTTTACCTTGGCATTAGCAAAGATAGCTTTCTGTTCCTCATTTTTCATATAAGAAGGCATCATTACAGCACCTTCTACCTGAATGCCACCTTCTTTAGTAGAACCATCTTCACCCAATTCCGCCAAAAGTCCTTTCAGCATATCATTGTCTTCATAAGATTCTACTTTATCATAATGTCCATTACGCTGCGTATAAGCCTTAATCTGAGAGTTTACCATGTCATCGGTCACTTCGATATCATAGTAATCTACTTTATCTTCTCCACTTACTTCTGCTGTAAATTCAGGAGCCAATGCGATATCAAACAAGAATTCAAACTCTTCCATCGTATCAAAATCGATTTCCGGTTGTTTCTCTTCATTCGGAAGCGGTTCACCCAAGATATTTACTTTATTATCTTGAATGTACTTATATACAGTTTCAGACAGTACCTTATTCACTTCTTCTGCCAAAACTGATTTTCCATACATCTTCTTTACAAGTCCCATAGGAACCATACCCGGACGAAATCCCGGAACTTGGGCCTTTTGACGAATTTGTTTCAAGGATTTATCTACTTTTTCCTGATAATCAGCTTTTTCCAGCTTAACGGTAAGCAATGCGTTTACCTTGTCAATGTTTTGTAATGAAACGTTCATTCTGACGATTATTTATTTGATTTATACTATATTCCAAAAATTAAATTGAGCGTGCAAAAATAGTGCTATTCTTTTAATTATCAAAAAAAGAAGCCGATTAATTTGTACTAGCAACTAGACCATAAAATCCTTACGACGCAAGACAAAACTGTTGCTAAGATATTTTTCGCGAACGATTTGATTCTCTGCCAATTCTTCCGGAGTGCCTTGAAACAGAATTTTACCTTCAAACAAAAGATAAGCACGACTGGTAATGCTGAGAGTTTCCTGCACATTGTGGTCGGTTATTAATATTCCGATATTCTTATCTTTCAATTTCCACACAATTTGCTGAATATCTTCCACCGCAATAGGGTCTACACCTGCAAACGGTTCGTCGAGCATAATGAATTTAGGATCAATAGCCAGGCAACGGGCTATTTCAGTACGACGACGCTCACCTCCGGACAATTGATTTCCTTTATTCTTCCGAACTTTTTGAAGACGAAATTCAGCAATCAGGCTCTCCAACTTATCTTTTTGATAGTCCAAAGGTTTATTGGTCATTTCCAACACAGAAGCGATATTATCTTCCACACTCATTTGTCGAAATACAGACGCTTCTTGAGCAAGATATCCAATACCGGTCTGTGCCCTCTTATAAACCGGATAATTTGTTATATCCAAATCATCCAGAAAAATACGTCCTTCATTGGGAGTTACCAAGCCTACTGTCATATAGAACGAAGTAGTTTTTCCTGCCCCGTTAGGTCCTAACAAACCTACGATTTCACCCTGTTTCACATCAAACGATACATGGCTAACTACCGTACGCTTACCATACCTTTTGACCAAATCTTCCGTGCGAAGCACCATTTTACTCTCTTCCATAGCTGCTTATTTTGCCGCAAATGTAACAAAAATAAGCTAAAAAGCCGTACATTTGCAGGCAAATACTTATATATCATGTTTAAAGCATTAGAAACTGTAGGAAAATATATCGCACTTATGGGACGAACATTTACTCGTCCGGAAAGGATGCGCATGTTCTTACGCCAATATTTGAATGAAATGGAAAAATTAGGAGTCAACTCCATCGGAATCGTATTACTGATTTCATTCTTTATAGGTGCAGTCATCACCATTCAAATCAAATTAAACATTGAAAGTCCATTTATGCCTCGATGGACAGTAGGATACGTCACCCGCGAAATCATGCTGCTGGAATTTTCTTCTTCCATCATGTGCTTGATTTTGGCTGGTAAAGTCGGTTCAAACATTGCTTCAGAGTTGGGCACCATGCGCGTAACTCAGCAAATTGATGCCTTGGAAATTATGGGTATAAACTCTGCCAATTACCTGATTCTTCCCAAAATAATGGCTTTGGTAACTACTATTCCACTGATGGTAACGTTCAGTATCTTCGCTGGTATAATTGGCGCCTTCTGTACTTGTTGGTTTGGAGGCATCATGTCGGCAGTAGACTTAGAATACGGACTTCAATATATGTTCGTAGAGTGGTTTATCTGGTGTGGCATTATCAAATCACTGTTCTTTGCCTTCATCATTGCAAGTGTATCTGCATTTTTCGGTTATTCTGTTGAAGGTGGTTCTATAGAAGTAGGAAAAGCTTCTACAGATTCTGTGGTAAGTAGCAGTGTGCTGATTTTATTTGCCGACCTAATTCTTACACAATTGCTTATGGGATAAGTACACATTCCCTCTATACACAGTAATTAAAACTTTTATTAATCAGACGAAAAAAGAAGGAAATGATAGAACTGAAAGGACTCTGCAAGTCGTTTGAAGCCAAAGACGTACTTAAAAATATTAATGCAACCTTTGAGAACGGAAAAACAAACCTTATCATCGGACAAAGCGGTTCCGGTAAAACGGTACTGATGAAATGTATAGTAGGACTACTGACTCCAGACAAAGGCGAACTCCTATACGACAACCGAAACTTCTTACTGATGGAGAAAAAGGAAAAAAAAGCATTGCGTCGCGAAATGGGAATGATTTTTCAAAGTGCAGCTTTATTTGATTCTTTGACCGTTTTAGACAATGTAATGTTTCCACTCAATATGTTTAGTAATGATACATTAAGAGATCGTACCCGCCGCGCCATGTTCTGTCTAGATAGAGTCAACTTGACCGAAGCTAAAGACAAATACCCTGGAGAAATCAGCGGAGGTATGCAAAAACGAGTGGCAATCGCACGTGCCATTGCACTAAATCCGCAGTATCTGTTCTGCGATGAGCCTAATTCAGGGCTAGACCCCAAAACCTCGCTTGTTATTGATGAATTAATCCAAGACATCACACGCGAATACAACATGACGACTCTTATCAATACCCATGATATGAACTCTGTCATGGGAATAGGAGAAAAAATCATCTATATATATGAAGGTCATAAAGAGTGGGAAGGCAGCAAAGAAGATATTTTCACCTCTACTAATGAACGTTTGAACAATTTCATCTTTGCCTCTGACCTTTTCAGAAAAGTGAAAGAAGTAGAAGTTCTAAAAAGGAAATAAAAACACAGCGCAGCTTATCACTGCGCCGTAATCCTCATAAAACCAGTTAATAGAATTGACTATATCTCACGATATATCAGCAAATTGAAACGATCTATTACACAGATTATGCATAAAATCACTTCAATTATGCTACAAAGATAACCTTTTCATGATTAAAAAAAATCACGGAAAACCATGAATGACAGAATAGGGCTTCATCATGGCAGAATCCATCCCTTAGATATAGCTTTCACCACCATTTCTGTTGCATTCTTAGACCCAAACTTCAAAAGCAATCTTCTACGGAATGTTTCTACCGTATTTTCAGATACCCGCAGCAATTCCGCTATTTCATGCGTATTCATGCCTTTGTCCAGCCTCCCTACGCAAGGAGTCCAAATGTACATCTACGGTTTCTGCATGAGCAGCCCACTGAAATACACCAACCAAACATACTAATAAAGCCTTTACCCAATTCATCATGTTTTTTTACATATACGCAACAAATGTAAACAAATATTCTTACACATCCTATAATACTCCTATTATTTTAAATTATTATCAATCAGCAGATATTCCAATAAAATAAGCCCATAAAAAAAGCAGGCATCGATGCTTCTCTTCATCGATGCCTGCTTATAAAATAGGAATTCCTGAATTCCACTTATTTCTGTCGCATATAAATATTGATAGGAGTACCCCTTAGATTCCACTTCTCACGCATTTTATTTTCTAAAAAACGTCGGTAAGGCTCCTTCACATACTGTGGCAAATTTGCAAAATACACAAAAGATGGAACCTGAGTATTGGGAAGCTGGGTTATGTACTTTATTTTAATATACTTACCCTTAATGGAAGGAGGCGGATATGCCTCGATCAATGGAAGCATTTCCTCATTTAAGCGAGCCGTAGGAATGCGTGTCTGGCGATTTTTGTAAACCTCCTGTGCAGATTCTAAAACCTTCAATATGCGCTGTTTGGTCAGTGCAGAAGCAAATATGATAGGAAAATCAACGAAAGGAGCCAACCGCTCACGAATGGCATTTTCAAAGGTCTTCATGACTTTGGCCGTTTTTTCTTCTACCAAATCCCATTTATTAACCACCACTACCAATCCTTTGGCATTCTTTTGAATTAAAGAAAATATATTCAAGTCCTGACTTTCAATGCCTCGTGTAGCATCCAGCATCAGAATACAAACATCTGCCGATTCAATAGAACGGATAGATCGAATTACAGAATAATACTCCAAATCTTCCGTCACCTTATTTTTCTTACGGATACCTGCTGTATCTACCAGGTAAAAATCAAATCCGAACTTATTGTAACGTGTATAAATAGAATCACGTGTCGTTCCTGCTATTTCAGTCACAATATTCCGGTCCTCGCCAATAAATGCATTTACAATAGAAGACTTACCTGCATTCGGACGTCCTACAACAGCAAAGCGGGGAATATCCTCATCCAGAATTTCTTCTGTTTCTTTAGTAAACTTACTTACAATCAAGTCCATCATATCTCCCGTCCCACTACCTGTCATAGCAGATACACAATAGGGATCACCTAAGCCCAAACTATAAAATTCAGGAGCATTGTATTGAAGTTCATTGTTGTCAGTTTTATTAGCAATCAGCAACACAGGCTTCTTAGCCCTACGCAGGATAGAAGCTACCTGCATATCCAAGTCTGTTACTCCATTCATCACATCCACTACAAACAAGATGACATCAGCTTCATCCACTGCCATTAACACTTGCTTACGGATTTCCTCCTCAAACACATCGTCAGAGTTCACTACCCATCCTCCGGTATCAACCACAGAGAATTCCCTACCTAACCATTCAGACTTTCCATACTGACGATCACGTGTAGTGCCTGCCATTTCATTTACAATGGCCTGCCGAGTTTTTGTCAAACGATTAAATAATGTAGATTTTCCCACATTGGGACGTCCTACGATTGCAACTAAATTTCCCATAGTTTACATAAATTTCGCCACTGTCACAGTCGCATACATACTAATCCAATTGATAACCAAAATTGCGTAGCTCCCTATCAGAATTTCGCCAATCTTTATCCACTTTTACAAAAGTTTCCAAGAAAATGGTTTTACCGAAGAAGCGCTCCAAATCTTTTCTTGCTTCAGAAGCTACTTTTTTCAAGGCTTTTCCTTGCTTACCAATAATAATTCCCTTTTGAGAATCTCGCTCCACATAGATTACAGCCTGAATATTAATCTTACGGTTCTCTTCTTTAAATTGCTCCACAACTACCTCTACCGAATAAGGTATCTCTTTATCATAATACAGCAATATCTTTTCACGAATTATCTCATTGACAAAGAAACGAGCAGGTCTGTCGGTCCACTGATCCTTATCAAAATAAGGAGGACTATCCGGCAGAAGTTCTTTTACCCGCTTCATCACATAATCCACATTAAACTTATTAGCTGCAGAAATAGGAATGATTTCAGCATGCGGAATGAGTTTTTTCCATTCCTCTACCAATGATATTAATTTCTCCTGATCAGTCAAATCAATTTTATTAATCAAAAGCAGCACCGGAACACTCATCTCCGCTACTTTATTTACAAAATCATTGTGCTTATCAGGTGTCTCAACTACATCGGTCACATAAAGCAATACATCTGCATCCTTCAATGCCGAAGTAGAAAAATTAAGCATTGACTCCTGAAGTTTATAATTTGGCTTCAAGACACCCGGTGTATCAGAAAATACAATTTGCAAATCATCAGTATTATAAATACCCATAATACGATGACGCGTTGTTTGTGCCTTAAAGGTAGCGATTGAAATCCGCTCACCCACCAGCACATTCATCAAAGTAGACTTTCCTACATTAGGATTTCCTACTATATTTACAAAACCTGCTTTATGCATACACGTGTATGTTTTGAGATTAGACAAAAAAACGCATCGAATCAGAAATAGGATGCGTTTTTAATTTATTATGTTCAAACAGTTATTTACTGTTCTTTACTGTCATATCCCCACTTAATATAAACGGCACCCCAAGTAAATCCTGCGCCGAAAGCAGTAAATATCAGATTATCTCCTTTTTTGAGTTTCTTCTCAAAATCCCAAATACAAAGAGGCAAAGTACCTGCACTGGTATTACCGTACCGTTCTATATTAATCAACACTTTCTCATGAGGAACTTCCAAGCGGTGAGCTACAGCGTCAATAATGCGTAAATTTGCTTGATGAGGAACAATCCAATCGATATTATCCTTATTCAGGCCATTCTTTTCAGCTAAAGCAGCACATGCATCAGACATATTTGACACAGCATATTTAAACACGGTACGTCCTTCCTGATAAATATAATGCATATGATTATCCACCGTAAAATATGAAGGAGGACAAACCGAACCACCGGCTTTCATATGCAAAAAGGGCAAGCCCTTACCATCAGTTCTCAATATCGCATCCATTACTCCCAAATCCTCAGTAGTAGGTTCCATCATGAAAGCAGCTGCACCATCACCAAAGATAGGACATGTAGCTCGATCGGTATAGTCAACCATCGACGACATTTTATCTGCACCAACAATGATGACCTTTTTGTATCTACCTGAACGCACAAAATTTGCCGCAGTTTCCAACGCATAAAGAAATCCGCTACAAGCAGCCTGCAAATCATAAGCAAACGCATTCTTCAATCCTAATTTATCACAAAGGATAGATGCGGTAGAAGGGAAGTGATAGTCAGGAGTAGAAGTAGCTACAATCACAAGATCTATATCATCCGGATTAGATTCTGTACGCTGCATCAACTGCTTGGCAGCCTTGCGAGCCATATAAGAAGTACCTAATCCTTCTTCATTCAGAATTCTTCTCTCCTTTACACCGATTCGGGTCATAATCCATTCGTCATTGGTATCTACCATTTTAGATATCTCGTCATTAGTCAAGACATAATCTGGTACATATCCACCGACTCCTGTAATTACTGCATTTATTTTTTCCATTGAAATATCTTTCGTAATAAGAACACTTAAACGACGTCAGTCTAAAGAGATTTAAATCTATAAACCTCCCTAGACCTCCGTAATTCAAGTATGATTCATAAGACTTGCTGTACCTTATACAGCAGCTTCTTTTTCAATAGCAAGCTTACCTCTGTAGTAGCCACAAGCGCCACATACAGTGTGATATACATGCCACTCACCGCAATTTGGGCAAATAGCCAATGTAGGAGCTACTGCCTTATCATGAGTTCTTCTCTTTGCAGTTCTAGTCTTTGACTGTCTTCTCTTAGGATGTGCCATTTTCTTTTAATCTTTAATTGTTATCTAATATTTTTTTTAATTCATCCCAACGCGGATCTGTCTGTGTCACTTCGTCTTCGAAATCTCCACTATCCTCAGATTCGAATACTTCATCCTCTTCATCAACAGAACCCCGCAAATGCTTATTTAATTTGCTTGTCATTGCCTTATTACATTTTCCTGGAGCATGTACATGCTTCATGGGTATAGCCAAAGCTATAAACTCATATATAAACCATGCAACATTGATTTCTCCTTCGTCTTCAGGTATGACAATCAAGTTATCACCTTCTTCGGCATACTCATGCCCTAACTTAACCAAGAGCTTATCTGTGGACATTATAGCCTGTTCCAAGTCATCTAAACAGCGGTCACAAGGAACCCAGACTATCCCCTCTGTCTGAAATATCAATTCAAAAGCATGAGAAGTACGCTTAACCGTCAAATCCACATGAACCTTGCCTTTTTGAACTTCAGGCCCGTCTATTTTTGCAAAGAATGTATTATCCAGTTCAAACTCATACTTACATGAATCTGACTGCATTCCTTTCAAGTCTATTTTATATATATCAAACTTTCCCAAAGCTTCTTTAGTTTATTCGGGCGACAAAGATACAAATAATTCTTCTGATAACATAGATAAATAAGGAGATTATTCACATTTTTATATCTATTTCAACATAGAACGAGGTCTGAAAGAAGGCAAATGACTCCATAAAACTACTTTATTTCTTTATTTTAAGAATTATTGGTGAGCATCATGCATGCAACGAAGTGTAGAATAGGTAGGGTAAAAGCGCAATTTCCAAGAAGCCACTCGCCCCACTCGCTTCACCACAACAAAAGATTACTTCACCACATATTTCCGTACCGCAGTACTGCCTTCTACAAACTGATTGGTGATATCCGTTCCATCAATGGTAATGTTACTCCAATCATAACGGGGAAAACGCTCTGTAACCTTATTCTCCAGAACAATGGTATGATATTCATTATCGGGCCATAGGGCAGGACAACGAAGTTCTGTTCGGGTACGATGATTCCCGAAGTATCCCATATCTGCCACATCAGGGAAATCATAATACAAAGCCTTTTCAGCGACGGAGAAATACAGGTTATAGGGAGGATATTCATCAGGAATAACACTGGAATACAGATTGTACATTTCAGACCAGCAGTCTAACAGAAGAAGGCAGGAACATTGGCGGAATTAATCCGCCTACAGACAACAGAAACAGTGAAACTGAAAGTTTTTCCTGTTCGCCTTAAAAGTAGGGATATTATTCGAATTAGAATATTAATTCAG
>CALADS010000011.1 GCA_937890825.1 uncultured Bacteroides sp. | reverse complement strand
TAAGCGTTCGAGCCATACTTTATTACTGTATTGGAGTTTTATCGGACAGCAATATCTGGGTATATTTCCTGCGCCCGTAAGGTACATCGTGGAATCCCTGCAGAAGTATGAGCACTATCAGATGGACTTTACGGCTGTTTCTTTTTTCACTGCATTTGCGGCCGCCATGGGCAATACCTGGTCAGCCTGTTTCATGACCGGGTGGGTCAGCCGTCTCATTCTTTATGTGGTACTGGTTGGCCCCCGCCCAGCTGCGGCAAGACACCACCGTTGCGTCAGGAGGTAGCCCCGCTGCTCAAACTGGACGAAGACTCAGACCGTATCTATGCACAGGAAATCAGGCAGTACCGCAAATGGGAGAGGCTGACCGCCAAACAGCGCAAGCAGCAGTCATTGCCTGAAGAAATGGAATTGCCGCAGCGAAAGTGTCACGTGGTGGTCAACTCCACCATCGAGGCTCTTGTGTCCGCTTTGCGCGACAATCCCCGGGGCGTACTCATCTACAATGACGAAATAGACAGCCTGCTCTCCAACTTCAACCGCTACAACGGTTCGGACGAAAGCTATTTTCTCAGCCTGTTCAGTGGTACTCCCTTCAAATACACCCGCAAGTCGAACAACGAGTACATCTTCCTGCCCAATCCTTACTGCTCCATTATCGGATCCCCCCAGCCCGGTATGCTCTCCTCGCTGTTTGGCGGGAAACGCTCGCAGAACGGCTTTTCCTCCCGTTTTCTGAAAGTCTATCCGGACATAGCAACCATGCCATCCTGGAACGAGCCCTCCATGCCGGAAGAAGTCCTGGATGAATGGGAACGCATCATCCGCCAGGTGGATGCCGTTCAGCCTCTGGCTGGACAGGAGGGGAAGACAAATTCCCTTGAACTTTTCTTTTCACCGGCAGCCAAACAGTGTTTGATTAGGTGGAAGAACGAAGTGAACAGCCGTATCTATGTGGAGTCGGAAAGCGAGGCGGAGAAAGCCCTCTGCGGAAAACTGGAAACCTACCTCATCCGCTTCTGTCTGGTCATTCAAGTCATGCGTGGCATCTGTGGAGAAGCCGACATGAACGAGATTGACGAAGAAAGCGCCGACCGTGCCATCCGGCTGACGGAATATTTCCGTGCCATGGAGAGCCGTATAGCGCCGGAAATGGAAGTCGGGATGCTGGACCAGCGGCACACCGAATTGCTTTCCCTCCTGCCTTCCTCGTTTACCACCTCCGAAGCGGTAGGTATCGGCAAACGGATTGGCCTTTCGGAATCCACCGTCAAGCGTTTTCTGCGGGAGGGTGCCCGTGAATTTATCCGGAAAGAGGCGCACGGGCATTATTGCAAAATCTAAAAAGGTCAATGACACTTTGACCTTTTTGACATGATGACACTTTTACCTCAGTCGCTTCGATATCGAATTTTGCCGCTTCAATGCCTTTTTTTGTCGCTTCGATACTAAAGGTATTGCTTAAATTTGATTGTAGAAATACTTTTGTAGTATAAAATCTTTAAGTAATACAAAATGCTTTATGAAGAAAGAATTAGCTGATACAATAAACATGAAACACGTGAGTCTAAACTTTAATATTTATGAGTCCTTTGGGATTGATTGTCTTGTAGCAAATAAAGTAAGGGCTTATTATCATCTACCTAACATACGTGATGCATGAGAAATCAGAGTTTGCTTAATAATTGGGGTAAGTATTGGCTGTCTTGCTGCTATATCCCAAAAAGGTGAACTTCAAAACTACCTTTCTACAGTGAACCTCAATATTCTTCGGTATAAGACCTATTTGAACTCAAATAACTTTAATATATAATCAAATTATACGTTATCAAGATAATGGAGGATATCAATTGATGAATGTTTCCGGTGGAGATGTCCAAGCAACTATTCTTCCACGAGATTTATTGCGCAAGTAGTATTTAATATTGATTTAAACAAGTATGAGTAAATAGTAATTGCATTTAAACAAATAAATGCGATTACCCTATAAAATGGCATGTAATATGAAATTAAGACAATTCATTTCTTGTTCTGTATTTTACATAATGCTTCTCTGTTCTTCCACGCTTTTGTTTTCTTGTGAAGAAGAAGAAAAAACTTGGAATCCCCAGGATTCTAGCAGTTGGGGGTATTTTGATGGAGAAATCAATGGTGAGAAAGTGCATTTGCAGAATACAGTCTACAAAGATTACATCAATAAAGGATCTCGGTATACCCACAGTAATAAGTTTGTCGATAGTAAGCGGGCCTACTATATCAATATCAATGTACTTGATAAGAGGAATATTCGCCTTAGGTGTAATTTAATGCAGTTCGAAGTAGGCACTCAGTATATAACTGCTTCAATTCCGTCATTTCAAGAGAAAGACGATTATAATGCGGTTAGTTGCTGGGCGACGGATAGCACAAATGTTTGCAATGAATTCGAAGTGAAGGCATCCCGCCCAGTCAAGTTAGAAATCACCGATATAAAATATTTCTACGATAACGATGGCAACGCCTATACCCTACAACCTAAACTGATAGAGGGAAACATCGACGCCGTGCTGTATCGCGGGAATGATTCTATTTCCATCAAAGGATACTTTGAAACCAAGTGAATGCCAGCGTGAACATTCCAAGAAATTCGGAATGTTCACGCTATGACGTTATGCGCAGGCTTTGTTAAAAGGCAGATAATCCTTGTTGTATCATTTGATTTTTGGTAATTTTGTATAATTATGAAAGCAAAAGACTACTTGATAACTTGGTTGTGGACATCCCTCTTGATGTACTTCTTATATGATGTGGTTTGGGTACTTGCCGACAATGAAGAGTTCAATCGTTTGTTAGAAGAGGGATGCACAATTTTATGGATTGATTTGTGCTATTGTTTTCTGTTTTCTATCTATAATCTGGGATTTGGAACTCTTCTTCTGAAAAGTCGTTTATTGTGTTTCTTTCCGAAAAAAAAGATACTCATATTGAGTGCTATTTTTCTGTTAGCCAATACCTTTCTG
>CALADS010000010.1 GCA_937890825.1 uncultured Bacteroides sp. | reverse complement strand
CCAGGGACCTCCAGATTATGAGTCTGTTGCTCTAACCAACTGAGCTACAAGTCCGGTGTATCTTTTTTATCAGATGCGGGGCAAAAGTAGTACTTTCTGATGAAATATGCAAGGATTTCCTTATTTTTCATAGAAAAGTTTTCTTAAAACGGATACTTCCGTTTAGGATTTTTGGGAAACCATCCTTTTTTCACCCTCTTTTCTTGGTCGAACACTTCTTTGATAGTCCAGAATGAAGAGAATGCGAATACGCCTAGAAGTGATGAAACCAGAATGTCTGCCGTGCAGATAGAAGCCACCACTCCGGCTAATCCCAGAATCAGAAAAATCCACCAGCATTTCGTGCCCCAATAATACTCGGCCTTTACCACGATTGGGTGGAAAAGGCCGATGATAAGGAAGGTACAGATACCGATAATCAGTCCTGACCAATGATAGGAATTACCGATATCCATTATTTTTCAGGGCAGATGGGGATTTCTTTCTTGATGCTCTGCTCCAGTGAAATCAACGTTTCTGTGGCAGTAACTCCCGGAATCTCTTGCATACGATTGTTCAGCAAATCCATCAAATGCTCGTTATCGCGGGCATATACTTTTGTCAGCATAGTATAAGGACCGGTAGTGAAGTGACACTCTACTACTTCGGGAATCTTTTCCAGTTGCGAAACCACTGTCTTATACATGGAACCTCTTTCCAGCTTGATACCTACATAGGTGCAAGTTCTATAGCCTAGAGATTTAGGATTTACATGGTAACCAGAGCCAACGATGACGCCCAAATCTATCAAGCGTTGTACGCGTTGGTGAATGGCGGCGCGTGATACACCACATTCAGCTGCTACATCTTTAAAAGGAATGCGGGCATTCTGGGAAATGATTTCCAGAATCTGGCGGTCAAGATTGTCTATTTTTTCCATAACATTATAAATGTAAAGTTCTTATTGCTTATCAAATGGTAAGCAAATATAGGACTTAATTTTAATTTATCTATAAAATGGCGGGAAAAAAAGCGGAAAAGATAAAAAAAGAGCGAATAAGAACTGTATCCATGTACATTTGTCTTATTCGCTCCAGATTATTTCTGATTGAGAATTCTCTAGAATTTATTTCTTTTTATCGTTTTCAATATCTATCAATTCTACTTCGAAAATCAGTGTAGAGAACGGCTTGATTTGACCGCCGGTTTCTCTAGAGCCGTAAGCCAGATTATAGGGGATGTACAGTTCCCATTTAGAACCTACAGGCATCATGGTCAGTGCTTCTGTCCAGCCTTTGATTACTTGGTTGGCACGGAAAGTTGCCGGTTGAGCCTTGCCGTTCTTGTCTTTACGCTTGTAAGAACTGTCGAATTCTGTACCGTCAATCAAGGTTCCTTTATAGTGAACTTTCACTTTGCTAGTATCCGCAGGAATGGCACCTGTACCCTTAGTGATAATCTTGTATTGCAGACCGCTTTCAGTGGTTACTACCCCTTCCTTCGTCTTGTTTTCTGCCAGGAACTTCTCTCCGGCAGCCTTGTTGTCTGCATATTTCTTTTCAGTAGCTTTTTCTTTGATGGCATCCATCTGCGTACGCATATAGGTCTGTGCTTCCAGCAGATTCATGCTGCCGCCTTTGCCTACTACTCCTGCTACGAATCCTGCCAACAGGTTCTCGCGGCTGATAGTTTGTGTAGAGTCACCACCGAAGATTTGCTGGTTGAAGCCTTCTACCCAATTTTTGCTGACCATCTGGCCAATCTGCAGACCGGCTACATAAGCCAAGTCTTCTGTATCTATCTTAGAAGAACCTTCATTGAATCCTTTCAGGAAGCTGGCCATGTGGGTAGAATCAATGCCCTGCTGAGCCAGGAACTGATCCAAACCTTCTGAACGAGCCATACCGATGGCATAAGAGAGTGAGTCAACGTCGGTAGCGAGATTACCTTTCGGAGCTTGTGTAGTACATGATGCGAGTCCTGCAGCAATGGCAAGTGACATCATAAAAGAAACTTTTTTCATTTTGCTTTAATGATTTATTTTGGTAAAACTTTTAATAACTCTACTTCGAAGATAAGGGTGCTGTGGGGCGGAATCATTTCGCCTGCTCCACGGGCGCCATAAGCCAGGTCGCTGGGGATATACAGTTTCCATTTGGCTCCTTCGGGCATCAGCTGCAGGGCTTCTACCCATCCGGGGATTACCTGACTTACACCAAAAGTAGCGGGTTGGCCACGCTGGATAGAACTGTCGAACAAGGTGCCGTCGATCAAAGTTCCTTCGTAGTGACATTGCACCTGGTCGGTAGCTTTGGCATAGGTGCCTACCTTTCCTTCATTGATTACTTCGTATTGCAGACCGCTGGGCAGCGTGACAACGCCAGGACGCTGGCCGTTCTCTTCAAGGAACTTTTTGCCGGCCTCGATGTTGGCTGCATTCATTTTTTCTTCCAGCTCTTCAAAATATTTATTGACAATCTCACGTGCTTCAGTGTGGCTGATAGCAGTTTGATTTCCTTCTAATACATCTTTGATGGCTTGTGCAAAGTCATCTACGGCGATGCCTTTAGCGCCCATACTTAATAGATTCTGACCTATTCCCAGGCCGATAGCATAACTGAATTTGTCCATATATACGTTTTAGTTTGTAGGTTTGAAATGTATAATTTTCAAACGGTTGCAAATTATAGGTGGCAAAAGTAAGTCTTTTATTTGAATGATAGATAATTTCATCATTAAAAAGTGTAGAAAATGCGGTTGCACTCACATAAATTAATCTTATATTTGTGTAATTCAAACTTTTAATGTGCATGTAAAGGAGGAAATGGTATGAAAAAACTAGTTGTACTGTCTGGTGCAGGTATGAGTGCAGAAAGCGGTATCAGCACTTTCAGAGATGCAGGAGGACTGTGGGACCAATATCCGGTAGAGCAGGTGGCCACTCCCGAGGGCTATGCGGCCAATCCGGAGTTGGTTATCCGCTTTTATAATGAGAGGCGCAGACAGTTGCTCGATGTGGTGCCCAATGCGGGGCATCTGGGGCTGGCAGAACTGGAGAAAAGATACGAAGTAACCGTAGTTACCCAAAATGTGGATAATCTGCACGAGCGTGCCGGAAGCAGCAGGGTGATTCACCTGCACGGAGAGCTGACCAAGGTTTGTTCCAGTAAAGATCCTCAGAATCTGCGCTACGTAAAAGAACTGAAGCCCGAAGAATACGAAGTCCATATAGGAGACAAGGCAGGCGACGGCAGTCAGCTAAGGCCTTTTATCGTGTGGTTTGGCGAGGCGGTTCCGGCCATTGAAACGGCTATCGATTATGTGCAGCAGGCAGATGTATTCGTGATTATCGGCACCAGTCTGAATGTTTATCCGGCGGCGGGTCTGCTGCATTATGTGCCGGCAGCAGCCGAGGTTTATCTCATCGACCCCAAGCCGGTGGATACACACTCTTCGCGTCCTGTGCATGTGATACAGAAAGGGGCTTCCGAAGGTGTGCGGCAGTTGGCCGAACTGTTGCCGTAAGGGAAGATGCTTCTTGTATAGGCAAGAGAATTTCTTTGAATTTTTAATCATCATTCATTATGAACAAGAAACTTATCAGAGTGTGCATGTCGCTTTGCACCATGTGTGTGCTGTTGTCATTGTACTTATGCTGGTAGGGGTGGTTTGTATGGTGCCTTATCCGTATGGGGCAGGCGAAACGAAGCTGCAGCACCTGCTCCTGAAAACCGACTTATAGAACAATTTTCAGTTCTTCTCCTAACCATCTCCGTACCTTCTCCTAACCATCTCCTAACCAACTCCCAGTGCATGGGTTCGGAGCAGACACGATTTTGGGGCGGTTGGGGGCAGTGGAGAGACGGCTCGGGCAGAGAAATAGAACAATGAAAGCAAAAAAAGGGTTGCACCGGATGGCACAACCCTTTTCATCTGATTCCGTTTTCGGCTGTTTATCCCAGCAACTCTTTCACTTTGGCTGAGATGATGCGTCCTTCGGCCAGGCCGGCCAGTTTTTTGCTGGCCACTCCCATCACCTTGCCCATATCTTTCGGGCCGGCTGCACCTACCTCTGCTATGATTTCTTTCAGGGCAGCTTCCAGCTCTTCGGCACTCATCTGTGCAGGCAGGTAGTTTTCCATCACCTTAACCTGTGCCAGTTCGGCATCTGCTAGGTCCTGACGGCCTTGCTGTATATAGATTTCAGCGGCATCTTTCCCTTGCTTGGTCAGTTTCTGAATGATTTTCAGTGCATCGGCATCGGTCAGTGTATCTGCTGCTCCCGGAGCGGTCTTGGCTTCTAGGAATACTTTCTTCACGTTTCTCAAGGTTTCCAGTGCCACTTTGTCTTTAGCCTTCATGGCTGCCTTGATGTCTTGGTTTACTCTTTCAAACAAATCCATATTCGTCTTATTTATTAGTTGTCTGTCATTCATCGTTTTCTATCAGGTAAAACTGATTACTCCGTCTTCTGCAGGAAGCGGTGCGGCCACTGCATTTTCTGTTTGCTGTTGAGACAGCTTGCGGAAAGAATTCAGGGTAGCCTTGTCGCGCATATAGGTCGGAGAATTCTCTATCTGATTGATCAGTTCGTCACAATCCAGGTCTTCCAAGGTGAAGATATGGATGTGGCGGCGGCGCATACGCGGACTGTTGCTGTTGATTTCCTTGCCGTAATACAGCTCGCGGCGTTCGCGGCGGTGTTCTTCCTCTTCGGCCAGTCGTTCCAGTTCCTCTTCAGTTTTGGCCTTGATGCGGTCGTCCAGCTGCTGCATGTGGATGTCTTGTATGCCGAATCCCGTAGCCAGCAGGGTGATTTTCACCTTGTCTTCCAAGGATTCGTCGCGTTCCACTCCGTGTTTGGTTTCGATGTCACGGCTGAATCGGCTCATGAATTCCTTTACTTCGTCCATTTCGCTCATCATCAGCTGGCATTCCGAGCTGTAGCTGATGCAGAGTGCCACTTTGCGCGCATTGAAAATATCATTGTTGTTCAGCAGCGGAGAAGTCTGTGCATCTTGGATGGCTTTGCTCACGCGGGCATCGCCGCTTCCGTAGCCGGTTCCCATGATGGCCACTCCACCGTCTTTCAGTATGGTGCGCACATCGTTGAAGTCCAGATTGATTTTACCGTGCATGGTAATGATGTCGGCAATGCTTTTGGCAGCCACCAGTACGATGTCGTCGGCACGGTCGTAAGCATCTTCAAATCCCATTTCGCCGTATATCTCGCTTAGCTTATCGTTCTTGATGACGATCAGCGCATCCACGTGTCGGCTGATTTCTTCTACGCCGTCCAGGGCCTGGTCTATCTTCTTGTCTCCTTCCCATTGGTAGGGTATGGTGACGATGCCCACGGTCAGTATGTCCATTTCCTTGGCTATCCGGGCGATGACGGGTGCCGCTCCGGTACCGGTGCCGCCGCCCATTCCGGCGGTGATGAACACCATGCGTGTGCCGTCGCTCAGCCGCTGATGTATTTCGTTGATGGAATTTTCAGCTTCTGCCCGGCCTATTTCCGGTTTGTTTCCGGCTCCCAGTCCTGTGCCTAGCTGCAGTTTATCGGGTACGGGAGAATCTCCCAATGCTTTCGAATCGGTGTTGCACACCATGAAGGTCACTCCATTGATGCCTTCATTGTACATATGGTTTACTGCATTGCAGCCGCCTCCACCTACTCCGATTACCTTGATAATCTTTTCAGAATGGGTAGGTAGGTCGAATTGTACGATATCTTCCATAAGTTTATAGTTGATTAATGAACTTATTTTATTTCTTTTCTTATTCCTCTTCGAAGATTTCTTTGGTCAGGTTGTCTATCTTTCTTCTCCACCAGCCTGTTTTTTTCTTTTTCTCTTCTTCTTTGCGCTGCTTTTCCTCTTCCTTGCGTTTCTTCTCTTCTTCTTTGCGCTTCTCTTCTTCTTTGCGCTGCTTTTCTTCCTCCTCCTGCTTGCGTTTGTTTTCTTCTTCTTCTTGCTTTTTCAGTGCGGCTTCGTGGTCAAACACATCTGTAGGCTGGGGTTCCGGTGTTGGGGTTAGGGGTGTTGGAGCTACCGGTGCAGCTACCGGTCGGCAGCAGTTTTCATTGCCTGCAGCCAGCATGGCCAGCAGTGTGCATTGGGTACCGTCTCTTTTCAGTGCTTCGGGTATGCCGTGTACGGTATGCTGCACGGTGTTTACCGTTTTCACCTTTTCTACGCCGCTGTATTTGCGGAATGCTTCTTCCAGGTGTTTCAAGTTGCTACCCCCACCGGTAAATACAATTCCCGAGAACAGTTTATCGGCATATCCCGACAATTGGATAAGATTCCATACATTCGCCAGGATTTCTTCAGTACGGGCACCGATGATGTTGTTCAGCAGTATGATGTCGATGCTGCGTCCGTCGGGCAGGCTGCAGTTGGCCATATCTTTACCCTCATTCTCATCATAAAGTGCGTCTCCGAATCTGAGTTTCAGCAGTTCGGCATCTTCCTCTTCCATCTGCAGGGAGGTGATGTCGTGGGTAATGGTATTGCCTCCCAGCGGCAATACGCTGAGGTGGCGTAGGATGTTGTTCTTATAGATGACTACGGTAGTGGTATCTGCCCCGAAATCTACCAATGCACATCCGGCTCTCATTTCATTTTCCTGCAACACATGTTCTGCCATGACAGAAGGAGCCGTAAAGAGGTCGGCTATTTTGATTTGTGCCTGTTCAAAACTGTATTCCAGATTCTTTTTAAGTGTGGAACGGGCCACAATATTCAGATACTGTCCTACTACATGGGCGGTTTTCACTCCTACCGGGTCTGTCTGCAGAGTGTTGTTGTCCATACGGTACTCTTGGGGTACCACATCCAGAATGGTCTGGTCAGAGAGTGGCATATTCAGGTTGTCGTCACACATTTCGTCTACCAGCTCTTGGGAAATGATTTGTTCTTCATCCAAGGTGCGGCTGACAGAATTTTCCAGAGTACGTAACGACTGCCCGTTGATGCTGGTATATACTTTAGCAATGGAACTGTCCAATTGGCTCTCCAGCTTGTGTATGATAGACCGCAGGGCTTGTACGGTCTTGTCGATGTTGTAGATTCCTCCTTTGCGGATACATGGCGTGCCATGCTCTTGTGCATAGGCCAATACCTGAATACTTCCATCGCTGTTCTTTTTGCCGGCAATACCGACAATTTTGGATGTGCTCAGCTCAATGGCGGCTATAAAATCTGTTGTTGCCATATCTGTTTTTTTTAATTACTAATCATTTTTTTTGGTGCAAATAATCTGGTTGCCAAACTCTACGCTGATACGTGAATATTTGTTCCATCCCACCTTGTTTAGGCCTTTCTCATAGAATTTCTTTACGCGTTTCAGCTTTCGTTCAAACTGGTCCAATGTGCCCAGATAGATAAGGTGTTCGCCTACTCTGGGTACCAGTTCCAGTGTGTGGTCAGCCCGTACATGGATTTGTTCTATCTGAGCATTCCAGAAAGGGTCTTGCTGTAGAAACATGGCAAAGGGGTAGAGTTCCTTTATGACAAAGTTCTTTTCTACTTTCCCCGTGACAATAGCCAGATGAGCTGCACACTTGATGGTATGTGGCATGATGGTTCCTTTGTTGTCCAGGTAGTAATCGGCTCCCCCGTCTCCCATGATTCTTAGTATGGGAATGCGCTGTGACACTTCGATGAATAATTTACCACTAGGTGTGCGGTAGCACTCCACGTCATTTATGAGGGGATGTTTGGCCAACTCCCGTTCCAGCGTGCGTGTATGTATGCGCTCCCACTCTTTTCCTATCGGGTCTATGCCTTTCTTTTTCAGCATATCTACAGCCTCTTTCTGGGTAATGAATCCGGCATATACCGAATCTTTGATAACCAGTTCCAAGGCTGGGCATACTTCGCCTTGCGGCCTTTGGCTGAAGGCGGTAATGGCTACCACGAGGTAGGCCGTGATAAGCACCAGAACGATAGAAAGCAGGATTCGTTTCAGCATAATTTAGCGATTAATGATGATTATTTCTCACATAATAGTTGGGCCATAGCATCGGCTTGGCTTTCCAAGTCGCCTGCCCCCAGCACGATTACTATATCCAGATTATCCTTTTGTTGTCGAAGGAAGGTGAGGATATTTGCTTTAGGGCAGAGATGTTTCTCCATACCGGGTCTTAGTGACTGGTAGATGAGTTGGCTGTCCACTCCGGGAATAGGCTCTTCACGGGCAGGATAAATCTCTGTAAGTACCACTTCATCGGCCAGCGAGAGGCTTTCGGCAAATTCTTGATAGAAGTCTCGTGTACGGGTATAGAGGTGAGGCTGAAAGATTGCAGTAATCTTTCGCCCTTGATATAACTCCCGGATAGAGCGGATGCTTTGTGCTACTTCGGCCGGATGATGGGCATAGTCGCTCAACAGTACATGCCGGTTGTCTTTTAATTTGAAGTCGAAACGGCGATCCACTCCGCTGAAACTGGCCATTCCTTTCTTGATTTCTTCATCCGTAGCACCGCTAAGATGTGCCAGGGCCATGGCTGCTATTCCATTGTCTATATTGATACTTACGGGCACACCTAACTGTATATTGCAGATGCGAGTGTTGGGGGCTATAAAGTCCATATAGATTTCTCCGTTTCCTATGCGGATATTTTCGGCATGAAAGTCTCCTTCATGCCGGGAATAGGTATAGATACGTACGCCTTCCTGTACATCGGGCTGCATTTCCAGTCCAGTGTGCAGAAGAAGGGCACCTCCAGGCTGAATTAATGAACTGTAATGGCGGAAACTCTCCAGATAGGCTTCCTTAGTGCCATAGATGTCCAGATGGTCAGGGTCTGTAGCAGTGATTGCACTCATCCAGGGAGAAAGCCAGTGGAACGAACGGTCAAATTCGTCGGCCTCTATTACAGTGTACGGGCTCTCTGAAGAGAGCAGTAAATTTGTGTGATAATTTTTGGAAATACCTCCCAAGAAAGCAGTACATCCTACATGCGATTGTTGCAGTAAGTGGGCCAGCATGGTGCTGGTGGTGGTTTTACCATGAGTACCTGCCACACAAAGTCCTTTGCTGTGTCGGGTAATCATGCCCAGCACCTGCGCACGCTTATGTATTTCAAAGTCTTGCTGGTGGAAATATACCAATTCGGCATGTGACTCAGGTACGGCTGGTGTATATACCACTAGTGTGGTTGCCGGCTGTCGGCATGATTCAGGTATCAGTGCAACGTTCTCTTCGTAGTGTATCTGTGCCCCTTCCTTTATCAGCTGTTCTGTCAAGGCACTGGGGGTGCGGTCATAGCCAGCTACAGTTTTGCCATTGGCCAGGAAGTAGCGTATGAGGGCACTCATGCCGATACCACCTGCACCGACAAAGTAAACGGCCTGTACTTTATTTAGATTCATAAGATTGTTGTTCATTTTTCAGTTACTAGTTTCAATACTTCTTTTGCTATGGTAACGGCTGCGTTGGGCAGAGCCAATAGAGCAATATGCTTGCTTAATGCTTGCAGGGTCTGGTCGTTATGGATTACCTCCATAGCGGCAGGTATCAGTTTATCCTGCGCTTCGGTATCTTTTATGTAAATGGCTGCTCCTTTTTCTACCAGTGCCAGAGCATTCTTGGTCTGGTGATCTTCTGCTACGTTGGGCGAGGGTACCAGAATCACAGGTTTCTGCAGCAGGCAGAATTCCGAAATAGACCCTGCACCGGCTCTGGAAATAACCAGGTCGGCTGCAGCATAAGCCTTGGCCATATCTTGGATGAAGTCGTTTACATACAGATTGGGTAAAGAAGGTACATGACCGTTGCATACGGTTTCGCCTGTAAACTGCTGGATAAGCGTTCTCATCTGTTCAATGTAAATCTTTCCGGTCTGCCAGATAAACTGTATTTCCGGATGATTGCGGATCGTGTCCAGTGCTCCTGCCACAGTTTGGTTCAAGGTACGTGCTCCCAAGCTCCCTCCTAAAATGAGGATGGTTTTTTTAGCTGGGTCTAGCTGGAAGTGTGCCATACTTTCTTCGCGACTCACGGCATCATTCAGCAGATTCTGGCGTACCGGATTACCCGTCAGGATGATTTTTTCGGCCGGAAAGAATTTTTCCATTCCCTCGTAGGCTACACATATTTTGCGGGCTTTCTGAGCCAGTAGTTTATTGGTGACTCCGGCATAAGAATTTTGTTCCTGAATCAGCGTAGGTACCCCCATCATGCCTGCTGTCTTCAAGGTGGGGCCACTGGCATATCCGCCTACGCCTACCGCTACTTGCGGCTTGAATTCGCGTATAATCTTCCGGGCTTTCCATTGACTGTAGATTAGCTTGGCCACTACGCTGAAATTCTTCCACAAGTGTTTGCGGTCGAATCCTGCCACAGGAAGGCCTATTATCTTGTAGCCTGCCTCTGGTACCCGTTGCATTTCCATTCTGCCTTCGGCTCCTACAAAAAGGATTTCCGCTTCCGGCCGAAGTTCCCGGATAGCGTTGGCTATGGATACAGCCGGGAATATATGTCCTCCGGTGCCTCCCCCGCTTACGATGATGCGCAACGGGTTATTGTGCAGCGAATGGGTGGATGTATGATTATCTGTCTTACTCATTTCAGTTGTATTCTTAGTTATTCAAACTTATCGTCATTGTTGAGAATTTGAGCCGTAGGCTCTGCTCCGCTTTGTGCCTGGCTGTTGTCAGACAATCTTGCTTCTGTAGTCAGGAGCAGGGGTGCAGACAGTCCCGCTTCATTCTGTAGCGACTGCATTTCTTCTAATTGAGCTGTATAGCGGCTTACACTGAGTATGATTCCGATATATACGCAGTTTACCAATGTAGAGGTTCCTCCTTTACTGATGAGAGGCAGTGGCTGTCCGGTTACCGGAGCCAATCCTACAGCAACCATCATATTAAAGATAGCTTGCGATACCAGCAGCAGGGCAATGCCGATAATCAGGAAAGCAGGGAAAGAACGGTCGCATTTCTTAGCGATTCTTCCTACTCTGATTAGTAGGCATATGTACAGAAAGACTACGATGGCGCCTCCTACCAATCCCAACTCTTCGATGATAATGGCAAAGATAAAGTCTGAGAATGCCTGGCTCAAGAAATCTCTTTGTACTGAGTTTCCGGGACCTTTTCCTATGATGTGGCTTTTCGCCACAGCAATGCGGGCATGGGCTATCTGAGCATCTTTGTCTATATCGAACTTTGCTGCCGGTACCCGTTCATCCGTTGTAAACCGTTCGATGCGGGCACGCCACGTATCAAACCGGTGAAAGAAGGGGATATCACTGTTCTTAGTGGCCAGTAAGAAGGCGGCAGCCACGATTACTATGCCAGAGAGTGCTCCTAGAAGCATCAGCAGTTTACGCATGGGTACTCTGCCTATGTACATCATCAGCATCACTACTCCGAATAGCAGGGCAGCCGTAGAGAGGTTTTCCGGTGCAATCAGCAGGCAAATGCCGCTGCAGATTATCAGTATCCGCTTGAAAGCTTTCGGATTGGCTCCTTCTTCCGTTTGTCCTTTGGATAAGATAAAAGCCGTTACGATGATGACTGCCATTTTAGCTATCTCTGAAGGCTGAAACTGCACCCCCATAAAGGTCATCCAGCGGGCAGCTCCATTAATACGCTCCATCATCATAACCAGTATCAACAATACCACGGAAATGGGTAGAAGAAAGACTGGCAGTACCTGGAACCATTTGTATTGGATATTGTGGAACACCACTACAATCACTGTGCCTACCATCAGAAAGATACTGTGTTGGGTGATAGGTGCCCAGTGGTCGCCACTTTTGTAGGTCAGTGTGCTGGCAGCACTGAACACTTCAATGATGGAGATAAGACAAAGCATCAGAAAGATAATCCAGATGATTTTGTCTCCTTTAAATATGTTCTTTAGCAGATCCACTATACGCTCGTTTTTAACGGTTAGTATTATTATAAATCTCTTACGCAAGCCTTGAATTGGTCACCCCGGTCTTCGTAGCTCGTAAAGAGATCAAAGCTGGCACAACAGGGGCTCAGCAGTACTGTTTCTCCTTTTTGAGCCAATCGGTAAGCCGCTTCTACTGCATCTTTCATGCCTGTCTGTATATCAGCCACTGGTAATCCCAACCGGTCGAAGAAGGCATGTAGCTTTTCATTATGCAGCCCCAGATATACTAGTGCTGAACATTTTTCGCGCACCAGTTCTTCTATTTCTGTATAGTCGTTTCCCTTATCTTTTCCTCCCAGGATAAGTACTGTTTTGGTAGTCATGCTTTGTAGGGCGTACCAGCAAGAATTCACATTGGTAGCTTTGGAGTCATTGATGAAATGTACTCCACCCACATCGCATACCTTTTCCAATCGGTGTTCCACTCCCTTGAAGTCGGACAGAGCCTTTCGGATGTCATCTTTTCGGATACCAGCCAAGTTGGCCGATATACCGGCTGCCAATGAGTTGTACAAGTTATGCGTTCCTTGCAAAGATAACTTTTCTTGCTCCATATTGAAAGCAATCGGCTCATTTATTTTTACTTCTCCGTCTTCTACGTAGGCTATGGCTCCTTCTTCTTTTACTGCTGCAAATGGATAGAGATGAGCCTTTAGTCCATACTTGGCCAGTTCTTTGCGGATGATGGGGTCGTCATTCCAAAAGATAAATGCGTCGTCCGATGTCTGGTTTTGCGTAATTCTAAACTTGGCATCTACGTAATGTTGCATGCAGTGGTCATATCGGTCCAAATGGTCGGGGGTAATATTCATCAGTACGGCGATGTTGGCGCGGAAATTATACATATTGTCCAATTGGAAAGAACTGAGTTCGATGATGTAGTAATCATGTTTCTCAGTGGCTACTTGCAGCGCCAGACTCTTGCCGATATTGCCCGCCAGACCCACATTCAGTCCGGCACTTTGGAAGATGTGGTAGATGAGCGAAGTCGTGGTGGTCTTGCCATTTGACCCGGTGATACACACCATGGTGGCATTGGTGTATCGCCCAGCGAATTCTATTTCGGAGATGACAGGAATGTTCCGTTGCTTGAGTTTCAGAATGATGGGTGCATCGTTCGGTATACCCGGGCTTTTCACTACTTCATCAGCGTTGAGGATGAGTTCTTCGGTGTGATGTCCTTCTTCCCAACAGATACCATAGCTGTCCAACTGCTCCTTGTACTTGTCTTTGATGGCTGACATGTCTGAAACGAACGTGTCCAGTCCTTTTGTTTTAGCAAGAACGGCCGCTCCCGCTCCGCTCTCACCTGCTCCTAAAATAACAATTCTCTTATTCACGTCTTTTTAGTGATTAATATGTTGAGGTCAAGAGGATAGCTCCTGATCTTTTTATGGTTAGTTTTATGGTTTACTAAAATAATAGCTGTTTTTATCGTATTTTCAGCGTAATAATGGTAATGGCTGCCAATACGATGGTTACTATCCAGAACCGAACGGTGATTTTCGATTCGTGAAACAAGCGGTCCGGCTTCTGAAATACCACACTGCATCCGGGTTCTATCAGGTTCATTCCGGTACGGAAATGATCGTGAATAGGGGTTCGTTTAAACAGACGCTGTTTCACTCCTTTCCGTTTTCCGGCTTTATAATACACACGCTGTAGGATGACCGATAGATTCTCCACCAGGAAGATACCGCATAAGATAGGAATCAGCAATTCCTTGTGTATGATGATGGCAAACACTGCGATGATTCCTCCTATGGTAAGACTACCGGTATCGCCCATAAACACTTGTGCCGGATAGGCATTGTACCACAGAAAGCCTATTAAAGCTCCGATGAAGGCACAGATAAAGATAACCAGTTCTTCAGATCCTGGAATATACATGATATTCAAGTAGCCTGCATATTCTATATGGCTGGATACATAGGCCAATATGCCCAGCGTGGCTCCGATAATGGCAGAATTGCCGGCAGCCATGCCATCCATTCCGTCGTTGAGGTTGGCTCCGTTGGATACAGCTGTCACCACGAAGATGGTGACAATGACGAAAACTATCCATCCGGCACTTTGAGCATAGTCTCCCGTCCATTTCATCAGGTCGGCATAGTCCAAGTTATTGCTTTTAAAGAAAGGGATGGTGGTTTGTGTAGCCTTGATTTCCTTCGCAGCATGTACTACCTCGATTTGTCCATCGGGCTTCTCTACTTCGATGTTTTCGCGGATAACTACCTGCGGGCTGAAATATAGGGTGAGTCCCACGATGAGTCCCAATCCTACCTGTCCGATAATCTTAAATTTTCCATGCAGTCCCTCTTTGTCTTTTTTAAAAATTTTGATATAGTCGTCTGCAAATCCCAAGCTTCCCAGCCAGAGGGTGGTAATCAGCATCAGAATCATGTAGACATTTTCCAGTTTTCCCAAGAGCAGACAAGGGATGAGAGTGGCAAAGATAATAATGACTCCTCCCATGCTGGGTACGCCAGTCTTGTTTACTCCGAACGGGTCGATGGAGGCATCGCGTTGCGTTTCGGTAATTTGTTTTCTTTTCAGCAGGTTGATGAATTTATCTCCCCAGATGCTGGAAATGAGCAAAGCTAGGATCACAGCCATTAAAGCGCGGAATGAAGTGTAGCCAAACATTCCTGCTCCGGGAAAATCGTATCGGTCAAGCCATTGAAATAAATAGTATAACATTTCTTTTTCTGATTTGTATTATATAATGTTCGTTAGATGATATATGTTCATCGGTTCACGTCAGTTACAGGCTGCTCTCATGATTTCTTCTTTATCATCGAAGTGGTGTTTCACCCCTTTGATTTCTTGATAGTTTTCATGCCCCTTACCCGCTACTAGAATCACATCTCCCTGCTGAGCCAGCATACAGGCGGTACGGATGGCTTCCCGGCGGTCTGCTATGCAGAGCACCTTTTTCAAGTCTTCCTTGTCGAGTCCTGCCATCATGTCATTGATGATGTCTTGCGGCTCTTCGAACCGAGGATTATCCGAAGTGATAATTACCCGGTCGCTTTGGTTAACTGCTTCTTTGGCCATGATGGGGCGTTTCCCTTTGTCGCGGTTACCTCCGGCTCCTACTACCGTGATAACTTTTCCTCTGCCTTCCAGTACGTCGTGTATGGCATTAAGCACATTGACCAATGCATCTGGCGTATGGGCATAGTCCACGATGGCTGTATATCCTTCTTTTGAACGGATGGCTTCGAAGCGGCCGGCTACGGGATGCAGAGTGCTGAGTGCTATTAATACATCTTCTTCTTTTTTGCCCAAGAGTACTGCTGCGCCAAATACGGCCAGCAGGTTGCTGGCATTGAATCTTCCGATGAAAGGAACGGCTAGTTCATGGTTGTTGAAATCCAGCAGCATACCTTCAAAGTGAGATTCCAGTACCTTGCCTTTAAAATCGGCCAGGCTGCGTAAGGAGTAGGTATGAACAGAAGAATGTGTATTTTGTGTCATTACCAGTCCGTTTTTATCGTCCAGATTGGTCAGGCTGAAAGCCGATTTAGGCAGATCGTCGAAGAATCGTTTTTTGGCTTTCAGATAATTTTCTACGGTCTTGTGATAATCCAGATGGTCACGAGTCAGATTAGTGAAGATGCCTCCGGCAAACTTCAGTCCGCTGATACGGCGTTGAGCTACGGCATGCGAACTTACTTCCATAAATACATACTTACATCCACTATCGGCCATTTCGCCCAGCAGTTGGTTCAGCGTAATGGGATCGGGAGTGGTGTGGCTGGTAGGTATCGGTTTGTCATCGACATAATTACATACGGTAGAAATCAATCCCACCTTGTAACCAAAACGACGGAACAGCTGATAGAGTAATGTGGCAATAGTGGTTTTTCCGTTGGTACCGGTTACTCCCACCAATTCTATTTGGGAAGTGGGGTCTCCATAGTACAGCGTGGCTATCCGTCCGGTAGCTTCTTCACTATCGGGCACCACAATGTAGGTAGCATCAGGAGCATGTTGCGGTACTTCTTCACAAAGTATGGCTACAGCTCCTTTTTCCACGGCTGCCGGGATGTAAGCATGTCCGTCGGTTGCCGTACCTCGCATGGCCATGAACAGATTTCCGGATTCTATTTTTCTAGAATCAATCTGTATGCCGGAGATTTCCAGATCGGTGTTTCCGATAATCTGGGCATTGGATATGGTTTTCAGTAAATCGATGAGTTTCATTCTTCTCTATACCTTATTATATTATAATCATCTATTATTTATTGGTCAGTGTCAGCAGCACGGTTTGTCCTTTCCTCAGCCGGCTACCTGCGGCAATGGATTGACGTTTCACTCGTCCTACTCCATTCAGTCTGACTCGCAAGCCTTTGCTTTCCAGTAGGAAAACTGCATCTTTGGCTCCCATTCCTACTACGGCAGGAACCAGGTTCTCTTGCGTTTCGCGTTGCTGCAGCACCACTTCCGAAGCCGATGCTTGGGCATATCCCCATGTACGGTCGGTTTCTTCGTTCTTTAATTCTTTTCTTACGGGCACCTCTAATGCCTGCAACACGTAGTCGGCTTCTTCCAGATGGCCGGCTTTTACCTGAGGTATGACGCACGATGTGCTGTCTATGGCATGACTCAGATTGAAGTGCAGGTTACGGGCATACACTCGTTCAGCTATTTTGCTGAACACGCTTCCTGCCATCAGTCCACCCGATGCTGGCAGACCGGATTTCTGTATGGCTACGATGCAACTGTATTGGGGAGCCTCTGAGGGGAAGTATCCGCAGAAACTTACCAGGTATTGTGTACGCCCGGTCTTGTAACCAGCTGCCCCTTGCGATATTTGTGCAGTGCCGGTCTTTCCCGATACCGAAAACTGTTTGCTTCCTGCCGGTTTGGCCAAGCCTTGCGATACTACCTTCTCTAGTATGTCTCTGATTTGAGTCAGTGTTTTGTCCGAACAGATTTTGGCATTGATAACTTCTGTAGGAAATTCTCGAACCACTTCTCCATCCTTGACTACTGCTTTCACAAATTTAGGCCGTACCATTACGCCGTTGTTGGCTATAGCGTTGTAGAACGTCAGCGTATTGATAGGTGGCACTTGAGTTTCATACCCTATACTCATCCAAGGCAGGGTAGTCTTGGCAAAGTAGCGTTCTTTGGGACCTTTGATGTTGGGTTTTCCTTCACCAGGAATCTGCAGATGCAACGTTTCATCCAGGCTCATCCTTTTCAGTCCGTTCACATAGCTTTGCGGGTCGTTATGATAGTATTTGTCTATCAAAGACGATACCCCTATGTTCGATGATACTTCTAGTATACGTGTCACATTGATTTTTCCATACCCGCCTCGGTGCCAGTTATGGTCTTTCATCTTGCTGCCATACATATTCATGATACCGTTTCCGGTGTCCACTTCTGTATCGGGTGTAATTTTACCATCTTCCAATGCCACCATAATAGAGGCAGTCTTGAAAGTCGATCCGGGCTCCAGCATGTCGCTGATGGCATTGTTGCGCATTTCGTAGTAATTTCCGTCACCTGCTCTCATCATGTTGACAATGGCCTTTACTTCGCCTGTTTTCACTTCCATCAGTACGGCTACTCCTACACTGGCATTCAGTTCTTTCAGTTTGTCTACCAAAGCTTTTTCACAGATATCCTGCATGTCTACGTCAATGGTAGAGATGATGTCACACCCGTCTATGGGCTGTACATCTACGATGTTCAGGTATCGGTTCATCACTTTCTGCCGGTGGGTGATTCCATCACGCCCGCGCAGCAGGGTGTCGAAAGCCAACTCTATGCCATTTTTGGCTCCTTTGGCAGTATCAGCATACAAATCTCCCAATGTACGGGCAGCCAAAGAACCGAAGGGCTTTTTCCGCTGATTGTAGATTTGTTCGTGAAATCCACCTTTGTATTTGTTCAGACTGAACACGGGCAGTCGTTTCGCCTCTTTATACTGGATGTATGAGATGCGTTTCGGATAAATCAGATAGTTCCGGCTGCCCCGTTTGCGCCCTTTCAGTAAGTGGCGCTTGAATTCTGCCGCACTGCGGTCGGGGAAGATTTTATGCAACCCTTGGCAGATTTCACCGAGGTGGTTCATCAGCATGGTATCTTTCTTCTCACCTCCGGCCTTGAAGTCCATATAGATGCGGTACTCAGGCAGTGAACTAGCCATCAGTTTGCCATCGGCAGAAAGGATATTTCCTCGGTTGGGTTTTACGATTACATTTTCGCGCACGAAGCGGTCGGCCACTTCCTGCCAGTACGACCTTTCTGCAAACATGATGATGGCAGCTTGTACCACAATAGCTATCCCCATGAGGCTCATGAGTAGCACCACGAAGAAATAGCGGGTCATTATGTTTTTTTTATTTACGGTCATCTTGTTAGTCTTCTATTAAGTACGGAGGGTTGGTAGCTGTTTGCAAATCGCTCTCTTGCGAAGAGATATACTCTTCGATGCGCGATTGTCGACTTCGCTCCATCAGTTCCGAACTGCGTGTCAAGGCATCGTATTTGATGTCGGTCAGTTCTTTTTTCAGTCTATCCAGTTCTATCAGCTGTTGTTGGGCTGCATACCGGTTATGTATGTAGAAGATTACCAGCAGCATGATAAGCACCAAGAGCTTGGTCTGACGTTGGAAGAAATCAGCAGCCAAGATATCACCTCCGATGATGCTCTTCCATTTGGTGCGTCGTTTCTGTCTGTCTTCTTTAGGAGGTATCTCGTTCATTGCCTTGTCTGGTTATTATTTAGAGGGTTCTATTTTTTCAGCTATGCGTAATTTGGCACTCCGTGAACGGGGGTTGCGGGCTATTTCATCCTCATCGGGTACGATAACCTTATTGTTCACTAGCCTGAAGGGAGTCTGTATATTTCCGAAGAAATCTTTCTCGGCTTTTCCCTCCACATTTCCGGTTTTCATCATATTCTTCACCATGCGGTCTTCCAGTGAATGGTAGGTAATCACTACCAGTCTTCCGCCAGGCTTTAATGCCTCGGCAGCTGCCTGCAGCATCTCTTTCAGTGCTTCCATCTCCTGATTTACCTCTATGCGCAGTGCCTGAAATACTTTGGCTAGTTCTTTCTTTTCGCGTTCACGGCCAAACAGCGGCTTCACCACTTCTAAGAATTCTCCGATAGTGCCGATGGGCTGTTTGCTTCGAGCCTTGACGAGAGTGGCTGCCAGTTTGCGGCTGTTTTTCAGTTCACCATACAGGTAGAAAAGATTGGCCAGCCGCTCTTCATCGTAATTGTTCACAATGTCGGCAGCAGTCATTCCTGCTCTTTTGTTCATGCGCATATCCAATGCGCCGTCGAACCGGAAGGAGAACCCTCGTTCGCTGTCGTCGAAGTGGTGAGACGATACCCCCAAGTCGGCCAGAATGCCGTCCAGTTGGTCTACACCATGATAGCGCAGAAAGTTGTGCAGATAGCGGAAATTGCTACGTACAAAGGTGAAGTGGGGGTCGGGCATGATGTTACGTTCTGCATCCTCATCTTGGTCAAAACCAAGCAGTCTTCCGCCATCTTCCAGGCGTGAAAGGATTTCACGTGAATGGCCTCCTCCGCCAAAGGTCATGTCGGCATAGATACCTTGCGGATGGATGTTCATGCCATCTACAGCAGGCTTCAGGAGTACTGGGATATGATAGGTGTATGGTTCAGTCATTTTTCTATTTCTACCTTATTATATAAAGAGTCGGTAAAATTACACAATTCCCTAGAAATCCTCACTATGTTTTAATCAAAATCTTGACAAGAAGTTATCAACAGGTTGTTGATGATGGATGCAGAGGAAGAGAAGTTTTGCTCCGTAAGACAGGTGTGTAGGGTCGAAGAGATGCTTTTTGTCTTGTATTTGAGCAGTTTTCTTTCATTTTTTTGCGATTAATTAAAAAGATGAATTAATTTTGTGCCATTATTTCATCGTACAGAAGTATGGCTGACGACTCTTTATTTTTAATCGATATAGATAAGATACTTCGGGAGAAGGCTCCGAAGCATGTGAAGTATATTCCCAAGTTTATCGTTTCTTATTTGAAACGTATCGTTCATCAGGATGAACTGAATGTCTTTTTGCGTGAGTCGAAAGATAAAGTGGGAGTGGATTTCCTGAAGGCTTGTCTGGAATTTCTGGATGCAAAGATTGTGGTGAGGGGAGCGGAAAATCTTCCTTCCGATGGGCTTTGCACGTTTGTTTCCAACCATCCTTTGGGCGGACAAGATGGAGTAGCCCTGGGTTATGTACTGGGCACCCAGTATCAGGGGAAAGTGAAGTATTTGGTCAATGATTTGCTGATGAATCTTCACGGATTGGCTCCTTTGTGCATTCCTATCAACAAAACCGGCAAACAAGCCAAGGACTTTCCGCGTTTGGTAGAGGCAGGTTTTGCTTCCGATAACCAGCTTATCATGTTTCCGGCAGGGCTCTGTTCGCGCAGGCAAAACGGGGTTATTCAGGATTTGGAATGGAAGAAGACGTTCATCACCAAGAGTGTGGAGGCACAGCGCAATGTGGTTCCCATTCATTTTGAAGGGCGGAATTCCAACTTTTTCTATAATCTGGCCAATGTCTGTAAATTTTTGGGTATCAAGTTTAATATTGCGATGCTCTATTTGGCCGATGAAATGTTGAAGAACCGGCATAAAACCTTTACCATAACCATTGGTAAACCTATTCCCTGGCAAACGTTCGATAAGTCTAGGACACCGATTCAATGGGCGCAGTATGTAAAGGAAATTGTATATAAATTAAACAATTAAGTAACTGAAAAGAGAGAGACCCTTTTTAGGGGTCGGTCTTGATATAAGAAGTATGGAAGATATCATTAAACCTATAAGTAAGGATTTGCTGAAAGCAGAGCTGACCGAGGAAAAGCGTCTGCGTATGACCAATAAGAGCAATAATCAGATTTATATCATTACAGCTCAAGATTCTCCAAACACTATGAAGGAGATTGGTCGCTTGCGTGAAATAGCTTTTCGCGCAGCCGGTGGAGGTACCGGATTATCCATGGATATCGATGAATATGATATCATGGAGAATCCTTATAAACAGTTGATAGTATGGGATCCTGAAGCCGAAGAAATTCTGGGAGGCTATCGTTACATTTTAGGTACGGATGTAAGATTTGATGAACAGGGCGCACCGATATTGGCCACTTCGCATATGTTTAACTTTTCGGAGAAATTTTTGAAGGAGTATCTGCCTACTACCATTGAGTTGGGACGTTCATTCGTTACATTGGAATATCAGTCTACCCGTGCCGGCAGCAAGGGGCTTTTTGCTTTAGATAATCTGTGGGATGGTCTAGGTGCTTTGACCGTGATTATGCCCAATGTGAAGTATTTCTTTGGTAAAGTAACCATGTATCCCAACTATCATCGCCAAAGTAGGGACAAGATTCTGTATTTTCTGCGTAAGCATTTCGGCGATAAGGAGAACCTCATTACACCGATGAAGCCTTTGCAGCTGGAAACAGATGACAAAGAGCTGGCGGCTATCTTCAATAAGGATTCTTTCAAGGAAGACTATAAGATTCTGAACAGCGAGATTCGCAAGGTGGGCTATAATATACCGCCGCTGGTAAATGCCTATATGAGCCTTAGTCCCACGATGCGCATGTTTGGTACAGCTATCAACTATGGCTTCGGTGATGTGGAAGAAACCGGCATCTTGATAGCGGTCGATGAGATTCTGGCAGAGAAGCGCATCCGTCACATCGAATCTTTTGTGGAGCACGACCCGGAAGCCTGTAAATTTACCTCCGGTGCCAATAAGGTATTTTATCCCAGTAAATAATATAGGGATAAACATCTTACAAGTATGAACAAAGCCCTCAGCAAATGTTTGCTGGGGGCTTTGTTTTGTCAGTACCTGTATCAGTATCTTATTTCTTGGGATGGATATCCAGCTTCACGGGGTGAATCATGTTTTCCGGGCTAAGGATAGTATCCAAATCCTCTTTGCTTAAGATACCGTGTTCTAATACCAATTCATAGACACTGCGGCCGGTTTCGAGTGCTTCCTTGGCTATCTTGGTAGAGTTCTTGTAGCCGATAACCGGATTTAAGGCAGTAACCACGCCGATGCTGTTGTGTACATTTTCCTTGCAATGTTCTTCGTTGGCTACGATACCTTCCACGCAGCGGGTGCGCAGGGTATCCATGCCGTTAATCATCAGGTCGATACTTTCAAAACAGCATTGAGCCATGACGGGCTCCATAGCATTTAGCTCCATTTGAGCCGCTTCGCCGGCCATGGTGACACATAGTTCGTTGCCTATTACCTTGTAGCAAATCTGGTTCATCACTTCGGGGATTACCGGATTCACCTTACCCGGCATGATAGAAGAGCCCGGTTGCATGGCTGGCAGGTTGAATTCACCCAATCCGCATCGCGGACCACTGGCCAGCAGGCGCAGGTCATTGCAAATCTTGTTCAGTTTCACAGCGATGCGTTTCAAGGCAGAGGCATAGCCTACCATGCAGGAAGTGTCTGAGGTAGCTCCTACCAAGTCGCCCGACAGGCGGAATGGCAGATGGGTAATTTCTCCCAAAGCTGCTACACATTTTTCGGCATAACCCGGTTCGGCGCAAATACCTGTACCGATGGCAGTAGCACCCATGTTGACAGTCAGGAAGTCTTCGGCTGCTTCATTCAGATGTTTGATTTCGTCTTTTAAGATGCTGGCAAATCCGTGGAAAGTTTGTCCCAGCGTCATCGGTACGGCATCTTCCAACTGTGTACGTCCCATCTTGATGATGTGGGCAAAGGCATCTCCTTTATGGTTGAAAGCGTCAATCAGTGCCTGCAGGTGAGGTAACAAGTGAAGGTGTGAATAGTACAGTCCGATGTGGATAGCTGTGGGATAAGCGTCGTTGGTGGATTGTGCACAGTTCACATGGTCATTGGGTGAGCAATATTGGTATTCGCCTCGTTGGTGTCCCATCAGTTCCAGGGCCCGGTTGGCTATTACTTCGTTGGCATTCATGTTGGTAGTGGTACCCGCTCCTCCTTGAATCATATCTACGGGAAACTGTTCATGATGTTGTCCGTCCAGTATTTCCTGGCAGGCTGTAACGATGGCATGAGCCTGCTCTTCGGTTAGTAATTCCAATTCGCGATTGGCTTTGGCTGCAGCCATTTTAGTGATGGCCAGTCCGTTGATAAAGAGCGGATATTCATTGAGGTGGAATTTGCTGATGGGGAAGTTTTCGATGCCTCTCAGGGTTTGTACACCATATAAGGCACTTGCCGGGATTTCGCGTGCGCCCAGCAAATCGCTTTCCACGCGGGTAGCTTCATTCTCTTTTGTTTCCATAATAGTAAGTTTTTAAGTTTAGACTTTCTTTAAGAACAAAGATAGCTACTATCATTTTGAAAACAAAATATATTTCATGGAATATTTATGTGGATTATACTTCCTTTATTATCGTTATTTTTCTTTTATAGTCTGTCAAATTGTCAAATCTCCCATCCTTTATTATACTGCCGGCAGGCTGTTCCCCTTTATTTTGCGGTAGAGGTCTAGGGCAAAGACATCGGTCATGCCGGAAATATAGTCCAATACGGCTTGTATGCGTTCATAGAAAGAGTGTGCCCGTATGTTATACTGGCTAGAAACTCGGTTAATGAGCAGTTGGGAATACACTTTTTCGGGCGAGCTTACCGCCTCTATCATTAAATTCAGCAGAGTGGAAATGATGCGGAATCCGGCCAGTTCGTTGTCTAATACGTCGCGCGAGCAATAAATTTTTTGGAACGACACGTCGGATGAGTGCTTATAGGCTTTGGCTGGCAGGGGCGAGATGCCTTTGATGAGGCTTCCTTCAAAGGTGCCGTTCAGAATTTCGGTTTCGTGATTCATAAAGGCCTGAGTACATTCACCGATGAGCAGACCGATAACGCAAGAGCGCAGGTAAGCGATTTGTTCGTTCACATCGGTCACCAGTTTCAGCGTTTGCAGCCGGTGTGCTTTTTTCTCATCCGAGAAATAGGCAAGCAGCAGTTCCTTGGTTTCTTCCGTACTGAGAATCTTTAGTTTATGGGCGTCTTCTAAGTCCATCATCTGGTAACAGATATCATCGGCAGCTTCTACCAGATACACCAGCGGATGGCGGGCGTACTTCAGTGGATTATCTTGTAGCTTTATCATCCCCAGTTCATCGGCCACTCTTCGGAAACTCTCTTCTTCAGTGGTGAAGAAGCCAAATTTGGATTTATTGCCAGCCAGACTGGAGGCATATGGATACTTCACGATGCTGGCCAGGGTGGGGTAGGTCAGTACGAAGCCCCCTTTCCGTCGTCCTTCAAATTGGTGGGTTAACAGTCGGAAAGCATTGGCATTTCCCTCAAAGTGTGTCAGGTCTTCCCATTGGCTGGCAGTCAGTTTTTCTTTGAGCGATTGTCCCTTTCCTTCCGAGAAGAAGGTAGAGATGGCCCGTTCGCCCGAATGGCCAAAGGGAGGGTTTCCCAGGTCGTGTGCCAGGCAGGCGGCCGATACAATGGCTCCTATTTCGGGTAGGTAAGACTCGGCCAGCTCCGGCTGTCTGCTTAGGATGGCTTTTGCTAAATCGTTGCCTAGCGAGCGCCCCACGCAAGATACCTCCAGGCTGTGTGTCAGTCGGTTATGTACAAAGATGCTTCCCGGAAGTGGAAACACTTGTGTTTTGCTTTGCAAACGGCGGAACGGAGCTGAAAAAATCAGTCGGTCATAATCGCGCTGAAATTCAGATCGGTTTTCATGGCGTTCTTCGTGAAATTCTTCCAGACCGAATCGTTTGGCAGAAAGCAGGGTGTTCCAATTCATCATATTGTTCATACATTATTTATATCTGCAAAGGTAGGGATAAATAATGATTTCATGTAGCCTTGTGGGTATAAATATGAAGGAAGGGGGCTTACTGTTGAGGTTGTATCTTGTATTTGTAATGAATATGCCTCAAATATATGAATGTATATTGTAAAATGTGTTATTTATGTGATAAATTGTAATGAAAATATATTTTTTGAATATTAAACGTAAGGGTATGAGAACTTCACTTGTGATTTGAAGGATAGTTGTGGGGGAAGGTTCATTACCATTGTTAAAAAGAAGGGGAAAAGTGTGTGTTTTAGTGTTTGTATATTACATGATGAAAGGTGATATGTTAAAATTATGACAGACTACTATTGGACGTCAAAAACACTGGACTTTAGAAAATTCTACAATAAGTAGAACTTTCTAAAGTCCAGCTTTAACACTGTTAATTCCATAGGTTTTTATTTCATATCCAATGTTTGATGTTCTGTATCCAGTAGCTTCCATCTCGTATCTTGTACATTGGGATTCTTGATGGTTTATCTACTTTTTCTTGCATCTCTATCTTTCACCTTTCACCTTTCATGCATTGATAATCAGTGTGTTTATGGTGAAACCTTCAATGTTGTTTCAAAAATACTTGCTTTCAATTTCCTGAAATATTCCATACAGTTCTTCCTTGGTTTCAGCGCGCAGCATGGCGATGCGGGTATCGCGGAAGTTGGGGATACCTTTGAATAGTGGGCTGGCTGCCAAATGTCGGCGTACATGTAGAATCCCCCTTCTTTCATCAAGCAGATTCACGCTGTCTTCCACTTCTTGGCGAAGCACCTCCATGCACCATTGGGCACTGAGTGGGGGCAGCTCTTCTCCGGTTTCCAGGTAATGTTTCACCTCTTTGAATATCCAGGGGCGTCCGAAACTGGCGCGGCCTATCATGATGGCATCTACTCCATAGCGGTCGAAGCATTCTTTAGCGCGTTGTGGTGTAGTGATGTCACCGTTGCCAATGATAGGAATGTGTATGCGTGGATTGTTTTTCACTTCTCCTATCAGCGTCCAGTCGGCTTCACCGGTGTACATCTGAGCTCGCGTACGTCCATGAATAGTCAGGGCACTGATGCCGCAATCTTGCAGTTGTTCGGCCAGGGTAGGGATAATTTTGCTGTTGGCATCCCATCCCAGGCGTGTTTTTACTGTAACGGGTATTTTTACGGCTTCTACCACGGCACGGGTAATCTCTAGCATCAGCGGAATATTCTGCAGCATGCCGGCTCCTGCTCCTTTTCCGGCCACGCGCTTCACAGGGCACCCGAAGTTGATGTCGAGTATATCCGGACGGGCTTGCTCTACAATGCGGGCTGCTTCTACCATGGTTGCTGTGTCGCGTCCGTATATCTGGATAGCCACCGGACGTTCTTCATCGCTGATGTTCAATTTCTGTTCGGTTTTGCTTACAGAGCGAATCAAAGCATCGGCCGATACAAATTCGGTATACACCATGTCGGCGCCAAAGCGTTTGCACATCAGTCGGAAGGCTGGGTCGGTAACGTCCTCCATCGGGGCCAGAAGTATGGGATGAGGTCCTAAGTCTATGTGGGCTATCTTCATGTCTTAAAATGGAATAAATGTTTTTTTCGCTGCAAAAATAACCAAAAAACCCTATCTTTGTATCAAATTAGTCGTTTAACTATATGAGTCTTACAATCAAGGATTTTGAAATTATGGCTCCGGTGGGCTCACGAGAGTCGCTGGCAGCAGCTATACAGGCAGGGGCGGATTCTATTTATTTCGGCATTGAGAACCTGAATATGCGGGCCCGTTCGGCCAATACGTTTACCATTGATGATTTGAAAGAGATAGCACGGACGTGTGATGAACACGGTATGAAGAGTTATCTCACGGTGAATACGATTATTTACGATCACGATATTCCACTGATGCGCACCATTGTGGATGCAGCTAAGGAAGCTGGCATATCAGCTGTCATAGCAGCCGATGTGGCTGTGATGAGTTATGCACGCCAGATAGGGCAGGAAGTGCATCTCAGTACACAGCTGAATATCAGCAATGTAGAGGCATTACGTTTCTATGCGCAGTTTGCCGATGTAGTAGTGCTGGCTCGTGAACTGAATCTGGAGCAGGTGGCTGAAATCTATCGCCACATCTGTGAAGAAAACATTTGCGGACCTAGTGGAAAGCAGATTCGTATAGAAATGTTCTGTCACGGTGCCTTGTGTATGGCTGTAAGTGGCAAATGTTACTTATCGCTGCATGAAATGAATCACTCGGCTAATCGGGGTGCTTGTATGCAGGTATGCCGCAGGGCATATACGGTGCGCGACAAAGAAACAGAGGTGGAACTAGAAGTGGACAACCAATACATTATGTCGCCTAAGGACTTGAAGACCATTCATTTTATGAACAAGATGCTGGATGCCGGTGTGCGGGTATTTAAGATCGAAGGTAGGGCTCGTGGACCAGAGTATGTACGTACGGTGGTGGAATGTTATAAGGAGGCTATCCGGGCGTATTTGGATGGCAGCTTCACGGATGAGAAGATTACCGGTTGGGATGAGCGGCTGAAGACGGTGTTCAACCGGGGATTCTGGGACGGATATTATCTGGGACAGCGCTTGGGTGAATGGACTAAGAATTATGGTTCAGCTGCTACAGAGCGTAAGATTTATGTAGGTAAGGGTATACGGTATTTCAGTAACATTGGTGTAGCCGAGTTTCTGGTAGAGGCTGCCGAAGTAAATGTGGGCGATAAACTGCTTATTACGGGACCTACTACCGGAGCAGAGTATCTGACATTGGAAGAGGCAAGAGTGGATCTGAAGCCGGTATCTACGGTTCATAAAGGAGAGCATTTCTCTATGAAGTCGGTGAAGATCCGCCCCAGCGACAAACTGTATAAATTGGTGTCGGTAGAAGAACTGAAGCGTTTCAAAGGCATCGATGTGGAGAAACAGCGGGGATAATTTTATTAAATAATACTCATTTTTCAACTCTTTATTTTCACAGTGGCTGGTTATATATTTAGTTTGGAGATGAAGGTTCGTGATTATGAGTGCGACCTTCAAGGTATTGTGAATAATGCCAATTATCAGCATTATCTGGAGCATACACGGCATGAGTTCTTGCATAGTGTAGGGGTGAGCTTTGCTGCTCTGCACGAGCAGGGGGTGGATCCTGTAGTGGCGCGTATCAATATGGCTTTCAAGACTCCTCTGCGCAGCGGTGACGAGTTTGTGTGTAAGTTATACCTCAAGAAAGAGGGAATTAAATACGTATTCTATCAGGACATCTTTCGGAAGAGTGATAATAAAGTATGCTTGAAAGGGGTGGTAGAAACGGTATGTGTGGTCAACGGGCGGCTCTCGGACAGTGTGTTGTTTGATGAATGGTTTGCCCAATATCTGGTATAGTTATGTGCAACGATGAGCGGATTTGCTGCCTGGCCTTGACGCTTTGTTCTGGAATCGGTCATATAGGAGCTAAAAGGTTGGTGGAGGGCATGGGAAGTGCCGTTGATGTGTTTCGCTACCGTAAGGAACTACCAGAACGGCTACCCGGCGTATCACCTGCAGTAGTAGCTGCCTTGGATGATGCAGCAGCTTTTGCCAGGGCAGAGCGCGAACTGGAGTTTGTAGAGAAAAACCATTTGACTTGTCTGACGTTTCATGACGAGGCTTATCCTTCGCGGTTGCGCGATTGCGAAGATGCCCCACTTGCACTTTTCTTCAAGGGAAATGCCAATCTGAATAAGCTGAAAGTGGTGGCGATGGTCGGCACCAGACAGGCTTCGGAGTATGGTAAACAGTTTTGTGCAGATTTTGTGCACGATTTGGCGGCCTTATGTCCCGATGCAATGGTGGTCAGTGGACTGGCCTACGGCATTGATATTCATGCTCATCGTGCGGCATTGGCCGAGCATCTTTCTACTGTTGCTGTCTTGGCGCATGGATTAGACCGGATTTATCCGTATGTGCATCGTAAAACTGCCGTGGATATGTTGGCCAATGGTGGATTGCTGACAGAGTTTATGACTGATACTAATCCTGACCGTTATAATTTTGTGAGTCGTAATCGTATTGTGGCGGGTATGAGCGATGCAACTGTGGTGGTAGAGTCGGCTGCTAAGGGGGGATCGTTGATAACTGCCGAACTGGCTGAAGGTTATCATCGTGATTGTTTTGCCGTGCCTGGCCGTGTGAAGGACGTAGCTTCTGTTGGTTGTAATCAGTTGATACGCGATAATAAAGCAGTGTTGATAGAAAATGCTGCCGATTTTGTGCAGGCTATGGGCTGGTGTGATGAGGGGGGAGAAGCAAGACCTGCAGCAGTGCAGCGTTCATTGTTTCCGGAACTGACAGAAGAGGAGAGTCTCGTAGTAGCTATTTTGGCTCGTCAGGGTGATTTGCACATCAATACGTTGGTGGTAGAAGCCAATATGCCTATTCATAAGATGAGTAGCTTGCTTTTCGAATTAGAAATGAAAGGGGTGATAAAGGCTTTGGTAGGTGGTATGTATCACTTGCTGTAACGACATAAAAAAAGGAGTACCGCTGTACTCCAACCTTTGTTAACCTTAAATCTAATACTATGAAAAAAATCACATCACAAATATATTCCTTTCCGATATAAGTTCCAAAGTATTCCGCTTTTTTATATCTTGGTTTAAATTAGTTTCACATTCTAGCTCGTTCTCGAACACAATTTGACATTTTGCTGTGGCGAAATGGGGGATAGTATTCACTGTATAGGGATTAATTGTAGTTGTGCTGCAATAAGAAAAAAACTCCCCTGCACAGAGAGATTTCTGGCAGGAGAGCTCAGGTGATATTAATCAAATGTAGAAAGGGCTAATTAGTCTTTCAACTTAGCGATGATGAAATCGCGGTTCAAGCGGGCAATGTTGCTGATAGAAACATTTTTCGGACATTCAGCTTCACATGCACGTGTGTTGGTACAGTTACCGAATCCCAGTTCATCCATCTTGCTCAACATGGCTTTAGCGCGACGCAGTGCTTCAGGCTTACCTTGCGGCAGCAAGTTCAACTGGCTAACTTTAGCAGATACGAACAACATCGCAGAACCGTTTTTACAAGCTGCTACACAAGCACCGCAACCGATACAGCTGGCTGCATCCATAGCTTCGTCTGCAATGGGCTTCGGAATCAAGATAGCGTTGGCATCTTGAGGAGCACCGGTACGAACGCTTACATAACCGCCAGCCTGCATAATTTTGTCATAAGCAGTACGGTCTACCATTAAGTCTTTGATTACCGGGAAACCGGCAGAACGCCAAGGTTCTACGGTGATAGTATCACCATCTTTGAATCTACGCATGTAAATCTGACAAGTAGTAGCACCTGTTGCCGGGCCGTGCGGATGTCCGTTGATATACAAAGAACACATACCACAAATACCTTCGCGACAGTCGTGGTCGAATACTACCGGTTCTTTACCTTCAGAAATCAACTGTTCGTTCAAGATATCGAGCATCTCCAAGAAAGAAGTATCGCCCGGAATATCTTTCATCTGATAAGTTTCGAAAGCGCCTTTTGCTTTAGGACCTTTTTGGCGCCATACCTTCAGTGTAAATGATATATTTTTATCCATTTTCTTTAATTCTTTAATTGTTCAACTTCCCGATTAGCTCTTGTAGTTACGAGTCTGTACCTTGATTGCTTCGTAAACCAACGGTTCTTTCAGCAATACAGGCTCTTTTTCGTCAGAACCTTGGTATTCCCAGCAAGCTACATAGAAGAAGTTTTCGTCGTCACGCTTAGCTTCACCTTCTTCTGTCTGATATTCTTCACGGAAGTGGCCACCGCAGCTTTCGTTACGGTTCAAAGCATCGTGAGCAATCAGTTCACCCATGGTGATGAAGTCGTACAGACGGATAGCCTTGTCGAGTTCTACGTTCATACCTTCTTTTTCGCCCGGGATAAACAACTGAGTTTCGAATTCCTTGCGTATTTCTTTCAATCTCTTCAGACCTTCTTTCAGGCCTTCTGCTGTACGTCCCATACCTACGTACTCCCACATTACATGACCCAGTTCTTTGTGGATAGAATCTACGGATTTTTTACCCTTGATGTTCATCATCCAGTCAATCTTGTCCTGAACAGCTTTTTCTGCAGCTGCAAATTCAGGCAAGTCTGTAGAGAAGCGGGGAACAGTAATTTGATCGGCCAGATAGTTCTGGATAGTATAAGGCAATACGAAGTATCCGTCAGCCAGACCTTGCATCAAAGCAGAAGCACCCAGACGGTTAGCTCCGTGGTCAGAGAAGTTACATTCACCGATAGCAAACAGACCCTTGATGGAAGTCATCAATTCATAGTCTACCCAGATACCACCCATGGTGTAGTGGATAGCCGGATAAATCATCATCGGGTTTTCGTACGGACTAACGTCGGTGATTTCTTCATACATATCGAAGAGGTTACCGTAGCGCTGTGCTACTACATCCTTGCCCAAGCGGTTGATTGCTTCAGAGAAGTCGAGGAATACGGCCAAGCCGGTATTGTTGACACCATAACCTTTGTCGCAGCGTTCTTTAGCAGCACGGCTGGCCACGTCACGCGGAACCAAGTTACCGAATGCCGGATAGCGGCGTTCCAAGTAATAATCGCGGTCTTCTTCAGGTATGTCTTTACCCTGCAGAGTTCCTTCCTGCAATTTCTTGGCATCTTCCAATTTTTTCGGAACCCAGATACGACCGTCGTTACGCAGAGATTCTGACATCAAAGTCAGTTTCGACTGCTTGTCACCGTGTACGGGGATACAAGTCGGGTGAATCTGTACGTAAGCGGGGTTAGCAAACCAGGCACCCTTACGATAGCAAGCCATGGCAGCAGAACAGTTACAAGCCATAGCATTTGTAGAAAGGAAGTAAGCATTACCGTAACCACCGGTAGCGATAACTACAGCGTGTGCAGAAAAGCGTTCCAGTTTACCTGTCACGAGGTTCTTGGCAATGATACCGCGAGCACGGCCGTCTACCAATACCACGTCTTCCATTTCATAACGTGTGTAGAGTTTTACTGTACCTACGTTTACCTGGCGGCTCAGTGCAGAGTATGCACCCAACAGCAGCTGCTGACCAGTCTGGCCTTTAGCGTAGAATGTACGAGATACCTGTGCACCACCAAATGAACGGTTGTCCAAAGTGCCACCATATTCACGAGCAAAAGGAACACCCTGAGCCACGCATTGGTCAATGATGTTGTTGGATACTTCAGCCAAACGATATACGTTTGCTTCACGGGCACGGTAGTCACCACCCTTTACAGTATCATAGAACAGACGGTATACAGAGTCACCATCGTTCTGATAATTCTTAGCAGCATTGATTCCACCTTGTGCTGCGATAGAGTGAGCACGACGGGGAGAGTCTTGGATGCAGAAGTTAAATACTCTGAAACCCATTTCACCGAGTGAAGCGGCAGCGCTGGCACCAGCCAGACCTGTACCTACCACGATGATATCGAGGCGACGTTTGTTGGCGGGGTTCACTAATTTCTGATGAGCCTTATAGTTGGTCCATTTCTCAGCTACCGGTCCTTCCGGTATTTTAGAATCTATCTTGGTCATATTGATTTTATTTTTTTAGTTGACAAGTTTTAAAAAGTGGGCAAGCCGATGGTTTGATAAGTGTTCTAGCCTTTGCATATGCTTGTCTACTTGTATCCTTGTGTACTGGTTGACTGAAATTAGAGTGACAGGATAAAGAACCATACTACTACCACTGCAAAGCAGAGACAGATGATGGTTGAATAGAGGTTGGAGATGCATTTCCAACGTTCAATCCATACCTTGTTGTTCCAGCCTAAGGTTTGCATAGCACTCCAGAAACCGTGAGTGAGGTGGAACCACAATGCTGCCAGCCAAACCAAGTAAAGAGCAGCAAATACTGGATTGGAGAAGGTGTTCTGGATGTGGTGAACACCATTGGCTGCGTATGCCAGCGTTAATGTGTCGGCATGCATACCCATGTTGTGCATCAGTTCAGGCAACTGCATCTTCGACCAGAAGTTTACGAGGTGCAGACCCAGACCCAGAATTACGATGATACCCAGTACCAGCATGTTTTGAGAAGCCCATTCTACGTTTTTCGGCTTTTCTACTACTGCATAGCGTTCGCTTCCGCGTGCTTTACGGTTTTGCATAGTCAGCCAGAAAGCATAGATGATGTGAATGATGAACAAGGCTGCCAATCCGGCTGTTGCCACCAAAGCATACCAGTTCGCTCCCAAGAACTCACAGACCATGTTATAACCCTCGGCCGAAACAAGTGCAACCAGGTTCATCGCCATGTGAAATGTCAGAAACAGGACAAGGGCGATACCGGTAACGCTCATCACCACTTTCCTTCCTACAGATGAATTACTTAACCACATAAATGATTGAATTTAAATTATTTAATAGTTAGAAAATAGATACGGTTTAAAATCAGATGCTAATCCGTGACAAAAATAGGAGAATTCCCTTGATTAAACAAACAATTAAAGAAATTATTCCGTAATAAAGAAGTCGTTTCTGTAGGTTTAAGAGAAAATGAAATAAAATAGTGTTTGAAAAAACAGAGGCCATCTCAAATTTCAGTTTGAGACAGCCTCTGTAAAATATGTGTGTTAAGCTATTCTGTACGGATTAATACCCCGGATTGTTTTGCCATCCTGTCAGACGAATCTGCTCCCATCCGCGTTCGTTGAACACTGCTTCCAGGAACTCTGTAGGGTTGGTGGGAGTCCAGCGGTTCAGGAAGTCGCGCATCGGGGTAACAGCTGCCATGTTCTGTCCGGAAATGGTGTTGAATCCCATTTGATGAGTGGCATTCCTCAAAAGTATATCCCCAGAAAGTGCCTAATTTCTCACCCTCTATCATTTGGAACAGTTGGTTCTGGAATTCACCGGCTTGTTGCTGACGGTGGTTTCTGGTCTGAATCTTATTGAATATACCTTTGTTGTGTGACAAGGTAACATCCGTATGCCAGCTGAAATCTTTGGTTGAATAGGGATCGGCACTGATGGTAAATTCCACACCGGTATTCTTGATTTCGCCCGAGTTCAGCAGCAAGGAGGAGAATCCCATGTGGGTAGGCTGAGCCAATTCCAGCAGGATGTCTTTAGAAACCTTGTTATACCAGTCGGCTGTAAATCTTACGCGGCCGTTCAGAATACCGAAGTCGATACCTACGTTTACTTGGTCGTTGCGTTTCCATTTCAAGAAAGGAGCAGCCGGACGGTCTACCTTGTAAGAGGTGCTTCCGTCGCTGTTTCTAATCGGAGTGCGTTTAGAGAACGGACGGTACGGAGCTACCGATTGGTTACCTACCGAACTGTAACTTGCATTTTGTTCACAAATTGTCTAAAATCGTTCATCACCATGATATTTTGAGCAGTCTGAAGGGGATTGAAAAGGTAAAAATATGAAATAGTGTAGGGAAGCTTCGCAGCTTTCGTTCTATCTTTGCAGTGAATTTTAAGATAGAATAGTTTTTATGAGACGATGGATAATAGTATGGGGCTTGCTGGTTGCTGCGGTGATTTCGGTGCAGGCTCAGAATTGGGAGATTAATACCGTGCATCGGGTAAATAGTTGGGATGGGAAATTTGTCCGGAATTATAATAAGGTCATTTCTCGCACAGAGCCCTATCTGGCCGTGGGTGTACCGGTGGCTATGGCAGTGGCAGCCTGGATAAGACATGATAAGGAATTGCTGAAAAATGCGGTATATGTGGGAACTTCCGTGGCGGGTACCTTTGCTGTGACGTATGGTCTGAAATATTTGGTAGACCGTCAGCGCCCGTATGAGCGTTACCCTCACAGGGTGCATCCTTACAGCACGGAGAGCAGTCCCTCTTTTCCTTCGGGCCATACGGCTACAGCATTTGCGCTGGCCACTTCACTCAGCATAAAGTATCCCAAATGGTATGTCATAGCTCCCAGTGCTTTATGGGCTTGCTCGGTAGGGGTATCGCGTATGAATGAAGGTGTGCATTACCCTACCGATGTGTTGGCTGGTGCGGCCATCGGAGCCGGGTTTGCCGTGGCTAATGTGTATATTAACCGCTGGCTAAACCGTTGGCTTTTTGGCAGATAGAGCTAGAATAACTCCCGGTAACGATCTTCGTGCAGAATCTGCAAGGCTTTCTGCACGCTTTCGTTGGTGGTGTTCATCACTTGGAAATATTCGTTCATATCCCACAGGTCTCTGGCAATTAAAGCTTTGAGTTGGACTTTAATCAAGGGTAATGATTGTTGGTATTGGGTTTCATCAAAAGTCACTTTCTCTTTCTCGCCGATGGTTTGTAAGGCATCGAGCAGTTCTTGGTCGATATGAAATTTTTCCAGGAAAGTATCGAATTTCTTATAGCGGCTTTGGAGTGACTTTCGGTATCTTTCGATATATTTCATCGTGGCCTTATTGATAGCTCCCTTGGCCACTAGGTTCCGGTGGTAATCGGTGTAGCGGGTGGTATCAATCGGTACAAAGATATCGGGCATAATACCTCCTCCGCCATAGACTGTACGACCCAGTTTCTTTGTGTGATACTTCAAAGAATCCGGAAAGTGGATGCTATCGGCATGCATCAATTCACCATGCTTTAATCGGTTAATCAAATCATTGTGGTATTTGTCCAGCATATCTTCTCCGCTTTTGGCATTTTTATCATAGGGCTTTTGAATGCAGCGGTCGGATGGGGTATAGTAGCGGGCCACAGTGAGTCGCATCATAGAGCCATCGGGCAAGTCTATGGGGCGTTGTACCAGTCCTTTTCCAAAGGTACGGCGACCCACTACGATGCCGCGGTCCCAGTCTTGTATGGCTCCGGTTACGATTTCACTGGCCGAGGCCGAATACTCGTCCACCAGCACGATGAGGCGTCCGTTTTTAAAATGACCGTTGCCTTTGGCTAGAAACTCCTTGCGTCTACTGTTCCGTCCTTGGGTATAGACTATCAGTTCTCTTTGGTTCAGAAATTCATTAGCCAGGTCGATAGCAGCATTCAGATACCCCCCGCCGTTACCTTGAAGGTCTAGTATCAAATCTTTCATGCCTTTCTTTTGAAGCATTTTCAGTGCGTTCAGAAATTCCTCTCCGGTGGTGGCGGCAAAGCGGTTGATGCGGATGTAGCCGATGTGTGGCTCTATCAGGTGGGCGGCATCCAGACTGTGGATGGGAATTCGGTCGCGTTTCACCTGAAAGTAAATAGGTTCGTTAACTTCACGCCGTACGATGGTTAGTTTCACGGTCGAGTTTTTAGGACCTCTCAGCCGTTTCATGATGGCCTCTGTACTCATTTTTACTCCGGCTATGGCGCTGTCGTTTACTGCTACGATTCGGTCTCCGGCCAGGATGCCTGCTTTTTCAGACGGGCCGTTGCTTACGGGCTGCACCACCAACAGGGTATCTTCCACCATCTGAAACTGCACACCGATTCCTTCGAAGTTTCCTTGAAGCGGTTCGTTCATCTCTTTCACCTCTTCAGGATTATTATAGGTGGAGTGGGGGTCTAGTTGTTTCAGCATTTCCACGATGGCTGTTTCCACCAGGTTGTTTTCATCTACAGTATCTACGTAGAGATTGGCTATGGCTAGTTCGGCCAGTTGTAGTTTGCGCAATGCCTCTTTATTGATTTTCTGTGCGTAAGCAGTTCCCGTGCAGCATGCCAGGATGAGACACAACAGTTTTACTATTTTCATACAGCAGTATTTCTTTCGATTTATATCTTTTCTTTATTGATGTTCATTCCTTTGGGCAGAAACTGGGTTACATCTTTGCCAAAGCTCATCAGTTCTCGTACGGCAGTAGAACTGATGCTGGTCAGTTCGGGCTCGGTGAACAGTAAGATGGTTTCTAGCCCGGCCAGTTTACGGTTGATGTCGGCAATGGTTTCTTCGTATTCAAAGTCTTTTACGGTACGTATGCCTCGGATGATGAGGTTGGCATTCACCTGCTGGGCAAAGTCGATGGTCAGACAGCTGTACGACTGTACTTTCACTCTAGGCTCATGGCTGTAATATTCAGCTATCATTTCCACGCGCTGGTCAGTGGGGAAATAGGTATTCTTGTTTTCATTGATACCGATAGCTATGATGATTTCGTCTACAAAGGTCAGTGCACGGTTCACCACCGATTCATGCCCTATAGTAAAGGGGTCGAATGTCCCTGGGAATATGGCTCGTGTCATGGTTCTTTCGGATTTATACTAGTTGGTTTATTGGGCCAAGTCTTCTTCTATGACCAGATTCTGGATGATGAAGTTCTGTCGTTCCATGGTATTTTTTCCCATGTAGAACTCCAGCAATTCTTTTACCAGGTCGGTTTTGCGTAGAGATACTTGCTCCAGTCTCATATCTTTGCCGATGAAGTGGCGGAATTCATCCGGTGATATTTCTCCCAAACCTTTGAATCGGGTAATTTCCGGGTTGGGACCCAGTTCACTGATGGCTGCCAGCCGTTCTTCTTCAGTATAGCAATAGTTGGTTTTTTTCTTGTTGCGCACGCGGAACAGTGGGGTCTGTAGAATGTACACGTGTCCCTTCTTGATGAGGTCTGGGAAGAACTGCAGAAAGAAGGTGATAATGAGCAGGCGGATGTGCATGCCATCTACATCGGCATCTGTGGCCACGATTACCTTGTTATAACGCAGTCCTTCAATGCCGTCTTCTATGTTGAGTGCTGCTTGCAGCAGGTTGAATTCTTCATTTTCGTAGACCACTTTTTTGGTAAGTCCGTACGAGTTGAGTGGCTTTCCGCGTAAACTGAACACGGCCTGTGTGTTCACATCGCGGCTTTTGGTAATGGAGCCGCTGGCTGAATCACCCTCAGTGATGAAGATACAGGATTCTCCTTCCTGCGGTTTGCCTTTGTCATCGTTCAGGTGGAAACGGCAGTCGCGCAATTTCCGGTTGTGCAGATTGGCCTTTTTGGCTCGTTCACGGGCCAGCTTGGTGACGCCGGCAATGGCTTTGCGCTCCTTTTCAGAATCTTGAATCTTCTGCTGCATAACTTCTGCTACTAGCGGATGCTTGTGTAGGAAGTTGTCTACTTCAGTCTTGATAAAGTCGCCCACGTATTTGTTTACTGTAGGTCCAGCAGGGCGATTTTCTTGTGGTAGGGCAGGCCACATGTTGTTAGAACCCAGTTTGGTTTTGGTCTGGCTTTCAAACATCGGCTCTTCCACATCAATAGCAATGGCAGCCACCAGTCCGTTGCGGATGTCGGCATAGTCCATATTTTTGTTATAGAACTCCTTGATGGTGCGGGCTATGTGTTCTTTCAAGGCTGTCTGGTGGGTACCTCCCTGTGTGGTGTGCTGTCCGTTCACAAAGGAATAATACTCCTCGCCGTATTGGTTGGTATGGGTAAAGGCTATTTCGATGTCTTCCCCTTTCAGGTGCACTATGTCGTATAGCCCGTCGCTGGTCATGTTGTCTTTCAGCAGGTCTTCCAGTCCGTGACGTGAGGCTATCCGCTGACCGTTGTAGATAAAGGTCAGTCCGGTGTTCAGGTAAGTATAGTTGCGAAGCAAGGTTTCCACGAACTGGTTCTGGAAACTGTAGTGCAGGAAGAGGGTGTTGTCTGGCTCAAAGAAGATATATGTACCGCACTCTTCCACACTATCTTCTGTATAGTCGTTGGTCAGCACACCTTTTTCAAAGGTGGCCACCCGCACTTTTCCGTCGCGGTAGCTGCGCACTTCGAACCGGCTGCTCAAGGCATTCACCGCTTTGATACCTACTCCGTTCAGTCCTACGCTTTTCTTGAATGCCTTGGAGTCGTATTTTCCTCCGGTATTCAGTTTGCTGACTGCTTCAATCAGTTTTCCCTGCGGGATGCCTCGTCCATAGTCGCGTACACTCACGCGGAGGTTGTCCTCAATGGTTATTTCGATACGTTTTCCAGCTCCCATTTTGAACTCATCGATGGAGTTGTCCATCACTTCCTTGAGCAATACGTAGATGCCGTCATCGTTCTGTGAGCCATCGCCCAGCCGACCGATGTACATACCCGAGCGCACACGGATGTGTTCCATGTCGTCCAGGTGTCGTATGTTATCTTCATTGTAGGCTACGGTCGAGGTGGAGTTTGCATCAAATAACTCATTCGCTTCTGTATCTGGTTGTGCAGTTGGTTTGTTTTCTTCCATGGAATAATCTTTTAAGCTACGCTTTTCGCAAAGATATTGTTTTTTTTTGGGATAACCAAACTGCCTCAGGAAGCATCTCTTTGAGAATCTGATATAGTCTGCTCCCTACCTTCTCCCTACCTTCTCCGGATCAAGTCCGGAGTGAAGATGTATCCTAAGACCCGGAGCTGAAACAGTCCGGGTAGGTTTGGGTTAGGTAGCAGTTCCCTTTTTGATAGAAGGCAGTTAGCCGATTTTCTTCACATAGCAGCGACGGCGTTTGTGCTGTTCGGTCTGGAAATACTCCCATTGAGCCTGTACCTTGCCGTTCAGTTCCAGTTCCGGATTACTTTCTGCATATTCAAATCCAAGCTGTTGGTATACAGGGATAAGGTCGGAGAACAACAATGCGTTTACTCCCTTGTTCTGGTATTCCGGTTTTACCGCTACGAGTAGCAGGTCGAGAACCTTAGGGTAACGCTTCAGAAAGAGGGTCTTTCCCAGGTGATACCAGCCCATGGGCAGTAATCGGCCGTGACTCTTTTGTAGAGCTTTCGATAAAGAGGGCATGGAGATGCCCACTGCTATCAATTGGTCATTGGCATCGGTAATGAGCGTTACCATGCGCAGGTCCACGATAGGCAGATACATCTTTACGTATTGGTCTATCTGCCGCTGGCTCAGTTCAGAGTAGCCATACAAAGGTTTGTAGGCTTCATTCATCAGTTGGAAGATAGCCTGTCCGTAGTCGGCAGCAATTTTTTTGGCCGACGTATATTTCTTGATTTTCAGGTTATATTTCCTTTGGATAAGGTCGGATATGCGCTTATGTTTGTCGGGAATGGCATCCGGAATGTAGATTTTATATTCCACCCAGTCGGCATCCTTTTCAAAGCCCATCCGTTCCATGTGTTGTGGATAGTAAGGATAGTTGTAAATGGTAGCCATGGTACTGAGTTGGTCGAATCCCTCTATCAGCATCCCTTCCGCATCAAAGTCGGTAAATCCCAGCGGTCCCTGTATGTGGGTCATTCCCCGTTCGCGTCCCCAGTCTTCTACGGCTTTCATCAAGGCATCGGCTACTTCGGCATCGTCTATAAAGTCTATCCATCCGAACCGCACCTCTTTTTTGCTCCAGGTCTGGTTGGCGCGGTGGTTAATGATGGCCGCCACTCTACCCACCAGTTTACCGTCGCGGTAAGCCAGGAAATAGTCGGCCTCGCAGAATTCGAAGGCAGCGTTTTTCTTCTTGTTGAAGGTGTTGAGCATGTCATCGAAAAGGTCGGGTACCGAATACGGATTATTTTTGTATAAGTGATAGTTGAAGCGGATAAAACTTTCCAATTCTCGTCTGTTGGTTACTTTCTTGATAGTGATAGCCATTGCTGATAAGGGTGAATGATTAAACATAAATAACGTACACAGCCACTTACGCCTGATAGATTAGGAATGCCGTGTAGGCCACATAGCAAAGCACCATAAGGGAACCTTCTATGCGGGTGATGGTGCGCTTGCCGAAGAATACGCCTACGAGCCATAGTAAGAGGCTGGCTCCAATCAAGGTAAGCAGGTCGATGTTGTTGATACCTGCCAGATGGAGCGGGGTAATCGAGGCCGAGCAGCCCAGCACGAAGAAGATATTAAAGAGGTTGCTGCCAATGACATTGCCGATGGCAATTTCCGGATTCTTTTTCAGAGCCGCCACGATAGAAGTGGCCAGTTCGGGTAGGGAGGTACCTCCAGCTACCAGGGTAAGACCGATGACCGATTCGCTGACTCCCAGGTTGCGTGCTATGCCGCTGGCGCCGTCTACAAAGAAATTACCGCCGATAATCAGTCCGGCCAGTCCTCCTGCTATATACAGCACCGATTTCCAGATAGGCATTTGTACGATTTCTTCTCCTTCTTCTGCTTGGTTTCCGCCAGTGGCTATGGCAAATGTATAACTCAGGAAAATGGCGAAGAAACAAAGCAGCACCCATCCGTCGGTAATGCTGATAACATTCTCACTACTGCCATCCAGCAGTATGTCATTGGCACAGATAAACAGAACGATGGCCGATAAGATGCAGAGCGGTATCTCTTTGATGAGGGTATTGCGCGTCACGGCAATGGGGGCAAAGAGTGCCGTACATCCCACAATCATCAGCGTATTGAATACGTTGCTTCCCACCACGTTGCCAATGGCCAGGTCGGCACTTCCCTTCAGTGCCGATGATACACTTACCGTCAGTTCGGGGGCAGAGGTGCCGAAGGCTACGATGGTCAGTCCGATGACGATAGAGGGAATGTTGAATCGTTTGGCCACACTGGCTGCTCCGTCGGTCAGACCGTTGGCTCCCAGTAAGATGAGGAGTAGGCCTCCTATAAGAAATAAGATATTTATCATGCTCGTGTATTTTTGGGGGCAAAGATAGTGAATCTTCCCTTTCTTTTACTATCTTTGGGCGGTAACCTTACAAATGAACCTAAAAAACAATTCATTATGAATAAGGAAATACCTATGGATGCCCATTCAGTTTTAACCTAATAAATAGCGATTATCTATGATCACAACCCAGTTGTTGCGCCCTGCCAGCATCGTAGTGGTAGGCGCTTCCAATAATGTACATAAGCCCGGTGGGGCTATATTGAGAAATCTTATCAGTGGTGGATATACAGGAGAACTCCGGGCGGTCAATCCCAAGGAAACCGAGGTGCAGGGCGTGCAGGCTTTTGCCGATGTGCATGAACTGCCGGATACCGATTTGGCTATCCTGGCCATTCCGGCTGCGTTGTGTCCCGATGTAGTGGAAGTGCTGGCTGCCGAAAAACAGGTGCGCGCATTCATCATTCTTTCGGCCGGCTTCGGAGAAGAAACGCATGAGGGGGCTTTGCTGGAAGACCGCATCCTACAGACCGTCAATCAATACGGGGCTTCACTGATAGGCCCCAACTGCATCGGTTATATGAACTCGTTCCATCACAGTGTATTCAGCCAGCCTATACCGAACCTTAATCCGCAGGGGGTAGACCTTATTTCCAGCTCAGGTGCCACGGCTGTATTTATTCTGGAAAGTGCCGTAACCAAGGGGTTGCAGTTTAATTCAGTCTGGTCTGTGGGCAACGCCAAACAGATTGGTGTGGAGGATGTGTTGCAGTATATGGATGAACATTTTAATCCGGATACCGATTCCAGGCTGAAGTTGCTCTACATAGAAAGTATAGCCGACCCCGACCGTCTGTTGTTTCATGCCTCTTCTCTCATTAAGAAAGGGTGTCGCATTGCGGCTATCAAGGCCGGTAGCAGCGAAAGTGGAAGCCGGGCTGCCAGTTCGCATACAGGAGCCATTGCCAGTAGCGATTCGGCGGTAGAGGCTCTGTTTCGTAAGGCAGGTATTGTGCGTTGCTATTCGCGCGAGGAACTCACTACAGTAGGCTGTATCTTTACTTTGCCCGAACTGAAAGGTAAGAATTTTGCCATCATTACACATGCCGGAGGGCCGGGGGTGATGCTGACCGATGCCTTGAGTAAAGGAGGACTGAATGTGCCCAAACTGGAAGGACCGGCGGCCGATGAATTGAAGAGTCAGTTGTTTCCGGGAGCGTCGGTAGGAAATCCGATAGATATTCTGGCTACAGGTACCCCGGAACATCTGCGTCTGTGCCTGGAGTATTGTGAAGAAAAACTGGACGATATTGATGCTGTGATGGCTATTTTCGGTACACCGGGACTGGTCACCATGTTCGAAATGTATAATGTGTTGCATGAAAAGATGCAAACTTGCCGGAAACCAATTTTCCCCATTCTGCCTTCTATCAATACGGCGGGTGCCGAGGTGGCAGAATTTTTGGCCAAGGGACATGTGAACTTCTCGGATGAGGTAACGCTTGGTACAGCTTTGACGCGCATCATGAATGTTCCGCGTCCGGCTGCCAATGAAATAGAGTTGTTTGGAGTAGATGTACCTCGTATTCGTCGCATCATTGACTCTATTCCTGCTAATGGTTACATTGAACCCCATTATGTGCAGGCTTTGTTGCATGCAGCTGGCATTCCGGTGGTCGACGAGTTTGTTTCTTCCAAGAAGGAAGAGGTGCTGGCTTTTGCCCGTCGGGCCGGTTTCCCGGTGGTGGCCAAGGTGGTAGGACCAGTGCATAAGTCGGATATCGGAGGAGTGGTGCTCAATATTAAAAACGAACAACACCTATCATTGGAGTTCGACCGCATGATGCAATTACCCGAGGTAACTGCCATCATGGTGCAGCCCATGTTGAAAGGTACGGAATTGTTTATCGGTGCCAAATACGAAGAAAAGTTCGGTCATGTGGTGCTTTGTGGACTCGGAGGTATCTTTGTGGAAGTTTTGAAAGACGTATCATCAGGTTTGGCTCCCTTGTCATATGAAGAAGCCTATTCTATGATTCGTTCCTTGCGTGCCTACAAGATTATCAAGGGTACACGCGGACAACAGGGTGTCAACGAATCGAAGTTTGCCGAAATCATTGTCCGTCTTTCCACTTTGCTTCGTTTTGCCACTGAGATTAAAGAGATGGATATCAACCCCTTGCTGGCCACTGAAAAGCATGTGATAGCTGTGGATGCTCGTATCCGTGTAGAGAAATAAAGATAATAGCTGTCGGTTATCCTGCCCAGTCTTCCCGGTCTAGGTTGCGGTAGCCGATGGCTTCTGCCAAGTGTCTGGAGGCCACTCGTTCACTTCCTTCCAGATCGGCAATGGTTCTGGATACTTTCAAGATGCGGTCGTAGGCTCTTGCCGACAGACTCAGCCGGTTCATGGCATTCTTTAGTAAAGCGAGTCCAGCTTCGTCTGGCCGGGCATACTGATTCAGCAGCCGACTGCTCATCTGGGCGTTACAATAGATACCTTTTTCCTGGGCATACCTTTTTTCTTGTATTCTGCGTGCCTGGATTACCCGTTCACGGATTGCAGCACTAGACTCTCCGAGTCGGGCATCTGCCATCTTTTCAAATTCTACGGGAATTACCTCTATCTGTAGGTCTATTCTGTCCAATAATGGGCCCGATATGCGGTTCAGGTACTTCTGTACTTGTCCGGGGCTGCATACACACGCCTTGGTAGGGTGATTGTAGTATCCGCACGGGCAGGGATTCATAGAGGCCACTAACATGAAGCTGGCCGGATATTCTACGTTGCATTTTACGCGTGAAATGCTAATCTTGCGGTCTTCCAGCGGCTGCCTGAGTACCTCGAGTACATTGCGTGAAAATTCCGGTAATTCATCCAGAAAGAGTACTCCATTATGAGCCAGACTGATTTCTCCGGGTTGTGGATATGATCCACCTCCAGTCATGGCCACCTGAGAAATGGTATGGTGCGGGTCGCGGAACGGTCGCTGCGAGATGAGGCCCCCCTCTTTACCCAGTTTGCCGGCCACCGAATGAATCTTGGTCGTTTCCAGGCTTTCTCCCAGCGATAGCGGGGGTAAGATAGAAGGCAGTCGTTTGGCCAGCATAGACTTACCGCTTCCTGGAGCTCCAATCAGTAGGATATTATGTCCGCCGGCTGCAGCTACCTCCAAAGCCCTTTTCACATTTTCCTGTCCTTTTACATCGGCAAAATCAAGGTCTGTCACGGCCTGTTGTGCATAAAACTCCTCCCTTGTATTTACTACAGTAGGTGTTAGCCGGGCGGTTCCGTTGAAGAAATCCGTTACTTCACGGATATGATTTACTCCATACACCTCCAGGTTGTTGACCACCGCTGCTTCCCGGGCATTGTAAGCCGGTATAATCATCCCCTTGAATCCTAGTTCCCGAGCTTTGATAGCCATGGGCAGTACTCCGGTAATGGGTTGCAGACTTCCGTCCAAGCTCAACTCTCCCATCATCAGATACTCTTCCAAACGTTCGGTTTGTATACATCCGTTAGCCCCCAGCATGCCGATGGCTAATGGCAAGTCATAGGCTGCTCCCTCTTTGCGGATGTCGGCCGGAGCCATGTTGATGGTTAAGGTAGCCGTCGGCATTTTGTATTCATTTACCTGCAGAGCCGAGCGGATACGTTGGTAGCTTTCCTTTACAGCCGAGTCGGGCAAGCCTACCAGGTAGAACATACAGCCCCTGGAACTATTTACTTCAATGGTAATGAGGGTTGCATCAATTCCTTGTACAGCCGCTCCGTAGACTTTGGTTAACATGTTGTTTGGATGTAAGTGTTGGCAGTTCGTTGGCTTATTTTGTAGCGCGTACCACCTTATTCTTCTTTTCTTTTTTCGCTTTCTCTTCCTTTTCTATGGCTTTTAGTTTTTCCAGGATGGCATGCTCATCCAAATCTTTGGCCTCTATCCGTCCGGTAGGAGAAAGTAACAGGTTGCAAGGGATTTCCCGGATAGCCAGCTGATTCACCAGTTCTGTGTTCCATCCATCCAGGTCACATACTTGTTCCCATTTGAGTGTATCTTTTCGGATGCATTCTTTCCAGCTCTTCTTATCCATATCGAGCGATATTCCTAGTATAGCAAAGTATGGATTCTTCTTTTCTTTCCGATAGATACGTTTATAGATTTCGTTCTGTTGGCAGCTGAGTGTATCCCAAGATGCCCAGAAGTGTACCAACAGATGTTTTCCTTTAAAATCAGAACGCCCTATTTTTTTGTCATCCTGGTTGGGAAGCCGGAAGTAAGGCATGTTTTTCCCGATTTCTCCTTTTTCGCTTCTTTTCAATAACTCCTGCAGTTGGGTGATGTATGGCCGGTCTTTCAATTCGCCGCTCATGCTATTCACGAGTTGGCGTATTTGTGTCAAATCGGGATGCGGCTTCTGTACAAAGTAGTGGTCCAATAGATAGATACTCACCAGTGAGAAAGGATGATTTTGGATGAAGGCTGCTGCTTTTTCTTCCATTACCCTGTCCGAGGGAGCCTGCAGCCCCTTCAGTTCTTTTTGAAAAGCAGAGAATTCTTTGTTAGGCAGGTTTCCGGTAACCTCCAGTGTAGGCAGTTCCGCCTCTTTGCCTTTAATCTCTATCCGGTTTCCCTTGTCCAGATATATAGGATAGATTTGGCCGTTGTTGAACCGTATTCTGGTTTCCAGCAGGGTATCTACCGCCAATGTAGCCGTAAATTTATCCTCTTTTACCAGGATAGTGTCTATCCGGTCATAATATTTGTCTGTACCATATAGATAAAGCGTGTCGTTTCCCAGCCCTTGGATATGTCCGCTAATGTGGGCAACTTTTCCTTCTTCCGTTTCATTACAAGCCGAGAGAAGAAACAAGCAACTTCCTATAAGACTAATCAATTTTTTCATGTGTATGGTATCTTCTGGTATGATGTTGCGAAAGTACGTCTTTTATGGGATATAAAAAAAGTTGCCCGACTAAAAAATGAGTCGGGCAACTTCTTTTATTTGAATTTATCTCTTTCGTTACTTAACGATGCTCATGAAATCAGCATTAGTGAAGTATTTAGAGAATTCCAAGTCTGTAGCAGCTTTCTTAGCCAACTTAGCATCCTTAGCAATGGCATTTTTCAAGTTGCTCATTACCATAGCGTCGTTGTTAGTTCTAGCGCCCAATACAGCACCCAGGTAGTCAGTGTAAGCATCTTTGTTTTCGATACCGCTCAGTGTATTCTTAGCTTTGTTGTAATCCTTAGCCAGGATTTGAGCCAAAGCAGCGCTGTTAGTCTTGGTATCACCGAAAGCGTTTACAGCTTTGTTATATTGACCCTGAGCAATGTAAAGGTTACCCAAAGCTTCGTTCAGTTCTTCAGCACCAGCAGCTTTACCGAAGTAAGCTTCAGCAGCAGCCTTGTCACCCTTGTTCAGTGCAATCAGACCCAAGTTCATGTTTGCTTCAGGAGCATCTTTCAAGGCAGCAGCTTTCTTGAAGTAGTTTTCAGCCTTGTCTTGGTTACCAGCCTGATAAGCCAGCTTACCTAAGTTGTTGTAAGCACGGAAATCATTCGGATAGATTTGAGTAGCTTTTGTATAGATAACTTCCTTCTTAGCAGCATCTTTAGTCAGGGTAGCAGCGTAGAGCAGTTCTTCCACGTTCAGTTGCTTAGCATCGCTGTCAGCCAGGTTAGCGATTTCTTCGTCAGACTTACCGATAATTTCGTAGTTCAAAGTCAGGCGAGAACGACGCAACTGCGGCAGGATTTCGTCAGCCAAAGTTTTGTAAACAGAAGAGATGTTCTTGATTTCCTGTTCTCTTTGTTCCGGTTCGCTATACATAGAAAGAACGCGCAGAATCAGTTCCTTGTCCTGGATGTCAGATTTAGAAACCAGTTCCTGGAAGCCTTCCCAGTCCTGAGCAGTATACTGAGTGCGTACATTAGCTTCAATCTTATCTTTCTTCAGGTTCTTGTTGATAACCTTAGCAGTGTTGTCCTGACGTTTTTCAGCCAAACCTTTGTTCAGTTCTACACCACCATCCGGAGAAGCATATGCAGAGATTTCGATGTCGCTGATTTTCTTGTTAGGAGTTTCGCTGATAGCCTTTACTTCAGCTTCGAAGTTCTTGGCAGTTTTCAGTTCGCTAGAACGCACGTTAGCTTGTTGAATCAAGAACATGATTTGAGCATCGTGCTTATCTTTGATGATGCGTTGGAAAGCATCAGCACCCAGAGCCGGGTTAGCGCTGTTCAGCGTTTCACCTACGAGTTCAGAAGTAGAGATTACACCGTCGGCAATCTTTACAGCCGGTATTTGGATAGTCTTGTTACCTTTTGTAGCTTTGAATTCCAAGTAAAGCTCAGATTTAGCCATTTCGGGCACATAGTCGAAAGAAGTCTTCATTGTGTAGTTACCACCCATTTTGTAAGAAATGCTTTGGTTGTTACCTTCCACTTTCTCACCTTGGAACACAGCCGGTTGTCCTTTCGCTTCACCGCCTTCCCATTTCAGTACGGGAGTTACTTCTACAACAGCCTTTTTGTTGAAGTACTTTTCAGGGAACTTACCATTGATGGTAGCAGGAACTTTACCACCTACGGCTTCCAGAACTTGAGGAGTTACAGTGAAATAGTCAGAAGACAATTCACCCATTTTGCTGCTGCAAGATGATAAAACAGCAACTACTGCCAGTAAAAGAGGCAAATACAGTTTCTTTGTCATTTTAGGTATAAATTAATTGTTTGTAATTGAAATTTGTCTATTCTTTTATATTGTTCGCCGATGCCTAAAGCAAGAGCAGTGGCAAAGATATTAAATCTTCTGACAATATGTTAATGATTGGCATTTATTTATTATAATTTAATGAAAGCCGTGTTCTTGACGGTATTTTATATTCCGTGGGTGATGTTCTATAATCTCGCTTCTCAGTCTGTTCCGGTCAATGTGCGTATAGATTTCAGTGGTAGCTATCGATTCGTGCCCCAGCATGCATTGTATGGCCCGCAAGTTGGCCCCTCCTTCCAGTAAGTGTGTGGCAAAGGAATGTCTGAAAGTGTGTGGGCTGATATTTTTTTCGATCGATGCTTTTTGCGCCAGTTCCTTTATCAGGTGAAATACCATGATTCTTGAAATGTTTTTCCCCCACCGGGCCAGAAACACATAGTCCTCATACTCTTTCCGGATACGCCATTGGCCGTTTCGGTCTTTCATCCAGTTGGTTATTTCCTTGATAGCCCTTGGAGAGATAGGTACTAGTCTCTGTTTGTTTCCTTTCCCCTGTACCCGGATAAATCCCTCGTTCAGATAAAGGTCAGATAATTTCAGGTTACACAGTTCCGATACCCGCAGTCCGCAGCTGTATAAGGTTTCCACGATAGCCCGGTTGCGTTGTCCTTCTTGTGTGCTCAGGTCGATGGCTCCTATGATGTTGTCAATTTCTTCTACGGTCAGCACTTCCGGAATTTTGAATCCGATTTTCGGTCCTTCCAGCAGTTCGCTAGGGTCGTCTTCCCGGTATTCTTCCAATACCAGATAGTGGAAAAACGATTTGATGCCCGACAGGATACGGGCCTGAGAGCGAGGGTGTATGCCGATGTCGTGCAGGCCGGCCGAGAACTGTTGCAACTGATCCAGGTTCACGTCCATCCAGTCTATTTGCTCGTTGCTTAAAAAGGATGTTAACTTATCCAGATCTTTCAGATAGGCATCAATGGTATGAGGAGAAAATGATTTCTCCAGCATCAAATACTGTTTATACCGGTCAATAATCCGTTTCAGTCCTTGCTTATTCGAGGATTTTCCTTCCGATTTCATTTCTTTTTTTTACCTTTGCACTCAGAATGAACGAAGAAGCTGTCCGCCTTTTAGCTGCTGCACATCTTATTCTGTCGGTGCAGCGCTGAAGTCTCCAGATTCTACGTGGGTACAAAGGTAACAAAAAAAGTGTTATGAAGATACAGATAATAAATGGCCCGAACATCAATCTTTTGGGGAAGCGTGAACCTTCTATCTACGGTTCTGTTTCTTTTGAAGATTATCTTGCCAAACTCCGTGCACATTATCCGATGATAGAAATCGCCTATTTCCAGTCTAACATCGAAGGCGAGCTGATCAATCAGATTCATCAGGTAGGTTTCGAGGCCGATGGCATTATCTTGAATGCTGGTGCTTATACGCACACATCCATAGCCTTGCAGGATGCTATCCGCGCAGTTACCGCTCCTGTAGTAGAGGTACACATCTCCAATGTACACACTCGCGAATCTTTCCGTCATGTTTCGATGATATCCTGCGCTTGTCGCGGTGTTATTGTGGGCTTTGGATTAGACTCTTATCGTTTGGCATTGGAATCATTTATCAGTCAATCATTAATATAAGTATAAGATTATGTTATTAAAGCAGACAAAAATTGTAGCTACGGTCTCCGACCTGCGTTGTGACGTAGACTTTATCAAGCAGTTGTATGAAGCCGGTGTGAATGTGGTGCGTATGAATACAGCTCATGCCAATCGAGAAGGTTTTGAGCGTTTAATCGGTAATGTGCGTCAAGTCTCTAACCGCATAGCCATCCTGATGGATACTAAAGGTCCTGAAGTGCGTACAACATCCCTTGCCGGAGATCCCATACCTTTCCAGGTTGGCGACCGGGTAAAGGTTGTAGGTAATCCAGACCAACTTACTACCCGTGAGTGCATTGCCGTATCTTATGCTAATTTTGTGCAAGACCTCAGCGTAGGCGGTCATATTTTGATTGATGACGGCGATTTGGAACTGACGGTTGTAGAAAAGCACGAGAACTGTCTGATTTGTGAGGCACAGAATGAGGCTACTTTGGGCAACCGTAAAAGTGTCAATGTGCCGGGTGTTCGCATCAACCTGCCTTCACTCACCGAGAAAGACCGTAATAACATACTTTATGCAATAGAGAAAGACATTGATTTCATAGCCCATTCCTTTGTGCGCAGCAAGCAAGATATTTTGGATATCAAGGCTATTCTGGACGAGCACAACAGCGACATCCGTATCATTGCCAAGATCGAGAATCAGGAAGGTGTAGATAACATCGATGAGATTCTGGAAGTGGCTGATGGTGTGATGGTGGCTCGTGGCGACTTGGGTATCGAAGTAGCACAGGAACGTATTCCGGGCATTCAGCGCGTACTGATTCGTAAATGTATTTTAGCCAAGAAGCCGGTTATCGTAGCTACCCAGATGCTGCACACCATGATCAATAATCCTCGTCCTACCCGTGCCGAGGTTACCGATATTGCCAACGCTATCTATTACCGCACAGATGCCCTGATGCTTAGCGGTGAAACAGCTTATGGAAAATACCCGGTAGAAGCTGTGAAGACCATGGCCAAGATTGCTGCTCAGGCAGAAAAAGATAAGCTGGCTGATAATGACATCCGTATTCCTCTGGATGAAGACAGCAACGATGTCACTGCCTTCCTGGCCAAGCAAGCAGTGAAGGCCACTACCAAATTGAAAATCCGTGCCATCATTACCGACAGCTATAGCGGACGTACAGCTCGTAACCTGGCTGCCTTCCGTGGTAAGTTCCCGGTATTGGCCATCTGCTATAAAGAAAAGACCATGCGTCACCTGGCCCTTTCTTACGGTGTAGAAGCCATCTACATGCCCGAGTTGGCCAACGGTCAGGAATACTATTTTGCGGCTTTGCGTCGTCTGGTAAGCGAAGGCCGTCTGCAGCCCACTGATATGGTAGGCTATCTGAGCAGTGGTAAGGCAGGTACACAGACCTCCTTCTTGGAAATCAATGTAGTAGAAGATGCATTGGCCAACGCCGATACTACCGTATTGCCCAATAGCAACCGCTATCTTTAATAGACATATATAATAATGTATAGTAGCGTAAGCTAGCTGTCCTTATACCATGAGCGTGTGCATAGCAAGGGAATAAACCATTGGCACACGCTCATTTTTTTCATCCATACTTGCGCTAACTTTTCCTATTCTTGTATTTTAATACCCTGTTCTTATGACGATAGATGAATATATCCTGCAGCATATCGATGAAGAAGGCGATTATCTGCATGCCTTATACCGCGACACCCACCTCAAATTACTTTATCCGCGCATGGCTTCCGGACATTTGCAGGGCCGTATGCTGAAAATGTTTGTGCGGATGATTCGTCCGATGCAGGTGCTGGAAATCGGTACCTATAGCGGTTATTCCGCACTTTGTATGGCAGAAGGCCTGCCCGAAGGAGCCCAGTTGCATACCATTGAAATCAACGACGAGCAAGAGGAGTTCACCCGTCCCTGGCTGGAGCGGTCGCCCTATGCCGATAAGATTAAGTTTTATATAGGAGATGCCTTAGAACTGGTGCCTCAGATGAGTCAGCAATTTGATTTGGCATTTATCGACGGTGATAAACGTAAGTACCTGGATTATTACGAACTGATTCTGCCGCGTCTTTCCCCGGGAGGATACATCATAGCCGACAATACCCTTTGGGACGGGCATGTGCTGGAAGAACACCCCCATGCTTCCGACTTGCAAACCATTCGTATCAAGGCATTCAATGATTTCGTTGCAGCCGATCAGCGCGTAGAGAAAGTCATCCTTCCTTTGCGCGACGGGCTGACCATTATCCGTAAGAAAAACTGATGCTTAGTTTCTGGAAGGTGTCTGTAAGATTTTTCGGCTCAGATACCTTACCGGATACCATACCGAGAGAAATCCCACGGCTATTACCGTGACGAATACTACTACAAGGTCGGTCAGCTGAATGCTCACCGGATAGGCATCTACTACAAATGCCCCGTTTCCGCCTCCCAGCGTAATGAATCCAAAATGTTGTTGCAGCAGACAGAGCGACACCCCTCCCACAATACCTATCGTAGCTCCCAGTAAAGAAATCATCCGTCCCTCCAACAAGAAGATACGCGTAATCATCCTATCGTCTGCTCCCAAGTTCCGAAGCGTTTCCGTATTCTCTTTCTTGTCCAGAATCAGCATAGAGAGCGAGCCAATCACATTGAAGCAGGCTATTCCCAGGATAAATGTCAGAAACAAGTAAGAAATCAGTTTCTCTATTTCCATGATGCGAAACACATCCGCCTGCTGCTCATACTGATTTTCCACTTTAAACCCGTCTCCCAGCACCTGCGCCATTTTCTTTTCCGTAGCAGCAATGTCGGTACCCTTCTTAAGTTTAATCTCGATGGCAGACACCTCCTGGTTATAGCCAAACAACTGTCGGGCAAAGCTGAGCGGAGCCAATATATAGTGCGCATCATATTTCTGCTGATTCACCACGAACACCGCCCCCGGTGAATAAAGATACCCTTGATTAAAGGCCGCTGCCGGGTTGGCCAGGTTCACCTTGGTATGCCTTTTGGGTGCATACACCCGCAGAGGGTCTACGAATTGCAGTCCGGTGCCTAGTTCCGACACCAGCTCTGCCCCCAGAATACCATAGTTCACCTGCGCATCTTTCAGCAGAAAAGTACCCGCCCCATAGAGCAGGCTGTCTATCTCGGTCAGTTGCCTGAAGTTATCCTCCACCCCTTTGATGACCGCCATTGTCTGCCGTTTCTTGTATTGCACCACCGCATTCTCTTCCAGTGTCTCGCTCCACACCTCAATTTCCGGGAATTTCCGTACCTCCTGTATGAGTGAATCCTGCGGCAGGAACACCTTTCCCTGATTCACAGTAATCTTCAGTTCCGGATCGAAAGCCGTAAAGAAACTGGCCACCATGTTCTGAAATCCGTTGAACACAGAAAGGGTGCACACCAGTGCCAGCGTAGCCAGGGCAACGCCACACACCGATACACCCGATATAATATTGATGGCATTGTGCTTCTTTTTCGAGAAGAGATAACGCCGGGCTATGTAGAACGACAGGTTCACTCTTTCAGCAATTCATCGATACGTTCCAAGTAGTCCAATGAATCATCTACAAAGAATTTCAGTTCCGGGATGATACGCAGTTGGTGGCGTACCCGTGTGCCCAGTTCATAGCGGATTGATTTGGCATTTTCGTTGATATTCCGGATAATTTCCTCCGCCTTTTCCGAGGGGAAGATGCTCAGATACGCACGAGCAATGCTCATATCAGGACTGATGCGTACTGCACTCACCGATACCAATACACCGTGCGTAGCTTTGGTCTGTAACAAGAAGATATCGCCCAGTTCTTTCTGAATGAGGCGAGCTATTTTATTCTGACGAGTTGTCTCCATTCTTTTCTATGATTTTAATGATTTGGGAACAAAAATACGGAAAAACGCTGAAATTATCAATTTTTTCTCTTTGCTTTCCACAGCAGCACCATGCATCCTATGATGAGCAGCGCCAGTGCTCCATACGCCACTGCTTCCGTTATGTGCAAGCTTGGCGGGTCGAATCGCATTTCCACGGTATGTTTTCCTGCTGGCACATAGAGCGCACGCAGAATGTAGTCGGCCCGTCCTAATTCAGCCGGTTTTCCATCGATGGTCACCTGCCATCCATCCGGATAATAAATTTCAGAGAACACGGCCACTCCGTCCTGTGCATTATCCGTTTCATACACCAGTCGGTTGGGAGCATACTCTTTCAGCCGGATACCCGCCAGGCTGTCTTTTTTCAGTTCGGTAGCCCCTTTCAGCACCTCCCGGAACCGTTTGTCCACTACCGCCGTTTCGGTTGGCACCACCTGTCCGGTCTTCTCTATTTCCTCGTTGGCATTGTCCACATAGCTCACGCGGTCCACGAACCACGCATTGCCATACGCATACGGATTACCTACCGGTACCGTTTCCCCCTGTTTCCCGGCCGGCAAGATAAAATATTTCGTATTCAGCATGTTCAGTATGCAGAATTTAGACGCATCCACGCTGTCCATTCTGCCGTTGGCCTGCGCTATTTCCTGGTAAGCAGCCTGCATCTGCGGAGCGATGTGGCGCTCTATCATTTCCTGGTAGCGGCGTAATTTAGCCGGATGATATCCTCCCACATTCTTATGCCAGTATGCCGTATGATTTTCGTTGAACGTATTGCTGGCAAAGTTCAGCACCCGGTAATCCAAATCTTTATCCTGTAAGATCAGTTCATCCGTCCGCGTCTTGTTGAACGTGGTCGTTTGAGTAGACCGGGGCACAAACTGCCCGTCGTTCAGGTAACGTTTGTTCACCGTCCACATATCCACCAGGCAGAGCACCGCTATCCCCATCACCGTCAGCTCAGTCCGCAGCTTCCCGCTCATACCCAGCCAGAGCAAGGCACATCCCCCCAGGATAATCCCCAGGCTTCGTCCGGCATCGGCACTCACCAAAGCCTCGCGCATCTCTTTCAGGTTGGCCAGTATTCCGTTCAATTCATTGGCCGGAATCATCTGCTGGTTCACCGCCTGCTGCAGCATCTGTGCCTCCTGAGCAGGAATGAAAGAAGACCCCAGCGCCCCTGGTGCCACCCACAGCAGGAAAGCCACACCAGCCGTCAGCAGCAGACTGATGCCCACAGCCTTTTTCTCTTTTTTCCAGCAGTCGGGTTCATCCAGCAACTGCTTCAAGGCCAAGACAGCCAGCAGCGGAATGGTAAATTCCGCAATGACCAAAATCGACGACACCGCACGGAACTTATTGTACATCGGCACATAATCAATGAAGAAATCCGTCAGCGGCATGAAATTCTTGCCCCATGCCAGCACGATGGAAAAGAGGGTAGCCCCGAGCAGCGCCCCCTTCAGCGGTCCTTTCACGATGAAACAGCCCAAGACAAAGAGAAACAGCACGAAAGCCCCCACATACACCGGACCCGCCGTCATGGGCTGGTCGCCGAAATACTGCGTCAGGCTGCCATACAGTCCGCTATACATCGGGTTGGCCTGCTGCATGGCCGTTTCGTTCTGAGCCAGCGGAGCCGAAGCCCCTCCCTTATAATTCGGTACCAGTAGCGTCCACGTCTCCCCGATGCCATAACTCCACTGCGTGATGTAGTCACGGTCCAGTCCGCTGCTCGATTGTCTGGCAGCCTCACCGGTTTGCACCAGTTCGCTTTTTCCCCGCATAGTCTCCTTGCTGTAAGTATACGTATGATAGAGATTAGACACGTTGGTAGCTATACCGATGCAGCCGGCTATCAGCAACACCGCCGTAGCCTTGCAGAACTGCGGAAGGGTCTTTTCTCTCCACGCCTGCACCAGATACGCCCCTGCCATAAACAGCATGGCAAAGAAGAAGTAATACGACATCTGCACGTGGTTGGAATTAATCTGCAAAGCCACGAAGAAAGTGGTCAGCAAGCCCCCGGCCAGTAATTTCCCCCGATACGTCAGCACCATGCCCGCTATCGTAGGCGGCACATACGCCAGCGTAATGAACTTCCAGAGGTGTCCGGCCGAAATCAGGATAAAGAAGTACGAAGAAAAAGCCCAGATGATTCCCCCCAGTGCCGCATACCAGGCAGGTAAGTTGAACACCCGCAGCAAGATATAGAACCCCAGCATCAGGATAAACGTCAGGTACACATACTCCGGCAAGAACAGCCGGTACACCTTCTGCGCCCAGCTCAGCGGCTGTGTAGAATCGTACGAAGGCGTCAGCTGGTACGTAGGCATTCCCCCGAAGATGGAGTTGGTCCAGCGCGTCCGTTCTCCCGTTTCCTTCAGGTAAGTAGCCGCCTCCTGTCCGGCACCCACGCCAGCTTCCGTATCATGTTGAAACAGCATGCGGTCTTCCACATCCGCCGGGAAGAAATACGCAAAAGAAATCAGTACAAAAGCCAGTATGGCCAGTAAATCCGGGTATAGCTTTTTCATTATCATATCGTTTACATTGTATCTATAAAGAATGCGCAAACTTACAATAAAAGCCTGGAATAATCAACGGGTACCCGCCATTCTCCTTTAAAAAGTGTTGAAAAATAGTCGCTTCTCGTGTTTCTTAGCAGGGATAACACTATCTTTGAAACCGTTCTCTATTTTTAAACTACTTAAATATGAAAAACTTGAAACTATGTCTATTGGGCTTGTGTGCATGGCTGTGTGCATGCTCTTCCCAGCCTGCGGCAGAGACCCATATCAATGAATATGGTACCCGCTGGACCTGGGATAACGGAACCATTGTGGTAGAATCGCCCGAACGTCCGGCTGGGCAAAAGAGTGCGTTGGCACTGACAGCTCCCAAGCTGGAAGTGGTACGTGTAGGATTTGTAGGATTAGGCATGCGTGGTCCCGATGCGGTAGACCGGTTTACCCACATCCCCGGCACCCAAGTAGTAGCCCTGTGCGATTACGAGGCAGAGCGAGCCGAGAAATGCCAGCGCTATTTGAAGAACGCCTCCATGCCCCGGGCAGCCATCTATTCGGGCGAGAAAGGCTATGAAGCCCTGTGTCAGCGTCCAGACATCGACCTCGTATACGTAGCGGCCGACTGGCTCCATCACTTCCCGGTGGCCGAATGCGCCCTGAAGAACGGCAAGCACGTAGCCATCGAGGTACCTTCCGCCATGACCTTGCAGCAATGCTGGGACCTCATCAACCTGAGCGAGCAGAAACAGCTGCACTGCATGATTTTGGAAAACTGCTGCTACGACTGGTACGAGATGAACACCTTGAACATGGCCCAGCAAGGCGTGTTCGGAGAAATCATCCGTGCCCAGGGAGCCTACATCCACGACCTTTCTCCCTTCTGGGACCATTACTGGAAAGCCGGTGAAGCCGACAAGCTGGGCTGGCGCCTGGATTACAATATGCGCCACCGCGGCGATGTATACGCCACCCACGGACTAGGTCCCGTGGCCCAAGTCCTGAACATTCACCGGGGCGACCGCATGAAGACCCTGGTAGCCATGGACACCAAGTCGGTAGTAGGCAAGCAACTGGTAGAAGAAAGAACCGATTCCGTGTGCAACGGCTTCCGCAACGGCGACCACACCACCACCCTGATTCGTACCGAAAACGGCAAAGTCATCGAAATCCAGCACAACGTCATGACCCCTCAGCCCTATAACCGCCTCTACCAGCTCACGGGAACCAAAGGATTTGCCAACAAATACCCGGTGAGCGGCTATGCACTCGATGGCAAGCAACTCACGGCCTCTGGTGTGCAGCCCAAGGTAGACGACCTGAATTCACACGGCTTCCTGCCGGCAGCCGAAGAAAAAGCCCTCGTCGATAAATACTACCATCCCATCCTGAAGAAATACGGCGAACTGGCCAAAGCAGTAGGCGGCCATGGCGGTATGGACTTCATCATGGATGCCCGCTTGGTATACTGCCTGCAAAACGGACTTCCACTCGACATGGACGTATACGACCTGGCCGAATGGTGCAGTCTGGCCGAACTCGGCACCCTCTCCATGGACCACAATTGCGCTCCGGTTGCTTTCCCCGACTTCACCCGCGGCCAGTGGAATGTAGTACAAGGCTATCGCCATGCCTATGCCAGTCCGGCCGATGAGAAAATCGCCGAAGAGAAAGCCGCCGCTTTCACCGCCCGCCTCAAAGAACAAGGCGCTCGTGAGTGGGCCGCTGCTGAATAATCATTCCCCTCTCACCAGAAGCCCTGTATGCACCGTTCCGGAGAACCGCGGAAACATACAGGGCTTTTTGCATGGAATTAACTGATTTGTCGTATCTTTGTCCCGGAAAAGAAATACTAACAGAATGAACCAGCATACATAACACATATGAAGATAGGTATTATCAGTGCAATGGACAGCGAGCACCGCCAATTGGCCGAGCGCTTGCAACAGAAGAATGAGTATGCGGAAGGCCCCTTCCGCTATGTAGTAGGAGAGTTGAACGGCAACCAGGTCATCCTCACCCAGTGCGGCATCGGCAAGGTCAATGCAGCCGTAGGTGCTGCCGAACTGATTCGCCGTTACGCCCCCGACTGCATCATCAGCACCGGAGTGGCAGGCGGTATCGACGCCACCCTGCGCGTAGCCGACGTAGTAGCCAGCAGCCGTCTGGTATACCACGATGTATACTGCGGCAACGACGGCACCTCCTACGGACAGATACAAGGCATGCCCCTCTATTACGAAGCCCATCCCACCCTGCTGCATCACGCCCTGGCCCTGCAGGTAGAAGATGTCCGCATCTGCGGCGGCCTCATCTGCACCGGCGACCGTTTTGTAGAAGACAAAGCCGAACTAGCCTCTATCAAGCAACACTTCCCCGACGGTATGGCCGTCGACATGGAATCGGCCGCTCTGGCACACGTCTGCCACCTCTACGGAGTAGCCTTTATCAGCTTCCGCATAGTGAGCGACACCCCCGGTGCGCACGCCGACAACTTCTCACAGTACCAAGACTTTTGGGGCACCATGGCCCAGCGTTCGTTCCAGGCCACCTGGTCGTTCCTGTCCACACTGCCCCATGAATTATAACCCAAGATTACCCAAACAGATATGAAGAAAATTCCAAGTTTTACCATCGACCACATCCGCCTGCTGCGCGGCATCTACGTATCCCGTAAAGACGAAGTCAACGGCGAAGTCATCACCACGTTCGACATCCGCATGAAGGAACCCAACCGCGAGCCCGCCTTGGGACAGGGCGCCCTTCACACCATCGAACACCTGGCCGCCACCTACCTGCGCAACGAGCCCCAGTGGCAAGACAAGATCATCTATTGGGGCCCTATGGGCTGCCTCACCGGCAACTACCTGCTGATGAAAGGCGACCTTCAGCCCTCCGATATCCTGCCCTTGATGCAAGACACCTTCCGCTTTGTGGCCGAATACGAAGGCGAAGTACCCGGTACCACCGCCCAAGACTGCGGCAACTACCTGCTGCACGACCTTCCCATGGCCAAGTGGGAATCCGCCAAATACCTGCACGAAGTGCTGGAACACATGACCGAAGCCCACATGGTCTATCCGCAACTCTAAGCAGTTCCCCCAACCCCTAAAAAAAAGAGAGTGCCCTTTGTCAGAGCACTCTCTTTTTGTATGCAGTCAGACAGCCGTGCGCATCCTGTTTCCAGCCGCCCACGGCCCCACCATTTATATAATGGTAATTCCCTTCTGTTCGCACAGTTTCACTCCCAGCTCCTTCAGCTTGAACTTCTGGATCTTGCCGCTTCCCGTCATAGGAAACTCCTTCACGAAGAAGATATACTTCGGAATCTTGTAGCGCGCTATCTTGCCGATGCAGAAATCCCTCACGTCCGATTCGTGCATATCCATACCCTCGTGCAAGATAATGAACGCACCCACCGCTTCGCCGTATTTCTTCGATGGAATCCCCGCCACCTGTACATCCTTTACCCCCTTCATCTGATAAAGAAACTCCTCTATCTCGCGCGGGTAAATATTCTCTCCTCCGCGTATAATCATATCCTTGATACGTCCGGTGATTCGGAAATTGCCGTCCGCATCCTTCACACCCAAGTCGCCCGAGTGCAAGAATCCGTCCGCATCAATCACCTCCGCAGTAGCCTCCGGATTCTTATAATACCCCTTCATGGTATTATAGCCCCGGTTACACATTTCCCCCTGTACCCCTACCGGGCACTCTTTTCCCGTTTCCGGGTCAATCACCTTCACCTCCGTATACGCAAACTCCCGTCCCACGGTATTGCAGCGCACGTCAAAATCATCCTCTATCCGAGTAGCCGTCATGCCGGGAGCCGCCTCTGTCAGACCATACACACTGGTCACCTTCATGAACATCTTCTCCTCCACCTGCCTCATCAGTTCCACCGGGCAGAGCGATCCCGCCATGATACCCGTGCGCAGGCTGCTCATATCAAACATTTCAAACATCGGATGATGCAGTTCCGCAATAAACATCGTCGGTACTCCATACAGCGCCGTGCATCGCTCCTTATGTATAGAAGCCAGCACCACCAGCGGGTCAAAGCGCTCCACCATCACCTGCATGCACCCATGCGTCAGGCAGTTCATCGTGGCCAGCACCACTCCGAAGCAGTGAAACAGCGGCACACATACACACAACCTATCCTCCGCTGTAAACTTCATGTGTTCCCCCGTCAGATACCCGTTGTTGGTAATGTTATAGTGCGTCAGCATCACCCCCTTAGGAAAGCCCGTAGTGCCCGATGTATACTGCATGTTCACCACATCGTGGCAAGACACCTTCGCCTTCATTTCCTTTAGGCACGTATCCTCCACATTATTCCCCAAGAGCAGAATCTCCGAAGTATTATACATGCCCCGGTGCTTTTCCGGTCCCACATAAATCACATTCTTCATTTGCGGAAACCGTTCACTCTTCAAGTGCCCCCGTTGGCACGATTTCAGTTCCGGCAGCATCGTATACGTCATCTGCACAAAGTCGCTGTCCTTTTCCCCGTGCACGATACACAGCGTATGCATATCCGAGTGCTGGCACAGATACTCCAGTTCCGACTGTTTATAATTCGTATTCACCGTAACATACACCGCACCGATTTTGGCACAGGCATACAGCAGCGTCAGCCAGTCGGGCACATTAGCCGCCCAGATGCCCACGTGCGTTCCCCGTTCCACCCCGATGGCTATCAATCCCTTAGCCATATCATCCACCCGTTGGTTGAACTGCTTCCAGGTAAACCTCAGGTTTCGGTCCGAGTAAACGATGTATTCTTTGTCAGGAGTTGTATTTGCCCAATGTTCCAGCCATTGGCCCAGTGTTTTTTCCGATAACATGCTTTTTCTATCCTTTCTTCATTAAATAGGTGTATAGATTACCGCCAGAATTTTGGCCGCCTGTCCCTGATACGCATGTACATGATGCGGCACGATTGAGTCATAATAAATACTGTCACCTTCTTCCAGCAGATACGTATGCTTTCCATAGCTTATCTCCATGGTACCGCTCATCACCATGATAAACTCCTCGCCCTCGTGCGAAGACAGCACAAACGCATTATCATCCGTCGGTGTCACATCAATGATAAACGGCTCCATGTGCCGGTCAGCTTTCGATTTCGAGAGCGAATGATACTCCATGTGCTTCCGGCTCTGGATAGCATTGTTCGAGAAACTGATGCTGTCGGTAGCCTCCCTCTTGCGGCACACCACCGGTCCCAGTTCCTCCTGGTCGTCCAGGAACGTACCCAGTCTTACCCCCAGTACCCGTGCTATTTTAATCAGCGGTGCCAGTGAAGGCAAGTCAATATTATTTTCGATACGATCTATCTGTTCGATGGCAAGTCCCGCCCGTTCAGCCAACTGTTCCAGGCTGATACCCTGATTTTCGCGGAGAGCCTTGATTTTTTCTCCTACAATCTTGCTTGTATCCATAATGTAAGTATTTAGAGATTGAATGTATTAAACTGTAGCAAATAAATTGCAAATTTACGCCAAACTTTTACTTATTGCAATAAAATGCTGAGAAAATTATCCATTCACCTTCACTTCCAGCGGTTGGTCGGGTAAGTTTATGACCATTAGTTCCCCCCTTCTCCGTTCGTATCCCCCCTCTGTAGTCCGGTCCTCCAGCACAAACATTCTGAAATCCTCGCTCCGTTTGCGTATGCGATACGGCCTGCCGTTCAAGTCCTGAGCAAAGTACAGCACCTCCCCCACGCTGCAGATCCGCTGGTCGGCCCTCACCTCCCAGTTTCGGTAAGGCATACCCGCCTCCTCACGGATATTCCTTATATACACCCGGTCGTTCTCGCGCAGCAAGCTCACACACCCCCGTTGCAGCAACACCGGCTTCTCCTCGTGCAGATACCCCGTCAGCAAGTCCACCCAGACCTCCTTTCCCGTACCCGCTTCCTCGTACGTCACGTGCATCAGCTTCCCCTCAGCCTCTTCCCAGCAAGCCCCTTCCGGCATCCGTTCCACGGGCCATGCCTCCCCCGGCCGCATCACCTTGCGCCGATACTTCCGCAGCTTCGCCTCCCTGTCTCTGGCCATTTCCTCCTCACACCGCTCCATCAGTTTCTTCATCACCTCCGCCTCCGTACACTCCTGCAGCCTATGATCCAAGTCCTCCTGCACAAACACCTTTCCCTGCACATCCTCATACACCCTCAGTCCGTTCGGTTTCACCTCCACCAGCCGGTACACCCTATCCGGGCAGTCGAACGAGATAAACAACCGCTGCCAGTACACCCCCCGGTACGGTTGCGTCTCCAGCGCCTTTCGGCTGATGCCCCCCTGTCCCTCCTTCCAGGGCACCTGCATCCTGGGAAAAAACATCCTTCCATCCTCCGTAGCCAGCTGAATCCCCCCGAAGTCCACCGTCTGCGGATACGAGCCAAACACCCGGCCGCTGCACCGATCCCTCCAGCCCGTTCCCCGCGCCGTCTTCACCCGTTCAAATCCCGACTCCCCCGTCGTCTCGTCCAGCCCCTGGCCCCCGTCGACCGTTGCAATCCTCACCACCTCATTATCACCCTCCAGCCCTACCGCCGGCGGAAACCACCCCTGCGTGCCCATACCCTTGCTGTCCGGTCTGCGGTTCACCCCTGCAAACCACGCCTCCCAGTCCCGGTCGGCCGACGGCAATCCAAACACCCTGTACAGCCCCACCTGGTCGATAATCACACACCGCTCCTTATCCGCATGCCCCCTCAGTCCCCGGCCCACCATCTGCAGATAGCGCGCCAAAGACAACGTAGGCCTGGCCAGCTGGATAAAATCAATATCCGGACAGTCGAATCCCTCCGAAAACAAATCCACATTCACCAGCACCCGCAAGCTGCCCGTCGCCAGCCTCCTCACCAACTCATCCCGGCGGGCTGGGGGAGTGCGGTAACTCACCGCCTCCGCCTCCAGCCCCCTTTCCCGGTAATACGCCGCAATGTGCTCCGCGTGCCCCGTATCAATGGCATACACCAGCCCCTTTCTGCCGTCCGCAAACTTCCGGTACGCCTCATACAGCCGGTGCAGGGTAGGAGAGTCATCCAGCTTCTCCCGCATCTCCCTCGTCAGGTAATCCCCGTCCGCCCCCCGCAGACACAGCGAATCAATCACCCCCTGCTCCCTGCTATCCGGTCGGATAGAATAATACACATACCCCGACAGCCACCCCTGCGCCATGAACTGCCGGATACTACCCGCCGTCACCAGCCTGTCGAACAATTCCGTAAACCCCTCCCCATTCATCCGGTAAGGCGTAGCCGTCAGCCCCAGGAAGCGCGCCTTCGGCCACCGTCTCCACAACGCCCGGTACGTAGCCGCCAGCGCATGATGCGCCTCGTCTATCACCACCAGCGCCGGTTCCCCCTTCCCCCTCTCCAGGTTCACCGTCAGCCACTGAATAGAGCACACCCTTACCCGCTGGCAGAACAGCCCCTCCGGCCCCCCTTCCAGCTTCTCCATCCGCAGCAAAGTCTCCTCAATCTGCTTCACCAGTTGCCTGCGGTGCGCCACGATCAGCACCCTGCCCCCCTGCACGTCCGTCTGCTCCAGCATCCGCTTCACCAGCGCCGCCAGCACCCACGTCTTGCCCGTGCCCGTAGGCATCTGCACCAATACACTCCTTACCCTCTGCATCGCCTGCACCACCCGCCGGCACACTTCCGTCTGATACCCACGCAATTCCATCCTTTCCCTTCTCCTTTATAGCCGCACCTCCTCCGTGCGATTGTTCACCAGCGTCAGCTTCACCCGCTTCTTGCCACAGAAGCACACCCGCTGATACTTCGGCTCTATCACCACCTTGCCATCCAGCTCCATCACCCCCCAGCGGTCCGGATACATCTCAAACGCACAATAATCCCCCACAGGCTCCGACACCCTGCGATACACCGGCGGCACCACCATCCGGTCTGCCGTGCGCAGCCCCCATTTGCAGCCCATCTGGAAAGGCACCGCCGAGCGCAGCCCCTTCAGCAACTCCTTTCTCTCCTTCCTCCGCTTCGCCTCCAAAGCCAGTTCCCTCTGTTGCCGCTCCCGGCTGATCCGGTTCTCCAGCTCCCTCACCCTCATATCGATGTAATCCTCCTCCGAGGGCGTCACCGCCTTGCCCAGCCACACCTTCACCGCCCGGTGCGTTCCCGCCTCCGGCGTCACGTGATAATACGTCCCCTCCCGGTCCATCACCACCACCGAGTCATCCTCCAGCATCCGGTACTTCCAGTACACCCGGCTCTCATCCCCCGCCAGCACACATACCCCGTGCAACCTGTCCGTCACCCGTCGCGCCAGCAACTCATTCCCCTCCTCATACCGCGTGTCCCACGGCAACATCAGAAAACTCCGGTTGTATGCCAGCACCGGGTCAAATCCCCCCGTGTTCACCGCATACACCTCCTGCGTACAAGTCTGCAGCCTGTTGCCTGTCCGTATCAGCGAGATGCTGCCAAACGTCACCACCTCTCCTGTCCGTTCATTCCCCTTTTTCATAGACCCCTTGTGATTAAAAACACAAAAGGCACCCCCTTCCGAGAGCACCTTTCCCTATTTACACACGGCATCCGCTGGCCGTGCCTGATTTATCCCCGATAAGCCCCGTCCTTCGCCTCGAAGATTACCTCCACCAGTTTACCGCACAGACAGATTACCGTTTCTGCCGTATCCTCGTGCCGGTGAATTGGCACCTGCGTACCCACCGCCAGCGCATTCAGCATCCGCTGCGACGTGTCTGCTGCCGAGTTCCGCAAATCATAATTCACCCGCAGCCGCGGTGACACTGCCGCCTGCTGCAACAAATCCTCTAAAAAGTTCTTTTCGAAAATCATAGTTATAGATAATCACTCCATTTAGGGCATATCCCTTCGAAAGGGCACTTTTCAATGTCCTAAACTGAGTTTTGTTGATTAATTAACTTGGAATTTAATATTGGTTGGTAGCCAAAGTGGTATTCATTTCCTCCTCTACTTTTTTGTAGAGCCAAGGAAGCAGTTTCTCTATGAGCGGGCATTTCACCTTATTGTAGTGAAAGTCCATATCGTCCAGCAAGTCGTACATCCTCTCTTCTTCCATATCACCACCATATCCACCGGCCACGATAGCCATGGCTATCAGTTTGTGGCAAGCTTTGCTGGATTTCTGGTCTTCTCTGGCTCCACCTATGGTATAAGGCAGCGTTTCATAGCAAACGGTGCAGAAGTGCAGCAGGTCTTCGAACTCTTCCGATTCAGTGAGATAGGCTTCGAGCATTTCTTCCTGAAACTGACGCAAGAGCAGAAAATTCTTGCTCCACTGAAGTTTGCTTTGAAGGGGAGCTGTCATTACCCAAAAGAGGGCGTGGGATAATACGATGTGGTCTTCATTCGGATGATAAAAGAAGAAACTGTCTTCGGGCTTTCTGGTAGCTGCCAGCTTTCGTTCCAATTCATCCAACATCTGTTTGCGCATGGCCATTTGTTCCTGCCGTTTTTTATCCATAGTTTTAGATTTTGATATGCTTGTAAGCACTCAATTTAGGGCATACCCCTTCGAAAGGGCACTTTTCAGTGCCCTAA
>CALADS010000009.1 GCA_937890825.1 uncultured Bacteroides sp. | reverse complement strand
CGTTGATATAGTAAACAGTGATATTGTTTTGTGCGAAGTATTTCTTCACCTTGTTCGGCAAGTTCTTGGCCAGTTCTTCGCCTTCCCAGATAGTGTTCAGCAAGAAAGAACCGTTCTTACGCAAACCACGAGTTACATCGTACATGTGCAGGTAAGCCTGTACGTGGCAAGCTACGAAGTTCGGAGTATTTACCAAGTAAGTAGAGCGAATCGGAGTATCACCGAAGCGCAAGTGAGAACAAGTGAAACCACCAGATTTCTTAGAGTCATAAGAGAAATATGCCTGGCAGTGCTTGTCGGTATTTTCACCGATAATCTTTACAGAGTTTTTGTTAGCACCTACCGTACCGTCTGCACCCAAACCATAGAATTTAGCTTCGAACATACCTTCGCCGCCCAGTGCGATTTCTTCTTCCTGCGGAAGTGAAGTGAAGGTAACGTCGTCTACGATACCGATAGTGAAGTGATTCTTCGGAGTAGGCAGAGCCAAATTCTTGTACACAGCCAAAATCTGAGCAGGAGTAGTATCCTTTGAACCCAAACCATAACGGCCGCCTACGATAACCGGAGCATTTTCTACGCCGTAGAAGCAGTCTTTCACATCGAGGTACAGCGGTTCACCGTTAGCACCCGGTTCTTTTGTACGGTCCAGTACAGCGATAGTCTTGGCAGTCTTAGGAACGGCAGCTAGGAAGTGCTTAGCAGAGAACGGACGATACAAGTGAACAGCTACCAAACCTACCTTTTCGCCTTGAGCTACCAAGTAGTCGATGGCTTCGCGAGCAGCTTCTGTTACAGAACCCATAGCGATGATTACGCGTTCTGCGTCTTCAGCACCATAGTAGTCGAACAGACCATATTTACGGCCGGTAATCTTAGAGATTTCGTTCATGTATTCTTCTACGATAGCAGGAACTGCCTCATAGAAATTGTTGCAAGATTCACGATGTTGGAAGAAGTGGTCAGGGTTTTCAGCCATACCGCGAGCCACCGGATTCATCGGATTCAAGGCACGTTCGCGGAATTCAGCCAATGCTTCCTGGTCGATGAGCGGAGCGAGGTCTTCGTTCTCCAGCATTTCGATTTTCTGAATTTCGTGAGAAGTACGGAAACCGTCGAAGAAGTTTACGAACGGCACACGGCTCTTGATAGTAGACAGGTGAGCTACACCAGCCAAGTCCATTACTTCCTGTACAGAACCTTCGGCCAGCATAGCGAAGCCAGTCTGACGGCAAGACATTACGTCTTGGTGGTCACCGAAGATACAGAGAGCATGAGAAGCCAGTGTACGGGCTGATACGTGGAATACGCAAGGCAGGAATTCACCGGCAATCTTGTACATATTCGGAATCATCAGCAACAAACCTTGAGAAGCAGTGTACGTAGTAGTCAGTGCACCAGCCTGCAGAGAACCGTGAACGGCACCAGCTGCACCGGCTTCTGATTGCATTTCCTGTACCAATACTGTTTCGCCAAAGATGTTTTTACGACCAGCGGCAGCCCATTCGTCTACATATTCTGCCATTGTAGAAGAAGGGGTGATAGGATAGATGGCAGCTACTTCAGAGAACATATACGAGATATGTGCAGCAGCTTGGTTACCATCACAAGTAATGAATTTCTTCTGTTTAGTCATAACTAAATCAAATTTATTAAGTTAATAAAGTCACGTAAGTCAATATAAAAATCCGAGAAGCCATAGAGGAATCTGATTGCCCCGTCCTATTTCCGCCTTGTGCAGGGCGTAGGTCACGTTGGGGTTGTTCTTTATCTTCATGCCTTCGGCGCAAATCTTGAACGGCATTACTTCATCTACCAGAAAAGAGATGTTCTTATCCCCCTTATTGATTTTATGGTCTTTCCACAGAGAGTTTACAAAAAAGGTTTCCAGCACATCTTGCTCTTCTACTTTTACCGGATAGATGGAATACATTAAGCTGGAGTTATGCATCATGATTTTCGATGGTTTCTTCGGGAATTCTTCTCCTTTGGGATAAACCATGTTAATCAGTCTGGCATCGGCCAGATATTTAATGTAATTCATCACCGTGGCTCGTGAAGTTTGTATATCGTTCGCCAGTTGGCTCACGTTGGGAGCCTTAGGCCCGTCAACTGCCAACAAATATAATAATTTTTTTATTTTCGAAAGATATTTCAGTTCAATTTGTTTGATTAAAAGAATATCTACCTCCACCATCATGTTCATGGTTTTCAGCAGATTTTCTGAAAAGTTGCGTTTTTCCAGAAAAAAAGGATAGAAACCATGGTGCAGGTAATCCTGGAAATAGTCTAGCGGACGTACTTTCGATAAGATGCCTTTGGCTATCTGTTCATGATTGTTCAGGATTTCTTCCAGCGGATAGGCATGAAATTTCATACCGGTTTGCAGATTAAGGAATTCCCGGAAAGAAAATCCGCGCAGGTTATAGCTTTTTACGATGTCGCACAATTCCAGATTTTCGTCTTTCAGTCTCATTACCGAAGAGCCGGTAAAGACGATTTTCAGATTGGGGAAGCGGTCGTAGCAGAGCCGCAGTTCTTTGCTCCATTCCGGATGCTTGAACACCTGATCTATCAGCAGCACCTTACCTCCGCGTCGTTGAAATTCGTTGGCGAAGTCCACCAGACTGTGTCCGGAAAAATAAAAGTTGTTCATGTTGATGAAAAGGCATGAACGGTCGGTGCCAAATTTTTCCTTGGCGTATTGCAGCAGAAAGGTCGTTTTTCCCACGCCACGGGTTCCTTTGATGCCAATCAGCCGGTCATTCCAGTCAATCTCATCCATGAGGTCGCGTCGAACCGGTGCATTGGTATGCTCCACCAGGTATGCGTGTGTACGATAAAATGCTTCCATGCTTGCTATGCCATTTTTCTGACGACAAAGATAGAACTTATTTATGAAATTGCAAAGTAGAGTTTGCAAATTATTTATTCTTTGGCTATAAGTTGCTCCTCGCCGGTCTTTCTTATTGCTTTTTTTTGCGGCAGACGGGCTATCTTCTGCGCATCAGGCAGGTATCTGTGCCCTAACAGCTCCGTAACAAATGCGGGTACAGGTACTTTTCCGTATATTTGTTACGGAGCTGTTGCGGCTCAATTCCGTTTGATATGCATAGAATGTGTATCTTTGCAGCGTGAATATAATCGTTTGGATGTTGCGTTATGAAACTGTATCTTTTTAATCCGGATGCCGATATGGCACTGGCCGACTTTTCTGAAAACTACATGCCTCCGGCCCTTATCCGGCAGATGGCCGTAGATTTGGCACTGTTGCCTCTGTGGTGGGCAGAGCAGGGGGCGGGTGTAGTGGCTGCCTCGGCCTATAACCAGTCTTACCTGCAACGGTGGTCGCAGCAATTTCCGCTGCCGGCACAGCTGCTCACTCCTCCCGAGCTGTCCGCCGTGGCACAGCCCGATGTCCTTCCCTGGGGATGGAGCCCTGCAGTGCGTAAGTGGTTGCTGAAGCAGGGGATAACTGCTTCGGCTCTTCCTTCGTTATCGGTCCTAGCTAAGCACAGGCAGCAGGCAGGTAAGCAGACAGCTTTGGCCATTTTAGACTCTTTTCGGGGCATCGACGGCTGTTGTGGTCAGGGTAGTCTGCTTCACAGCCTGGTAGCGTGCGAGGACTATTGGCGCAGCAGGCAGGGCCGGTGTTTGTTCAAAGCTCCCTGGTCGGGTAGCGGCAAGGGGCTGCTTTGGTGCTATTCCGATTTTTCCGCTTCCGTAAGTGGCTGGTGCCGCCGAGTGCTGTCCGAGCAGCAGGTGCTGATAGGCATGCCCATATATAATAAGGTGTACGATTTTGCCATGGAATTTTGGATGGACGGTTCGGGCAACGCCTCTTTTATCGGATACTCCCTGTTTCATACCACTGCAAAAGGCGCCTATCAAGGCAATGTATTGATGTCCGATGCTGCTATCGAACAGTTGCTCAGTGCAGCAGTGCCTTCAGCCTCGCTGCCACAGATTCGCCGGCAGTTGCAAGTCCAGCTACAGATGCACTACCCCGAGTATCGCGGTTATTTGGGTGTAGACATGATGGTGTGCCGTATGGCCGACGGACACTCGACTGTATTTCCCTGTGTAGAGGTGAATCTGCGCATGAATATGGGCATTGTGGCCCATCAGCTGGCTCATCGTTTTTTGTTGCCTGGCAGTAAAGGCCGTTTTTCCGTCGAGGTATCGCCTTCTCCGCACGCCCTGCAAGCCTCTGTATCGGCCCTGCAGGCGGCCTTCCCTCCACAGATTGTCCAGGGCAAACTCCTTTCAGGCTATCTGCCGCTGGTGCCGGTCAGCCCCCAGAGCCGTTACATGGCCTATATCCACGTAGAGCCCCTAAAAAATGTAGCTGCAGATGAAGATGATTCGATTATTTTTTCTAATTTTGGCTTTTATTAAATGCTCATCACTATGGAAGACTATGACCTTTTACTCAACAATCAGTTGGAATCTATATTGGCGGTGATGCAATGTCGCCACCTTTCTGCTGCCGACGCTCTTCGCATTCGTCAAGCTTTTGAATTTGCCCGTCAGGCCCATGCCGGTCAGAAGCGCAAGAGCGGTGCCCCCTACATCATTCATCCGGTGGCCGTGGCGCGGATTGTAGCCGAGGAGCTCCAGTTGGGCGCCAATCCGGTGATTGCCGCTTTTCTGCACGATGTGGTAGAAGATACCTCCTTTACCCTAGACGATATCAAGGCACGTTTCGGTTCGGATGTGGCTTTTCTGGTGCGTGTGGTGACCAAGCAGAAGAAGAAACAGTACGAAACGTCGAAGCAGGTAGATAATTTCAAGCAGATGCTCGAATCGCTGCATTACGATATCCGAGCCATTCTCATAAAGCTGGCCGACCGCTTGCATAACATGCGTACGCTGGAAAGCATGCGTCCGGACAAGCAGATGAAGATAGCCGGCGAAACCGACTACTTCTATGCCCCTCTCGCCAATCGGTTGGGGCTGTATGGTATCCGGCGCGAGCTGGAGAACCTTAGCTTGCAATACCGTTGTCCTTTGGAATACAAGGAATTGCAAGAGGCCATCGAAGCCGATAAAGCCGAGAATAAAGCCCAGCTGGAACTGTTTACGGGCGAGATGTTGCAGCTGCTGATGGACAAAGGCATTCAGGCGCGCACACAGATACGCTACCGTCAGCCCTACAGTATCTGGCGTAGGATACATTCCACTGGCCGCGATTTCAAGCATTTAGATTATCGGCATGTCATCCGGCTGATTTATCCGGCAGCCCGTGAAGAAGACGAGAAAAGCATCTGTCTACGCATATATTCCATTCTGACCGACCGCTTCAAGGAGCAGCCACAGAGCATTGTCAATTTCATCGATTCACCGAAGGAGAACGGTTATCAAAGTTTCCATATCCGCTTGCTGAGCGAGCAGGGAGTGTGGGAAGAAATTCATATATCTTCCGAGCGCATGGTGCTGAATTCCAAGTTGGGCTGTGCCGTAGAACGCATGGAGGGTGCGTGGGACAATTGGATAGCCAAGTTTCGTGCGTTGCTGAAAGATGCCGCCAGCCAGTCGGCCGACGGCTGGTATCTGGACAATGTGGTAAGTTCGCTCTACAATGAAGACATCACGGTGTTCACTCCCAAGGGGAAAACCGTCAGTTTGCCCCAGCGGGCCACGGTGCTCGATTTTGCCTTCGAGATTCACAGTGAAGTGGGGCAGCATGCGCAGTATGCCAAGGTAAACGGCAAACTTTGTTCGGTAAAGACCGAATTACATCACGGCGACTGTGTAGAGGTGGGAGTCAATCCGGCCTGTACGCCCCGTGCCGACTGGATGGATTTCGTGCAGACCTATAAAGCCAAGCGTTTTCTCCGCTCGTATCTGGGGCAAGCCAAGTCGATACCCAAGAACCGCTGTCCGGTGTGTCATCCGCTGCCAGGCAACGAGGTGATAGGCTTTCGCGAGGCCGATGGCCGCGTCACCATTCATAAGCGCGATTGTGCCACGGCCATCCGTTTGGCTTCCGAGAAGGGCGACTCCATCGTTTCGGTCGATTTTCCTGAAGACCCAGATCTGCATTACCCCGTGTGTATCAATGTTCGGGCGGTGGATCGTTATCATTTGCTTATCGATTTGGTAGACTGCATCACCAATGGTATGCACTTATCCATTGTCAGTCTTCACGTAGCTACTGTCGACGAGATAGCCGATTGCTCCATCAGCTTCTCAGTGCATTCTTTCGGCGAGTTGCAGCAGGTTATAGCCGCTATCAACAGCATCGATGGCGTAGATGAAGTGCACCGCATAGAGAAGTAAGCCTAGCCGGTAGTGCTTCCCCTACCAAGAGCCTGTCACTTCGGCAGGTGCCGATTCGTTGCCGCAGCGGTCTATGGCCGTTACGGCAAAGTACCGGCACCTCTGCCAGGGCACTTCGGGCACATACGTATACCGGGTGTGGCGCACTCCCTGTGCCAAAATATTTCGCGGGTTCTCTGTATCCACCGGATAGCAGTCTGCCCCATACACCACATACTGCGGTGCATTTCGTGCGTCGTTATCGGTAGCTGCCTGCCAGGTAATCTCTCCATATCCGTCGGCTGTTGTCCGGATTACCGCTTGTTGGGGTGCCGTCGGTGGTGTAGCGTCTATCCAGGGCATCGTCGGTTGCAGGGCAGGAGCCGTGTAATACTTTTCCTCCAGGGCATCCGTCAGTCCCTGTATGTTGTCCATCAGGAATTGAGCGCGGTAGTGCCCCTCTCCCTGCAGTCCGTTTTGCCGTATGAAGTGCAGCTGCCGTTCCACCTCATCCAGCTGCCAGTTTCCTTCCGATTCATCCAAGAAATAGATGCCCAGCCCCGGTATCACATGCCTTCCGCCCGCCTGCTCCTTCCAGTCCAGTGCAAACGGATAGAACGCATTGCCTCGAAAATACATCATCGGATAAATCTGGTCTTGTATGCCTTCGGCCAGCCACCCCTGCACATCTTGATACACGGTGTGATACGCATTCCATCCGCGCGAAGAATAGCGCGAGGTATCGCGGAATTTTCCCACCGGACACGTACTCACCTTGACCCACGGTTTCAGTTTCTTCACCCCCCGGTAGAGATGCCTCATGATGTCCGAGATATTGTCGCGCCTCCACTGTGCCAGCGACCGTCCTCCGGCTCTTTTCCGGTAGTCGTATCCGTCGGGAAAGCGGGGTGCATGCTCCGGATAGCGCAGATAGTCGAAGTGCACTCCGTCTACATCATAGCGGCTCACCACCTCGTGTACCAGGCTCATCAGATACTCCTTGGTCTGCGGATGTCCCGGATTCAGAAAATACTCCTTATGATAAGGCGCACAGATGGCCGGTTTCTTTCGGGTCACCGATCGGGCACCGAGCGAAGCCACATGCTTTCGTCCGCCCAGCGGAATGGTCACCATCCACGCATGGCACTCCATGCCCCGTTTGTGGCATTCTTCTATGGCAAACGCCAGCGGGTCGTATCCCGGGTCGCCGTTCACCTTTCCGGTAAGAATGGCATTGAAGGGTTCGATAGCCGAAGGGTAGAGCACATCGCCCCGCGTGCGTGTCTGAAAGAGCACCGTATTAAAGTTTGCCTCTTTCAGCCGGTCCAGTATTTCCAGCAACTCCTGCTGCTGCTTTCTTCTTCCTGCTGCCGTCACCGCTTTGGTGCGAGGCCAGTCCAGTCCGTATACCGCTGTCACCCAGGCAGCCCTCACCTCTCTTTTGGGCTGAGCCGGCAATGGGCTGGGGCAGCAGCCCCATCCTATCATCAAAAGAACCCCTGCTATAAACCTGTTTATCATAAAAGCGAACCCTTCATTTTTTCGGCGAAGATAGTCAAAAGCTCGGATAAAATTGTGCAATTTGTAGATAAACTATTACATTTGCGTGGAATTATCAACAAAATAACTGAAAACATCGTGATTACATTTACGCTGTAAAAGAAGAACGATATGAAAAAGAAAATCAAAAAATCCACCGGACTTACGGTAGCTCTGCTGATATACGTGTCACTGACCGCTGCCTATTTCCTGCCTCGCAACACCGAAATCAGCGCTTCAGAGAAATACATCACCGTGGGCGTGTCTTATCTGATTGTGCTGTTATTATGGCTGGTGCTGCGCAAGAAAGAAGCCCTGCAGCAGAAGCGCCGCGACGAAGGAGGCTGTTAATGAGTAAGTTTTTTTAAAAAAAATCATAGTTATGAAGAAAATCTTAGTATGCATGTGCCTCATTCTGGCTTCTGTGGCCGCACAGGCGCAATTTGAGAAAGGTAAGTGGGTAGTGAATCCCTCGGTTACAGGGCTGGGTATGGCCTATGATACGGATGCCGATAAATTCTCCTTCGGTGCCGAATTGAAGGGCGGTGCTTTCTTACTTGATAATTTTGCCTTGCTGATTCATGGCGGTGCCCGCTGGAACGAGCACACCAACGGTGTAGATACCGATGTCTATACCATGGGTGTGGGTAGCCGCTATTATTTCAGCCGTATAGGCGTGTATGTGGGCGCCGAAGTCAATGTAGACCGTTTCGACTACAGCAAGCGCACGGGTCTGGAAGATGCCACGAAATTCTCTTTCGGTATGGAGACGGGGTATGCCTTCTTCCTGTCGCGTACGGTGACACTGGAGCCTGCCTTCTATTGGAATGTCAATGAAGACCGCCACAAATTTGGTTTGAAGTTAGGGTTCGGACTCTATTTCTAACCCCATCGACGCTTCGTAGCGGGTGCAGCAGATACATCGCAGGCCGGGGCAGGAGAGAAGCCTTCTCCCCCGGTCTGCGATTTTATTTTATTTCAGCTTGTTCTTTCAGCAGCTGTTCTTTCAGCAGCTGTTTTTCAGCGTTTTCAGCAGCTCTCTTTCAGCTTTCTTTCACTGTTTTCACTGTTTTCAGCAGCTGTTCTTTCAGCAGCTCTCTTTCAGCTGTTCTTTCAGTTCTCTTTCACTGTTTTCACTCTTTTCAGCGTTTTCAGCAGCTCTCTTTCGCTGTTTTTCAGCTTGTTCTTTCAGTGTTTTCTTTTTTTATGCCGTAGGCAATTTCTCTTGCAGAAACTGGCCCGTGTAGCTGGCCGCACACTGTGCCACCTCTTCCGGCGTGCCGGTAGCCACGATGTAGCCACCCCGGTCGCCCCCTTCGGGTCCCAGGTCGATGACATGGTCGGCACACTTCACCACATCCAGGTTATGTTCGATAATCACGATGCTGTGTCCGCGCCGAATCAGTGCATCGAAAGCCGCCAGCAGCTTCTTGATGTCATGGAAGTGAAGTCCCGTGGTAGGTTCGTCGAAGATGAAGAGCGTAGGATCCGTCTTCTCCTGACTCAGGTAGTACGCCAGCTTCACCCGTTGGCTTTCACCGCCCGACAGGGTAGACGACGACTGCCCCAGCTTGATATACCCCAGCCCCACATCCTGTAGCGGCTGTAGCTTCTTTACAATCTTCTTCTGTCCGTGCAGCGCGAAGAACTCAATGGCTTGGTTCACCGTCATTTCCAGCACATCATAAATGCTGGCATCGTGGAATTTCACCTCCAGCGTATCCGCCTTGAACCGTTTGCCGTGGCACGATTCACACTGCAGCACCAAGTCGGCCATGAACTGCATCTCCACGGTGATGGTACCTTCGCCCTTGCACTCCTCGCATCGTCCGCCCTCGCTGTTGAAGCTGAAGTAGCCCGCCTTATAGCCCATCTGCTTGGCCAGCGGCTGTTCGGCCCACAGCTTGCGTATCTCATCGTAAGCCTTCAGATACGTCACCGGATTGCTGCGCGACGACTTTCCGATGGGATTCTGGTCGATGAACTCCACTCCCCGCAGACTTTGAATATCGCCCCCGATAGACACAAATTCCCCCGGTCGGTCGCTGCATTCATCCAGCTCGCGTTTCAGCGCCCGGTAGAACACATTCCTCACCAGCGTACTCTTACCCGAGCCGCTCACCCCCGTTACCACCGTCATCACGTTGAGCGGAAAGCGCACATCCACCCCTTTCAGGTTGTTCTCCCTCGCCCCCTTGATTTCGATGAAATTATTCCATGGCCGGTGATGCGGCGGCACCTCGATGGTCTCTTCGCCCCGCAGGTAGCGCACCGTGTAGCTGTCGGTATGCTGCGTTCCGTTCATGGCCTCCTGCAGCGACCCCTGAAACACCACTTCGCCCCCCAGCCGTCCGGCCTTCGGACCGATGTCGATGATGTAGTCTGCCGCCCGGATAATCTCCTCGTCGTGCTCCACCACCACCACCGTATTGCCCAGTTGCTGCAATTGGCGCAGCACCTTGATCAGCTTATCCGTATCGCGGCTGTGCAGCCCGATGCTCGGTTCGTCGAGAATATACAGACTGCCCACCAAGCTGCTGCCCAGCGAAGTAGCCAGGTTGATACGCTGACTCTCGCCCCCCGATAGCGAATTGCTCAGCCGGTTCAGCGTCAGATACCCCAGCCCCACATCCACCAGAAACTGCAGGCGGTTGGTAATCTCCGTCAGAATGCGCTTGGCCACCTGACGGTCGTGCTCGTTCAGCTTCAGTTCGCGGAAGAACACCTGCAAGTCGGTCACCGGCAGATTCACCAGTTCCGATATACTCCGTCCGCCCACGCGCACGTAGCCCGCCTCAGGCTTCAGCCGGGTGCCTCTGCACTTGGGGCACAGCGTCTTTCCCCGATACCTGGCCAGCATCACCCGGTACTGAATCTTATACTGATTCTCCTGAATCATCTTAAAGAACGTATGGATACCCTCAAAGTAGGGCGTACCCTCCCACAGCATCCTGCGCTGCTCGTCGGTCAGCTCATAGTAAGGCGTAAAGATAGGGAACCCCGCCTTTTCGGCCCCCCGTATCACCATATCCTTCCATTCACCCATCTTCTCGCCCCGCCAGCACACCACGGCCCCGTCGTAGACCGACAGCGCCCGGTTGGGAATCACCAAGTGCTCATCGATGCCGATTACCTGTCCGAAGCCCTCGCATTCCGGACACGCCCCGATGGGCGAGTTGAACGAAAACATCTGGTCGGTAGGCTCTTCGAAAGTGATGCCGTCGGCCTCGAATTTCGTGCTGAACCGATACAGACACGTACTCTTGTCCGGCAGGTAGAAGCGCAGCAGACACGCCCCGTCGCCCTCGTACATGGCCGTTTCGGCCGAGTCGGTCAGTCGGCTCACCGTATCCTTGGCTGCCGAAGCCGAGAGCCGGTCTATCAGCAGAAACACCACGTCGCCCGGTTGCGGCACATACTCCTCCATCCGCACCGTGTCGCCGTTCACCTCCAGCCGCGTGAATCCCTGCTTGCGGTAACTGTCTATCTGCTCCTCCAGCGAGCGACCCTGCGGCAGCAGCAGCGGCGTGAGTACCGTGAAGCGCGTGCCCTCGGGCTGCCCCAGCATGCACTGCACGATGTCCTCTACCGAATGCTTCCTCACCTCCTGTCCGCTCACCGGGCTGAAGGTTCTTCCCACCCGTGCATACAGCAGCCTGAGGTACTCATAGATTTCGGTCGACGTGCCCACGGTGGAGCGCGGATTCCGGCTGCTCACCTTCTGCTCGATGGCGATGGCCGGCGGAATGCCCTTGATAAAGTCGCATTCGGGCTTGCTCATGCGTCCCAGGAATTGGCGTGCATAGCTGCTGAGGCTCTCCACATACCGTCTTTGTCCTTCGGCATACAGCGTATCGAAGGCCAGCGACGATTTCCCCGAGCCCGACAGTCCGGTAATCACCACCAGCTTATTGCGTGGAATCTCCACCTCGATGTTCTTCAGATTATTTACGCGTGCGCCTTTAATCCATATAGAATTATATTCAGTCATGAGTGCGATGTATTATTTTTTGTGACTGCGAAGATAGTGAAAAATGCAGAAATCCCTTATCTTTGTCGTCTATATTGATGAAAAAAAGAACAGCTATGAAGATTAGATTATTACTTGCCGGTGTGTGGATGATGCTCTGTATGCCCTGGCTCCTGGCACAGGTGTCCACCCCCTCTTCCGTACGTCACCCCAAGCGCGAGTTTCGCGGCGCGTGGATTCAGGCCGTGAACGGCCAGTTTAAAGGCATGCCTGCCCAAAAGATGCAGCGTATGCTGGTAAGCCAGCTCAACTCCCTGCAGCAGGCCGGTATCAACGCCATTCTCTTTCAGGTGCGCCCCGAGAGCGATGCGCTCTACGCCTCGCGCCTGGAACCCTGGAGCCGCTACCTCACCGGTGTGCAGGGCCAAGCCCCCTCGCCCCAGTGGGACCCCATGCAGTTTATGATCGAAGAGTGCCACAAGCGCGGCATGGAGTTTCATGCCTGGATCAACCCCTACCGGGTGAAGACCTCGCTGAAGCACGAACTCTACCCCAGCCACGTGTACCACATCCATCCCGAGTGGTTCGTCACCTATGGTAACCAAGTGTACTTCGACCCCGGACTGCCCGAGAGCCGCCGCCACATCACGCTGGTGGTGAGCGACATTGTGGAACGCTACGACGTAGACGCCATCCACATGGACGATTACTTCTATCCCTATCCCATACCCGGTGTGGAATTTCCCGACAGTGCCAGCTTTGCCCGCTACGGAGGCGGATTTACCAGCAAGGCCGACTGGCGCCGCAGCAACGTGAACCTGCTCATCGAACAGCTGCATAAGAAAATCCGAGAGATAAAGCCCTGGGTGAAGTTCGGCATCTCGCCTTTCGGCATCTACCGCAACGAGAGCAGCCATCCGCTGGGCAGCAAGACGCGCGGCCTGCAGAATTACGACGACCTCTATGCCGACGTGCTGCTCTGGGCTCGCCGCGGCTGGATAGACTATAATATTCCGCAGATATACTGGCAGATAGGCCATCCGGCAGCCGATTACGAAACCCTGGTAAAGTGGTGGGCGCTGCACACCGAGAACCGTCCGCTCTTCATCGGCCAATCGGTGATGAACACCGTGCAGCATGCCGACCCGCAGCACCCCACGATGAACCAGCTGCCGCGCAAGATGGCCCTGCAGCGTGCCTACCAGAGCATCGGCGGCAGTTGCCAGTGGTATGCATCGGCCGTGGTAGACAATCCCGGTCGCTACCGCGATGCGCTGATGGCCGAGTACCATAAATACCCTGCGCTGCCTCCGGTGTTCGACTTCATGGACAGCGAAGCTCCGGGCAAGGTGCGCCATGTGAAGCCCCTTTGGACGGAAGACGGCTACGTGCTGTTCTGGACCGAGCCGAAGTACAAAGACGAGATGAACCGCGCGGTGCAATACGTGGTGTACCGCTTCGGCCAGAAGGAGAAGATAGACCTGGACGACCCCTCGCACATCGTGGCCATTACGCGCCAGCCCTTCTACCAGCTGCCGTATGAGGACGGCAAGACCAAGTATCGCTACGTGGTTACTGCACTCGACCGCCTGCACAATGAATCGAAGTCGGTGAAGAAGACCGTGAAGCTGTAGAGAGAGAGTGGGGGTGCCTCATCATGCAGGCTGGGGCGCCTTCCATCCCTGCCTCCATTTTCAATTGTCAGTTCGTCAGTTTGTCAGTTTGTCAGTTGGAGGTCAGTACGCCTCTCTGCTTTTTCAAAATCAATCCATTCTAAAAAACAAAACGGGCCGATTCTGTATTTCGTATCAGAACCGGCTCGTGTTTTTTTACTTCTGTGGGATGCCCTTTGGCTAGAGCCCCACGATGCAAGAGCTTACTCCCAGGGCGGTGCCCAGTGCGGTGAGAATGGCCAGCAGGCTCTGCACCACAAATTTCCAGATTTCCTTCTTACTCATAGTCGTTTTGTCTCCTTTCTTTTTTACTTTGGTTTGTCTTTTTCTTTGATTTCTTTTCTCTCTTTCCAAGCTTTTCTTCCTTTTCAGAAAAGTTTTCCCTTTCTTTCGGATGCTTCCGATAAGCTCTCTTTTTTCCCGAGCTTTCTTCCTTTCAGAAAACCTTTCTTTTGGAAGCCTTATTTTTCAGTATTAAACCTCTCTTTCTCAGATGTTTCCGGAGAACTTTCTCTCTTTCCAAGCCTTCTTCCTTTTCAGAAAAATTTTCTCTCTTTCGGATGCTTCCGACAAGTTCTCTTTTTTCCGAGCCTTCTTCCTTTTTCAGAAAACCTTTCTCTCTCGGAAGCCTTATTTTTCAGTTTTTAACCTCTCTCTCAGATGCTTCCGGAGAGTTTTTCTCTCTCTTCCGAGCTTTCTTCCTTTTCAGAAAAGTTTTCTCTCTCTTTCGGATGCTTTCGATAAGTTCTCTCTTTTCGAGCCTTCTTCCTTTCAGAAAGTCCTTTCTTTTCGGATTCTTCCGGAACCCCCCTCGCTCTTTTCCTCCTCCTTTTCTCTCTCTCTTGGTTTGATTTCCCTTTCCATTCCCTTTGGGACTTTTGGACTTTTGGGGCTTTTACAGCAGGTCATTTTTTTTGTGGAGAGATGAGCAGGTGAAAAGAGAGCGGGGTGGCGGCCGTCCGTTTTGCCGCCAGGGGTGGAGTGGGGAGAAGATTACCCCAGCATACCGCCTCCGCCTTCCTCCTGGCCGGTACCCGGGTCTTCGGTAGAGCCCGTCTCCTTGTTGTAGGCCGTCAGCTCTTCCAGGCGGCACT
>CALADS010000008.1 GCA_937890825.1 uncultured Bacteroides sp. | reverse complement strand
TTATTAACTAACAATGAATTCGACACTGTTGCATTGTCTGTTTGAATTCAGGTTAAAATAAGAAGGATATGAAATGTAAATTTATTTTAGCTGTATCTTTTCTAGCTTTAGCACTTGTATCTTGCGGAAATTCCCAAAAGCAAGCAGAAACACAAGTGGCTGCTACGGGGCAGCAAACAGCAGTTGCTGATTATTGTGGAACTTATCAAGGTGTACTCCCTTGTGCCGACTGTGAAGGCATAAAGACAACACTTGTGATTCGTAACGATTGTACTTACGATTTAAAAAGTGAGTATCTTGGTAAAGATGAAGGTGTATTCGAGACGAGTGGCGTATATAATATGAAACAAAGCGACTTGATTGAACTTGTAACCCCATCGTCAGGTGCAAAAACTTATTACAAGATAAGTAAAAATACCTTATTGAGGACAGATAGTATAGGTCAGAATTACTTGGGCGATACTGCTGAATATTATAAATTGACCAAGAAATAGAATCTTGACTTTATGATGTCTGTGTTGTCAGAATCGAGGGTGCAATGTTGTAATCGGTTTGCAATGCGACAATAAGAATCTCGTGGCTAATTATATTTATCCTTTAGCCGGCTATTTCAATTGTTATTAGTGATAGTCCAAGTATAAATAGTTGTTTGTACTTGAACTACCACTTATTTTATACAATAAACTATTTAAGTTTCTGTTATTCTAGGAGAGTCATAACGCAGGTCTCATTCATATATTACTACATTTCATCTTCGCTGCTACCAGCATTACCTGTAGTATCTTGATTTTTGTCGCGTGTAATGTTGGGAGCACTTCCATCAAGAGGAATAGCTATGTTAAAAGCTGGTCCTTCTTCGATACCAACTAAACCTATTTGAGCACCTAGTCGAATACATTTGCTATCGCTCTTCTCCATATCGTAGGCCATACCCAAGAGAATGGTTCCTGTGCGCTCGCTGTCTAAAAGATAGTTCTCAAAATCGGCTTTTGTATAGCTTTTAGAAAAGAAAGCTGAACCATTACACGTAATTACTACTTCTGCTTGATTGTCGTAAAACTTATTGCCCATTTCATCGGTTATGGCCGGCTGATGCTTATTTGAATGTCGCGTAATGGTTATTTTGTAAACATTCTGTCCTAGTTTGGCCGTATAGGTGTTTTTTAAATCTCCATCAGCATAAGGCTCTTGCTCCTTAGCTGTGTTTTCAGTCTGAGCACCAGGTTCGGTCTGGGTGTTTCCCTTATTGTTTTGGCAGGCAGTCAAACCAATGGTCAAGGCTATAATTGCTACTGTTGGAAATCCTTTTTTCATATCAGATAATTGAAAACATATGTTTATGATGCTACAAAATAACAAAAACTTCAACAAACGGACAAGAAAACAGAGGAAAGAGTAGAGACTGATAGTTGTTTTTCGTTATATTCGCTGCATGAAACATATTATATTCCCACATAAAGCTATTATTTTGCTGCTATCTGTTGTATTGCTTGTTTTGCAAGCATCTTTTGTTTCGTGCAATAAGCCTACAGATAATAGTTCTGTTACAACTTCTGCAGCAAAGATTCATGTAGATACTACCGCACGCATTGTGATGGAGGTTAGTCGGAGTGCAAGGCTCTATACAACAGAGTATAAAATACATAAAGTTGTAACCTATACTGACAATCCCACAGTAGAAGGTAAGGTTGTTGGTATTCCGGTAAAGATGCCTACACGCCTGGGCGACCGTAAAGTTGCTATTCCAATTGATGTTACTCTAAAGGCATATATAGATTTCAATAACTTTAGCCCTGAGAATGTAAAGCGTGCAGACAGTACAGTGGTGATAACCTTACCAGATCCGCAAATCATTGCTACAGCAACGAGGATTGATAATACCGGAACCCGTCAGTACATAGATTTAGCTCGCTCACGCTATACTGATGCAGAAATAACGGCATTAGCCAGTCAAGGTACTGATAGTATAATGAGCCACATTTCGCAATTTGGCATAGTAGCTCAGGCTGAACGTAGTGCTGCAACCATTCTTGTACCTATTCTTCGGCGTATGGGATATAAAGATACTAATATTAGTATTCGTTTTAGAAAAAACTATACTGATAGCGAACTGATACGTATGATTCAAAAACAATAGATATCATGACAGAAAAATCAAAAAGTAAGTCTGTAGGTATGTGGAATATAATTAAGTTTCCGACAAAACTTATACGCTATTGGTGGGTGATTATAGCTGTAGTGCTGGTGGTTGGGTTAGCTTTTATTTATAAAGGTTTTCAAGAAAACCCACCAGTTCAGTTGAAGGTTGTTCGGAATACAAGTATAGATATCTCGCCCGAGGAGATACGTTCAATTCGTGATATTGGTCAGTGGGAATTTCTTTCAGTCAGTACCGAAGAGTTGATAGAGTGGCATCGTCATCGTACCTTCGGAAACGACCATCTAGTGCGCATTTATTCAGGTACGCTGCGCATAGGTATTGATATGGACGATATAAAGGGAGAATGGTTTACTTCATTACCCGATTCAACAGCGCATTTAAAATTACCGGCAGTTAAACTTTTGGATAATCAATTTATAGATGAAACGCGCACCCGTTCGTTTTATCAAAAAGGAACGATACCTTCAGCAGTTCTTGATGAACTTTATGAAAAGGCGCGGGTAGCTATGATTAAACGCTGCATAACTAAACAAAACCTTAATTTGGCAGATAAACAAGCGCGTGAACACTTTACTCGAATTTTTAAGTCGCTTGGATTTAAGAAAGTTGAGATAGAAATGCCGCATCCACAAGTAGCACGTTAACCGAGATAACTGAAAACCCGTTGGCGGAATTAATTTAGTGCATACTTAATTCTGCCGATGGGCTTAT
>CALADS010000007.1 GCA_937890825.1 uncultured Bacteroides sp. | reverse complement strand
TAGAGTAGCTGACTACGGATCAGCCGGTTACAGGTTTGAATCCTGTCGCGATCACGAAAAGAGAGTACTTTCAGTATTCTCTTTTTTGTTTTAGCAAATCTGTAGATTTATACTCGTTATTGCGTAAGACCTCCCTGTCGAATACTTCTCTGAGGTTTGTAGAGATGTTGTATTATTAGATTGGTAACTCTCTCTAACATAATAATAATCCCCGGTATGCAGAATTCTACGCATATCGGGGATTATTTCAGGTTATATGAAGGAAATACCTATCTTGCTTAGCACTTTATATTCAGTTCATTTAAAATCTTTCTCATGGCCTCAAATGTAGTGATACGAGTAGGCACCAGAGGTAGACGAAGTTTGTTCTCTATCATTCCCATGGCATTCAGCATAGCCTTTACACCGGCCGGATTTCCGTCTACAAACAAAAGTTTGAATAGTTCTGCAAATTTGTGGTGAATAGTCAGCGCATTGGCATAATCCCCCTGCAGCCCTAATCGTACCATACGGCTGAACTCACGAGGAAATGCATTTCCGATGACAGAAATCACCCCTACAGCTCCTAATGTAATCAGCGGATAAGTAATTCCGTCATCGCCCGAGATAATTTCAAAGTTGGCAGGCTTGTTCTTGATGATATCATCCATTTGGCTGATATCTCCTGATGCCTCTTTAATAGCTATCACATTGCTGAAGTCTCGAGCTATTCTCAAGGTAGTTTCTGCTTTCATGTTTACCCCTGTGCGCCCAGGCACGTTGTACAGCACAATCGGAAGTTCGGTTGATTCTGCGATGGCTTTGTAGTGCTGGTAAATACCTTCTTGTGAGGGCTTGTTATAATACGGTACCACAGACAGAATGGCATCCACGCCGGTAAAATCATCGTTTTTCAGTGTATCCACCAATGCACGCGTATTGTTTCCTCCCACTCCTAACAGGATGGGAATTCTTCCATTCACGCGTTCTATAACCATGTCTTTGATTTTTTTCTTTTCATAATCTGTCAAAGTGGGGGTTTCTGCGGTGGTGCCAAGAACACACAAAAAATCCGTATTATTCTGAAGCTGATAATCCACAAGGCGCATCAAGGCATCGTAGTCTACGCTTTCATCTTCTTTAAAAGGAGTAATCAAAGCTACTCCCATTCCTTTCAATTTGGTCTGTATCATGAGTATTATAAAGTAATCTCTAATTAAACGACTCGCAAAAGTACGATTTTTTTCGAGTTAACCTACATATTTTATAAGAAAAATCTTATTCCCTAGACAAATGTTAGGACAACATCGCTAAAAACATTTCTTCAGTTATAATTTCAATACCCAATTTTTGGGCTTTCTCCCATTTGGCCGGCCCCATGTTGTCACCTGCCAGAATAAAACTGGTTTTCGAAGATATGCTTCCTGCATTCTTTCCGCCGTTTTTTTCTATCATCTCCTTATATTCATCGCGTGAATGATGCTGGAATACACCGCTGATCACAATAGATTTTCCTTTCAGTTTGTCTGAAAATGCCGTCTCATCTTCTTCGCTGCGCTGCATCTGTAGCCCGGCCTTTTGCAGCCGTTCTACCAAGTCCTTGTTTGTCGGATTGGCAAAATAAGATACGATGCTTTGAGCTATCCTGTCGCCTATTTCATCTATATTCTTTAATGTTTCTATGTCAGCATTTTCAAGTTCTTCGATAGAACGGAAGGCTTTTGTTATTTTTTTTGCCACAGTCTCGCCCACAAAGCGTATTCCCAATGCAAATAAGACACGCTCAAAGGGAACCTCCCGGCTGGCAGCTATCCCTTTGATGATGTTTTCAGCAGATTTTTCTCCCATCCTTTCCAGTTTGCTGATGTCGGATGCCTGCAAGGTGTACAAGTCTGCCGTATCTTTTATCAGTCCCAATTTATAAAACATATCTACAGTTTCTGGTCCCAGCCCGTCGATATTCATGGCTTTCCGGCTAATGAAGTGCTCTATCTTACCCTTGATTTGCGGAGGGCAGGCCGTTTCGTTAGGACAATAATGTGCCGCTTCTCCTTCGTAACGCACCAGCTTGCTGCCGCATTCCGGACAATGGGTTATGAAAGTAATCTTTTCTCCCATCAGCAGGCTGCGTGCATCCGTATCTACCCCTGTGATTTTAGGAATGATTTCTCCGCCTTTTTCCACATAAACCATGTCGCCAACATGCAGATCCAATCCTTCTATGATGTCTGCATTATGCAGAGAAGCCCGCTTTACTACCGTTCCTGAAAGCTGTACCGGATCCAGATTGGCTACCGGTGTTACAGCTCCGGTTCTTCCCACTTGATACGTTACCTTATTTAAGCGTGTCAAGGCGCGTTCTGCCTGAAATTTGTAGGCGATGGCCCAACGTGGCGATTTGGCGGTAAATCCTAAATGCTTCTGCTGTCGGGCACTATTCACCTTCAGCACAATTCCGTCGGTGGCCACAGGCAGATTCTTTCGCTCTGTATCCCAATATTTGATAAATGCAAATACTTCTTCCAGCGTATGAACCTTTTTCATATGCGGTGAAATCTTGAATCCCCATTCAGCAGCCATCTGCAGATTCTCGTAATGTCCGTCTGAAGGGATGTTTTCCCCCAGCAGATAGTAGAGGTATGCATCCAGCTTTCGCGATGCCACGACAGAAGAATTCTGTAATTTCAATGTGCCCGATGCTGCATTTCTAGGATTGGCAAAGAGGGGTTCTTCCCGCAGTTCTTTTTCGCGGTTCAGCTCTTCAAACACGGTCCATGGCATCAGAATCTCTCCTCTGATTTCGAAAGAAGGTGGGTAATTGCCATGAAGCACCAAAGGGATGGAACGGATGGTTTTTACATTGTCTGTCACGTCATCCCCTTTTTCACCGTCTCCACGGGTGACGGCACGTACCAGCTTACCGTTCTCATAGGTCAGAGAGATGGAAGTGCCGTCATATTTCAGTTCGCAACAAATCTCGAAATCTTCATTCAGTGATTTTTTTACACGGTCATAGAAATCGGTCACTTCTGCTTCGGAATACGTGTTGCCCAGCGAAAGCATGGGGTACCGATGAGCTACCTGTGTGAAGTTCTTGTTGAGGTCACTTCCCACCCGCATCGTAGGTGAATTCTCGTCCAGGAATTCCGGATGCTCTTTTTCTAACTCTTGCAGCTGGCGCATCAGGTCGTCAAACTCCTTGTCGGATATGACAGGTGCATTCAGCACGTAGTAATTATAATTATGTCGATGCAGTTCTGCCCGCAGGTTGTCTATCTTATCTTTTATATCCATAACGCCTAAAATTATTGTTGATTCGGACAAAAATACATCTTTCTTCCCGAATATTCCTACTTTTGTTGCATGAAAATAGAACTTCCGCTATTTTTGCAAAAAAATAAAAAATTATGCGTATAGACATTATCACAGTTCTGCCGGAAATGATTGAAGGATTCTTTAATTGTTCCATTATGAAACGTGCTCAGAACAAAGGGTTGGCTGAAATACACATCCATAATCTGCGTGACTACACGGAAGATAAATACCGCAGGGTAGATGATTATCCTTTCGGCGGATTTGCCGGAATGGTAATGAAGATCGAACCGATAGAAAGGTGTATCAATTCTCTGAAAGCAGAACGGGAATATGACGAAGTGATTTTTACGACTCCCGATGGCGAACAGTTCTCACAACCGATGGCCAATACCTTATCTATGGCTAAAAACCTGATTATTCTATGTGGCCATTTTAAAGGCATAGATTATCGTATCCGTGAGCATTTAATTACTAAAGAAATCAGCATAGGCGATTATGTGCTGACGGGAGGAGAGTTAGCTGCTGCCGTGATGGCAGATGCTATCGTTCGAATTATTCCTGGAGTCATTTCTGATGAACAATCTGCCCTGTCTGATTCCTTTCAGGATAATCTACTGGCTGCTCCGGTCTACACCCGCCCGGCGGATTATAAAGGTTGGAAGGTTCCGGAAATTTTACTTTCAGGACACGAGGCCAAAATCAAGGAGTGGGAATTGCAACAATCATTGGAGCGTACCAGGCGGCTTCGTCCGGACTTACTGGGTGAGTGAAAGTAGCTGGAAGAAGTTTGTATAATAAATTAAAAAAGGACATTCATTGCGAATGTCCTTTTTTAATGAATCTATGATGCGAATGGTAGCACTCTGTTATCCGTTATACCTCGAGTGCACCGATTATTTCAGTTACAGATTTATAACCGTGTCTGTCCAGATACTCATTGATACCTTCTGCTACTTTAATAGTAACAGCAGGGTCGATAAAGTTGGCAGTACCAATCTGAATGGCAGAAGCTCCGGCCAGCATAAATTCTACAGCATCTTTCCAGTTCATGATGCCTCCTAATCCAATGACAGGAATATTTACCGCCTTGGCCACTTGCCATACCATCCGCAATGCTATCGGTTTCACGGCAGCTCCCGACATACCTCCAGTAATCGTCGAGAGAACAGGACGTCTACGTTCGGCATCGATGGCCATGCCCAATAAAGTATTGATGAGTGATACACTGTCGGCCCCTCCGGCTTCTGCTGCACGAGCTATTTCAGTGATGTCTGTCACGTTGGGGGAGAGCTTTACGATAAGTGTCTTTTTGTAAACTGAGCGCACGGCTTTCACCACCTCTTCAGCACCTTTGGCTGTTACGCCAAAAGCCATTCCTCCTTGCTTTACGTTGGGGCAGGAAATATTTAATTCGATAGCAGGAATATTTACAAGTTCATTGATAATTGAGGCTGTTTCCACATAGTCTTCGATGGCAGAACCCGATACATTCACAATCATGTTTGTTTGGATATCCTTAATACGCGGGTATATCTCATCTACAAAATAATGAACCCCTTTATTCTGCAGACCTACAGCATTTAACATGCCTGATGGAGTTTCTGCCATTCGGGGATAAGGATTACCTTCACGCTTGTGAAGAGTAGTACCCTTTACAATAATACCGCCTATTCGCGCTATATCAATAAAATCAGCAAATTCTTCACCGTAGCCAAATGTTCCGGAAGCAGTCATTACCGGATTCTTCATTTGTAATTCTCCAATCTTTACACTTAAATCTGCCATAATAATTTGTTTATATTAAATACAGGACCTTCTTTACATACACACAAATGACCTTCTTCGGTATTTTCCACACAGCACAGACAAGCACCTACACCGCAAGCCATCGTATTCTCCAATGATACTTCGCAATTGATATCATGGCTTTTGGCATACTTGGCTACAGCCATCATCATAGGTTTAGGGCCGCAGGTATAGATGTGGCTGAATGCCACCTTATTTAAAATAGAGTGCTGGGTAACATATCCCTTTTCTCCGTGGCTTCCATCTTCTGTAGTGGTATATACATCGCCATAGGCGGCAAACAGTTCTAATTGAAGCAGGTCTTTACTGCTTCTGGCTCCTAGTAGAAAAGTGGGCTTGAAACCCTTTTTAGCCAGTTGTTCACCAAAGTACAGCATCGGTGCAGTACCTACGCCACCACCTACCAACAAAAGCTTATCTGAAGCGTTTTGAGGCATTGTAAAGCCGTTTCCCAAGGGCATCACTACATTGATTATATCACCTGCTTTAGCTTCGCTCAGGCGTTTGGTTCCGTCGCCTACTTTCTGTACTAAGAACCATATTTCATTACGTTCTCTATCTACAAAATTGATAGAGATAGGTCGGCGGAGAAACGTAGAGGAAGAACCATCAATATGTATCTCTGCGAATTGTCCGGGCAGCATTTCCGGAAGCACGGATGAAGATGTCAATTTCAGCAGTGCATAATTGGCATGCAATTCGACATTTTCAGTCACTGTCAAATCTAAGATGTATTTTTTCATATTCTATCTAAATAAAATGATCCTTTGGTGCAAAGATACGCTAATTTGTACAAAAAGCAGATTTTAGGCTTTATTTTTCAGGCTTGAAAGTTTCATAGGTGTTATCATCGAAAAAAATTCTTATTTCAGTGATTTTTCTAGGAGGTCTTTCTTTGTATATAATCTCTTGTTTTACAACTTCTTTATGGCTATTTCCGGGGCTTCCTGATGCCATTTCCTTGCGATTTTTCTCTTCATCCGTGCAGATGTAGGCATTTTCTGCATTCTCATCACTTTCAGAAAAAGGGGAATCCTCCGAATCCTGTTGTGTAGACGGTTCCGAGAGGTCGCTCATGTTTCCTTCACCGGTAAGCAGCCAGTTAAGGTTTATATCGCTGTATTTGTGATGAAGTCTAAGGATAACCTCCGTACTAGGATACTTATTACGGGGGCCTAGGATGTGCGAAATAGTAGCCTGTGCCACGCCTATGCTTTCTGCAAAAGCTCCGGCGGTTAAATTCTCACGCTCCATTATCATTTTTATTCGGTCTTTAATGTCCATGACGCTATATTATTACAGATGTATTGCTTTTTATAAGACGTTACAAAGGTAAATATTGAAAGTTACAAAAGCAAATTAAATTTGTAATTATTGAAATATTACATGTGTATTCATAATATTACATATGTGTATTACAAAAATATACAATAGTTGATTTACAGTTGGAAAAGGCTTTAATCAATCCTTTTATGATTATCAGAAATAATTGATTATAAGGTATTAGTATGTAGATATTTACATTATTACAAGAATAATGACTAAATAAGCGATTTAGTTATCTATAATAATTAATAAAAACCTATAATCAGATGATTTACAAATAGATAATATGTTAAATGTATCACGTTAACATTTAGCTATTAAATATGAAATATGCTCTAATACATATGTGTAATCATGTGTTTACACACTTGATATTGCCAAATGTAATTGCATAAATGTAGAATTGTAATTAAGAAAATGGGTATTACAATTATACTATATTACCTATGTGAACGCATTTAGTTCTAGTGACAACCATAATCGCTTATTTGGCAATTTTTCTACCCTTCTTACTCCATCTGTATTCAGCCATTTCTGTAGTAAGTGCCAATTACCTCTCCTCTCCCCTATTCCGCCGTTCGCTCTTGAAGCAGGCTTTTCAGGCAGGTTCAATCAAGAGCATTGTAACTCTCACAACATATAGAGATTGAAATATTTAAACATAACTCCCAGAAGAGCAGTAATTCACTATATCCTGGTATGTGTTATTTAAAATCCTTCGCATATTTGTGTCCTGTGATACAGAAAAGTCGAAATATCGGATTCTAGAGCTGTCAAAAACGGTATAATTCTCTCGATGTCAATCAAATAAACACATTATCACGGTTACACAATAAGTGCAAACTAGCAAAATGAATCTTACTAAGGCTCTCATTCTTTCAAATAGATAAAAAAATCCCCTTTTGGCTTTCAGCACCAAAAGAGGATTCACTAGTAAATTTTAGATGTATATTAATGGAGAATCTTAAAAATAAGCTCGCGCAGCAATTCACCATCTTGAGCAGATGAGTTTCCCACACCCTTTGATTTAGCGTCCGTATACCTGAGTTCTTGGATGATTTGCATAGTCTTTACACCGCTATATTTTCTCATGGCCGACAGGTATTCTCTGGCTTGCCACGCATTTTTCAATTCTAGAAAATCAGCCACACCTTGTTCTGATTTTTCCGGAGCATAATAAGCCAGCATCAGATTTGAGAAGAAACCGAATAGTAATGAGAGTGTCATTTGAATTGGATTGGTTTTCGGATTTTCTTCGAAATACCTCACTATCTTATTAGCTTTTAAAATATCCTTTTCTACCAAAGCACTTCTTAATTCAAAATTATTATAGTCTTTACTGATTCCTATATTACGCTCTACGAGCTCAGGACTAACACGTCCCCTTCCCTTGCCTAATGTTATAATTAATTTATCCAACTCTCCAGTCAACCTGTGTAAATCTGTTCCCACAAATTCTGCTATCATGGCAGTAGCTTTTGGATCCATATCTAAACCTTTGCGTTTCATGTAGCCATTGATAAATGCAGGCAACTGAGAATCTTTAATTTTTTTTGATTCAAATAAGATTCCACATTTTTCTATGGCCGCGGCCAGTTTTTTTCGCCGGTCTAGCACGCCATGTTTATGACAGATTACCAAAATGGTAGAGTTCAGTGGATGCTGCAAATAGAAGCTCAGTTCCTCCATATTTCTGATAGCTTGCGCTTCCTTTACTATGACCACTTGATACTCCGACATCATAGGATATCTTTTAGCTGCATTGATGACCGATGCACTGTCTACATCACCCCCATAGATAACTGTAAGATTAAAGTCTTTTTCCGTTTCTGTCAGTACATGGTCGGCTATATAATCTGCTATGACATCTATATAATAGGGTTCCTCTCCCATTAGATAATAAATGGGGCGATATTGTTTGGCGCGCAGTTCTTTCAGAATATCTTCGCAAGTAATCTCCTGTTTAGCCATGCTTTTACCAATCGAATTTTAGATGTTTCACCGTCTTCTTTTCGTCAATAATCATACGGAGTGATTCTATACCGATATCTACATGTTCAGCTACATAATTTTGTGTAACCAGTGTGTCGCTTTTATCCGTTTTTACACCTTCGGGAATCATGGGCTGGTCAGAAACCAGTAGCAAAGCACCGGTAGGAATATGATTGGCAAATCCACAGCTGAATAATGTGGCTGTTTCCATATCTACTGCCATAGCCCTTGTAGTCTTCAAGTACTCTTTAAAACTATCGTCATGCTCCCAAATACGGCGGTTAGTAGTATAAACCGTCCCTGTCCAGTAATCTCTGCCATGATCTCGGATGGCAGACGATACGGCACGCTGCAGCATAAAGGCCGGCAAAGAGGGCACTTCCGGCGGAAAATAGTCGTTTGAGGTACCTTCACCACGAATGGCTGCAATGGGTAGGATTAAATCTCCGATTTTATTTTTGCGATCTATACCTCCACATTTTCCTAAAAAGAGGCATGCTTTGGGGTGGATGGCACCGAGCAAGTCCATGATAATGGCCGCATTTGGACTCCCCATGCCGAAATTTATAATCGTCATCCCTTCTGCGCTGGCAGAAATCATATTTGCATCACGACCTAATACAGGTACCTGAAACTTTTCCGCAAAAATATCAACATACTTATTAAAGTTGGTCAGCAGGATATATTCTCCAAAATCTTCCAGATTACGTTTGGTGTATCTGGGTAACCAATTAGCTACGATTTCTTCCTTTGTTTTCATAAGATTTCATTAAATTTGTATCCTTCCATAAGAAGGAGAATTATTTAACTTACAAATTTAGTAAATGTTATCATTAAACCTACCCGCATTTGATGCAAAAATCATCGTCAAAAATGGAAAAAATGTTATTTTTGACTCGATTAGACGCCGTTATGTAGCCTTAACACCGGAGGAATGGGTACGCCAACACTTTGTCAACTTTCTAATTGCTCACAAAGGTTATCCGCGCGAATTGATGGCCAATGAAGTCCCGATTACCTTGAATGGAACCAGAAAGAGATGCGATACAGTACTCTATAAACGCGACTTGTCTGCCCGTATGATTATAGAATACAAGGCTCCTGATGTGGAAATAACCCAAGCTGTTTTCAATCAAATTATGCGTTACAACATGGTACTTCGGGTGGAATACTTAGTAATAAGTAATGGCATTCAGCATTTTTGCTGTCAGATGGATTATGCGAATAATCGCTACAATTTTCTTCAAGATATACCTGACTATCATCAGATTAATAGCTGAGATAAAACAAAAAAAAGGAGGGGATACTTATGCATATCCTCTCCTTTTACGGGTTATATATTGTAATATATATTACAGCATTTCAGTCATTTTTCTTCTGCGAACAGGTTTTTCCTTGATAACCTCTTCTTTGTGTTCAGGAGTAATACCTGCCAATTCCGGGTCAATCAAAATTCGTCCGCAATATTCGCATACGATAACCTTCTTACGTGAACGTATATCCAACTGTCTTTGAGGCGGAATTTTGTTGAAGCAACCACCGCAAGCATCACGCTGCACGTACACAATACCCAATCCGTTGCGTGAGTTCTTACGGATGCGTTTGAAAGACTGCAACAGTCTGGGCTCAATTTTAGTTTCCAGTTCTTTTGCTGCATCTCTCAATTTTTCCTCTTCCTGTTTAGTTTCCGCGATAATTTCATCCAACTCATTCTTCTTCACGTCCAAGTCCTTCTGACGTTCTTCGAGCATGTGGGTACTATCAGCGATTTCTTTCGTTTTTTCTTGTTCCCCTGCTGTAAATTCACGGATTTTCTTTTCGCAAAGTTCAATTTCAAGGGTCTGAAATTCAATTTCCTTGCTCAAGAAATCGTACTCACGGTTATTGCGTACATTCTCTTGTTGTTCTTTATACTTAGCTACAGAAGCCTTAGCGGTTTCTATTTCTACCTTTTTACCTGCAATCGCTGTTTTCAATTCAGCCACTTCAGCTTTAATACGGTCGATGCGGGTGCTGAGTCCGGCAATTTCATCTTCCAAATCTTGAACTTCCAACGGAAGCTCACCTCTCAGCGTTTTGATTTCATCAATTTTAGACAAGTTTGTTTGGAGCTGATACAATGTTTTCAGCTTTTGTTCCACTGTCAGTTCTTGGGGATCTTTTTTTGCTTCTTTAGCCATATTTCTTTTACATGTATTTTATGGGGTTCGTATTCACCTTACTGATTTGGGTTTCCAAACCAGGAACAGAATCCCGGATTATTGTTTGAAATATTTCTTTCGTATATTGTTCACTTTCATAATGTCCTATTTCGGCCAGCAGAATATCATTTTCATGCCCAAAATAGTCATGATATTTTATCTCTCCTATGATGAATACATCTGCATCCTGCTTCATAGCATACGGCATAAGGAATGCCCCTGCGCCACCGCAGAGAGCTACCTTTTGGATTTCCCGTCCGGTCAGTTTATTATGGCGCAGACATCCCACTTCAAATGTTTTCTTAATTCTCTTAAGAAATTCCAACTCAGTTTCCGGTTTATCCAACTCTCCTATTACCCCTGCTCCCGCCTGCATCCAGCTATTTTGTAGCGGATAGATATCATAAGCAGGTTCTTCATACGGATGGGCAGTGCGCAGCGCACGTACGGCTTGCGACTGCAGATATGCAGGAAGTACCGTCTCTATACGAACTTCCGCTTCGACGGATAATTGTCCTATGGTTCCACAAAAGGGATGTGTACCTTTCTGCGCCTTGAATGTGCCGTTGCCATCCACATTAAAACTGCAAGAATCGTAATTACCTATGCATCCACAGCCAGCAGAAAACAGCGCTTGTCTCACAGCATCCGCATAGTCTGCCGGAACATAAGTTGCCAATTTTATCAATGCGTTCTCTTGAGGAGCCAAGATGCGGACATTCTTCAAACCGATTTTCTCGGCTATTTTAAAGTTTACTCCTTGCGGTGCATTATCCAGATTGGTATGTGCAGCATATATTACGAGGTCATTCTTAATAGCCTTTAGTATACACCGTTCCACATAGTCCCGTCCAGTGATCGACTTATATCCTTTGAAGATAAGAGGATGGTGAGCAATCACAAGATTGTATCCTAAAGCGATGGCTTCATCCAGTACCGCTTCAGTCACGTCAAGACACAATAAAGCCCCTGTTGCTTCCGCTTCTGTCAGTCCAATTTGCAAACCGGCATTGTCGAATCCGTCTTGCAAAGGCAGAGGCGCGAACCTTTCAAGGGCGCTAACTATTTCCTTAATTTTCATCTGTCCGAAATTTCGGTGCAAATATAGGAAATATAATTTAGATTATGACTTTTTTTTCTGATTTTCTTCTTCAGAATAGTTTAGTAGAGGAAGTTTATACAAATTCCTCTACCATATACATATCACTGACAAAATCTTCCACCAGTTGCTCTAGATTATAGCGTGCTTCTTCAGCCGTTTCTCCATAAGCACTGCACAGCAGATTATTGATAAAATAAGCATAAAAACCTCCTCCTGCTGCTGCTTCTACCGTGTAATCATTGTTGTTCATATCCATAATCAGTCCTCCTTTTTATATTAGTGATTATTTACACTGCAAAAATGGAATAAACTTGTAACAGAGCCGTGTAGGTGCTATTACAAAATCATGAATAACAACTGGTTGCTTGCTATCTATTCAAAGATTATGCAATTCAGTTTCTATACCTATACGAATGTCTTTCCAAACGGTGTTAAGGCCAGCCCTGCCATCTTGAAGTGCTGCAACCCGAAAGGTATGCCGATAACCGTGATACAGAGCAATGCACCTGTCAGCAGATGCGTTGCCGCTATCCATATGCCGCCGCATAAAATCCAGATCACATTCATCAAGATGCTCAGGCATCCTCCATCCGATGCGGTGGTTTTTATTTCTTGACCAAACGGCCACAAAGCCACCATGCCCAGTTTCAGCGTCTGAATACCGAAAGGTATGCCGATAATAGTCAGCATGAGCAGCAGACTGGCAAACAGGTATTCTGCTGCTATCAGCCATCCGCCCAGCAAAAACCATAACAGATTCAACAGTACATTCATAGTGAATACGTTTATGAATAAAACAAAAGCGGATTAAATGGGAATTTCCTCATAGGATACCCCATTCAACCCGCTCTAAAATTAGGAAATACAGATTAATACGCTTAATCTGTCACGTTGTTTTTTTGCTCTTAATAAGAACGTGCAAAAATCACGCGGCAAGCCGAGGGCTTTCCTGTAACCATACATTTGCCCGGTTCCTTGTCACCCGGAACAAACGACTCAAACGGAATACAGCGAATGGTTGCCTTAGTTTCTTCCTTAATCTTTTCTTCGGTTTCAGTAGTACCGTCCCAATGTGCCAATACGAATCCACCTTGTTCAATCTTCTCTTTGAATTCTTCGTACGTATCAGCAGTCTGGATACGGCTGTTGCGGTAATCCAACGCCTTCTTGTAGATGTTTGCCTGAATTTCTTCCAGCAAATTCTGTACATATTCTTCGATGCCGTCGCATGAGCGGGTTTCTTTCTCTAATGTATCACGACGCATTACTTCCATGGTGTTGTTTTCCAAGTCACGTCCACCCATTACCAAACGTACGGGTACACCTTTTACCTCATAATCTGCAAATTTAAAGCCCGGACGCTTGTTGTCTGCGTTGTCATACTTCACGGAGATACCCATCGCTTTCAGCTTAGTTACGATACCGGCTACTTTTTCATCAATTTTGGCCAGCATTTCGTTGTTCTTATAGATAGGTACGATCACCACCTGAATCGGAGCCAAGTGCGGCGGCAATACCAAACCGTTGTCATCAGAGTGTGTCATAATCAAGGCACCCATCAAGCGGGTAGATACACCCCAGGAAGTAGCCCACACATATTCCAGTTTATTTTCCTTGTTCACAAACTGCACATTGAATGCCTTGGCAAAGTTCTGGCCCAGGAAGTGAGAAGTACCGCTCTGCAGTGCCTTGCCATCCTGCATCATGGCTTCAATAGTATACGTATCCAGTGCACCGGCAAAACGTTCGTTGGCCGATTTCACGCCCTTAACCACTGGTACAGCCATGTATTTTTCTGCAAAATCAGCATACACATTCAGCATCTTTACAGCTTCTGCCTCTGCTTCTTCACGCGTAGCGTGAGCTGTATGACCTTCCTGCCACAAGAATTCAGCAGTACGCAGGAACAAACGAGTACGCATCTCCCAGCGGAACACATTCGCCCATTGATTACACAAGATAGGAAGATCGCGGTAAGAATTAATCCAGTTCTTATACGTATTCCAGATAATCGTTTCTGAAGTAGGACGGATAATCAGTTCTTCTTCCAGCTTGGCAGCCGGGTCTACCACCACGCCCCCTCCATTGGGATCGTTTTTCAAGCGATAGTGTGTCACTACGGCACATTCCTTGGCAAAGCCTTCTACGTGTTCAGCCTCACGACTCAGGAATGATTTCGGAATCAGCAACGGGAAATAAGCATTTACGTGTCCTGTTTCCTTAAACATATCATCCAACTGACGCTGCATTTTTTCCCAGATAGCGTAACCGTAAGGTTTAATCACCATACATCCACGCACAGCCGACTGTTCTGCCAAATCGGCCTTTACCACCAATTCATTATACCATTGAGAATAATTCTCGCTACGTTTGGTGAGGTCTTTCAGTTCTACTGCCATTTTATTTCGTTTTTTAAAGTTCTCGAATCTATTTTTACTCTTTCGAGGCGCAAAAATACAAAAAATAACTGGATGAGACGTTTTTGTCCGCTGATTTTTAATATTCCACTTTATCACTCTTGGCTGTCCACTGCTCAAATGCCTTGATTGCTTCTTCGGGAAGCAGTATTTCCGAGGGCAGTTTCCGGTGGACCGGGGCTAAGTCTATTTCGTCATAAATAAAGGAATCGTCAAAGCCGATATGCTTGGCATCCGTCTTGTTATTACCGTAGTACATCTTGTCCAGATGGGCCCAGTAGATAGCTCCCAGACACATGGGGCAAGGCTCACAGGACGTGTAAATCTCGCAGCCGCTCAAATCGAAGGTACCCAGTTGGCTGCAGGCCGCCCGAATGGCACTTACTTCTGCATGCGCCGTGGGGTCACAGTTGGCAGTTACCCGATTCACCCCCGTAGCTATAATTTCTCCGTCTTTGGCGATTACCGCACCAAAAGGACCTCCGCCATTGGCTACATTATCTATAGAAAGCTCTATGGCTTTTCGCATCAATTCTTCTTTGGTCATAACTTTCATCTTTTTTAGTCTAAACGCAAACTTACAGATTTTTGTTTGCTTTTCCATCTTTTTTATCCATTGTTTTATATGAATTCGTCAGCCGAGCGAATAATTGGCACAACTTTTTTCTAATTGCTATAGCATATCAATATGTCCATGTAATATGCGGTGTAAATTTAAAGAATGATTTAGCTATCATAATACTTCGTTGTATACATATCCTAATAGAATGATAAACAGCGTTATCAATCCAAAGAATATCCCTATCAGCCGCCAAGTCATTACTTTTTTCAACAGCGTAGCTTCGGGCAATGACAGCCCAACAACAGCCATCATAAAAGCGAGCGCAGTTCCTATGGGGATACCTTTAGCCACAAAGACTTCAACCACTGGCACTATTCCGGCCGCATTAGCATACATGGGAACTGCCAACACCACTGATAGAGGAACAGCAAACCAATTATCCTTAGACATATACTGCTCAAAAAATCCTTCCGGTACATAGCCGTGCATAAATGCACCGATACCGATGCCGATAAGGATATACAGAAGTACACCTTTGACAATGCCCCATGCTTCTTGCATGATAATGGGCAATCGTCTAAAGAACAGAGTATGCTCTTTTTCCCATGTTCCGGAGTCGGAAGTTGAGTTTTGCTGAATTTGTTTTACCCAGTCACTCAAATAAGGCTCCAATTTCATCTTGCCCAAAATAAATCCACCTACCATACCTAACAGAATACCGCTAATCACATAAATAGAAGTAATACGCAACCCAAAAGTGCCGATAAACATGGCAACAGCAACCTCATTTACCAAAGGCGAGGTTATCAGATAGGCAAATGTTACTCCCAAAGGAATGCCCCCCTTCACAAAGCCGATAAACAGCGGTATGGAAGAGCAGGAACAGAACGGGGTAATAGCCCCGAACAAAGCTGCAAAGAAATATTGCAATCCATACAGCTTGCTAGAGGTCAAGTAATTACGCAAGCGTTCTATCGGGAAATAGGCATTTATAATTCCCATTATCACGCTGATAAAAAATAATAATATCAGAATCTTTATCGTATCGTAAAAGAAGAAGTTTATAGCTTCTCCTAAAGCTGTTGAAGCATCCAAACCAAAGATGTCATACACCAGCCAATCAGCCAATCTTTGTATCATAATCCTATTATTGTCAATGCTATCATTGTTTGTAATAATACGAACATATTACCTAAAAAATTAGCGGCTGCAGACACATGTAGGCAGCGCTTGCTTTTTAACCTCGGAAACGTAGAACTTAGCAAATTCATTCTTGATTTCATTACGCACTCTTTCAAATTCGCTTCTGATGAAGTCCGTTGTCCCTATTGCTTCCGAGGGGTCATCAAAACCAATATGCAACCGTTTCCCTACATTGCCCTCAAAAACCGGACACGTTTCGTTAGCACTACCGCATACTGTTATCACATAATCCCATGTATCACTTAAATAAGCAGATACATGGGTAGGAATATGCTTACTTATATCAATGCCAACTTCTGCCATTGTCTTAACAGCCAAAGGATTAACTTTCTCAGCCGGATACGTACCAGCGGAATACACTTGTATATTCTTATCAAACGATTGCAGGAAACCATGCGCCATTTGGCTGCGACAGCTATTTCCTGTACATAAAATTAAAATTTTCATATTATACCCAAATTGATCAATCCATAATAAATGCCAACCAAAATAAACAGTATAGCTACCATGTTATTAAACCACTTCTGAAAAGTCTGCACACGGTTATAAAACTTTCCTATCCCTGCTACACTGTATGCCAAAATCCAAGCGACAAGCATAACTGGGAGCCCTGTTGCCAATGCAAAAATGACAGGTAGCAAATACCCCTCACTTTCCATAGCTGACATGGGAATAAGCATGCCAAAATAAAATAGACCACTGGTCGGACAAAACGCCATGGCAAACAATATCCCCAACAACAAACTACCCCATGAGCCTTTTAGTTTTTCGGTCTTTTCAGTAGCGGAAAATCCGAACTTAGGTAATTGCAATTTATCTCCGAATAGCATAAACAGCCCTATCAACATCAAAGCAGGAGCAAGCAGCAGTTCCCCCCATTCGCTGATACCTTTTTGTATGGCAAACATATCTGCACCCTTTCGGAGTATTGCGATAAGTATCGCGCCTAATGCAGAATAAGCCAATACACGCCCTAAAGTATATAAAACACCATTTGTAAATATCCGGTTACGGTTATTTATATCCTTACTGATAAATCCAATAGCGGTAATGTTGGTAGCCAATGGGCAAGGACTTACAGCAGTCAACAGACCGAGCAGAAAAGCAGTAACCATAGGAATCTCACTATGTTCCAACCATGTTTGCAAGTATTCCATAAACTAAATTATTTTAGCAATTCATTAATTTTCCGTTTCAATTCTTTCTTGAAAACCGATGTATTGTTTCGGGCATTCTGAAAACCAAAGCGTGTCATGTCGTTACGCTCTTCTTTACCGTTCTTCCATTTATTAACATAAAGAGAAGACCAACTTACACGATATTTCTCTGCCAGCTTCTCGCCTTCGGGAGTTGAAATATCTACTTCTTTGAAACGTAGTTTGCCATTTTTAACCAACTCTGTCAAATCTGCATTGACCACTTCTTTCGTATATTTCTCAATGGCTTTGCAAGTTACACAACGTTGTTTCCCATGAAAATAAAGAACTTCCACATAGGTATCTGCGGCAATCTGAGCCATTCCCCAAATAGAAAACAAATAAGCAATGGTAAGGAATAAAAAGCGTTTCATCATAATCTGATTTACTTGGTTAATACATCTTTTACTTCTTTGGCAGAAAGTTTGCCCTTTGCCACAACCTTACCGTCAACAACGAGAGCCGGAAGCGTCATTACATTGTATTCCATAATCTTCATCAAATCTTCCTCTTTGGTTACTACCGCATCCAAAGCCAAATCTTTTACTACTTGTTCAACTGTTGTATACAGAGCCTTACAGCCTGCACAACCTGTTCCTAATACTTTAATTTCCATAATTTATAAATTTATTATATTAAACGTAATTCGCAAAACAACGAACATTAATGTTAAAAAAGGGGGATTATCAGCAACACTCCCCCGATTTACAGATACATTGCCCGAAAAACTCCTTAAAGAGTTCACGAGCCAATTGCCAATTCTCTCGGTTGATACAGTATTTCACTTTAGGCGTTTCAACCTCTCCTTGTATAAGTCCTGCATCTTTCAACTCTTTCAAGTGCTGTGATACGGTTGCTTTGGCAATGGGAAGTTCTTCGTGAATATCCCCAAAATAACACGTTTTCTGCTTTGCCAAAAAGTGCATAATGGCAATTCGGGCAGGATGCCCCAATGCTTTGGCAAATCTTGCCAACTGTTCCTGAGTAGCTGTATAATCTTTCTTTTCTTCCATACTTCAAATATTGTTCGCAAATATACGAACAACCAGCCAAAATAAACTAACTCTCCACTACTTATCGTAAACTTTTAATATACTTTTACATAGCAGCTACTACTTCTGTCGATTGCCTTAGAAAATGCACGTACATATATAATAAGAAGACATGCATTGTGTGTACAAAAAAAAACAGGAGTGCGGCAAAATTCTGCCCACTCCTAAACTTATTATAATAACCCATTCAGTTCATCCACCACCTGCCCGTCGTAGAGATGGATGATGCGGTGGGCATAGGTCGCATCATGCTGCGAGTGCGTCACCATGACAATGGTAGTTCCCTCGGCATTCAGTTGGCTGAGCAGTTCCATTACCTCCAGGCTGTTTTTAGAATCCAAGTTGCCGGTGGGTTCATCCGCCAGAATCAGTTGGGGCTTTCCCACCACGGCCCGGGCGATGGCCACCCGCTGCTGCTGACCGCCGGAGAGTTGCTGCGGGTAATGCTTGGCACGCTGGCTCAGATTTACCTTGCGCAGAATATCCAGTACCCGTTCCTTCCGTTCCGCTTTGGGCACTCCCAGGTATTTCAGTTGTAAGTCGATGTTTTCCTCTACCGTGAGTTCATCAATCAGGTTGAAACTCTGAAACACAAAGCCGATGCGCCCCTTGCGGTACTTCGTACGGTCTTTTTCTTTCAGGTGGCCCACTTCTTCCCCACCCAGCCAATACTGTCCGCTATCCGGACTGTCCAGCATTCCCAAGATGTGCAGTAAGGTAGATTTTCCGCAACCGCTCGGCCCCATGATGGCCACAAATTCACCGTCGGACACTTCCATGCTGACCCCGTTGAGGGCCGTGGTTTCTACTTCTTCCGTGCGGAAGATTTTGCTGAGATTTTCTATTTTTATCATCATGATGCTATTTTAAAAGATTTAATATACTGACGAGTTATTCGGTTTTGATGCTTTCTATCGGATTCCGCCGGGCCACCTTCCACGTCTGCCCCACAATGGAGACGAACGAAATCAGCCAGGCAAGCAGTACGGCGATAACCAGCAGATACCAGGGAAAGTCTATCCGGTAATAGAATTCTTCCAGGTAATGCTGCATGGCTTTCAATCCGATGGGCACTGCTATCAGGGTAGCTATGCCGGACAAAAGCATAAAGTTTCGCGACAATTCCAGCACCATGCTCCGGGTACTTGCTCCCATCACCTTGCACAGTGCCACCCGTTTGCTTTGCTGCTCGGTGTAGCTGACCGACATGGCCAACAGACCCAATGCAGAAATCAGAATAGAGATGATCATGAAGCAAAGCACCAGCGTCATCGTCTTCCGTTCGCCCGTCAGTTCATTCCGCAGATAATCCTCCATATACTCTATTTTCAGTTCCTTAGGTACTCCGATAATTTCCCTACATACCTCATGGCAGGTTTCCCGGATAGCTTTCAGTGCCTCTTCATGGTTGCCTTGGGTACGGATGATGTGGGTAAATACATAGCCGTTCGGGTCGGTCACCTGAATGGCGCAGTGCGTATCGGCCATAGGGGTAAACAAGACGCTCAGCGAACGGTAATCCTTTATGACGCCGCACACCCGGCGAGCCCCTTTGTCGTCAAAGTAAGGCTTCTCGGCCGAAATGCCATAGCGGTCGCGCGTGTCTTCCGTCACCCACAGCATTCCCGGCACCGGATCGCTGTAGCGTTCCACCACCTGAAAATCCAACATCCGGAAAGCCACGCTGTCCATATCCGACAGGTTCAGCCACGACATTTCCTCTTCTCCCGGCTGATGCACACCATCGTGTCCGCAAGCCAGGGGGATTTTCCGTCCCAACGAAATTTCGGCCACCTGCGGCAAAGCCCGCAACCGCTCCTTCAGAATGGTTTGCTTATCGGCCCTGGGTCCCAGTTGCCAGGCCTGGATAAAGGCGATGTCCTGCATGTTGTAGCCCATTGGCAGCGTGGCCAGATGATGCATTTCTGCGGCCATGGTCAGCCCCATGGCAATGAGCACCGTGCTGATGATATGCTGGGCCACAATGAATACCCGGCTCAACACCTGCTTGTTTTGCAGACGGAAATTTCCTTTCACAATGTCGAGCGGCTGAAAGCGGGCCATAATCAGGGCAGGCACCCAACCCGAAATCAAAGCAATCACTGCCAATAGAGCGATAAAGCCAAGCAGTATCCAAGGCTGAAGCGACCACACGATTTGAGCAGACAGCAGTTGTTCCACATACGGTTTCAACAGCACGGCTATGCCGATTCCTGCTACGCCGCAGCTAAAGGTAAACAGGAAAGATTCCTGCAGATAACGCCCCACGATGCGTCCGGCCGAATCGCCCAGCAGCCTTCGCGTAGCCATCTCGTGCGCCCGCTTGCCTGTCTGCGCCACCGTGAGATTAATGTAATTAAACACCGCAGAAATCAGCAGTACCAACGCCACCAGCAGCAACACCTGCACCAATGCCCGATTGCCGCTACGCATGCCACTTTTGTGCAGCGAAGAAAAATACAGGTCATCCCACCGGGTCAAGGAGGCTCCCCACAAAAAATCATTGCTGTTATTCTCCCGTGGCCAATTTTCCCAATAAGCGCAGTACTTATCAAGCATCTTCGCTTGAAAGGCCTCGGCAGAAGTCCCTTCCGCCAGCTTCGCCACCGTTATCACCCCGCCGAAATTATCCATCCATGTGTATTCATCTTTCAGAAAATCCGATGATACCAGGATATCTACCGGTTCCCATACATCTTCCGGACCGAAATCCTCCATCACGCCCACCACCGTCAGGGTGTTTTTCTGATTATATTTCAAGGTGCGTCCCAGCGGATTCTCGCCACCAAACACCTTACGGGCAAACGATTCCGACAGCATCACCTCCTGCCGGTTCCTCAGTTCCGGTTGCATAGTCTGTTTCAATCGGGGTTCAAAATGAAAGAAACGGAAGAAATTCGAGTCCACGGCCAGCCGCGACACCTCGTAATAATCTTCTCCCACCTGCACATCGTTCTGTCCGCTTCGCTCCAGGCGTGTCCATTCCTTGACTTCAGGCATCGACGGAAAGAACTCCGGCCCCATACCGAGCGTCATCCCTACACTTTCGCCATAGCCTACGGCATACATCTCCTTGGCGTAAGGATGCGAAGCCCCCACGCTGAACTCCGTCCGGGCATAAGCAGCCAGGAGGATGACAAACCCCAGCGCCACCGACAGACCGAAAAACTGGATGGCTGTGTAGAGTTTGTTGCGACTTAAAAAAGTAACGTACGATTTCATAATCTACAAATATAGTGATTCATTCGTTTATTTTTCTCTTTATTCTGAAAGATGCTTCTTAATCCAGCACCAGCTCCTCTCGTTCGCGAAAGGCTTCGTAGCCGCTGGTAATGACCCGTTCACCGGGAGCCAGCCCCTCTTCCACCTCATAATATTGAGGATTCTGCCGGCCGATGCGGATAGACCGCCGATACGCTTTCCGCCCGTCCTGACTCAGTACAAACACCCACTTTCCACCCGTAGCTTGAAAGAAAGTGCCCCGCGGCAGCAAAGTGGCCTGTTGCGACTGCCCCAATTCCAGGCTCAGGTTATACGTCTGCCCGATGCGGATGGGGTCCGGATGCCCCTGCTCGAACACCAACTCCGTGCGAAACAGTCCTTCGCGCACCTCAGGGAATACCTTTCTTACCCGTAAAGCATAACTTTTGCCATCGCGCTTCAGGGTGGCTTGCAGCCCCGTGCGCACGCGGTCTATGTAATGCTCGCTGAGGTTTGCTTCAATCTTGAAATCCGTCAAGTCATTGATTTGTCCGATTTTCTGCCCGGCCCCGATACTCTGACCCAATTCCACATCGAGCAGTCCCAATTGCCCGTCGATAGGCGAACAGATTTCCAACTTCTCCTTCCGGCTTCTGACCAAGAGTACATTCCGGCGCATATTCTGCAGGTTGTCTTCCATCTGCTCCATCTGCAAGGTGCGATACGTAGAATCCTGTGCCAACCGCTGCTCCACCAGTTCCTGTTTCCGCTGCACCAGCTCATAGTCTTCCCGGCTTTGCAGGTAATCTTCCCGGCTGATCAGTTTCTCCCGATACAGCCGTTCCTTCTGCCGATACCCCCTCAGCTTACGCTGCACATCCATGGCCAACGTCACCTGTTCCGTCTCATTATTCAGCCGGTCTTGCTGCATGGTCACCTGCGTGTTTCGCAACAGATTCTGTTTCTCGGCCAGCTCAGCTTCCGCATTCAGAATCTGCAGATCCAGGTTGCTGTTGCTCAGTCGCACCAATACTTCCCCCTGGCGCACACGGGCCCCTTCTTCCGCCACCTTTTCCACTACGATACCCCCTTCTTCGGGCGAAATCTGTACCACCTGAATAGGCACCACCTGCCCGTTGAACTGAATATAATCGGCAAAATCGCCCGCTGTCACCGTGCGGATGGTGAGTTGCGACGCATCCACCCGGACCACGTTTCTGTTCCACCCGGCCACTACCCATACTGCCAGCAATACGATGCACAATCCCAGAGCTACACCCCCGCTGTACTTCTTTATCCAACTCTTTTTCTTGTCAATTATTCTATCCATAATGGAACCCCTTTATAATAATTCAACATCTGTCTGTGATACCATTGCATCAACCGGCTTTTCAGCCAGGCTGCCTGCCCCTTTAGCAGAATGACAGAGGCCGTCTGCACCTCCAGCCCCGAAGCCAGCCCCTCCTGGTACTTCTGTGTCAAGAGCCGTAGATTCCATGCATCCGCTGTTACTTTCTTTTGTAATTTCAAGCACTCCCTGTCCGATGATTCACAATCGGCCAAAACCTCCAGAATCAGCCGCTGCAGTTCAGTCTGTTGCTGTTGCTGCCTATCCACCGCCTTCCGCCACTCATTCCGCTGGCGGCGAATCTCATTGAGGCGATCCAGATGGTTGAAAATCGGAATCGACAAGGTGGCAAACACATATTCACCCCGGTTTGCCCTCATCTGCTTCCGGTATCCCAAGGGAGATTCCTGTCCCAACGTCTTGTAAAAACTGGTGGAAATCCCTGCACCCACCGACAACGAAGGAAACAGACCTCCCCAAGCTGCTTTCAGCGAATAGCGGGCCGCGCGTACCTCCCAATCCGATTGCATCAAAGCCGGGTAATACAATTGCGCCCGCTGAAAGATTTCCTGTGCCGATTCCTCTTCGGGCAGAGAGGTAGACTGCGACAAAAACAACGTGTCCAATGCCAGACTGTCAGTCAGCGGAAAATTCATCTGCGCTTTCAGGGCTATCCAGGCATGAGTCAGCAGATTCTGTTGGTTGGTCACTTCATAATCATCGGCTGCCACCGTGGCCTGTACTTGCGCCACATCCGCCTCGCTCTTCGTGCCCACCTCCTGCATGGTGAGCGTCTGTTTCAGCAACTGTCTGCTTTCAGAAAGTTTGTCAGCAGCCAGGCGTACGGCCCCTTGCAGATACAGCACATCCATGCTGAGCTTCATCACCTGCTGCGCCACTTCATCCTTTACGGCTTGTAATCCTTGTTTACCCATCAGTACCCGTGCCCGTGCTGCTTTGGTATCGTAATAGCGTGTAAATCCTTCGAACACCGGAAGCGAAGCCTGAAGGTTGTAACTATTATAAAAAGTATTGACATTGGTATACGTGTTTGTTTCAGGGTCTACCGCCCGCCCAAAGTTATACTGCCCGCCTACGCTGCCGTTCACCGAAGGCAGCCAGGCCCCGATGCTTTGCGTATGGCGGATGCGGGCATCCTTCAGCAACCGTTCCTGCTGCCTCACCTCCCGGCTGTGGTTCAGTGCATACTTGATACACTGCTCCACACTCCACGGCTGCTGGCCGAAAGCCGAAGCCATCCAGACGAAACCGGTTGCTATCAGAATGATTTGTTTCTTGTTCATGCGTTTTCTTCTTTCAGTTTTTCTCACCGCCAAAGGTAAATCGTTCGGTCGGCATTCCATCGTTTTGCAGCATGGCCGCAGGCAGATTGTATGAAAATCATACACCAGACTGTATGAAAATCATGCATTCTTTCCGGATGCATGGCTTTAGAAATTGTTCTATTCTTCCGCTTCCCGAACTCTGCATCCGGTCTGAACCGGGTCTTCTTCGGATCTTACCGCTGGGAGTTGGCAAGGACTTGGTTAGGAGCAGACCCGGAGAAGGTAGGGAGCAAGCCTGAAATTGTTCTAAAAGTCGGATGGGCAGCAGGCGACCTTCCTGCTATAGCCAGATATTTCAGTCATGCAGCAGTTGGAACAATCCGTGATTTTATATACTTTTACATCAAAATATAAAAGAATACTGCAATGAACTATGGAACCTTACTGGCAGTGGACGACAACCCTGCTGTTCTTACTGCCTTGAAAATATGTCTGGAGGGCACCTTCGAACGGGTACTCACCCTTTCCTCGCCCGAATCCATCCTGACCGTTCTGCATCAGGAGCCGGTAGATATTGTGCTGCTGGATATGAATTTCACGCTGGGTGTCAATTCCGGGCAAGACGGCCTGTTCTGGCTGCGTGCCCTGCACAAAAGGCATCCCGACCTGCCCGTGGTACTGATTACCGCCTATGCCGATGTGCAACTGGCAGTGCGGGGGTTGAAGATGGGAGCGGTAGATTTTATTACCAAACCGTGGGATAATGATGTGTTGATACGCACCCTGAAAGATGCGGTGGACCACAGCCGCGAAATAGCTCCTTTGCAGCAGGTAGAAAGCGACCATGTACACAAGGCGGTGGAGAAATGCCACGGCAACATCAGCAAGGCTGCCGAAATGCTGGGCATTACCCGCCAGACGCTGTATGCTAAAATAAAGAAATCATGACACTAATCATCCTTATATCCGCACTGGCAACATTGGCTATATGGGCGTTCTACCGCCATCAGCTATTACTAAAAACGCGGGCACACCTTATGAAAGAGGCCATCCGCAACCATGAATTTACCTTTCACCTGCCCACCAAGGGCTTGTTTTTCGGCGAACGCGCATTGCAAGAAACGCTTAACGAAATGGGACAAGAAATCAACAGGCTGGTAGCTCAGAACGAAGTGGAATCATGGCAAAAGCTGACGCGCGTACTGACGCATGAAATCATGAATGCTACGGCCCCCATTACCAGCATCAGCCAGGCTTATCTGAACAGTGAAAAGTTGAAAGGAACCCCCTATGAAGAGGGCATACGTGCCATTTATACTACCAGCAAAGGATTGTCAGTATTTGTGGACAGTTACCGGAAGTTTGCGCAACTGCAAGAACCGGTGTTGCAAGCCGTATCTGTGGGAGCACTTATGCAGAAACTTCCGTTACTCTACCCTGCCCTGCATTGGCAAATCGACCTGCCCGACTCGCTTACTCTGCCTCTGGATGAAAATATGTTCCGGCAGGTAGTAATCAATCTGGCGAAAAATGCGCAAGAAGCCCGCGCCACCCGGATAGACATACAGTGGCGTCAGCAGGAAATCTGGATAAGCAACGACGGCGAGGTGATCCCTCCCGAAGTGGCCAGGGAAATCTTTGTACCGTTTTTTACCACCAAGAGCGGTGGCTCAGGAATCGGACTATCGTTATCTAAGCAGCTGATGGTGAAGCAAGGACGGAACCTTCGGCTGGCCGATACTCCGGCAAGCGGTTGTCACGTTAGTTTTATATTATAGTGCGGTACACTACTATCAGGAATAAAGCTTGGGAATAAAAGCAAAAGAAGGGATGTCTGTGACAAAAGACACCCCTTCTTTTACATTAATAATTGGAAACGGAGAAACCTTACTTCGTTTCTTCATCAACCAGCGAAAACAATACCACTGTTTTTCTACCTTTCTTTGTAGATTCTGACTGAACCTTACCTTCTCTGGCCAGCCATCCGATACTAGCAATAACCTCCGTATCATTTAGCTTGGTTTCTTTTTTCAACTTGGTAAGATCCATCTCACCGTGTGCGTGCAATGCGTTCCATACGGAACCGGCGTTTGCGCCAATTAAACTAATGTCCATATTGAAATTGATTAAAATATAAAAATGCCTTGGAACACAAGTCCCAGGCTTACATGATATCGTATCCGACTGAAAGGGAAATAACGGATGAATTAAGAACGAAAAAGCGTGCATCCGCCACACGTAGATGTTGCAAAGATACCCCTTTATTTCAAGTCCTGCAATTTTTTTCGGCAAAAAGGAGGTATTTTTTCCGAATATCCCTATCTTTGAAACACTGATTAGCGAATAAGCCAGTTGCAAGCTACCTTAAAACAACCTATTATGATGGATTATCAGCGTATACTAGAATCGATTTACGATAAAATACAGCCCTATGCCACTGTAGGCAAGCAGGCTGACTACATACCTGCCTTGGCTGAAGTAGATCCCAACCAGTTTGGTATCAGTATCTGTACGGTAAAGAACAAACATTACTTCTACGGACAGTCGCAGACTCCCTTCTCCATCCAGAGCATCTCTAAAGTATTTTCGCTGGCCTATGCGTTGAGCCTGGTGGGCGAGGAATTGTGGCACCGTGTGGGAAAGGAACCATCGGGTACTGCCTTCAACTCCCTGATGCAGGTAGAGGCCGAGCAGGGCATCCCGCGCAATCCTTTTATCAATGCCGGTGCCCTGGTAGTGGCCGATGTTCTGTACACCCACTTGGCCCGCCCTGCCGACGACTTTCTGCACTTTGTACGCCAGCTCTCCGGCAACTCCACCCTGCAGTTCAATGAGCGGGTAGCCCTGTCGGAACGTAGCAACGGATACCTTAATGCAGCCATTATAAATCTACTGAAATATCATCACAATATTGACGGTCCAATCGAAGAGGTACTTAACTTCTATTTTCATCTCTGCTCGTTAGAGATGAGCTGCAATGATTTGTCAAAAGCTTTTCTTGCCTTTGCCAACCACCGTACCCCCTTTAAATATGGCGATGTGGTACTCACCAGCTCGCAGGTGAAGCGTATCAATGCTATCATGCAGACTTGCGGATTTTATGACGAAGCCGGTGAATTTTCTTATCTGGTAGGCTTGCCCGGAAAAAGCGGTGTAGGCGGTGGCATTGCGGCCGTGTACCCTTTGCGTTATGCCGTGGCCGTGTGGAGTCCGCGCTTGAATCAGAAAGGAAATTCCGTAATGGGAATGAAGGCCCTGGAGCTGCTGACCACTTATACCGAGCAGTCGATATTCTAATTATATAGCATAAATACTGACAGGTAATCGTAAAAAATAGTCATGTAATACAATTATTTCACCTATTTCTTTATTTAATTGAATTATTTTTTCCAACTTTGAAGACGTCAAGCTGAAACTTCAATTCTGGAAAGAATGAATCAGTTTATATGTTGAATATTTAATGGGAAATAATTATAATGGCAAAATTCTCTTCAGGTCAACGCATCAATGTTCGTGGCGAAGAATTTAGAATTGTTCGTATTGAACACAATACGCAAGACTCGACTATTATCTATGCCATAGGTCTCAGTGAACTTGTAAGCAACAAGTATTACACCTTTGACACCGGTATTGATAAAAATATCTCGGTTATCTCACCAGAGAACACCTTGCTGGTAGCTGATACCAGTCCACAATGTAGAGCAACACGCTTGATGATTGAGTCCAATATTCGTAGTAATGGCTATTCATCCCCCAAGATAAGCATCGCACAAAAGGGAGCATTCAATGTTGCTGATTACCAAATGGAGCCCACGCTGAAGGCGCTGGAGCTGCCTCGCCCTCGTTTGCTGATTGCCGACGGAGTGGGTTTGGGGAAAACCATTGAAGTAGGTATCTTCCTATCTGAGATGATTAGAAGAGGAAGAGGCCGACGCATTTTGGTGTGTGCGCTAAAGAGTATCTTGGCACAGTTCCAGGCAGAAATCTGGAACCGTTTTTCCATCCCATTGATGCGATTGGACAGTTTAGGTGTAGACAAGATCCGTGCCGAGATACCCATGAACAAAAATCCTTTTGACTATTACGACAAAACCATTATTTCTGTCGATACATTGAAAAATAATGGTAAATTCCGTTCATGGTTGGAGAAAACCCGTTGGGATATTATCGTTATCGACGAGTGTCATACCGTAGCCAACGATGAAAGCCAACGTGGTCAACTTGCTCAGTTTCTGGCTGAGCGATGCGACAGTCTTATCCTTACCTCTGCCACCCCGCACAATGGTACTGCCGAATCTTTTGCCAATCTAATGCGTATGCTGGAGCCTACCTCCATCCCCAGAAACGGCGATTACACCAAGGAGGATGTGGCCAAATATTATGTGCGTCGTTTTAAGAATGATATTGAAGATGAAGAAATTCGCAAGAACTTCCAAGAACGCAAGGTAGAGTCTATCGATATTGAGATGTCGGATGAAGAAGAAGAAATTCTCGAACTTCAGCAAAGCATCAAGTTTCGCTCTATCAAAGAGGAAACCGAAGAAGAACGTCGTGACCTTCTCTTTGCATTCTCCCTCTTTAAGACCTTCTTGTCTTCACCTCGTGCTGCCCTGAAGTCTATCCAAAATCGCATGGAGAAAACAGAGTACAACCACGATGAATTGCTTCAACTTGAAGAGATGGTCACCACCTTGTGCGATTTCAAACGTGACAGCCGTTACGATGCATTCCGTAGCAAGCTGAAAGAACTCGGTTGGAAAGGCAAGAAGGATGATGAACGCTTTGTAGTCTTTACAGAGCGTATCGAAACCATGAGGTATCTCAAGGAACGTTTAATGGAGGATTACAAACTCAAAGAGGAGCAAATCGTTCTTTTCCATGGGGGACTCTCCGACACAGAACAGGAAGCCTATGTGGACGACTTCGGCAAAGAAGACAGCGCTATCAAAGTGTTTATCTCTACCGATTCTGGCTCTCAGGGGGTCAATCTCCATTACTTCTGTCATCGGATGTTTAACTACGACATTCCCTGGAGCCTCATCACACTCGAACAGCGCAATGGGCGTATTGACCGTTATGGCCAAAAGCAAGTGCCTTACATCTACTACCTCATTGCACGAAGCAAGAACAAAGAAGTACGCAGTGACTTATCAGTGATTGAGAAACTGGTTGCGAAGGAGCAAGAGGTACATGCCACGCTGGGCGATGCCATGAGTGTGGTACACCTTCAAGATCCCAAGAAAGAAGAAAAGCTGGTTGAGAAGGCCATTAAAAACAAGGAAGATAACTACCTTGATAAAAAAGAGAAAGAACCAGCCGCTAAACCTAAACGCGGTGCATTCTTCAAATTGGCCAAGAGTCCGGCAAAAGAGCACAAAACATTCATAGAACCTCAGTTGTCTCTTTACAAAGATGACATGCAGTTCTATAAGGATATGACTGCTGAACTAGAGTCAAAAGGAAGCTTGTCTCATGACGAGATGAAGGTAGTGGATGCAGAGAAACCCTACATTGAGGTTACCTCATCCAAGGATCTGGAGAAAGTTTTGTTCGATGTACCCGATGAAGCATGGCCAAAGGACCGAATCTTCCGTCTCTGCAACGACAAGCAGGTGGTGATGGATGCCATTGCTGATTCTCGCAAATCAAAAAATCCTTCCTGGAGTCGATTCCAGATGCTTTATGACTTACACCCGATTATTCAGTTCATGCTAACCAAATTGGCTGCAACTGTCGCTAAGGAACAGGCATTTGTCGTGAAGCACAGTTCATTCAAGTCTGGCATCGCCTACTATTTGATGTATGGTTGTGTCACCAATGGTATCGGTCAAAACTTGCTGTCGAAATTCTTTGTTGTTCCGATGGATATGCAGAAACTCACACAATGTGGTGAACCCATATCGCTGGACGACTTTACAAAAGCCTGTTCCACTCTCTTGCAGCCCATCTACCCGGAGAATGTAACAGATCAACATCTCGACATACTCAAGGATATGCTCAAAGATGCTGTTCAAGCAGGTATCTATAGTTACATGCTTCCCCGCCAGGACGAACTCAGTGCGAAGATGGACAAGCAACTGCGTGACTACAAAAAGAAACTGAATGAATGGGCTGCTAATGCCAAAGAAAGCTTGTCGTTATTCGATGACCTGAACGTTACCATTACCCGTAAAGACAACGACATATTGAAAGAGGTTGAAACGATTGTCAGCAAACAGAGTCAGTTCAGTCAAGACCTCTATACAATCGACAATACAGAACCTTATATCAAGGTACTAGCAGTGTTTTTTAACGATTAACAGTTATGGCAGCAGAAAACATAAAATATAGATTCATTCAAAACGTAGGTGATTATTTCCCTGCGGGTTATTTCGGAGAAGATTTTATAGATAAGGTTCAAAAAGCATCGGGCTTGAATGCTGATGAAATGACAGCACTTTGCAAACCTTACAAGCTTCTGAAAGGTGAATACGAGAAATATAAAAACTACATTCTAAACACGAATCCTCGTGTGAAGGATGCCATCAAACATACCCACGATTTCCATACGCGCCTCTTGAATATTTTGGGCTACAGCGTGGAAAATCCTTATGCACAATTCTATTCCGTGAACGACACGGAGAACTCGGTCGTTCCGGTTCGTCACATTCTCACTCGCAGCGGAAAGACATCCATGCTCATTATGGAAATGCAGCACCTCATCAAGATGGGTGAGAACGAACCTGCAGGCCTCTTTGACCAGCATTATGAGGTAGAACAGCATGGAAAGGTCAATGAACAAATGGTGAGAAACCAACTCTACTATTCAGGCCAATGGAGTGAAGTATTTACGCTTCCCGAGGGATTACGCATCTCTCCTGCTGTCATCAACAAGGCTATAGATGCGCTGTTCTTATTACCCGAAGAACGCCGTCCTCATTATATCCTGATGATGGCAGGTAACACCCTGTTCTTGTTGGATCAGACGAAGTGGAATCAAGGGGCTTACCTTCAATTCTCTTTGGATGAACTCTTTTCACAAGCCTCCATTTCTACGTTCAGCAAATATTATGCACTCTTCCATCTGCTGATTTCCAAAGAAACCCTTGCTTCCGACAGCGATACTCTCTTGATGGAAACGCTGGTAGAAGATAGCTATAAGAACGCTTATGAAGTGACCAAAGATTTGAAGGAAGGTGTAGTCAATGCCGTTGAAACATTGGCCAATGAAGCGCTTTACTACAAGAAATACGTCGTAAACCAACCTTTTGGCAAGTATGATGCAGAGACCAACACTTATGATGAAACCAACGATGACTTTGAGGCGGAAGTAAAGGACGACTGTTTGACCATCGTCTACCGACTGTTGTTTATTTTCTATGCCGAAAGCCGTACGGAATTGGAGATTCTTCCTACAGGAGACAGTATCTATAAACAAGGCTACTCCCTTGAAATCCTGCGCGACCTCGAACAGGTCAACCTGCGTAGCAAGGAAAGCCAGGATGGATATTTCTTTGACGAAACCATCCAACACTTGTTCCATCTGCTTTCAGATGGCTATGACCCTGCCACCAATGTTTATGAGAACAAGAGTTTTAGAATTCGTCCTATCGACTCTCCCCTCTTCAACAATAAGAACCTGAGACATCTGGCTAACGTGAAAATCCGTAACAGCAAATGGCAAGAGATTATCTGCGCTCTTTCACTTTCCAAGAAAAATGGACGCTTTGGCCGTGGTCGCATCTCCTATGCCAACTTAGGTGTCAACCAATTGGGTTCGGTCTACGAGAGTTTGCTGGCCTTCCGTGGTTTCTATGCCGAGGAAGACTATATTGAGGTACACAAGGCTGACAAGCCTGAGGAAGGCACATTCCTTGTGCCTTATAGCCGAATGGATGACTTTGAGCCCAACGAGATTCTCTGTGATGCGGACGAACGTCCCAAGATTCTTCCTAAGGGCACCTTCGTGTATCGCTTGAATGGTCGTGACCGCCAAAAGTCGGCTTCTTACTATACACCTGAAGTACTGACTCGAAGCACGGTGAAGTACACCCTTAAGTCCATCATTGATGAAGTAGCGGAAGGCAAGCGCAAAGCCACCGAACTGCTGGAACTTAAGATTCTGGAACCCGCTATGGGTGCGGCTGCTTTCCAGAACGAAGTCATCAACCAATTGGCGGTGGCTTATCTGGAATACCAGCAGAAACAACAGAAGGAAGCCGGCTTAAGAAACTGGCGTATCGCTCCGGACCAGTATCGCAATGAATTGCAAAAGGTGAAGGCCTACATCGCTACGCACAACGTATATGGAGTCGACCTGAACCCTACAGCCGTAGAATTGGGCAAATTGTCTCTTTGGCTGAACGTGATTCACAAGGATATGGAAACTCCCTTCTTTGCGAATCGCCTCACGGTGGGTAATGCCGTTATTGGCGCTTGGCTCAAGGTGTACCATAAGGAGGAATTCTATGGTACCATCCAGGGTAGAAAGAAAATGGGCACCAACTGGTGGGAAAAAGCACCTCACAAGGTGAAATTTTTCAGCAATCGTGTCAATCGTCCGGTCAATGACATCTACCACTTTCTCTTGCCCGATCCTGCGATGGTGGCAGTACGCAAAATCAAGGAACAGAAGGATAAGCATAAGGAAGAGACCAAGCGGATGAACGACATCGTGAAGTCATGGACCAATCCGATTCTCGCAACCGAATTCAGTATTCTTCAACGCATTAGTGCTAAGATTGACCATTTATTAAAGGAATACTTTAGATATCAAATTTCGATTGAGCAATGCACCAACAACCGTAAAGAGGTTTGGGATGGCATCAATCATGATGATAAGGAGCTGTTCCGTGCAGAGATGCAGGCTGAATCGTATGCAAAGAAGCAGGAACTCTTTGACACCCGCTATGGTCACAACAATGCCTATCACAAACTGAAACTGGTGATGGACTATTGGTGTGCCCTTTGGTTCTGGGAGTACAAAGATGCCGCGAGCCTACCTACCCGTGAACAGTACTGGGCAGATATTGAAACGCTTCTCCAGGTGGATGATGCTTTGCTTGACACAAGAACCAAAGCCGCTCTTAAAAAGGCAGACGCTACTCTATTTGATAATGACGAAGAATTCAAGCGTATTTCTGAAGAAGAGTCGCAAATTATTGCACAATCCAAAACGGAGATTCTCCGTAATGCGCATGCAAATGATTCACTCTTTGCAGACGAAGAACCTCGTCGTTTTAAAATAGTGGAGCAACTGTCTGCTCGCTATCGTTTCTTCCACCCTATGCTGGAGTTCATCGAGGTATTCTGGCTAAGGGATGGATTTGATATTATTTGTGGTAATCCGCCATGGCTCAAGTTGGAATTTGATGAACAAGGTATCCTCTCTGAGAAATACCCTGAGGTAGCTATACGTAAAGTATCGGCACCGGATGTCCGTAAGATGCGCAACCAGATGTTTAAGCAGATTCCGGCAACCGAAGAGCTTTATCGTTCAGAAGAAATTGAAATTGAATGTAGTTCTACATTCATGAATGCATACAGCAACTATCCTTTGCTTGTGGGTCAGCATACAAACCTTTATAAATGTGTGCTGGAGAATTGCATGGATTTGGCTTCTGATGAAAATGGATATATAGGCTTGTTAACGCCTGAAAGTATCTATGACGACCCAAAAGGGCAACCACTTAGGCGTGAACTTTACAAGCGTTTGCGTTACCATTTTCAGTACCAAAATGAACTTCGGCTTTTTGCCGAAGTTGATCACCATACGGTGTATGGTGATCAACTTCTCGGCCCTCGCCGAAGTTCATCACCGCGCTTCGCTTCGCTCAGCAATTTGTTCCATCCGAGTACTGTGGACGCTTGTTTTGCGCATGATGGGCATGGACTATGCGAAGGTAAAAAAGGGAAAAATGGGAAATGGAATATCGCAGGTCATAAAAACAGAATTGTGACATTTACAGACAAGGAATTGAAAGTGATGTCTGATGCATTTGAAAGTGGAAGTGATTGGGAAAGTGCTAAACTGGTTTCTATTCACGTCGAGGAAATTCTAAATATAATAAAGAGATTTTCTGATTTTAAGAAACATGTAATAGATTATAATGCAATTATTACAGAAGGTCTTAATGAAACGATTTCTGTAGATAAAAAGCAGATAATAAGGTGCACTCAATGGGCAAATAGCAATAATATGGAGATGATTTTCAGTGGACCTCATATTTTTGTGGCAAATCCTTTATATAAGACTCCACGAGAAAAGTGTATACTAAATTCAGACTACGATATAATAGATCTCAATATGGTGTCAGATTCCTATTTAGCAAGGACTAATTACATCCCTAATATTCCAACATCAGATTTTAGAAATTTGTTTCTGGGCTTTTATAAGGCAGAAGGAACTGATAGAACTATGTGCGATGATTGGTTTTCCTACTATAAGGCAGCATTTAGAAGACAGATAGGATCGGATTCTGAGCGTTCGTTATCTGGTGTGATTATTCCACCAAATTCAGCCCATATAGGTGGAGTAGTGTCTATTACATTCGACAATTATAACGACTTAGTGGAGTTTTCTGGTTGCTGTTCTTCAACCACTTGGGATTTTTACGTAAAAAGCTTAAAAATAAGCGATGTACGTATTAATCGTATAAACGGCTTCCCTTTGGGAATTTCAGATAAATTCAAACCATCACTATTCGCCCGTACCCTCCTCCTCAATTGCCTCACAGTCCATTACGCAGACCTTTGGCAAGAAGTATGGAATGAAGCCTACAAACAGGAGACCTGGAGTCTCAATGACCCTCGCCTTAAGCCATTCGACCAGCTGCACGAAGACTGGGCATGGGACATTCCCTTGCGCAACTACTTCGAGCGTCGCATGGCCTTGGTAGAGATAGACGTAATCGCCGCTATGGCTTTGGGTTTGACGTTGGAAGACTTGGAAATGATTTACACCATCCAATTCCCCGTCCTTCAGCAGAACGAGGCAGACACCTGGTACGACCAGAAGGGAAATATCGTATTCACCTGCTCCAAGGGACTGACTGGCGTGGGTCTCGACCGCAAGCGCAATGCCAAGACTGGTATGCTCGGTTGGGAAGATATCAGAGGAGAACAGATAGACGAGAATACCTATGCAGGTACCTCGTCCACGCATACGCATACCATCGATCCGCAAAAGAGTGAACTTTACGGCGGCCAACAGGTTACCTACTATGCCCCCTACACCAAGTGTGACCGCATAGCCGACTACCGCCGCGCTTGGGCTCACTTCAGTACAGTATTCACTCCGAAAGAAAAAGAATGATTATGGATAAAAAGATAGAAAAAAAAGATACACAGCAAATGTCTGATGCTGTCAATATACTGAAAACAGCGATCCTGCAAAGCCAAGCCCGTGCCGCTAAGGCAGTCAACCAAGAGCAGCTGGCTCTGTATTATGGCATCGGCCGCTATATATCCAACAATACCCGAAATAAGAATTGGGGTGGCGGCATATTAAAATCCATCAGTCAACATCTACGAGATGAACTTCCTGGATTGCGAGGCTTTGGTGAAACCAATCTGAAGAATATGCGAGCTTTCTATGAAGCATGGAATGGCATAGAATCTAATTCGTCAGTTACGACTGACGAATTGGGCGCTACACCGTCAGTCGGCATTCAAGAAGATAATCAATCAACTGATAACGAGAACGATACAATTCGTCAGTTACAACTGACGAATTTAGACAATTTCCCATTAGTACCATTTCTAAGCATAAGTTTTACGCATCACATCGTCATTCTATCCCAAACAAAAGACTGGAATGAACGCCTATTCTACATACAATATGCTGCCGATTATAAGGTAACAGCGGAAGATCTGGCAGGTATCATCAAGAAGGATTTGTATCATCACCAAGGAGAGATGCCCAACAACTTTCTCGCAACCATTCCTGAATACAAACAGGCCTATCGAGCTATTCAAATGTTCAAGGATGAGTATCTACTCGACTTCATCAATGTGGAAGAACTGGGCATGCGGGATGAAGAAGTGGACGAACGGGTCATTGAACAAAGTATCGTACACAACATCAAAAACTTTATTATGACCTTCGGCAAAGGTTTTACCTTCAATGGCAGCCAAGTGCACTATGACAAATTAGGCCATGACCATTGGATCGATCTCTTGTTTTTCAATCGCGACTTGAGGCGCCTCGTAGTTTTTGAGTTGAAGAAAGGCAAGTTTAAAACCGCCTATCTGGCCCAACTCAGCAGCTATTTACGCATCCTCAACGATGATGATCGCCGCGAGGGAGAGGAACCTCCTATCGGTATCATTCTCTGCAAGAGTGCCGACAAGGCTTACGTGGAATACATCATGCAAGATTTTCGTCAACCCATGGGGGTGGCTACGTATAAAACGGCAGACGAGATGGATGAAGAGCTGATGAAGGTGCTTCCACCCAAAGAAGAACTGGAGAAGCTATTAAATGAATAACCGAACTTAATCCTTTTACCTATGCTACCGCTACATCAAGCATACGAGGTTCGTACTGCTGTGCTGCAGTACCTCAGAGCCACTTTCCGTTTTAAAGATTCGGATGTAGGCAAAGAATTCTTTCGTTTCATCGAAGACGAGAGAACCGGTCTCTTCAAGGGACCTTATGTTTCCTTGAAGACGCCCTTTGTGAAAGCAGCCGAGGACGAAGAGATCTCATTGGACATCAAACCTGGATTCCGACCTCACCTGCATCAAATACAAGCCTTCCAGAAGTTGACCACGCACGGTGGCCATCAGCCAGAGCCTACCCTATTGACAACGGGTACCGGTTCCGGTAAAACCGAGTGTTTCCTTTACCCCGTTCTCGACTATGTCTATCAGATGAATCGAGTAGAACGTCAGAAAGGGGTGAAAGTCATCATCATGTACCCCATGAATGCGTTGGCCAGCGACCAAGCCAAGCGTTTGGCTGAGACCATTTGGGGCGATGAAAGACTCAAAGGAAAAGTCACGGCAGGTTTGTTCATCGGCGAAGGCGAAGATGCCAAAAACTATCCTACTCAGATGGGTGAACATCACATCATTGAAAATCGGGAATCGATTGTGAATGACGTGCCCGACATCTTGCTCACCAACTTCAAAATGCTCGACTATGGTTTGATGCAGCAACGTTACATGAAACTCTGGGACGGTAACCTGGGCGAACGGGAGCCCCTGCTTCGCTTTATCGTATTGGATGAACTCCATACCTATGACGGAGCTCAGGGTACTGATGTGGCCAACCTGATTCGCCGTCTCAAACTGAAGCTAGCTATTCCGCAAGATTGGTTGACTCCTGTGGGTACCAGTGCCACCATCGGCAACGGCGAAGAGTCCAAGCGTCTGCTTTGTGATTATGCCAGCGACGTGTTTGGAGAGAAGTTCTTTGAAAGCAGCATCATTGAGGAGCATCGTGTGCCTGTTTCTGAATTCTTTGAGGAAAACCTGGATAACTATATACCGAGTGATGTACAGCTGAAGAAGTTATCCTTGGAGAATACAAATAGTACAGAAGAGTACCTCAACCAGGTAAGAACCATCTGGTTGCCTCGTTGTGCAAATAACCCCTTGGAGATAGGAGAACGAGTAAAAAAACTCCAAATTGTAAAAGACCTCTTGACCGTTACCAGCAAAGGTATCTTAAGTCTACAAGACTTGATGCAAGAGTTGGGTCAAGAAAACAACAGATTCTTGGCGCTCAACCGAACCAATCCGACCTATGCCCGCAATGTGGTAGAATCGCTTCTCGCTCTGATTTCCGAATCAAAGGTTGGCAACGACAAGGCTAAGTTCCCGATGCTGTATCTGCAGATTCAACTGTGGCAGCGTGAATTGAGCGGTATCCAACGTTTCGTACAGCCGGAAGTGGAATTTACATGGCGTGATGCGATTCCTCATGACGACCGGATTTCCTTGCCTATCTATTATTGTCGCGACTGCGGTTCCAGCGGCTGGCTGACAATGAAGAAAGAATCGGAACAGAAATTTGCTACGGATGCATCAAAGATCAGCCAGGCATTCATGAATAAGGATAAGGATATCCGTCTGATGAACACCAAGACAAGTGCTCACCAGCCTATCGATGACTATCTGAACACCGACATGATAGAGCATGGCGACTTTTACATACACCCCGATGATTTGACCATTGGCTCACGTACGGATGAAAAGGTGATGAGTGTGTATGCTTCACGTAGAGGAACATTCTATGGAGGTAAGAATATGAAGCTGGACACCAAATGTCCGCTATGTATGAACGAATCACTTTCCATTGTCGGCCATCGTACATCCACCTTATCTTCTGTAGCGGTAAGTCAGGTGATGTCGAGTGACTTTGATTCCAAAGACATCCGTGCGCGTAAGACGCTCACTTTTAGCAATTCGGTACAAGATTCAGCACACCTGGCTGGCTTCTATGAGGTACGTACCTTCCGTTTCCTGTTCCGTCAAAGTATTCAGCAGTATCTCAATACCGTGGGACATGCCGTATCTCTTCGGGAACTACAGGAAGGCTTCAAGACCTATTGGAAAGAAAAACTGGAAGGAGATGAATATTACTATCGATTCCTACCGGGTGAATTGATTGAAAAATTGGACTTGAGCAAGCAGTATCGAGACACGAATACGGGAGAACTGACCGATAAATTCAAGGCTGAATTCGACCTTCGGGTGGATTGGGAAATCTGTTCTGAATTCGGGTTCATGTCACAACGTGGTCGTACCCTCGAAAAAATGGGTTCCAGTGCTACTTATTTTAAAGAGAGTGATTTGAGATTGGTATTTCACAAGATGGAACCTTGGCTGCGCTCTGAAGAGAGTAATCTTCATTTCGTGGCAGACAACGAGATGCTGTTTATCAGTTTTGCCAATGGCATACTCCACCGCTTACGTAGCCGTGGAGGCATTGACCATGCATTCTTGCAGTTGTTTCGTACGAAACAGCTCAAGACGGTCATGCTCAACTGGCCAAGAATGGAGAAAGTGCATTTCTTACATAAGCGCTTTGGTCGCAACCGTATTCCTCACATGATGGGCTACCAGCGTCCAAACACCAATGACGAAGTATTGGATGTAACTACGATGTCTGGACGTGGCAACAAAGTAAACTGGTATAGCATGTACTTTGTCAAGAGCTTAATGACTCCAGCAGGAATCATCTTTGCGCTGAATCCTGAACAGATTAACGACTTCTACATCAAGTTGCTCGACACGATGTGCGAATGCATGATTCTTGACAAACAGATGGCCGGTGAAATAGCCAACTATGCCATTCGACCGGATGCGCTCTACATTGAACCGTCCGTGAACGTCATCAAGTGCGACATCTGTGAATCAAGAATGTGTGTAGCCAAGAGCGACACATTGACAGAAGAGACACATTGCTTGGACTATAAATGCGTACAAGGTAAGTATGCTGTGTACGAGCCAAGCGGTGACAACTATTATAAGAAGGTATATAACCGCGACCTTTCCCCCCGCATTTATGCTCACGAGCATACAGGACTTCTCGATCGAAAGATACGTGAAGAGGTGGAGAACGAATTTAAAAATCATCCGACAGCACACTCAACCAATGTGCTGACGGCTACCTCTACCTTGGAGATGGGTATTGATATCGGTGATTTGAATGTGGTAGCCAACACCGGCATTCCTCCCAAACCCAGCAACTTCCTGCAGCGTGTGGGCCGAGCTGGACGTAAAGAAGGTTCGGCACTGGTACTGAACTACGCCAAGTCGGGTAAGCACGATATGTTCTATTTTGCCGAACCTCTATCTATGATGGAAGGCACGGTATCTACTCCCGGTTGCTTCTTGGAAGCGAAGGATATTCTTCGTCGCCACTTCTTTGCTTACAGCATTGACTCTTGGACCAGCAGTGATAAGAATAACATCATCCCGGCTCGCATCGAGTTCTTGCACATGGGCTTTGAATTGCTTACTGATTCCAACTTCTTCGTGAATCGTATAGCGGAATTTATCAAAGTCCATCAGGTCCTATTAACGGAGAATTTCCGCAAGCAATACCCTGCAAGTGCCCAAGAAGTTTTGGACAATCTGTTTGAGATTGTGACGGATGGTACGCTCATCCAGCGAGTGATGGATGAGTTCGACCATTTGATTACACAGCTTATCCACATCAAGGAAGAAAAGCAGGAGTTGAAACAACGTTTGGATGCCATTCCAATGAATGATGAAGCCAGACGCAAAGATATTCAAGACCAAAACAAAGCACTGCGTTCACGCGAAAAAGCATTGAAGGAGCAGAGTGTGGTGGAATTTATGACTAACGCGGGCTTATTGCCCAATTATGCTTTCCCTGAAACGGGAGTAAAATTATCTGCCACCATTTTCTCTCGCCCTGCGTTGGGTGATGATGCAGCCAACACACCTGAACCCAAAACCTTGGAACTGGTTAGACAAGCTTCTCAAGGCATTCGTGAATTGGCTCCTGGCAATAAGTTTTATACCCAAAAGATGAGACTTCAAGTAAAAGGTTTGAGCTTGAACGATCGGACAGACTCTCTGAAAACGATGCGCTTCTGCTCGGAATGTGATGCAATCGCTGAAGAAGGTACGCCTGAATTCACGATGAATCTCTGTCCTAAGTGCGGCAGTGAATCATGGCATTCTAACTCTCATAAGTACTTGAAATTCACCACGGCCACAACCTCTGTCTTTAAGGATGATTCCGTCATGGATGACTCTAAGGAAGACCGTGAACAGGAACGTTTCCATACCATCAAGCACTTCCAGTTCAACCATAAAGGTCCGGTATCTTCTTACGGTTTGAAAAATGTTTCATTCGGTATGGAGTTTTGCAAAGATGTGAAACTGACAGAGGTAAACTATGGCAATAAGGAGCAACTGGCTGATCCTACTGAAATAAACAAGACTCAGCATATCTCTTTAAAAGGCTTTGTTACTTGTAAGTATTGTGGTAAAACAACGTCTGTGCTCTACGGCAAAGAAGAGGCTAAAGACTTGCATTACCCCTATTGCAACCATAAAGATGTGAAATTCCCATTGGCAGAAGATGAAGTGGGAACTTTTGAGTATTTATATCTCTATAGAACCATGCACACGGAAGCAATCAAAGTTTTGCTCCCTGTGCAGTTGTTCGATACAGAAGCATCTACCCAGTTGTTTAAGGCCGGCTTGGAATTGGGTATGCGCTACTACTATAAGAGTAATCCTGAGCATATTAAGATTGATGTATACAATGAGTATAACAAAGCCACACAGAACTTTGACAACTACCTGGTAATCTATGATACCATCCCTGGTGGTACTGGATACCTGTCAAAGTTGTATGACAAGACCGAGTTCACAGAGTTGATTCGCCACAGCTACGAACACATCCGCGACTGTGAATGCCGCTTAGAAGGTAAAGACGGTTGCTACCATTGTATCCTCTCCTACGGTAATCAATGGCAACGTCAGAATCTCAGTCGGGAACGTGCCGAGCAACTCTTCAAGGAAATCTATGATGAGTGCGTCAGCAACAATTGGGAAGACATCCATGGAAGTGTGGGAACTATCACTACTTCTGGTAGAATTGAGGATAGTGAGTTGGAAAGCCTTTTCGTCAAAACCATGGAGAAGGTAGCTAAAGATAACAACTGGACGTGGACACGTAAAGCGGATGCTATCAATGAGACCTACACCTACGAATTAACCATCACCGACGATGACATGGAAATCAAATATGCTGTAACACCCCAATATCGTCTGGGTCCTTCTCTAGGCGTATCTCAGGTGACAAAGCCAGACTTCCAGTTCATCTGCAGCTATGCAAAAGTAAAAGGAGAAGAAATGGACCCTCGCACCATCATTCAATGGTCTGTATACCTGGATGGTTATGCGTACCACGCTAGCGAAAACAGCATGGGATTCTATAACGACTTCAAAAGACGTGAAGCCATTCGGCTGTCAGACAGAGAACCTCGATTGAGTTGGACATTGACGTGGTCGGATATTAAGCCCTATATCCAACCGGATGAAACCACAGCTATGGATGACTTGTTCGTATCAAGTCCTAATGGAGATTTACTGGCTGAATTTGAAAACACCTTCTGGAGAAAGAAAGATTCACTGAGTCGCTTTATCTTCGCATTGACTCATCCTGAGGTTGAAACATTGAAAAAAGAAATATTTGCCTATCTTGCTTCTTGTTGGACGGATGAGGATCAATATCTCGCTGCCTATGATTCAATAGAAATGGCCTTGGAAGAGAACGCCAAGAATCAATATGCAGACATTTCTGATGCGGATGCAGAGAACTACCACTTCTTTGCAAAAACCCAATTTATCCCTCGTAATCCTTTGGTATCGGGATCTGCTTGGGTTCCATTTGACCAAAATGAAGATTGGGGAAACAGTGTGAGATACAACTGGGAATTAAAGCAAGGCTTGGATAAGATTAACAAGGAAATTTGGGAGGACTTCTGGCGTAGATACAACATCCTGCAGTTCTTCAGCAACCAATCTTCGGTAGCTCATCAGGGCAACAGCATCAACTTGACTGAGATCCTAGAATTGTTCCCTGGGCTGGAAGACATTGTCACAGATTTAGTAAACAATGGTGTCAAATTTGATACAGACGGTGGATATGAACTGAGAAAAGATGACATCATTATTGCCGAAGCAGCCATCAAGATTGATGATAAGAATATTGTTATTGATGACTTTGAAGGTAGAGAAGACGAAATGACGCTGTTTATTGATCATGGATTCACAGTCTATACTCCGGAAACATTTAATATAAATGAAATAAAAAACAACTAATATATGAGACTATTTCTTTCTGATTCGTTCTTTGACAAGTTCACAGAACTGCCAAGAAACATCCAGCAGAAAATACGAGACTTTCAACGCAAGTTTCGTGAAAACTCTACTTCTGCAGCTATTCACTTAGAATCAATCGCTCAGTTTAGAGATTCGTCTCTACGCTCTGCCAGAGTGGATGGCGAGTATCGTGCCATTCTGGGTTCATTGGGACAAGACAACTTCATGCTTCTCTACGTAGACAAGCATGACCTTGCATACCGATGGGCTCAAAATAAGAAGTTTGTATGGAATGAACACACGCAGACCTGCCAAATTATGCCTGTAACCATTGAGGAGGCTAACTTTACACCTGTTCCTGCTGAAACAGAAGCCACAACAGCACCTTCTATGCTTACAGGTATTCCTGATGAGAAGTTGCTGGAAATTGGTATTCCTGAAGAACTTCTTGAATTGGTAAAGCAAATCAAGGACTTGAACGACCTTGATGCTGCTGAAAAGAACCTTCCGCAAGATGCATACGAGAATATCTTTGCGCTCTTCGATGGCGTTGAAATTGACGATATCATCGATGAAATCAATGAGGGTAAAGCAAAGGATGGCGAAGATTCATTGTTGTCCAATAACAACAAACGCCGTTTCATTGAGATCACGGATGATGAATGTCTCGCTGAAATCATGGAAAAAGGAATGGAAAAATGGCAATTGTTCCTCCATCCTTCACAGAGCAAACTCGTAAACAGCGACTACAAAGGAACTGTTAAGGTAAGTGGTTCTGCCGGTACAGGCAAGACTATTGCAGCTTTGCATCGCCTTAAAAAACTCTGTCAAGAGCCGAATGTCAGGGTGCTGTTCACCACTTACACCCATTCTTTGGTTAAGTATCTCACAGACCAAGCCAAGAATCTGAAGATTGAATCCACTCGTTATGAATTGGATAATATCGACCAGATTTTGATTAAGTTGGCCGAGCAATATGAAATTCTACCATCAGGCTTCAATGTACGTAATATGTATGATGATGATCATTCAAAAATGTTGTGGAGTGAAGTATTGGATAACGAAGTTTCTGAGTTTGATGAAGAGTTCCTTCATGCCGAGTACATAGATGTAATCATCTACAATAACAATAAGACAGTGAAGGACTATCTTACTCAGGTTCGTACTGGACGCAGCAAATCTATCTCTCGTAAGCAACGCCTTGAAATATGGAAATTAAAGGAGAAATATGAAGCCTTGAAGCAACAACGCAAAGCGATTGACCGCTTAGAGTTATTCAACCTCGTCACTAGTTATCTGACTGAGAATAACATTCATCCTTATACGAATGTTGTCGCTGATGAGTTTCAGGACTTCTCTAACCCAGAATTACGATTCTTGCGTGCTTTGGTGGCAGAAGGTCATAACGACCTCTTCTTGACAGGCGATCCGTTCCAACGTATCTATAGCGGACGCAAGATTAACTTTACGGCCGCAGGCATCAATATCCGAGGCAAAAGAAGTATGAAATTAAAAGTAAACTATCGTACTACCGAAGAAATCAAAAAAATGGCAGTATCCGTCATTAAGGGAGTAAAGTATGATGATCTGGACGGTGGCGAAGAAAACAATAAAGGGTATATTTCTTTGGTACACGGGGAAAAGCCTTCATATGTTTTATGCGAATCATCAGCTACAGAAGTTAAGCAGGTACTTGAATATATCAAACTCTGTACAGAGCACGCAAACATTAAGCTGGAAGATATCTGTATAGCTTCCCGCACTCGCCAATTATTTCGCGATATAGAGGATGCACTCCATAGAAACCATATTAAATACTGTGAAATTGTGAAGGGGGCAAAAAAGGGTGATAAAGATGGTATATCATTGTCAACACTACATGCCCTCAAAGGTTTGGAATATCGTGTTGTCATTCTTATTGGTATCAACGAGAAGAGCATGCCATCAGAAGCAACGCAAGATTCATTTTTCTGTTCAATGGATGCTGCCGAGACGAAAGAATATCTGGCTGGAATTCGTTCCCTTCTTTACGTAGCAATCACTCGTGCTCGTCAGATGGTGTTCATTACTGGATATGGTGAGCCAACCAAGTTGCTGAAAGCATAAATAAATCGAATGATTGTTTAACGACTAAATAAAGAATGATTATGAAAACACTCTCAGTCAGACAACCTTGGGCATCCCTGATTTGTAGCGGAATGAAAGATATTGAAAACAGAACCTGGAAACCGGTGCAGCTTCCATGCCGAATATTGATTCACGCATCGTCTGCCAAATTGCCCAAGTCTTGGGCTCAAAAGACCGGATCGTACCTGGCGGGCAAATTGCTGAATGCGGCCGATCTGGGCTGGATGCCCTACCCCGAAGAATTGCCGACATCGGCCATCATCGGCTATGTCGATGTGGTGGGGGTAACTACCGAAAGCGAATCCATGTGGGCGGAAGAGGGCTGCCAGCAGTGGCAATTGGAGAATGCTTATGTATTTGACGAACCCATCCTGAACGTGAAAGGCAAGCTTAATCTCTTTGAGTATGAACTCGATGAAAACCAACTGCCGTCGGCTCATCGGGTACACCGCATTCTTCCCCACATTGAGAACGACACCTTTGTAATGACCTTCACCAATCAGGCGATGAGTTTACAATGGGAGAACTACCAGGAATTCAAGGAAGGCGATGATATGCTGTTCTACGACACCGATGAGATGGATGCCATGCTACAGGAAGACGAAAGCCTCTATCCCGTAAAGGCCATCAAACTGCAAAACGAAAGTCAGACGCAATGCCTGCACTTTGCAGTAACCGAAGTAGGTTACTGGCTTGAGAACGAAGGGACCGATGATGAGCAGTATTCTATCCTTTTCCGCTTGGGTAAGAAGCTCAGCTGATAGATTCAGACGTATCTGGTGCAAATGTTGAATGCGCCAGATACGTCGTTTTATTGTTAAATCTTACAGTGCCCAGTATAGTTTGAAACTAAATAATACCGTATGTACAGCCCATTCGTGCTCCAGTTCTGCTGATAACCTGATAAAGGAAGGTATGAAAGTCCGGATTGTTTGAGACTGCCCCTTACCCCTGTACCTTGACCCAATACCCGTTGCCATGCTTGGTATGCACGCGCTTCCCTATCTGGGCTAACATTCTACTGAAAGCCAAGGGCGTACAGTCCTGCAGGGCGGCCGGATGCTGACTTTTCAGCGTGGTATAGATTTGAGCGGCCGATAGTAGGTGGGCGCCCTCTTCGTGCGGGTCACAGAGCTGAAAGGTGTCGCCGAGGAGTTCTTCGGCCGGTGTAACGCGGTAGAAGGCTTCGTTGGCCTGCTGGATTTCAGCTTCTTCCTCCTTGCTGAACCAGCTGCGTTCACCGTGAAGGAGTTCGTGTTTCAGTTGGGCATAGAGCTGGTCGTAGTCAATGGGTGTGGTGCAGTCGATAGGACGGCTCACTTCCACACAGATAAAGCGGCGGCTGCCGCTGCGGTCGGTCAGCAGGTCGCGGCGGTTGCTCGTGCCGATAAAGCTGGCGATGCGGGGCAAGGGCTCGCCACTATGCTTGTAGGCAAGGCGGATGTTTAGCCGCTCCATCTGCATCAAGTTCTTAAGCTGCGGCATGCGGGAGACCGGCAAGCGGTCGAACTCATCGAGGTTAATCAGACCGAAGGAAGCCAGCTTGTTTTCAGCCGACGACGGATTAGTAAGGTCGAAACTGTCCGTGAAATAATCCTGCAATGCTTCAGGCAATAACAGGCGGCAGAAGGTGGATTTCCCCAAGCCTTGGCGGGTGCTGATGAGCAGCGGCGCCACACTATTGGCCCGTTTGGTTTTATTACCATATTCCAGCCATTGCGAAGTCGTGGCCAGCATCCAGCGGTGGAAGGACTTCACCCAGATTTCATCGTCGGAAACGCGGCGTGCCAACGGGGCCACGCGGTCTACCCCATCCCACTCCGGCAACTGTTCCATATAAGCGGTAAACGGGTGAAAAGACGGAATCTCGGCCGACTCCACAAAACGCTTCACGTCGCGGTCCCAACAGGGAATGCCGGCCTGCATTACCTGCAGACTGATGCTGTTGAGCACGCGGTTATCGGCCGGCTGGTAGCGAAGTTCATGACCGTCCTCTTCTTCCGAAAGATACGCGCATTCGGTGCGGTCGGTCAGGCGGTTATAACGGAAGGCATAATGCAGATGCAGGTAGCTGAGTAGCTGTTTCAGCGACTTCAACTGTCGGCTCGGCTTATCTTTTTCCGCCTTACATTCAGATTGAATATCAGTAATTTGCGGTGAAACAACCGACTTAACTTCCTCGAACTCAGCATACTTCACCTCCTCATTCCGGCCACTGAGCAAGAAATACAAGCCGGCAGATGCCTGAGGTTTTTCCCCTGCAATTTCCTGAGGTTTTTCCGCCGGATTCCAGTGCAGCGAGATAGTAACCTGGCCATGGCGCAGCCATACTTCCGCCTCACCTTGCGGCAAGGTAGCACACAACTGCTGCAAGCCCTGAAGCATGCGGTCAGTACCCGCGGTTTTTGAAGAAGTAGCAGCAGAAACCGCAAGCTGCCGCGCCTGCCAAAGACGCCAGAAATAAGAAAACATATTCATAAAGAGTTAGATTTAAACAGGGAGCAAATATACTGCACGAAAAAGCTGAAGTCAAGTTTTTTTGCAAATATAATCAGCGAAAATCTATCAGAGTCGACCTTTGAAGTGTTTAATTTTTCGCACCAAGGAGAAGGAATTATCCGTCCATGGATTCAGGATGAAAAGTCCATGGATTTGGACTCAGAAAGCTGTCATTTACGGAGCCGAATCCATGGAGAAAAATCCGCAAACCTACAGGTAAAATTTCATCGGATACCATCAGAAAAAATCTAACGGCATAAAAATAAATTCTAATGCCATAAAAATTTCAGAAACAGGCAGTACTTTTCACTCACTGTTCCCAAAAAATCCTATCCTTCACCATTCACCATTCACCTCCTGATAATCAAGATGAAAGGGGTGAAAGGTGAACTGAGGGCTATGCAAGAGAATAACAACATATCTTCAGGAGAAGGTATGGAAGGCCGATTCGAAAGCACTAAAGGCAACTAATTATCCACATTCCCATGGGTTTATACTGTAAGTATAAAATCTATTTTTAGTTGCAGAATTGCTATATAAGTATAGCAAAAACAAGGTATCCAGGAGAAAAATGATTTTTTTTGCGGGTTCTGATTCATCACGAAATTCTTTTTTTACTAACTTTACACCAAATTTTGAGAACAGCAACTAAAACAATACATAATTTTTTAGATTTATAATCAGATGAAACAGGATATGATTGTCATTCTTGACCTGGGTAGTCATGAAAACACGGTGGTGGCTCGTGCCATCCGTGCGTTAGGAGTATATAGTGAGATTTATCCTCACGATATTACAGTAGATGAACTGAAGGCGTTACCCAATGTAAAGGGTATTATTATTAATGGAGGTCCGAACAATGTCATCGACGGAGTGGAGATTGATGTACTTCCGGGTATTTATGAATTGGGTATTCCGGTGATGGCTGCCGGCCATGACAAAGCCCTTTGCGAAGTGAAACTTCCTGCCTTTACTGATGATATGGAAGCGGTGAAGGAAGCAGTGAAGGGATTTGTACTGGATACTTGCCACGCTGAAACCAATTGGAACATGAAGAATTTCGTGGCCGACCAAGTTGAACTGGTGCGCCGTCAGGTAGGCGACAAGAAGGTATTGCTGGCTTTGTCGGGGGGTGTAGACAGCTCGGTAGTAGCTGCTTTGCTGCTCAAGGCTATTGGCGATAATTTGGTATGTGTGCATGTGAACCATGGTTTAATGCGTAAAGGTGAATCAGAAGATGTGGTGGAAGTATTCCGCAACCAGCTGAAGGCAAACCTGATTTACTGTGATGTGACTGAACGCTTCCTGACCAAACTGGCCGGTGTAGCTGATCCGGAACAGAAGCGTAAAATCATCGGCGGCGAATTTATCCGTGTGTTCGAAGAAGAGGCACGCAAGCTGAACGGTATCGATTTCTTAGGACAAGGTACCATCTATCCCGACATCGTGGAAAGTGGCACGAAGACTGCCAAGATGGTAAAATCACATCACAATGTAGGTGGTCTGCCCGAAGACTTGAAATTTGAATTGGTGGAACCGCTACGTCAGTTGTTCAAGGACGAAGTACGTGCCTGCGGTTTGGAACTGGGCTTGCCTTATGAAATGGTTTACCGCCAGCCGTTCCCTGGTCCTGGTCTGGGTGTACGCTGCTTGGGGGCCATTACACGCGACCGTTTGGAAGCTGTCCGTGAGTCGGATGCTATCTTGCGCGAAGAATTCCAGAAAGCCGGATTGGACAAGAAGGTATGGCAATACTTTACCGTGGTGCCCGACTTCAAGTCAGTGGGTGTGCGCGATAATGCCCGTTCTTTCGACTGGCCGGTAATTATCCGTGCAGTCAATACGGTGGATGCCATGACAGCTACCATCGAACCGGTGGACTGGCCTATCTTGATGAAGATTACGGACCGCATTCTTAAAGAAGTGAAAAATGTGAACCGTGTCTGCTACGATATGTCGCCGAAGCCGAATGCAACCATCGAATGGGAATAAAATAAAGCCTTTGAGCGCATAATAAAATAGCCTGCAAAAACACAATGCAGGCTATTTTATTTATCCATGTATGCTCTAATTAAAATTCACACTCACCATCATCCCAATAGGCTATTAAATGAACCTCTCCCTCTCTGTACCACTCTGGTTCTAAAACATGATGTACCATAACTTCTTCCAGGGCGGATTCTACCTCGGTTTCCGTCACAAGCAGGTCGTCTATTTCAACTTTAAAATAAGCATAATCACCATCCTTCGGTTTGTAATACTTCACCTTACAGTCGTAGAATGCATCTTCCATAGCCTCTTTAATGTCCTGCCTGATTTCTCTCCAGTTTTTCATATCATATCAATTAAGTGATAACCAATATAAAAGAGGGAGTTACCTTTAATTTGTAACTCCCTCTTTATCAATGTGAGCGGCAAACGGGGCTCGAACCCGCGACCCTCAGCTTGGGAAGCTGATGCTCTACCAACTGAGCTACTGCCGCAAATCCCATTTCTTGTATGCGGCAAAGGTAGTAAAAAGTTTCTGAAAGAAACAAGGCTTTCCTGATTTTATTTCTTATTTTTGTAACTACAATATAAATCAAGAATCGCAAAACTAACTCGATAATGGTAACAGAACAACTTAAAGAACTCTATATTAAATACACCGGCATCGAACCGACTTCTGTCATTGAATTACCTACATCCGGTTCCAACCGCAGCTACTTTCGGCTGTCGGGTACCCCCTCTTTCATTGGTGTAAGCGGCGAGTCGAAAGAAGAAAACGAGGCATTCCTTTATATGGCTGCCCATTTTCGCCAAAAAGGCATTGCTGTACCTCAGGTAGTAGCCGTGTCGGACGACCATATGCTTTATCTGCAAGAAGATTTAGGCGACACACTTCTATTTGATGCCATAGAAAACGGACGGCATACCCAGCATTACACACCTATGGAAAAAGACCTGTTGCGCAAGACTGTCCGACTGTTGCCTGCCATTCAATTTGCAGGAGCGAAAGATTTTGACTTTTCACGCTGCTATCCGCTGCCCGCCTTTAATCAACGGTGTATTTTTTGGGATTTGAATTATTTCAAATACTGTTTCCTAAAGCCTAGCGGCATCGTATTTCAAGAAGACCTGCTGGAGAATGATTATCAGTCTTTAGCCCGTGTGCTGCTACAGAGTGAATCGTCCACTTTTATGTATCGTGACTTTCAAAGCAGAAATGTTATGATTCATGAAAGCCAACCATGGTTCATAGACTTTCAAGGAGGAAGAAAAGGACCTTATTACTATGACATAGCTTCGTTCTTATGGCAGGCAAAGGCTAATTTCACGGATGAAATCCGTCAGGAATTACTGTCGGAATATTTGGATGAACTCCAACGCTATACTACAGTAGATGATGACGAGTTCTATGCCCAGCTGAAACACTTCGTACTGTTTCGCACCTTGCAGGTGTTGGGTGCCTATGGTTTCCGAGGATATTTTGAAAAGAAAAAACACTTTCTGCAAAGCATTCCTTATGCCATCGCTAATTTAAGAAAACTTCTGACTGATTCCTTCCCTGAATACCCGTATTTATGCAGTGTACTCAGGCAACTAACAGAATTACCGCAGTTTGCCAGTTCACCCGCCAGTACATTGGTAGTCAATGTAAAAAGCTTTTCTTACAAGAAAGGTATACCGGAAGACCCGTCGGGCAACGGTGGAGGGTTTGTATTTGATTGCAGAGCCGTACATAATCCCGGCAGATACGATCGCTACAAGTCACTTACCGGACTGGACAAGCCGGTTATAGATTTTCTAGAAAACGACGGAGAAATCATCCGTTTTCTGGAACATGTGTACGGTCTGGTAGACGCCTCTGTAGAACGCTATATAGAACGGGGGTTTTCCAATCTGTCTGTTTGTTTCGGCTGTACTGGCGGACAACATCGCTCCGTCTATAGTGCACAGCGATTGGCCGAACATCTGCATCAGAAATTTGGCATAAAAATTATTCTGGAACATCGAGAACAAAATATTCACAGCATCTTAGATTAAAAAACATCATGAAAGCTCTAGTATTTGCAGCCGGACTAGGCACTCGGCTCCGCCCTCTTACAGACCATATGCCCAAAGCATTGGTTCCTGTCGGCGGGAAGCCCATGCTGGAACGTGTTATCCTGCGTCTTAAAGAGGCAGGATGCAACGACATTACTATCAATATTCATCATTTGGGAGAACAAATTATAGATTTTATACATGCGAATCAATCGTTTGGCATCGACATACATTTCAGCGACGAACGTGGAAAATTACTGGATACTGGCGGAGGCATACGTAAGGCACGTACATTCTTGGATGGAGGCGAACCGTTTTTAGTACATAATGCTGACATTCTGACGGATGTAGACTTAAGAGAACTGTATAATTTCCACCTTCAGAAGCAGGTGGAAGCAACTCTTCTGGTAAATCATAGAGAAACATCGCGATACCTGGTGTTCAATCAAAAAAAACTGCTTTGCGGATGGATGAATAAATCTACAGGAGAAACCCGCCCGGACAACTTTGTATTCACACCTGACGTCCACCAGCTCTATGCCTTTTGCGGTGTACATGTGTTTTCTCCATCTCTGTTTGCAGCCATGGATTCTTCCCAGTGGGGAGATAAGTTTTCCATCATCCCATTTTATTTATCAGTGTGTCAGCAAACTCGCATCACGGGCTACTGCCCCACACACCTGCAATGGTATGATATCGGTAAACCAGACACCTTAGAAGAGGCGGAAAAATGGATGCTGTCGGCTAAATAAAAGAGTAAATCTAGTGGAACAATCCTCATCGTACACGTAACAATCAATATGGAACTATTAGTATATAAAGCGTCTGCCGGTTCAGGAAAGACATTTACACTGGCTGTAGAATACATCAAACACCTGGTACTGAATCCCTACGCATACAGGCAAATTTTAGCGGTAACCTTTACCAACAAGGCGACTACCGAAATGAAAGAACGCATCTTGCAGCAACTCTATGGCATCTGGAAAGGTGATACCGCTTCCGAAGCATACCTGAACCACATTCGTCAGCAATGCCATCTGCCGGATGAGGAACTGAGAAAGCGTGCCGGACAAGCCCTGCAAAACATACTGCATGATTATAGCCGATTCCGGGTGGAAACCATCGACTCGTTCTTTCAATCCGTCATGCGTAATCTGGCCAGGGAACTGGAACTAAGCCCAAACTTAAACATAGAACTGAATAATGCAGAGGTACTCGATGAGGCGGTAGACAGCTTGATAGAAAAGCTTACTCCTACTTCACCTGTATTGGCTTGGCTGCTAGACTATATCAATGAACGTATAGCCAATGACAAACGTTGGAACGTGTCGGAAGAAATAAAATCATTTGGACAAAATATATTTAACGAAGGTTATATAGAGCGGGGAGAAATGCTGCGAATAAAGCTGCACGATGCCAACTACATACCGCTCTATAAAGACGCGCTGCGTGAACAAGAAACTGATGCGCTGGAACAAATGAAAGGGTTCAGTGAGCAATTTGAAGGTATCCTGGAAAGCCATGGACTGTACCCGGACGATTTAAAGGGTGGATCCAAAGGAATTGGAAGTTATTTCCGGAAGTTGAGAGATGGACGGCTTACTGATAAAGATGTGCTAAATGCCACGCTAAGCAAAGCGCTGGAGAATGCACAAAATTGGAGCAGTAAGACTTCAGCCCGCAAAAACGAAATCGTACGATTGGCTGGCGAAGAACTGATACCGCTATTACAGGAAGCTGAGAAACTGCGTCCTGTGCGCAACCAGACTGTAAACAGTGTACGTTTATCTCTGCAGCACTTAAACAAACTGCAACTGCTTAACCACATTGACGAGGAGGTACGCTTGTTGAATAAGGAACATAACCGTTTCCTGCTATCAGATACCAATGCGCTACTGCACCGCCTGGTAGGCGAAGGGGACTCTTCCTTTGTATTCGAGAAGCTAGGAGCAAATATTCAAACTGTCATGATTGATGAATTTCAAGATACCAGCCGTATGCAATGGGGAAACTTCCGTCTATTGCTGTTGGAAGGACTTTCGCAAGGTGCCGACAGCTTGATAGTGGGTGATGTGAAGCAATCTATCTACCGCTGGAGAAACGGTGATTGGAGCATTCTGAACAATTTAGGCAAGCAAACAGACCCTGCTGAAAATGATGAAGACTTTTTTGCCTTAAACTCCTCTTTGATTCAGATAAAGACGCTGACTACCAACAGACGCAGTGAGGCAAACATCATTCAGTTCAATAATTCCTTCTTTACAGAAGCCGTCGGTTACTTGAATGAAAAACACCAGACCGAATTACACGAAGAATGTATACCGCTGAAAGAGGCTTATGCTGATGTTGTGCAACAATCGCCCAAAGCCGTTAACAAGGGGTACATCAAGACTTCTTTTATTACTGGCGACGATTCACAGGACTACATGGAACAGACATTGCATGCCTTAGGACAAGAAGTAGAACGACTATTGGCATCTGGTGTGCAACAGCACGACATCGCCATTCTGGTGCGTAAAAACAGAAACATTCCGCTTATCGCAGACTATTTTGACAAAGAGCTGCAACTGAATATTGTATCGGATGAAGCTTTCCGTCTTGACTCTTCTGCGGCTGTATCAACGTTGATCAATGCACTACGTCTGCTGTCTAATCCACAAGAGAGTATTGCCCAATATGAATTGCAGTTGACATGTCCGCTTCTCTCGGAAAGTGAAGATACATTGCCTCCATCTTTCACAACTAGATTTGATGAGCTTAGGTTGATGCCACTCTACGAACTGCTGGAAGAACTGTTGGATATTTTTCAGATAAACCGGATACCCCACCAGGAAGCTTATCTATTTGCTTTTTTTGATGCCGTTATCGACTATTTGCAAGAACACTCTTCTGATCTCACTTCATTTCTAAATTATTGGAATGAAACCTTGTGTAGAAAGACCATCGCTAGCGGTGAGGTGGAAGGTATACGGATTTTATCCATACATAAATCAAAAGGACTGGAATTTCATACCGTATTACTGCCATTCTGTGATTGGAAGATGGAGAATGAAACCAACAATCAGTTGGTGTGGTGTGCGCCTGAAGTAAAACCATTTAACGCACTCGACTTGGTTCCTGTAAATTATTCTGCTGTCATGGCAGAATCTATTTATAGAAAACACTACCTGCATGAGCGACTTCAGCTTTGGGTAGACAACCTAAACCTGCTTTATGTGGCCTTTACACGAGCCGAAAAGAACTTGATCATCTGGACACGCGACAATCAAAAGAATACTATGAGTGAGTTGTTGGCTGCCACACTGCCTGCCGTAGCTAAGCAAACTGGTGCTGAATGGCGGGAAGAAGAGAATATCTATGAAGGTGGAGATTTATGTGTCTCTGAACAAACCGGAGTACAAGATACGACTTCTTCACTGAATAAGTTACAGATAAAGCCTGAAAAACTGCCTGTGAAACTGACAAGCAAGCGGCATGATATGGAATTCAGACAATCGAACCGATCGGCGGATTTTATAGCAGGCATCCGTGAAGAAGAATCGCCGAAACGGTTCATACAACGAGGACGATTATTACATACGCTTTTTTCTGCTATACATACCGAACGGGATATAGATGAAGCTTTGACCAAACTAGTATTTGAAGGGGTAATCGGCAGCAAAGAACAAGAAAACGAACTACGTGAATGGACACATCGTGCCCTATCGCTGCCACAAGTGAAAGACTGGTATGCAGGCAGTTGGCAGATTTTCAACGAATGTAATATTATATGGATGGAAAATGATAGTCTGCACAGCCGCAGACCAGACCGTGTAATGATGAGAAATAAAGAAATTGTCATCGTGGACTTCAAGTTCGGTAAGCCTAGAAAAAGCTACATTACACAGGTTCAGGAATACATGAAGCTAATTCGACGTATGGGATATGATACTTATCAAATCAACGGATTTTTGTGGTATGTAGACGAAGAACGTATAGACAGTGTCAAGGAAGATTAACCCAGGTTTAAAAATGAGCATAATTATGAAGACATTTTTACAAATGGTCGCACAAGACCTACATCATAAATTAGGAAATGATTTATCGCGTACAGCCATCGTGTTTCCCAACAAGCGTGCCAGACTCTTTTTCGATGAATACTTAGCTGCCGAAGCAGACCGACCTCTGTGGTCGCCAGCGTATGTCACCATCAGTGAACTCTTCCAACAGCTTTCACCCTGGACGTTAGGTGACCCGATTGCCTTAATTTGTGAATTATACAAAGTATTCTGCAAAGAGACACAAAGTGAAGAGACACTGGATGATTTTTATTTTTGGGGCGAACTGCTTATCAGCGATTTTGACGATGCAGACAAGAACAGAGTAGATACAACGCGCTTATTCAGTAATCTGAAAGACTTAAGAGCATTGATGGATGACTCTACATTCCTAGATGAAGAACAGGAAGCTGCAATCCAACAATTTTTTCAGCATTTTTCTATAGAAAAGCGCACGGTACTGAAAGAGAAGTTTATTTCGCTTTGGGATAAGTTGGGCGATATTTATGCTGCTTTTCGCCGGAATCTGGCAAATCAAGGAATGGCCTACGAAGGGATGATGTATCGCCAGATTATGGAAGAATTCCCTATCGACCGTTTAGTGTATGAACGCTATATATTTGTTGGATTTAATGTACTGAATAAAGTAGAACATGACTTTTTCCTGCGGTTACAAGAGGCGGGGAAAGCGTGGTTCTATTGGGATTATGATACTAGTTATGTACTAGAGGCGCAGAATCCACAGGTTCGTCAGGTGTCAGAGGCTGGTGAATTTATCATCCGGAATTTGAAAGATTTTCCTAATCAATTGCCTGCCAGTTGTTTCGATGTGATGCGTCAGCCTAAACGTATACGCTACATCTCGGCGCCTACAGAAAATGCCCAAGCCCGGTATATATCGCAATGGTGGAAGGATGAAGTGGTTGGAGGGAACAATTCTGGGGCTTGTCGCGAAAAAGAAAATGCAGTAGTATTATGCAATGAATCTCTGCTACTTCCAGTACTTCATTCACTGCCTGATGACGTAAAGAATATCAACGTCACCATGGGATTCCCATTATCACAAACTCCTGTATTCAGTTTTATTCATGCTTTGATAGAGCTACAAACTACTGGATACGAATCTCGACAAGGATATTTCTTATACGACGCCGTACTGAATGTTTTGAAGCATGCTTATACTCGAAGACTGACTCCGGCAGCAGAACAATTGGAGCAATGGTTGGTAAGCAACAATCGCTTCTACCCTCTTCCTTCTGAACTTAAAAAAGACGAATGGCTGGAAAAGATTTTTACACCTCAGAGCGGTAACTTGGCATTATGCAATTATTTGACAGAGCGGATACGAGATGTTTCTATACTATATCGGACAAAAACAGACAACAATGATATTTTCAACCAACTGTACCAAGAGTCGCTTTTTAAGAGTTTTACTCTTATTAACCGCTTGGCAATGTTGGTAGAAAAAGGAGATTTGACCCTACGTTCTGATACCTTTAAGCGTCTGCTAGACAGATTACTGAGCAGTGCCAGCATCCCTTTTCATGGAGAACCTGCCATCGGCATGCAAATTATGGGAGTGTTGGAAACCAGAAATCTAGACTTCCGAAACTTGATTCTGCTATCTGTAAACGAAGGCCAACTACCCAAAGCTGGAGGAGATTCATCTTTTATTCCTTATAATTTGCGAAAAGCTTTTGGCATGACTACCATCGAACATAAGAATGCTGTATATGCTTATTATTTTTACCGGCTTATTCAGCGGGCCAATAGCGTGACACTTCTTTACAACACCTCATCTGATGGACTAAACCGTGGCGAGATGTCGCGATTTATGTTACAATATCTGGTAGAGTCTGGGCAAGAAATTACTCATCAATACCTGGAAGCAGGCCAGAAACCTCGTACAGAACGGCGTGTGTCTATCAGTAAAGATGACTCATTGATGAAAAAACTATATCAGGCATTTGACATTCGCCTGCATCCAAACCGCGTCTTTTCACCATCGGCCCTGAACACTTATCTGGATTGCCGCTTGAAATTTTATTTCCGCTTTCTGAAAGGTCTGAAACCCGTAGACGAAGTCAGTGCTGAAATTGACTCGGCTCTTTTTGGCACTATTTTCCATAAAGCAGCAGAGTGCATATATCGAGATTGGTCTACCGGAAGAAATATCATTGAAAAACAGCAAATCGCTGATTTACTGCGCAATGATGTGAAGTTGCAAAATTATGTGGACAATGCCTTTAAAGAAGAATTTTTCCATATACCTATTCAGGAAAAAGCACCTTATAATGGTACGCAACTAATACATGCTAAGGTAATAGGATTCTATCTAAAGCAGTTGCTACGGCATGACCTGCAATATGCTCCATTCTCTATAGTAGGTATGGAAACAAAAGTAGCAGAGCAGGTAGTTATTCATACACCAGTAGGAGAACTACCCATACAAATCGGAGGAACTATAGACCGTGTGGATAGCAAGGATGGAATACTTAGAATCGTAGATTATAAGACAGGAGGAAGTCCGAAAATTCCAGAAACAATAGAACAACTGTTTACCCCTGGAGAACAACGTCCGGGCTATATATTCCAGACTTTCCTCTATGCAGCCATTCTATGCCGCAAACAACCACTGAAAGTAGCTCCTGCTTTGCTCTATATCCATAGAGCCGCTTCGGATAGCTATTCTCCGGTGATAGAAATGGGAGCACCCAGACAGCCCAAAACTGTGATAGACGACTTTTCGGTATATGAAAAAGAATACCGGGAACGGTTGATGAAATTACTGGAAGAAATATACAATCCGCAAGAATCATTCATGCAGACAGACGACCGAAAAAAATGTGAATTTTGCGAGTTTTGTCAGATTTGCGGCCGATGACGAGTAATCAATACTCGTCATCGCGAGGCACATACTCCTCGTATTGAGCAGGAAGGCTGAACTCTTTGTCGGCAAAGAGTTCGGCCAATCCTGTAATCTGCTTCAGCCGCAACACTTCATCACGATCCATACCAATGTGCTTCATAATCCATTCATCAGACATACCAGCCTTGTCTAATTCTGCCACAATATGACTCATCAATTCAATATTATGCGTGCCTCGCGCCCGATTATGACGGATAGTAGATGCCATCCGATTCGATAAATCCTTCTTGATTACCACTACCGGAAGAAGACCGTTTTCTCTATCGAAGACTCTCTTAGAGGTTTTCATAACCTGGTAACGATGAAAGCCATCTACCAGAATGTAGTTATCTTCTTCTTCATTGTAATAGCAAACACAGGGCATAGTAAATCCGTCTTCCCAAATAGATAATTCCAACAGTCTCATCTCGGGTGGAGCTACCACATTCGGATTATAGGCATTGGCCACTACTTTATGCAGGGGCACTGCTTTTACTTGATATACAGGACTCTGAAACTCACTCATAACATCATATTTTTAAATTGTTCCATTATTAAATCTCTCTTTCTCACCTCTTCTTTATTAAGAGAAAAACCCATGTATTTACAGGCATGATCATTCTTTAATATGCATATACACATGCGTTTATACGTAGGAATTTCTTTAAACTCAGATATACTGATGTCGTCGAGATACTCCATCCTTACTGGCTTTTTCTGCGTTTTGAATTTAGTAGTAGTTCCTACTTCGAACTTTATTCCAAGGTCGGTCAGTTTCTGAATGGTTTCATCGCTTAGGCAGCCCCCTTTCTTTCGCCAAAATTCTTGACTGACTGTCAGTTTCTTTAAATAATTCCGCCTGATAGGTTCAGGTAAAGTTTTCAGCAAAAACTGCATAAATTCTTTCCAGGTATATCCTTCAGGCAGTCTGATTTTATTCCATCCCATAGCACGAGTACCACCATATATGGAAGTAAAGTTCACACCATTTACACGCCCTATCATCTTACCCCATGTATACGGATCTATTGCTTTATACAAAGACAACGTGCTTTGCCCTTCCGATAAGAACGGACTGGCCACCCGCTGACGCTCAATGTTCAGTCCGGCCTTATAATATAAGTCATACAAGCTATTATAATCGTATCCAAACTTTCCGTTAGCCGTCCATACATCGGTAGTTTTCCAATCAAAGATAGGGTATACATTAAAGATGTCGTTACCTATGCGAGAAGTCCAGCGATAATTATGATACATCTGATACTTTTTTGCCATGTGTATAGCACGCCAACGATTATAACTCTCTTGTGTACGTATGCCTATTAAAAAACATGTACGTACGGGATCTTTACGCTCGTGCAGCCATTGGGCAAATAACATCTGAAACTCATAATCCCATAGTTTCTCCGTGTAGAAAGGGAAATGCTCCTTGGTCCATACCCCTTTGGGCATAGGCCTTACCCACAAATCTTTCATCTTTTCATCCCACGGCCTCCAGTAGCTCTGGTGCATTGATGTAGACGTGGTCACGCGGAAAGGAACACAAATCCTATACCACTCCAATATATCTTGGTTAGAGGCAATCATACGATTCACGTAATCCAGTGTCATGGTGTATTGTATTTCATAATCTAAGTGAAACACACAAATCTTACGTTTCAACTGATGCTTTCTGATGTAATCAATGCATAAATTCAAGAGTAATCCACTGTCTTTTCCTCCTGAAAACGACACGCAGATATTGTCAAAATCTCTAAATATAATGTATAATCTATCTTGCAATAGGTCATATACATTTTTAGACAAAGTTTCCGTTTCACTATTCATATCGTCTTGCATCTACTCTATCGTTAATTTTATATATCTGGCCCAGGTTCTTTGGACCACAAAGCCTAGTGTACGAAAGCACTCTACATCTTCTTTCAGACAAATGGCCGTCAGCTTATAGCCAAGTGATAACGTTGGTTTATCTCTGTAAAAAGAATGTGCGAAAGCAGTTTCTGCACCCTCGTGTTGCTCCTGACATTCTACCCTACGCGGCAATTTCTCTAAATGGTCTAATACCATTCTCGACAGCAGTTGCATCAACACTTCCCTGTCTTTATGCTTAACATAGTAATTATTGATGATGTACTCCTTGCCCCTATGTTCTACCGGAACAAACCCTATAACTGAATGACCGTTCATGGCAATATACCACACGAAATGTTCAGTGGTCTTGAAAGGATAGTTCATATTTTGCTTCAGTACCTCCGGATTCATTACCAGCGGACCTACCAAGGGATAGAGCGCCGGCTCTGTACCCTGCATTTTTATTATTTCCATAGTTGTCTATTCGCAATTTACATCTTCAAAACTTGGGTAAAGATATACATAAATTCGGTCTGTTACGCTATTTGAATCCATTTTATCAATAAAAAGGTGGAAACAAGAAGAACGAATCTCGTGATTTATGCGTACTTTTGCTAAGTAACCCTAAAAGAAATAAAGAATGGAACAGCAAGAATTACTGAATGCACATAACAAAAAAGAATATCCGCCCATGCATACGTGTGAACATATCGTGAACCAAACAATGATCCGCATCTTTCACTGTGAAAGGTCGGTATCGGCACACATTGAAAGGAAAAAGAGCAAGTTGGATTATATATTGCCTTCAGAACCTACAGAGGAACAAGTTCAATTGTTAGAAAAAAGTGTCAACGAGGTGATTGCACAGCAATTGACCATCACTACAGAATATATCACACAATCGGAAGCTGCTGGTCGATTTAATCTAGAAAGACTTCCTGAAAATGCTTCAGAGACAGTACGTATCGTAAAGGTAGGCGATTATGACGAATGCCTCTGCATAGGTACACACGTGGCCAATACACAGGAAATAGGAACATTTAAGATTATCAGCCATGACTGGAATGAAGATACGCACCTCTGGCGGATAAGATTTAAGTTACTTTCTTGAAAAACATTCTAACGAAGCTACGTGTTATAGCACTAAGGTATAAACAGAACAAGAGAACAATCATTTTAACCTTTTATGTTTTGTAATAACCAGATACTTTTGCAAAAAATATAATGTCTATAAAAACTAAAAGAACAACTATGAAACGATTCTATCTAATAGGGGCAGGTATATGCCTGCTATTTCTTTTTTCTTGCGAAAGGGGCAACCAAATGAAACAAACCTGCAAGACAGTGAAGATTGATACTGTGCAGGCCACTGGGATGCCAAGTATCCTGCAATATCCTGGCAAAGTGAAAGCTGCCGAAGAGGTTAATCTATCCTTTCGCGTAAGCGGTACTATTCAACGCTTTCTGGTGGATGAAGGAAGTCATGTACGCCAAGGTCAATTGCTAGCCGAACTTGATCCTACCGATTATCAGATTCAGCTGGATGCCACGGAGGCTGAATACCAACAAATCAAAGCTGAAGCCGAACGAGTAATGGCCTTATATCAAGATAACGGCACCACTCCCAATGCCAATGATAAAGCTGTATATGGACTAAAACAGATTACAGCTAAAAGAAAACATCATCAGGATCAGTTAGCATATACCAAACTGAAAGCCCCTTTCTCAGGTGTAGTTCAAAAAAGGCTGTTCGATACACATGAAACGGTCGGAGCTGGAATGCCGGTAGTGGCCATGGTGGGTAATGGTACACCTGAGGTGGAAATCAATCTTCCTGCAGCTGAATACATACGTAGGGATGCGTTCGAAAAAACACATTGTACCTTTGATATTTATCCGGGCAAGACATACCCTCTAAAATTTGTGAGTGTAACCCCCAAGGCTAATGCCAATCAGCTGTACACCATGCGTCTGCAACTGATAACCGACGGGCAACCTCTCCCCTCTCCTGGTATGAATACAATGGTAAGTATCATCTGCAAACCCGATGAATCGACTCAACTATCAGTACCCAGCACAGCCGTATTCCAAAAAGATGGTAAAACATTTGTATATATTTATCAGGCTGAACAGGGTAAAGTAGAACTTTGTCCTGTGGAAGTATTACACTTATTGAGCAACGGGCGAACCCTGGTAAGCTCTACTCAGCTGGCATCTGGCAACTTGGTTGTAGCATCAGGAGTACATCACCTGCAAAACGGAGAACAGGTATCTCCTATTCCAACCCCCTCTGCTACCAATGTGGGCGGACTGCTGTAAATCACAAACTATTATTTAACCTATTCATTTATACACATGGATATCAGTAAATGGGCATTCCAAAATCGTAATTTGATTTATTTCCTCATCGCCGTACTTTTGGTAGGTGGAGGATATGCCAGTTATGAAATGAGCAAACTGGAAGATCCCGAAATTAAAGTAAAACTGGCAATGGTGGTAACTACCTATCCGGGTGCATCGGCACATCAGGTGGAACTTGAAGTAACGGATGTGCTCGAGAAAAACATCAGAAGTATGGGAAATATAGATAATATAGAAAGTTACTCTTTCAATGATCTTTCCCTGATTCAAATAGAACTGTTGAGCACGGTACGCGAAGACGACGTGGAGCAATGCTGGGATATGCTGCGCCGCAAGGTGGATGACGCTAAAAGTGCTTTACCGGCTGGTGCCGGAACTCCGATGGTTAAAGATGACTTTGGCAATGTATATGGCATGTTCTATGCATTGACCGGCGACGGACTCAGCGACCGGGAATTGTCCGATTATGCAGAACTCATAAAACGTGAAGTTATTGATTTGGATGGTGTAGAACGGGTGGAACTATATGGAGAGCGGGCAGAATGTATCAATATCTCCCTGCTGCAAGACCGTATGGCAAATCTCGGTGTAAAGCCTGCTGAAGTACTGGCTACTTTTAATGGTCAAAACAAGACAACTTACAGCGGATATTTTGACAATGGAGATAACCGTATTCGAGTGACAGTCAATGATAAATTTAAGACAGTAAATGACATTGGCAACATGATTATCCAAGGACATGATGACGATCAACTGCGATTACGTGACATTGCCCGCATAGAAAAGGCTTATGAAAATCCTACAAGGAATGAAATGTCCTATGATCAGAAGCGTGCACTAGGTATCTTGATAGCTGCCGCAAGTGGTTCAGATATTGTAAAGGTAGGAGCAGAAGTTACCCGTAAGTTGGATGAACTAAAAGCCACCCGTCTTCCTATCGGCGTAGATTGCCATAAAGTGTTTTATCAGCCTGAACGGGTCGGTGCATCGCTAGGAACCTTTGTTATCAATCTGATAGAATCGGTTATCATCGTTGTGGTTATCTTAATGCTAGCTATGGGATTTAAGAGTGGCATCATTATCGGTATCAGCCTTGTGGTCACCGTATTCGGTTCATTTCTATTCTTATATTCTGCAGACGGAACCATGCAACGGGTATCACTAGCAGCTTTCATTCTGGCTATGGGTATGCTGGTAGACAATGCTATTGTAATTATTGATGGTATATTGGTAGATTTAAAAGCAGGAAAAGAAAAAATGGATGCACTGACTGCCATCGGCAGACAAACGGCTCTCCCACTGCTGGGTGCCACTTTGATAGCCATCATTGCTTTTTTACCTATCTACATGTCGCCTGATACTGCCGGAATTTATACACGCGATTTATTTATCGTATTGGCCGTATCACTCCTATTAAGTTGGGTATTGGCACTGGTTCATGTACCCTTGATGGCCAATCGCTATTTGAAAATCCAGAAGGAACCTAGTAGCAGTGGGCAGCGAGAATACAAGGGACGCACCTATGCCTTTCTGCGCAGCTGCCTTCATTTTTCATTGTCACACCGCTGGAGTTTTGTATTTGCCATGGTAGGGTTACTGGCTCTGTCGGGCCTGGGTTATCAGTTCATGCGCCAAGGATTCTTCCCGGATATGGTTTATAACCAACTGTATATGGAATATAAATTGCCGGAAGGAACCGACTATACACGAATAGAGAAAGACTTGCGTTCTATAGAGAATTATTTAAAGACTCGTCCGGAAGTGACCCATATCACTGCATCTATAGGTGGTACACCGGGACGATATAATCTGGTACGCAGTATTGCCAACCCTTCATTAAGTTATGGCGAACTTATCATAGACTTCACCTCACCAGAAACATTAGTGGATAATATCAACGATATTCAAGCATACCTTACAGAACATTATCCGGATGCCTATGTAAAAATGAAACGCTATAATCTGATGTATAAGAAGTACCCTATCGAAGCTCAATTCTTAGGTCCAGATCCAGCTGTACTTCACCAATTGGCAGATAGCGCTCGCCGCATCATGGAAGCTACACCAGAAGTTTGTCTCATTACTACAGATTGGGATCCACAAGTACCTGTGTTAACCATAGAATATGACCAACCGGCCGCTCGCGCACTTGGTCTCAGCCGTAATGATGTCAGTTTATCTTTGCTAACAGCTACCGGTGGTATACCCATTGGCTCTTTCCATGAAGGAATCCGTGCCAACACCATCTACCTGAAATGTTTAGATGAAAAAGGACAGCCCATAGAAAATCTGGGCAATACACAAGTCTTTTCTTCGCTACCTTCCATCAACGGAGTACTGACAGAAGAAATGATGCTGAAGTTAAAAAGTGGAACACTAAGTAAGGAAGATTTAGTGGAAAGCCTCATGGGGAGCACTCCACTGAAACAAATTAGCAAAAATATTGATATCCGATGGGAAGACCCTGTTGTACCTCGCTACAACGGACAACGCAGCCAACGTGTACAATGCTCTCCATCACCTGGAGTAGAAACAGAAGCTGCACGACAAGCTGTTGCAAAGAAAATCGAACAAATTCCTCTACCTACAGGATATAGTCTACGCTGGCAAGGTGAAAAAAGCGCCAATGATGAATCAATGAGATACTTGTTTAAAAGTTTCCCTCTGGCAATTATCTTGATGATTGCGATTCTTATCATGTTGTTCAAAGACTATAGAAAACCGCTGATTATCTTCTGCAGTATTCCAATGGTAGTTATCGGTGTAGTAATTGTTATGCTGCTAACCGGAAAAACGTTCAACTTTGTAGCCATCGTAGGTACATTAGGGCTTATCGGTATGATTATCAAAAACGGTATTGTACTAATGGATGAAATCACGTTGCAGTTAGGGAAAGGCGTAGAGCCTATCACAGCTTTAATAAACAGTGCCCAAAGCAGACTACGACCAGTGATGATGGCTTCGCTTACTACCATTCTAGGAATGATACCTTTGCTATCAGATGCCATGTTTGGTTCATTGGCAGCTAGTATCATGGGGGGATTACTGTTTGGCACATTGATAACCTTGCTGTTTATCCCGGTACTTTATGCTTTGTTCTTCCATATTCATGTGAAATCATGAGAGGAAAGGTTATGTAACTCAAAATTAGAAATTATGAAGAAAAGATATTTATCTACCCTACTATTTTGTATGGCAGTATCCCTGTCGGCACAAGAAAAAGATACTGTATATATAGCGAAAAAAACAGAACTGCTTACCATATCGCAATGTCGGGAATTGGCATTAAAACACAATAAAGAAATGGCTGCTACCTACTGGCAGACTAAGGCAGCTCACCACACCATGAAGAGTTATCTGGGAAATTTCTTCCCAGATATCTCACTTACAGGAATGGGACTCTACGGTACTGCCAATGGGAGTTTGGGAATTCCTGGAGGCAATCTGCCAACATTCATGCCCACCGGAAACACTCAAATGGTACCTAACGGCGGATTTGCCTACTTCCCTGGATTTGAATTAAAATATAAATTAGGATGGATGTATTCAGGAGGAGTACAAGTAGTGCAACCCTTATATATGGGGGGAAAGATTCGTTCGGCCTACAAAATGGCTCAGCTGGGGAAAGAAATGGCACTGCAAAATGAAACTCTGACAGCTACTGAAGTAATCCTGCGCACAGAACAAGCGTACGCAAAAGTAGTTAAAGCATCAGAAATGAAAAAAGTGGCAACTACCTACTATGCGTTATTGGAGGAACTAAAGAAGAATGTAGACAGTGCCCGGAAGCATGGACTGAAACCACAGAATGATGTGCTAAAAGTACAGGTCAGACTCAATGAAAGTGAGTTGTCGCTGCGAAAAGCTGAAAATGCTCTACGGCTAGCTTCCATGAATTTATGTCATCTGATAGGAAAACCTTTAGATACTCCTATTCAAGTAAGTGAAGACTTGCCGCATGTTAAAAGAAATCAGATAGCTTCTTCTGCCGATATTACAGCTCGGCCAGAATATACCATTTTAGCCAACCAGACTGCCATTGCCCGCCAAAAAATCCGATTGGAACGAAGTGAAATGCTACCTAAAATTGGGGTAAGTGCTTCTTATGACTATATACATGGTCTGGAAGTTAATGACAAACCTTTTTTCGACAAGGGAGGATTTACAGCTCTTTTGAATGTATCTGTTCCATTGTTTCACTTTGGAGAGCGTATTCATAAAGTAAAAGCAGCTAAAGCACAATGGGAACAAACTAAATTAGAACAGGAAAACCTAAATGAACAGATGTTACTTGAACTAACACAAGCGACCAACAACTTAGATGAAGCTCAGCTGGAAAGTGAACTGGCAGAACGTGCCCTACAGCAGGCTGAAGAAAATATGAGAGTCAGCAGTAAGCAGTATGAGGTGGGACTGGAAACTCTAACTGACCATCTGGAATCTCAAATGCTTTGGCAACAAGCATATGAGACTAAAGTGGATGCCCACTTTAAATACTATTTAGCAAATATTGCTTATCTGAAGGCTGCCGGCCAGTTAGTACATCGACAAGAGTAGTATAAGAAGCCTGTTTCCTATCTGATTAATACCCCTTATAGAATATTTTGACGCGAACAGCAGGATTATTCACAAAAGAAATCCTATATTTGAACCGGATTTAAAATACGAGCTTTTACAAGGATGATACTGAATGAAAGAGATTGTCGCCATGAGCAGATTATACTCGTGGCAAAACAAATGATGACGGCTGCGCGTACGGCTCCAAAAGGAAAAGGCATCGACGTGATAGAAGCAGCTCTGATTACTGATGAGGATATCCATACGTTAAGTAACAAAATGATTGCTATGGTAGAAGAGCATGGCATGAAGTTCTTTTTGCGTGATGCAGAAAATATTCTACAGGCAGAATGTGTAGTACTCATCGGTACCCGTGAACAACCTCAAGGATTAAACTGTGGTCACTGTGGATTTAGTACATGTGCCCAAAGGAGTACAGGCGTTCCCTGTGCATTGAATACCATTGATGTGGGTATTGCCATAGGATCAGCTTGCGCTTTAGCTGCAGATATGCGGGTAGATACCCGGGTAATGTTTTCTGCAGGTCTCGCAGCTCAACAGTTGGGTTGGCTGAAAGATTGCCATTCTGTATTGGCTATCCCTGTCAGCGCTTCATCAAAAAATCCTTTCTTTGATAGAAAACCAAAACAATAAAGTTAATTTTAGCAGATTACTGATTATAATTTATCAAATTTTGCTTTATGGGAATATTATCGCCCCTCCCTGACGGAGGTTCTTCTGAAAAAACTTATCAAGTACAGTTGGAAACAAACAGTCCTATGGAAATGCGGAGCTCTTTTTTACCAGCAGAATGGGAACCACAAAGTGGCATCCAACTGACATGGCCACATAAAGATACTGATTGGGCTTATATGTTAGATGAGGTACAAGAATGCTTCATCAATCTGGCACGTGAAATTGCTCTACGCGAACGTTTATTGATCGTTACCCCACATCCCGAAGAAGTAGAAGGCTTGTTACAAGGCAAAGTAAATAAAGACAATATACGTTTTATACAATGCCCTACTAATGACACATGGGCAAGAGACCATGGTGCTATTACACGTATAGACGAGAATGGCCCCACTTTAATAGACTTTAAGTTTAATGGCTGGGGGCTGAAGTTCGCTGCAGACAAAGATAACTTAATTACGCGCTGTCTAGTGAAAACAGGAGCCTTGAAAGGAAACTATGAGAATCGTCTGAACTTTGCATTGGAAGGTGGCTCTATAGAAAGCGATGGATGCGGTACACTGCTTACTACGTCGGAATGTCTGCTCTCACCCAATCGGAATGGCGAAATGAATCGTACAGACATAGAGGCCTATCTGCGTACAGTTTTTCACTTAAAACAGATTCTTTGGCTGGATTACGGATACCTGGCTGGTGATGACACAGACAGTCATATCGATACATTGGCCAGACTATGTCCTCAAGATACCATTGTATATGTGCAGTGTACAGATGAAAATGATGAACATTACAACGCTCTTAAGCAAATGGAAGAACAATTAAAGACCTTCCGTACTCTAAGCGGAAAGCCTTACCGGTTACTGCCATTGCCTATGGCCGATGCAGTGATTGAAGAAGAAGAAAGATTGCCGGCTACATACGCTAATTTTTTGATTATGAACGATGCGGTTCTTTATCCGACTTATAACCAACCTGCTAACGATTTGTTGGCCAAGGAAGTATTACAAACAGCTTTTCAAGGTTATGAAATTATAGGCATTGATTGTAGAGCTCTGATTAAACAGCATGGTTCACTTCATTGCGTCACCATGCAATATCCAACAGGTGTGCTTACCTTTTAATTGATTGTATAATTGTTATAATAAAGACGACAGATGAAAAAAATTAAAGTAGGAGTTATTCAACAAAATAACACAGCGGATATACGGACAAACCTGATGAATTTGGCCAAGAATATAGAGGCTTGTGCAGCCCATGGTGCTCAACTGGTAGTATTGCAAGAGTTGCATAATTCACTCTATTTCTGCCAAACAGAGGATACAGATTTGTTCGATTTAGCAGAACCAATTCCCGGACCTTCTACCGGATTCTATTCAGAACTGGCTGCTGCAAATAATATAGTACTAGTAACTTCGCTGTTCGAAAAACGAGCTACCGGCTTGTATCATAATACAGCTGTAGTATTTGATCGAGATGGTAGTATTGCAGGCAAATACCGCAAAATGCATATTCCTGATGACCCCGGCTTCTATGAAAAATTTTATTTCACCCCGGGAGATTTAGGATTTGAACCTATTCAAACTTCACTTGGAAAATTAGGAGTATTGGTTTGTTGGGACCAATGGTACCCAGAAGCAGCCAGACTAATGGCACTAAAAGGAGCAGAAATATTGATTTATCCAACTGCTATCGGATGGTCTCTGACGGATACCAAAGAAGAGCAGATGCGTCAGTTAAATGCCTGGATTCTTTCACAACGTGGACACGCTGTAGCCAATGGACTGCCCGTCATTTCTGTCAATCGTGTAGGGCACGAAAGCGATCCTTCTGGAACTACCAGAGGTATTTTATTTTGGGGAAACAGTTTTATAGCAGGTCCACAAGGTGAATTGTTGGCACAAGCCAGCAATGACCATGCAGAAAACTTTGTTGTTGAGATAGATATGGAGCGAAGCGAGAATGTACGCCGCTGGTGGCCATTCTTACGAGACCGTCGCATTGATGCCTATGATGGAATCACCAAACGTTTCCTTGATTAAGCAAATGTAATCCGTTTATTAAGAATAAAATTAACAGCGCCATACACAAAAAGTCCTAAGAACTGAGATAGATATTCGTTACAGTTCAAGACCTCTACTAAGGTGATAAGAAAAAGGAATTGCGACCCATAGGCCATTCCGAAAGCTATAGAAAAGAGCAGCACCTGTCGCCAGGTGTTGCTCTTTTTATTTGAAGGGAATATCCAATACTTACTCCATTGAAAATTATGTATCTGTGCTAAGATATAAGCCACTACATTAGAAAGAAGATAGTTGATATCCAAAATATCCATCATTACCCATACGGTGAAAGCCGTAATGAAAGCATTGAGTGTACCAATCATCGCAAAGCGACCTATCCGAGTAATTTCTTTCACTTTTCTCTGTCGTCTTGAATATTATTGAATAGCATAAATTATTCCTTCATTCCAATTTCCAGATTCAACTCGTCTAACTGCTTTTGATCAATAACTGACGGCGCATCCAACATCACATCACGACCGCTGTTATTCTTTGGGAATGCAATACAGTCGCGAATACTATCCAAACCAGCAAAAATGCTGACCCAGCGATCTAGTCCATATGCCAATCCGCCATGAGGGGGTGCTCCATATTTGAATGCATTCATTAAGAAGCCAAATTGTTCTTCTGCCTTTTCAGGAGTAAAGCCCAGTATTTCGAACATCTTAGCTTGTAATTTGGCATCATGAATACGGATAGAGCCACCACCTACTTCAACACCATTGCATACCATATCATAAGCATCTGCACGTACTGCAGCCGGATCTGTATCCAACAAAGGAATATCTTCCTCTTTAGGATGAGTAAACGGATGATGCATAGCCATCAGACGACCTTCTTCCTCACTCCATTCAAACATCGGGAAATCAACTACCCACAATAATGCAAACTTATTTTTGTCACGCAATCCTAATTGGTTACCCATTTCCAAACGAAGTTCACACAACTGACGACGCGTCTTCATAGCATCTTCACCGCTCAAAATCAGAATCAAATCACCAGGCTTAGCACCAAATGCTTGCTTCATCTGTTGCAACACCTCTTGGCTATAGAATTTATCTACACTAGATTTTACGTTGCCATCCGCTTCTATACGAGCATAAACCATGCCCTTTGCACCGATTTGCGGACGTTTTACAAATTCAGTCAATGCATCCAATTGTTTACGTGTATAATGTGCAGCTCCTTCGGCACAGATTCCTCCAATATATTCAGCATTGTCGAACACAGAAAAACCATGGCCTTTCATGACATCCATCAGTTCAACGAACTTCATACCAAAACGCAAGTCCGGTTTATCACTTCCATAATACTTCATTGCATCGGCCCATGGCATGCGCATGAAAGGTTCATTCAACTCTACACCACGCAACTCTTTGAAAAGATATTTAGCCATACCTTCAAACAGTTCTATCACATCGTCCTGCTGTACGAAAGACATTTCACAGTCTATCTGTGTAAATTCAGGCTGACGATCGGCACGCAAGTCTTCATCCCGGAAACACTTGGCTATTTGGAAATAGCGGTCAAAACCTGATACCATCAATAATTGCTTCAATGTCTGCGGACTTTGAGGCAAAGCATAAAACTGTCCAGGATTCATACGTGAAGGTACTACAAAATCACGTGCACCTTCAGGTGTAGAGCCAATCAATAACGGCGTTTCTACTTCTATAAATCCTTTACTATCTAAATACTTGCGTACTTCTATAGTCATTTTATGCCGTAATTCCAAATTCTTGCGCACTGCATTTCGGCGAAGATCCAAATAACGGTATTTCATGCGAATATCATCACCACCATCGGTGTTATCTTCTATAGTAAAAGGAGGAGTCATAGAGGTGTTCAAAACCACGAGCTCGGACACTATAATTTCTATGTCACCAGTAGGAATGTGGTCATTTTTGCTAAAACGTTCATTTACTACACCGGTAATTTGAATGACATACTCACGTCCTAAACGATTGGCTTGTTCGCAAAGCGCTGCATCCACTTCTTCATTAAACACCAGCTGAGTGATACCATAACGGTCGCGGAGATCGACAAAAGTCATCCCGCCCATTTTACGGCTACGCTGTACCCATCCTGACAGCGTCACCTGCTTATTCACATCGGAGATACGGAGTTCTCCACAAGTATGCGTTCTATACATTTTATATATGATTTATAAGTTTCTTCGTTACAATGTGCAAAAATAGAGAAAATAACGGGAAAGTATACGCTTCATTTCCTCAATTTTAATTTTGCATTTATTTTATCAATAACCACCCTGTTCCGATAGGGCCAATGAAGTTCATAAAGAGGCTTTTTATTCATCACTTTAGCCGTAGTTGGAGCGATTACTTTTAGCCCACGCTGTACTATCTTTATTTCAATGTCGCGCCCCATCATTACCGGATCTCCATCGAAATGAGCCACTCCCTCTTGGGTACGGTGTATGCGCACCGACTGACAGCGGAACGTTTTGATATGACTGTTTTGATCAATAGTCTTATTAAAGAGTTGAAAGGAGAGCGAAGGAATATCCAACATAGTAAATGGTTCCAATATTGTAACATCCAACAATCCGTCATTCAAGGTTGCCTGCGGAGCAATGTATGCATTGTTTCCATACTGTGAAGCATTTCCACAAGCTATTAAAAAGGCCTTATAGCGCATCGTACTTCCGTCTATTTCCACCTCATAAGTTTCAGGCTTGTAGCTCAAACTCTCTTTAAGAGTTTGCTCGAGGTAGGTCAACACTCCTCGTTTTCCAGCCTGTGCAAACTTCAAACTGACAAATGCATCAAACCCCACTCCACAAGTGCAAAAGAAAGGAATATCATTTATCAGCCCGTAATCTATTGTATCCACAGAGCTGTTCATCAATACGTCTATCGCTTTTTTGGGCTCCAATGGTATTTGCAAATGGCGGGCTAATCCATTTCCCGACCCACAAGGTATAATACCTAATGCCGTATCGGTATGCACCAATGAACGAGCAACCTCATTGATTGTGCCGTCTCCACCAATAGCTACTACTGCCCACACGCCAGAAGCTGCCTGCTGAGCAGCTATTTTTTCCGCATGACCAGCATATTCAGTATATACCACTTCCTGTATGTATTTCTCTTTATCCAGATATTCATCAATCCACTTTAATATTTGTGTTTTGCTATCCGTGCCCGAAATAGGATTTACTACAAATACAATTCTTTTCTTTGCTTCATTCATACAGCGTAACTCTAGCCTATTTTACTGTTAAGTAGGCAAAATTAATATATTTCTGTGGAATTCAAGCTATAAAACATAGTTTTAATGCAATAAGAGCGACTTTTTTCATAGAAAAGAAGTGAATAACAACAGAATTTACTATATTTGCCCCCTGTTTTCAACAAGACAAGGTATCAAGAGTTTAATATCGTACATAAAAATGAGTTTATTAAAAGAAAAATTTGCGAAATATGACCTGCCGCAACAATTTATGGCAAAAGGTGTATACCCCTATTTTCGCACTATCAACAGCCATCAAGACACAGAGGTTGAAATGGATGGAAAAAAAGTATTGATGTTTGGTTCAAATGCTTATATGGGTCTAACGTACGACCAACGCATCATCGATGCCTCTAAGGCTGCCACAGACAAATACGGAACAGGATGTGCCGGCTCACGTTTTCTTAATGGAACCCTCGACATTCATGTTGAGTTAGAAAAGGAATTGGCTGAATTTGTTGGTAAAGATGAAGCTCTCTGTTTTTCTACAGGATTCACCGTCAATGAAGGTATTATTCCTGCAGTAGTAGGACGTGGCGACTACATTATCTGCGATGACCGAGATCATGCCTCTATTGTAGATGGACGCAGATTGTCATTTGCTACACAATTGAAATACAAGCATAATGACATGGAAGATCTGGAAGCCCAGCTTCAAAAATGTGAGCCCAATGCTGTAAAACTCATTGTAGTAGACGGTGTATTCTCTATGGAAGGAGACTTGGCCAATCTACCGGAAATCGTACGCTTGAAAAAGAAATATAACGCTAGTATTTATGTAGACGAAGCTCACGGTTTAGGCGTGTTCGGTAGACAAGGACGTGGTGTATGTGACCACTTCGGTGTAACTGAAGATGTAGATTTAATCATGGGTACCTTTAGTAAGTCACTCGCATCCATCGGTGGCTTTATCGCAGGAGACAAAGAAGTTATTAACTGGCTCCGTCACAGTGCTCGTTCTTATATATTTCAGGCTAGCAGCACTCCGGCAGCAACAGCAGCAGCCCGTGAAGCACTCCACATTATTAAGACGGAACCTGAGCGTATGGAAAATTTATGGAAAATCACCAACTATGCCTTGAAGAAGTTCCGTGATGCAGGTTTTGAAATAGGTGAAACAGAATCTCCTATTATACCATTATATGTGCGCGATACAGACAAGACATTCATGGTTACAAAAATGGCTTTTAATGAAGGAATCTTTATCAACCCGGTAATTCCTCCTGCATGCGCCCCTCAAGACACGCTAGTACGCGTTGCATTAATGGCTACTCATACTCAGGAGCAAGTAGATTATGCTGTGGACAAGCTAACCAAGTGCTTCAAAGAGCTGGGTATCATCAAGTAAAAAAATAGTAGTTTGATAAATCGATTCAGCGGTCGTTCCTCGATTGAGAAGAGCGGCCGCTTCACTTTTCTCCATACTCACAAAAACACTATGTCAAACCCTTATTTTACATTCAAACAATTTACGATATGGCATGATAAATGTGCCATGAAAGTAGGCACAGACGGCGTTTTATTAGGAGCTTGGGCTCCAGTCGAGAACTGTAAACGCATTTTAGATGTAGGCACTGGCACGGGGTTAATAGCCATTCAATTGGCGCAACGTGCACCACAAGCTAATATCACAGCTGTAGAAATAGATAAAATTGCAGCCAACCAAGCTAGCGATAATGTCCGAAACTCCCCATGGGCAAACCGCATCGAAGTGATTTGTGCTGATTTTCGCCATTACACACCCAATGAGCGCTTTGATATGATTGTGTCCAACCCACCCTATTTCATCAACTCATTAAAATGCGGCAATGAACAACGGAACACAGCCCGACATACAGACGAATTAAACTACAACCTTCTATTTAGCCACTCAGCCACATTATTACAACCCAAAGGAGTACTAGCTATTGTTATACCTGCAGAAAATCAAAAAGCAGTTATAGATGTCGCAGGCACATATGGATATTACGCATATCGCCAAATGAGACTTTTCACCAAGCCCCAAAAAAACTGCCGACGTCTACTGATCACATTTGGCTTCGACCCTTTGCATGCTTATCAGGAAGAGACCCTTTTTATAACACAAGAAAATGGGCAATTCAGCGAGGAATACAAAGCATTGACACAGGATTTCTATCTAAAAATATAATTTTTCGAAAGTTTTTTCCAGAAACATTTGGAAGTTACAAATAAAAGCCATATCTTTGCATCGCTTTTGAGAAAAACAAGTATAAAACACTCGGGGTGTAGCGCAGTCCGGTTAGCGCACCTGCTTTGGGAGCAGGGGGTCGTGGGTTCGAATCCCGCTACCCCGACTACTGAAAATCAAGGAGTTACAATGAAAAGTAACTCCTTTTTTCGTGTTTATACTACTCGAATCTATGAACATTTGACCGTATTTAACCGCATTTGACAGCGAAATCCTTGTCAAATCCCTTGTCAAATCTTTCAGAGTTGACAATTAGAATAAAAACTCAATGGCTATGGAAGAAAACAAAGAAGTGAAAAGCACAATGAAGAAGAGTTGTCTTGCGTAGAAGATTTATTAAAGACTATAGGTGTTGTAATTTTAGTAGTAGGCATATTCGTAGGAACTATGACAGCCTTCGAGGCTATGGATAGAGAAAGCTGGTATTCACTAGGATTTGCATCTTGCGTGATAGTAATATCAATAAGCATAAATTCTTTGTTTAAGGTGATTGCTAACATATCCAACACAATGAAAAGAATAGAAGAAAAGATGAAGAATTTCTCTTGCAGGGCACGCTTAAAACTGACATCGGCACACACTGAATTCAAGTAGGAAGCAAGCAGACCGGAGGTTTCCTCGGTAACGCCCGCTATTCCCTTTAACAAGAAGCTTCCTGAGCTCTCCCCACCCTCATACCCGGTAATCTTTGAGACATAGGCTTTTTTTATTGTATTTTCATCATAAATAATAAAGAAAATAAATTAACTTTGCACACAATTTGTTTTACTGCAAGCATTGACATTAAACTAAAGAAAAGAAAGATGAGAAAGAAAGAAGACTTAAACAATATATATTGTAAGGCTCCCGATGGATTTTCTGTTATAGCAGACTATGACGGCTCTGAAGAGCAACTCATGAAGACCGAAGTAGATTCTTCCATGCCCATTCTACCTTTAAGGAATATGGTATTGTTCCCTGGAGTATTTCTACCTGTGACTATTGGCAGAAAATCATCTTTAAAGTTAATCCATGAAGCAGAAGCTGCTGGAAAGAACATTGGTATAGTATGTCAAAAATTGCCTGACACAGAATACCCTGAACTCAAGGATTTACATCAAATAGGCACAGTGGCTCGCATTATCCGCACCATTGAAATGCCTGACAAGAGCAGAGCCGTTATTCTGCAAGGTATTCGCCGTTTCAAACTAGAGGAAATCACTGAAACTACCCCATATCTGCTAGGTAATATCACGCCATTGGAGGACGAGATGCCGTCACAAAATGATAAGGAATTTCAAGCCCTGGTTGATTCTATCAAGGATACAACTATTCATTTGATAAAGACTTCCGATCTATATCCGCAAGAATCTACCATAGCCATCAAGAACAACAACAGTCCTGTTTTTGTCATCAACTTCATCTCCGCTAACCTACCTTTGAAGAAAGATGATAAAATGCAACTCTTGTGTATCGATTCATTCCGCGATCGAGCTTACCAGCTACTTAGATTCCTTAATCGAGAAGTACAACTGGCAGAAATCAAGGAAAATATCCAGATACAAGCGCGTGAAGACATCGACCAGCAGCAGCGTGAATACTTTTTGCAACAGCAGATTAAAACTATACAAAATGAATTAGGCGGGAACGGACAAGAGCAAGAAATAGAAGAAATGCGCAGTCTGGCAAAGACCAAGCATTGGAGCGAAGAAGTGAAAAACACCTTCCTAAAAGAAGTGGACAAATTGGAACGCACCCATGCTCAATCGCCCGAATATAACGTGCAACTGAATTATCTGCAAACCATGCTCAATCTTCCGTGGGGAGAATATACAACAGATAATCTAAATCTAAATCATGCGACAAAAGTGCTGAATAAAGACCACTATGGCTTGGAAAAAGTAAAAGAGCGTATTTTGGAACATTTGGCAGTTCTCAAGCTGAAGGGTGATATGAAATCTCCTATCATCTGCTTGTACGGTCCTCCGGGAGTAGGTAAAACTTCATTAGGCCGTTCAATAGCTGCTGCATTAAAGCGTAAATATATCCGTATGTCATTAGGAGGCGTGCACGATGAAGCTGAAATACGCGGACACCGACGTACTTACGTTGGTGCTATGCCAGGTCGCATCATCAAAGGTCTGCTTAAAGCAGGTTCGTCAAATCCTGTATTCATCCTAGATGAAATCGATAAGGTAAATTCCGACCGTCAGGGCGATCCTTCATCAGCTTTACTAGAAGTACTCGATCCGGAGCAAAATACTACCTTCCATGACAATTACTTGGACGTAGACTATGATTTGTCTAAAGTCATGTTCATAGCCACAGCCAATAACTTAAACAGCATTCCTGCTCCTCTTTTAGACCGCATGGAGCTGATAGAAGTCAGCGGATACATAACCGAGGAAAAGATAGAAATAGCCCGTAAGCACTTAGTTCCCAAAGAATTGGAAGCTAACGGGTTGAACAAGAATGATGTTAAGTTATCCAAGACTACATTGGAAAGCGTCATCGAAAATTATACTCGTGAAAGTGGTGTTCGTGAGTTAGAAAAGAAAATCAGTAAGATTTTACGTAAGTCTGCCCTGCAATATGCCACGGATGGATATCTGAAAAAGAACGAGATTAAGCCTGCTGATTTATGCGACTTTCTGGGAGTTCAGGAGTACACACGCGACAAATACCAAGGCAATGAATATGCCGGAGTAGTTACCGGATTAGCCTGGACGGCTATAGGCGGTGAAATTCTGTTTGTAGAAACCAGTCTAAGCCGAGGTAAGGGTGGACGACTGACATTGACCGGAAATTTGGGAGATGTAATGAAAGAATCGGCTATGTTAGCGTTGGAATACATCAAGGCGCATACCTCCCTTTTGGATATCAATGATGAAATCTTTGATAATTGGAATATCCACATTCATGTACCAGAAGGAGCTATTCCTAAAGACGGCCCTTCTGCAGGTATTACCATGGCCACGTCATTGGCTTCTGCTTTGACACAGCGAAAAGTAAAAACCAATCTGGCGATGACCGGAGAAATTACATTGCGAGGTAAAGTGCTGCCCGTAGGAGGTATTAAAGAAAAAATTCTGGCAGCTAAGCGTGCGGGTATCAAAGAAATAATTCTCTGTGACGAAAATCGAAAGAACATAGAAGAAATTCAAGAAATTTACCTTAAAGGACTTACATTCCACTATGTGAAAGACATTAGGGAGGTGTTCGAATTAGCTCTTACAGAGGATAAGGTAAATAATCCTATTGATTTCACCATCAAAAGAGCAACAATAGAAAGTAAATAATACTCATTTTTAAGAATCATTACCAGTGACATTCGAATTACAATATACAGATAGTAAAAGTAATGCCCGTGCAGGTATCATTACCACAGATCACGGTCAGATACAGACACCCATCTTTATGCCGGTAGGTACATTGGGCAGCGTAAAGGGGGTACATCTCACAGAACTGAAAGAGGATATTCAGGCACAGATTATTTTAGGCAACACCTATCACCTCTACCTGCGTCCAGGTCTGGAAGTAATAGAAAAAGCCGGAGGACTACACAAGTTCAACGGTTTTGACCGCCCTATGTTGACTGATAGCGGTGGCTTTCAGGTCTTTTCTTTATCAGGTATCCGGAAACTGCGCGAAGAGGGAGCTGAGTTTCGCTCCCATATTGATGGAAGCAAACATATCTTTACCCCTGAAAAGGTAATGGACATCGAAAGAACCATTGGAGCTGATATCATGATGGCCTTTGACGAATGTACTCCTGGAGATGCCGACTATAATTATGCAAAGAAATCCATGGAAATGACCCACCGCTGGCTGGACCGCTGTATCTGTAGGTTTAATGAAACTGAACCCAAATACGGATATCATCAGGCTCTTTTCCCTATTGTGCAAGGTTGCGTGTATCCTGACCTACGCAAGCGGTCAGCAGAATTCATAGCTTCCAAAGGAGCTGAAGGAAATGCTATCGGCGGACTAGCCGTAGGTGAACCTACTGAAAAAATGTATGAAATGATAGAGTTAGTCAACGAAATATTGCCTACCGACAAGCCCCGCTACCTAATGGGAGTAGGTACACCGGTGAATATTCTGGAAGGCATAGAACGAGGAGTAGACATGTTCGACTGCGTGATGCCTACCCGTAACGGACGAAACGGAATGCTTTTCACCAAAGACGGCATCATCAATATGCGCAACAAAAAATGGGAAACAGATTTTTCTCCCATCGAGGTTGACGGTGCTTCTTATGTGGATACGTTATATAGTAAGGCATACTTACGCCACCTCTTCCACGCACAAGAATTGCTAGCTATGCAGATAGCCTCTATACACAACTTGGCTTTCTATTTATGGCTGGTAGGCGAAGCTCGCAAACATATTATTGCAGGTGACTTCTCAATCTGGAAACCTATGATGGTAAAACGTGTATCTACTAGATTATGAAAAAATTAAACTGGAAAATAGGGAAAACTATCCATTGGCCTAAAATAGGATTACTAAAGCGATTGGATTTCTATATCATCAAGAAATTCTTGGGTACATATGTGTTTGCCATTGCTTTGATTATCTCTATTGCTGTAGTTTTCGATTTTAATGAAAAGATGGATCGCTTCATGTCGCATGAAGCGCCTTGGAGTGCCATTATTTTTGATTACTATCTGAATTTTATCCCCTATTTTGCCAATCTTTTCAGTCCGCTTTTTGTATTTATTGCAGTCATATTCTTTACATCCAAGCTGGCCGAAAACTCAGAAATCATTGCCATGTTCTCTACAGGGATGAGTTTTAAGCGTATGCTGCGCCCTTACATGGTATCGGCAGGCATCATCGCGCTTACCACTTTTTACCTGGGTTCTTATGTAATTCCTCAAGGCAGTGTAACGCGTATCAATTTTGAAGATAAATACTATAAGCCAAGAAAAAAGAGTACAGCACGTAACATTCAATTGGAAGTAGACTCTGGAGTGATAGCTTACATTGACCGTTATGAAGACTACAGTAAGACAGGCTATCGATTCTCGTTGGATAAATTCAAGGACAAGCAACTGATATCCCACCTCACAGCCCGCTCTATCACCTATGATACAACCGGGATTCATAAATGGATTATCAAGGATTACATGATCAGACAAATGGATGGGCTAAGGGAAAGTATCACCAAAGGTGAACGCATTGATACGACACTCTTTATGGAACCCTCTGATTTTCTTATCAGTAAAAATCAGCAGGAAATGCTTACCAGCCCACAGCTAAGCGAGTATATCGACCGCCAGAAGAAACGTGGATTTGCCAATATCAAAGAATTTGAGATAGAATATCACAAACGCATAGCCATGTCGTTTGCCTCGTTTATTCTGACCATTATTGGTGCTTCCCTATCCTCTAAAAAAAGCAAAGGAGGTATGGGGCTACATTTAGGAATAGGTTTGGGACTTAGCTTCTCGTACATCTTGTTCCAAACCGTGACTTCTACCTTTGCCGTTAACGGCAATGTCCCCCCTGTCATTGCGGTATGGATACCTAATCTGATATATATGTTCATAGCCTTTTACCTATATCGGAAAGCACCGAAATAAGAAAGCTACGACAGATAACAGCGTAATGAGAAGTTATGAAATGTCTGAACAAATAATCGGCACATTTTCATAACTTCTCATTTTTTCAATTATTTCATATCAATGTACGAATCTTTAAATCCCAGGAAATACAACACCCCATCTAAGCCTATAGTATTAATGGACTGTTTAGCATTAGCTACCACCTTGGGTTTTGCATGAAACGCAATGCCTAGTCCGGCAATGCCCAACATAGGAAGATCGTTGGCTCCATCACCCACCGCAATGGTCTGTGCTATGTCTACCTTCTCAACTTGTGCTATCAGTCGCAGAAGTTCAGCTTTACGTTTGCCGTCTACCACGTCGCCTAAATATCGTCCGGTCAACTTGCCGTCCACAATTTCCAATTCATTCGCATACACATAATCTATTCCATATTTCTGCTGCAGATACTGCCCGAAATACGTAAATCCTCCTGAAAGGATAGCTATCTTATAGCCATATCTCTTTAAGACATACATCAAGCGGTCCACTCCCTCGGTTATAGGAAGGTTTTCTGCTATCTCCTGCATCACCGATGCATCCAGCCCCTTAAGCAGCGCTACCCTCTGACGGAAACTCTCCACAAAATCTATTTCTCCACGCATGGCACTTTCTGTAATGGCTTTCACTTGATCGCCCACACCGGCACGAATGGCCAATTCGTCGATAACCTCTGTTTCTATCAAGGTAGAATCCATATCGAAACAAATCAACCTCCTCATGCGGCGGTACATATTATCTAACTGGAAAGAGAAGTCCATCTCCAACTCGCTGGCCAACTTCATCAGCTGTTCCTGCATAATTATGCGGTCTTTGGGTGTGCCTCGTACTGAAAATTCAATGCAGGCACGGGTACGCGATTCACATTCATTAAGTGGAATACGCCCCGTAAGACGTTTAATAGCATCAATGTTCATTCCCTGCTCTGCCAAAATACGCGTTACGGCTGTAATCTGTCGCGCTGTCAGTTTACGCCCTAAAAGTGTAAGGATATAACGGTTTTTACCTTGCATACCCACCCATTCAGCATATTCTTCAGGAGATATGGGGTAAAAACGGATAGAAACCCCCAGCGAAGAAGCCTTGAAAAGTAGCTCCTTCATAATGAAGCCTGAATTTTTTTCTTCGGTCATACATAAGATTCCTAATGAAAGTGTATTGTGAATATCTGCCTGACCAATGTCTAAAATCGTTGTATCATATTTTGCTAAGACTTCAGTAATAGATGCCGTTAGCCCAGGACGATCTTCCCCTGTAATACGAATTAATATAAGTTCTGTATCGAGTGGTTGTTCCATAAATTCAAAAAAATGATTGTAATTGATTATTGTGTACAAAAATAGTGATAAATAGTGAAAGTATGGCATTGGCTCCTAAAGAAAGAAAAATATTAGCGGCATCAAGCATCAGCTCTATTCATTTTATGCTTAAAAACATAAAATACGCACCTTAAAAAGAGAGATTTTTGCTTGTTTATTTGGAAGATAATTATATAAATACATACCTTTGCAGCCGATTTCAATAAAAAATACATCCTTTCAGCCTGTTTTTATCTGGAAACGCTGATATGGATAAGAGAAAAGAAAATTCCGGGGAGAAATCATTACCGTGCGTGTAATCCCGGATAGTATTAACCAAAATCGTATTACATGAAGTATGTAAAATGGTTTTTTGTTGTATTGCTAATAGGTTCCTTGACATCATTTGTAAGTAAGAACAAGCCCACCGGTGGCTTGAGTATAGGTGATATTGCTCCGGATTTCTGCATCCGGACATTGTCTGCCGAACAACCCGTACACGACCTCTCTGATATGCAGGGCCGCTACGTGTTGATAAGTTTCTGGGCCAGCTACGATGCGCCCTCGCGCATACGTAATGCCAGTTTAAGCAACGTGCTTCGTCTGGCTGCCCCCAAGAATATGGAAATGGTTTCCGTATCATTTGACGATTACGAATCTGTGTTCAGAGAAACCATACGTAAGGACCGAATAGTAACATCCACCTGTTTTGTAGAGACGAACGGTGAATCTTCAGATATTTATAAGAAATATCGTCTGAGTAAAGGATTTACTAACTATTTGCTGAATGGTGATGGCGTAATTGTGGCCAAAAACCTGTCAGCTGCAGAGCTTTCAGCTTACTTGAATTAGGCAGCCTTGCTTAAAGAACCTGTAAGAAGAAAGAATATATTTGAAAGGACATAGAATACAACAAAAAGCCCCTCCTGAATGAGCAGTTTGCTCTTCTGGAGGGGTTCTTCTTTTATTTACGTATACAAGTTGATTTTATGCGGTGCATCCCTAAAAAAAGTCGGCATCCTTAAAGGCCACTGCCTTAGTATCTTTCTCAGAAAGCAGCAGTTGTTCGGGAGATACTGGCCAGTCTATGCCGATGCTTTCATCATCGTAGCGGATGGATGCCTCTGCCTGCGGAGCATAGGCATTGTCTACTTTGTAAGTAAATATGGCCTCTTCGCTCAATACCAGAAATCCGTGTGCAAAGCCGCGTGGAATGAAAAATTGTCGTTTGTTATCCTCGCTCAGTTCCACAGAAACGTATTGCCCGAAGGTAGGTGATTGGCGGCGCAGATCTACAGCCACATCCAGTACTCGTCCTTTGATGACACGTACCAACTTGGCCTGACTGAACTCGCCCTTTTGATAATGCAGACCACGCAATACACCATAGGACGACATCGATTCATTGTCCTGCACAAAATGCACGTCACCTACATACTTACGAAACTCTTCCTCCTTAAAGGCTTCCATAAAATAACCACGGGCATCCTTAAACACTTTTGGTTCTATTACCCAAACACCATCAATTTCCGTCTGTATATAATTCATATTTTTAGAATGATATAGAATAGAGTGCAAAATTAGGATTTTATTCTGAATATACTTTCATATTATCCGATTTCTGTAGGCGATAATCTGAATTAGCTCTCTGCCCGACAGGGGAGGAACAGAAAAGGAACTGCTCCGTAACTTCTCCCCGTAGAGGTACCTCTGTACGGAGATGTTACGGGGAATCTACGGCCCAGTAACGGCGGAGAGGCGGAGAAGGCAGACGGAAAGCTATAAAAAAAGAGGGGAAAAACCCCTCTTCTTCATAAATCACCGCAACGGGTATTACAGAATGCTTTCCACTACAGGCAGCATACCTTTCTCCTGAATGGCATTCAGGAAATCCGTCACCATGTCTGTCAGTCCCGGAATGGCATTCAAATCGCCATGCTCGCCCCAAATCAGGTCTTTGGCAGCCAATACGCCTTCTGCCACCTTGCGGGTATCACCGGTAGCCCACAGGTCGGTCAGCAGTTGCATGATTTCGGGCGCATCGTTGGGCTGAATTTCGGCACCGTCGGCCCGCACGCCACCTTTATAATAAGTAATGATGGCAGCCAGCCCTAGCACTAGTCCCTTTGGCAGTTCGCCCTTGCGCTCCAAATAAACTTTCAGTCCGGGCAAGTCGCGCGTCTGGAATTTCGGGAAAGAATTCAGCATGATGCTGGTTACCTGATGGTCTACATACGGATTGTTGAAACGCTCCAGCACATCTGCGCCAAACTGTTGCAGCTCATCCATCGGAAGGTTCAGCGTCTGCATCAGTTCATCGAACTGCACTTTATGGATATATTTGCCGATAACTGGATGATTACAAGCATCGCGCACGATATTGACACCGCTGAGATAAGCCACCGGTGACAATACGGTATGGGGGCCGTTCAGCAAAGTCACCTTGCGTTCATGGTAAGGAGCTTCTGACTTCACAAAGAGTACGTTCAGCCCGGCCTTGTCGGCAGGAAATTCGGCAGCCAACTGCTCCAAGGAGAGATTTTCGGCTGCTTCAATCACCCAAAGATGGAAGATTTCGGCCTGTACCACCAGATTATCGGCATAACAGATTTTCTGCTGAATCTCGGCAATTTCCTTGCGGGGGAATCCCGGCACGATGCGGTCTACCAAGGTGGCGCATACGTAGCAGCTGTGGGCAAACCAATTCTTGAATGCTTCGTAATCGGCCCCGAAGTCATCTTTCCACAACTCAATATACTGATAGATACATTCTTTCAGATGGTGACCATTCAGGAATATCAACTCGCAAGGCATGATAATCAATCCCTTGGAAGGGTCGCCCTGGAAGGTCTGATAGCGACGGAAAAGCAACTGGGTAAGCTTGCCCGGATAAGACGAAGCAGGAGCGTCTGTAAACTTGCAACTGGCATCGAAGGCAATGCCTGCCTCCGTGGTGTTCGAGATAACAAAACGGATTTCAGGCTGGTCGGCCAGTGCCATGAAGGCAGCGTTCTGCGAATAGGGATTCAGAGCACGGCTGATGCAGTCTATGCGTGTCAGCGTGTTTACCGCCTCACCGTTCATGCGGCCTTGCAGGTTCACGTGATAAAGGCAATCCTGCCCGTTCAACCAGTCTGCCATACCCCGCTCGATGGGTTGAACCACCACTATGCTACTGTTGAAATCTGTTTTCTGATTCATGGTATACACAATCCAGTCTACAAAGGCGCGAAGGAAGTTACCTTCGCCAAACTGAATGATTCTCTCAGGTGCCACGGACTTAGGAGCCGTCAATTTGTTTAATGCTTTCATCTTTTTTTAAATTATGTTTAATGATTATAATGCTAATTATCCAGCATCCACTGGTATTCTACATTTTCTTTCATAAGGAGATCCACCGGCATATACTGTATAGGGATAACGGGTTTCTTGAACACAATGAAATCGCATAAAGACTTCACTCCACAATATCCCTGCAAGGCCGGACGCTGCCCAATGAGCCAGTCCACATGGCCGGAGTGAAGACAAGCCACATTACGTTGCAGAAGATCGTAACCTACCAACCCTTTCAACCTGCGCCCCGAAGCCTGCAGGTATCCACCTACCTGATGGATGCGAGAATTGAATCCTACCCCCCATACTGCCTGAGGATGAGCCGAGAAAAAGGATTCCAGGATGGCGCAGTTGGCCGCCTCGTCATCTTTGCGAAGCACTACTTCATGTACCGGAACAGACAGGCCATATTCCAGCAGATAATGCTGAAATCCAGACAACCTGCGCTGCATCTGTATCTCGTGCGAATTCTTAGACCTGCTACTCAGAAACAACACCACCTCTTCCCCAACCTTACAACGACTCATCAGCAGTTTGGCTGCGATATAGCCGCTTACCTGGGAATCTTGGCCGATATAGCAGATGGCATGAGCCTGCTCTACATTTACGTCGATAAATGCGTATGGTATAGAAAGCGAATCCAACTGTGCGGTAAGTTTTAAAGTTATTTCCAGAAAGTTCGGTGCTATGAGTACACCGTCGGGGCGTTGTTCCAGCAATTTGCGGCAACATTGCTCATACGATGTCTCGTCTGTATGCTGATAGTACAGGTATTCCACCCCCACATTGAAAGGACGCAACTCTACAGCCGCACGGTCGATGCCTCTGACCACAGCCGACCAATAGTCTTCTGTAGAATACATAGGAATAAGACAAAAAATCCGATAGGGCTTTTTGGCTGCCAGCCCGATGGCAAATACATTGGGCTGATAATCGATTTCATCCAGCACCTTCTGCACCTTCTGACGAGTCTTCTCGGACACATCAGGGCGATGATGCAACACGCGGTCTACCGTACCTGCCGATACACCAGCCAACTGAGCTATTTCCTTAATGGTGTAATTCTTGTTATCCATATATGAAAATTAAAAATAACCTAAATCTTCGGCACAAAGATACAAATTATTTTGTTCCTCAAAGTAATATTTCTACTTTTGTGTTCGATAACGGTTAATAAAAGCAAAACGATAAATACTACATACCGTTCTTATTTTCAATGTTATATATAATAAAGTATACCCATATAATATTAGATAAAATATATTTATACACTTAAATTAAAAAGAGATGAAGAACTTTATGGATGAAAATTTTCTGCTGCAAACCGATACTGCACAGAAGTTATATCATGAGCACGCTGCCAAGATGCCAATTATAGATTATCACTGCCACCTGATACCGCAAATGGTGGCAGAGGATTATCAGTTTAAATCGCTGACCGAAATATGGTTGGGGGGCGACCATTATAAATGGCGGGCCATGCGTACCAATGGGGTGGACGAACGCTTTTGCACCGGCAAGGACACTTCCGACTGGGAAAAGTTTGAAAAATGGGCAGAAACCGTGCCCTACACCCTGCGCAACCCGTTGTATCACTGGACGCATCTGGAATTAAAGACGGCATTCGGTATAGAAAAAATCCTGAATCCGAAAACCGCCCGTGAAATCTATGAGGAATGTAATGAAAAGCTAAAACAGCCTGAATATACTGCCCGCGGCATGATGCGCCGCTATCATGTGGAAACGGTTTGTACTACCGATGACCCAATAGACTCACTGGAATATCACATAAAAACGCGTGAAAGCGGTTTTGAAATCAAAATGCTTCCTACGTGGCGTCCGGATAAGGCTATGGCAGTAGAAGTGCCCGCCGACTTCCGCGCATATGTGGAGAAACTGGCCGAAGTAAGCGGTGTGAACATTAGCTGCTTCAACGACCTGATTGATGCTTTACGCATCCGCCACGACTTCTTTGCCGAACAGGGCTGCAAGCTGTCTGACCACGGCATCGAAGAATTCTATGCAGAAGATTATACCGACGCAGAAATCAATGCCATCTTCAATAAAGTGTATGGAGGAACTGCACTGAGCAAGGAAGAAATTCTTAAATTCAAATCGGCTATGCTGATAGTATTCGCTGAAATGGACTGGGAGAAAGGCTGGACACAACAATTCCACTATGGAGCTATCCGCAACAACAACAGCCGTATGTTCAAACTGCTGGGACCTGACACCGGCTTTGATTCTATCGGCGAATTTACCACAGCCAAAGCTATGGCTAAATTTCTGGATGCCCTGGATGCCAAAGGCAAGCTGACCAAAACCATTCTCTATAACCTCAACCCCTGTGCCAATGAAGTGATTGCCACTATGCTGGGCAACTTCCAGGATGGTACCGTGCCCGGCAAAATTCAGTTCGGTTCAGGATGGTGGTTCCTCGACCAGAAAGACGGCATGGAAAAACAGATGAATGCCTTATCGGTATTAGGCCTGCTGAGCCGTTTTGTAGGGATGCTGACCGACTCTCGGTCTTTCCTCTCCTACCCGCGTCATGAATACTTCCGCAGAACGCTTTGCAACCTGGTAGGCAAAGACGTGGAGAACGGCGAAATACCGGCTTCTGAAAGGGAACGCGTAAATCAAATGATAGAAGATATAAGCTACTATAATGCCAAGAATTTCTTCCGGTTCTGATGCTGACACATAAAGCACCGGATGCCGCGCCAGCAATGAGTCACAACTCCCGAAGCCGAAAAAACAATCGACTTCGGGAGTTTATTATTTCTAGCCTGCCTGCATATTCTTACCCAAAACCTATCAAATTTCGAGCTAGTTTTGCTATCTTTGCGTTCCCAAAAAATTAAAAACAATGAAAGTCAGATTTTTAAGTCTTGCCAGTGGTAGCAGCGGAAACTGTTACTATATAGGCACTGAAACATATGGAATATTGATTGATGCCGGCATAGCTGCCAGAACCATCAAAAAAGGATTGAAAGAAGCCGGCATAGCCATAGAAACGATTCGCGCGGTATTCATCACTCACGATCATGCCGACCATATCAAAGCTGTTGGCGGATTGGGAGAAAAACTGAATATCCCTATCTACACCACAGCCCGCATTCATAAAGGAATCAACAAAAGCTACTGCATGACCGAAAAGTTGCGCACATCGGCCCGATTCTTAGAAAAGCAGCAACCCATGCAGTTGGAAGATTTCGTCATAGAATCATTTGAGGTGCCACACGACGGAACCGACAACGTGGGGTATTGTATTGAAATAGACAACAAGGTATTCTCTTTTCTCACCGACCTGGGCGAAATCACCCCTACAGCCGCTACATATATCAGAAAAGCCAATTACCTGATTATAGAAGCCAATTATGACGACGAGATGCTACGCATGGGTAACTATCCGGCTTATCTGAAAGAACGTATTGCCAGCTCCACGGGGCATATGAGCAATGCAGATACAGCAGAATTTCTGGCAAACAATATATCCGACCATTTGAAATGTATCTGGCTTTGCCATCTTAGCAAAGACAATAATCATCCGGAACTAGCCTATAAAACGATAGAATGGAAATTGAAAGAAAAAGGCATTATTATAGGTAAAGATGTGGAACTCTGTGCATTAAAGCGCACCACCCCTTCTGAACTATATGAGTTTGAATAAAAAAATAACTTTTTATTGAAAAAAAATGCCGAATAGTTTGCAGATATAAATAAAATACCTACCTTTGCACCCGCAAACGAAAAGCAAATGCACTCTTAGCTCAGTTGGTAGAGCAACTGACTCTTAATCAGTGGGTCCAGGGTTCGAATCCCTGAGGGTGTACATTAAATAGGAAACTTTATTGTAAAGTTTCCTATTTTTTTATATAGATAGCATACAATGCTA
>CALADS010000006.1 GCA_937890825.1 uncultured Bacteroides sp. | reverse complement strand
AGGAGGTGTGTCAAAATGCGCACCTCCTTTTTTTACGCACAAAGCCCCGACTTTCGCAAGCTGGGGCTTTGTTGTTACCTAAAGATTTTGTATTCTTAGGCATAAGATTTTACTATGATAAAGATATTTTTTATGAGTATATAAGTTTTTGGTAATCTCATAGCTGTTTAGAGAAAGCTATGCCGTCATTTTACTAATTATCCTAAAACTTTCGGCAGTTTGCATTGAAAATATTAACTTTGTCGTTTAAATAATTAGCATTAGTATGAAGCGACTCTATAAATTACTGCTGGTAACTTTCCTCTTGTGTAGTACGGTACTTCCTGTGTCAGCCCAACAAATCAAGGGGGTTATTACTGACTCTCTGACCCGTGAACCACTGATGTATATTACGGTGCAATATGAGGGAAAAGGTGTTGGAACCATTTCCAATGGGGAAGGGGAGTATCAGGTAGAAGCCCGTAAAGGGTGGAATGAATTGACCTTTTCTGCAATAGGTTATAAGACCAAACGTATTCGCATCACTCCAGGTATGCAGCGGTTGGATGTGCAGTTGGTAACAGACGATGTGATGCTTTCTGAAGTGGTGGTTAAGCCCAAGAAAGAAAAATATTCGAGAAAAAATAATCCAGCTGTAGACTTTATGCGTAAGGTGATTGCCCATAAGAAGGCTTTGAAACTGGAAGCGAATGACTATTATCAATATCAGAAATATGAGAAGATGAAGATGTCGCTCAATGATGTTACTCCTGATAAAATGGAGAAAGGGATTTATAAAAAATTCTCTTTTTTCAAAGATCAGGTAGAAGTCTCTCCTAAAACCAATAAACTAATTTTGCCCATCTCTATAAAAGAAACTTCTTCGAAGACTATCTATCGGAAGAGCCCGAAGAGCGAAAAGACAATTATTGAAGGTCTTAATTCAACGGGTATTGAAGAATTTTTTAATACGGGCGATATGTTGGGTACTATTCTTACAGATGTGTTCTCTAATGTTAACATCTATGATGATGACATCCGTTTGTTGCAGCGTCGCTTTGTAAGCCCGATAGGGCGTGGAGCTATCAGTTTCTATAAGTATTATCTTATGGATACCATTATGGTAGACCGCCAGGAATGTGTACACCTCTCTTTTGTACCTCAGAATCCTCAGGATTTTGGGTTTACGGGGCATCTTTATGTGGTGCGTGATTCCAGTTATGCCGTAAAAAAGTGTACGATGAATCTTCCTAAAAAAACAGGAGTAAACTTTGTGGAAAATTTGGATATCGTGCAGCAGTATGAACAGTTGCCCGACAGTACTTGGGTATTGACCGACGATGATATGCTGGTGGAGCTGGCCTTTGTGAAAGGTATTCAAGGCTTGGAAGTGCAACGCACAACGAAATATTCAGACTATCGTTTCGATGAGATTGAAGCTCGTCTTTTCCGTCTCAAAGGCAATGTAATTAAAGAGGCCAATATGATGAACAAAAGTGATGAATATTGGGCAAAGGTTCGTCAGGTGCCACTCACTAAGAAAGAAAGCTCGATGGATGTATTTATGAATCGTATCGAACAGATACCAGGTTTTAAATACGTGATATTCGGGGCCAAAGCACTTATTGAGAATTTTGTGGAAACAGGCAGTAAGAAGCACCCCAGCAAGTTTGATTTCGGTCCTATTAATACCATTATTACCAGTAACTACGTGAATGGTACGCGTTTTCGTCTGAGTGGTCTAACTACAGGTAATTTGCATCCTCATTGGAGTTTGAGTGGATACGGTGCTTATGGAACCAAGGATAAAAAATGGTTCTATTCTGGTCAGCTGGCTTATTCGTTTAATAAACGCGAATACGTGCTGTGGGAATTTCCCAAGCATTATCTGGCATTTAAGTATACGTATGATGTAATGTCGCCAATGGATAAGTATCTGGAAACTGATAAAGATAACGTATTTGTTGGCTGGAAATGGACAAAGGTAGACCAAATGTCGTATATGCGTGACGCTACCTTGACATATGAACTGGAAACTCCTGTAGGATTTTCTGTGAAAGCCATGGCCCGCCATCGCAATGACCAGCCTGCAGGGATGTTGCAGTATTGGCGCAATAATGGCTCTACCCCAGGAATATGGAACGAGCAGAATACCTTAGTGCATGATATTACTACGGCTGAGTTGGGAGTTACATTGCGCTATGCTCCTGGTGAGACTTTCGTAAATACTAAGCAGCGTCGTGTGCCTGTATCACTCGATGCACCTGCTTTCACTTTGTCGCATACTACCGGTTTTAAGGGGGTGTTGGGAGGAGATTATAATTTTAATCTGACAGAAGCTAGTATCCGCAAACGTTTCTGGATGGGCTCTTGGGGAAAACTCGATGTTACAGCCAGGGCTGGTGCACAGTGGAACACCGTACCGTTCCCCTTATTGAATCTTCCCATGGCCAACTTGTCGTACATTACTCAACATAATGAATCATTCAGTTTGATAGACAATATGGAGTTCTTGAACGACCGCTACGCTTCATTGGCGTTGAGTTATGATATGAACGGTAAGTTGTTTAACCGTATTCCGCTTATTAAGAAACTGAAATGGCGTGAAATGTTCCGTATTCGTGGGTTGTGGGGAACGCTGACTGATAAGAATAATCCCTATAAGAGTGCCAATCCCGATCTTTTCCTGTTTCCCATGCGTGACGGACGCGTCACTTCTCAGGTGATGGGGAAGACTCCCTATTTGGAAGCCAGTGTCGGTATCTACAATATCTTCAAACTGCTCCACATAGAGTATGTACGTCGTCTTACGTATATTAATGAACCAGGCGTACAGAAAGATGGTATTCGTTTTATGATACTGATGATTTTTTAAAGAGAGTTCTATAGGCAAAACTAAATATCTATCACTATGCAACCTTTAGCAGAACGTCTGAGACCAAAAACATTGGACGAATATATCGGCCAGAAGCACCTGGTGGGACCGGGAGCTGTCTTGCGTAATATGATTGATGCAGGACGTATTTCTTCCTTCATCCTTTGGGGGCCTCCGGGAGTGGGGAAAACAACCTTGGCACAAATCATAGCCAATAAGCTGGAGACGCCGTTCTATACGCTCAGTGCTGTAACCAGTGGGGTAAAAGATGTGCGTGAGGTGATTGACCGTGCCAAGAGCAACCGCTTTTTCTCGCAAAACAGCCCGATACTTTTTATTGATGAAATTCATCGTTTCAGCAAGTCCCAGCAAGATTCTTTGCTAGGAGCTGTAGAGCAGGGGGTAGTGACACTGATAGGAGCCACAACGGAAAACCCTTCGTTTGAAGTCATTCGTCCTTTGTTGTCGCGCTGTCAGCTTTATGTGCTGAAATCACTTGAGAAAGAAGATTTGCTGGAACTGCTGCACCGTGCTCTTACTACGGATGTGTACCTGAAAGAACGGCAAATCGAAGCCAAAGAAACGACTGCCTTGTTGCGCTATAGCGGAGGGGATGCCCGCAAATTGCTGAATATTATAGACTTGGTAGTTTCGTCAGAAACCAACGACCCGGTGGTGCTCACCGATGAATTGATTACCGAACGTCTACAGCAGAATCCTTTGGCTTATGATAAGGACGGAGAGATGCACTACGATATCATTTCGGCCTTTATCAAATCTATCCGTGGCAGCGATCCGGATGCTGCTATTTATTGGTTGGCGCGTATGGTAGAAGGAGGAGAAGATCCTGCATTTATAGCTCGCCGTTTGGTTATTTCTGCCAGTGAGGATATTGGGTTGGCCAATCCTAATGCTTTGCTTTTGGCTAATGCTTGTTTCGATACCATCATGAAAATTGGATGGCCTGAAGGACGTATTCCGTTGGCTGAAACCACCATTTATCTGGCCACTAGCCCGAAGAGTAATTCTGCTTATAATGCCATTAATGATGCTCTTGAATTGGTGCGTCGTACAGGTAATCTGCCCGTACCCCTGCATCTGCGCAATGCCCCTACCAAGCTCATGAAGCAACTGGGCTATGGTACGGATTATCGGTATGCCCACGATTATCCCGGGCACTTTGTCCGTCAGCAGTATTTGCCCGACGATTTGAAGGCCTATCGTTTGTGGCATCCGCAGGATAATGCTGCCGAGCAGAAGCATCAGGCTCGTATGCAGCAGTTGTGGGGAGACAAGACGGAACTATAGCTATTCCTGAAGGAGAGATTATTTACTTTGTACAAAAAACAAGTATACTATATTATGAATACAATCTTACAGAACATTCAGGCACGCCGCAGTGTGCGTGCTTACAGTGATCGTCAAGTGTCAGAGGAGCAGTTAGGTATGATTTTGGAAGCTGCCTCGCATGCACCCAGCGGCATGAATTATCAGACGTGGCATTTCACAGCTATCCAAAATCCGGAAGTGCTGTGTACCTTGAACGATAAGATAAAGCAGGCCTTTGCCAAGAGCGATGATCCCCATTTACAAGAACGTGGTCATAGTGATACGTATTGCTGTTATTACCATGCGCCTACGTTAGTGATTGTATCAAACGAACCCACCCGCTGGTGGGCTGCAATGGATTGTGCTTGTGCATTGCAGAATATTTTTCTATCTGCGCAGTCATTGGGTATCAGTTCGTGTTGGATAAATCAGTTAGGCCAGACTTGCGACGATGCGGATGTGCGTGAATTTCTCAATAAATTAGGTATTCCGTCCACACATAAAGTATATGGATGTGCCGCTTTAGGGTATGCTGCTTCCGATTGGCAACCCAAGGAAAAGAAATTGAAAGAGGGTACCGTTACCGTTATACGTTGATATGGCGGGCTATCTTCTTATGCAAAATAAAAAGAAATCAATTGACCTTTTACAAAGAAAGGAGATAATCCTTACTTTTGTGCAAAAACAATAACCCTATGAAAATAGTAGCATTAGACGGCTATGCCGCCAATCCCGGAGACCTTTCCTGGGATGAACTAAAGACACTTGGAGACTGTATCATTTATGAACGCACCACACCCGAACAGGTACTGGAACGTGCCGAAGATGCAGAAATCCTTCTGACAAACAAGGTAATTATCACGGCCGAACACATGGATGCACTGCCCCAGCTGAAATACATTGGTGTGTTGGCTACTGGTTATAACATCGTTGACGTGGCCGCAGCCAAGGAACGTGGCATTATTGTAACTAATATACCTGCCTACAGCACTCCTTCTGTAGCACAGATGGTCTTTGCTCATTTGCTGAATATTGCTCAGCAAGTGAAGCACCATTCCGACGAGGTACGTAGCGGGCGTTGGTCTGCCAGCAAGGATTTCTGTTTTTGGGACACTCCTTTGTTAGAACTCCGTGGAATGAAGATAGGAATAGTAGGCTTGGGGCACACCGGATATACCACTGCCCGCATAGCTATCGGATTTGGAATGGAAGTCTATGCCTACACCTCGAAATCATCTTTCCAGTTGCCTCCAGAAATCAAGAAGATGGAGCTGGACCAATTGTTTGCAGAGTGTGACATTGTGAGCTTGCACTGTCCGCTTACCGAAGATACCAGAGAATTGGTTAATGCTCGCCGCTTGAAGCTTATGAAGCCATCTGCTATCCTTATCAATACAGGACGTGGACCTTTAGTCAACGAACAGGATTTGGCCGATGCTTTGAATAACGGACAGATTTTTGCAGCCGGGCTTGATGTGCTTTCACAGGAACCTCCTTGTCCAGACAATCCGTTGCTCACTGCTCGCAATTGTTACATTACTCCCCATATAGCTTGGGCCAGTACGGCTGCCAGAACACGTCTGATGAATATATTGCTAGACAATGTAAAAGGCTACCTGAACGGAAAAGTCATTAACAATGTAGCCCGGTAAGAACGGATGGAGGACGATGTATTCAGAACCCTGGCCGGCCCCTCCGAAGGCCTGTACACCGAAAAACGGAGTAAGTTTATTGCGGTGGCCCTGCCCGTGCAAACGGTAGATGAGGTGAAGGCATACCTCGAAGAGTATCAAAAAAAATATTACGATGCGCGTCATGTGTGCTATGCCTATATGCTGGGCCCTGAGCGGAAAGATTTTCGTGCCAATGATAATGGCGAGCCATCAGGCACGGCTGGCAAACCCATACTTGGACAAATTAACTCCAACGAACTTACAGATATTCTTGTTATAGTGGTACGCTATTTTGGGGGTATCAAATTGGGTACCAGTGGATTGATAGTGGCCTATAAGGCTGCTGCTGCCGAGGCCATCGCTGCCGCCACTGTAATAGAAAAAACTGTGGACGATACCGTGTCATTCCTGTTCGAGTATCCTTTCATGAATGATGTAATGCGTATAGTGAAAGAAGAAGAACCTCAGATCGTGAGTCAGGGTTATGATATGGATTGTGAAATGGCACTGCGGATACGTCGTAGCCGCATGCCTCGTCTGCGTGAGCGTTTGGAAAAAGTTGAGACGCTGCGTTTCAATGAGGAAGATAAACTATAATCGATTTGAAAAGAAATGTTTACAGCTACTAAAAGAGAATTAGGCGAACTCTATACATTCTTTCGCCTCTTAGCCGATGGTTGTGTGGCTTTGGGAACTCCATCAGTTGAGAAAGATACACAATCCTGGCCTATAGCCATGATTCAGCGCCAGGAGCACAACGGTCCTCGGCGTTATTATATAGAAGACGCTGAAATCCGACTCGTGTATGGAACATTAGAGCGCGACGGACGTTTTAGCGTTTCTTCTGATGCAGAAGAAACCCGCTTCCCTCGTGATGATTTCTACGAAGCCTCTCTTCTTATATGGCAACTGCTGAAAGAACAGCATGGTGACGACCTTGAAGTGCCCGATGAATTGGAGGGCTTTTTAGATGCTGTAGGCATCTATGATCTGGAGGCACATACCGACGACCGTACCGACCTCTCTGTAGCTTTCTGGCATCCGGATGCTCCTCTCACGGGGTTCAGTATTCGCTGTCGTTTGTCGCCTATGAATCCCTTGCTCGACGGGGGGCGCACTGCCAATCTTAAATTCGAGCAAAGCGGTGTGAAGTTTGCCGTACCTACGGTGAATAAAATCAATGCTCTTCCGGAATCGGCTACCGAAGTAACGGATAGGATGTTGCTGATAGAGCGGTTGGGCGGAGTATTGAAATATGCCGATGTAGCCGACCGTGTATTCCGTTGTAATCTTCAGATGATTGACCTTCATTTTCCCCGTATGCTGGCCGAAACCGTGCGGCTTATGCACCTGGAAGGCATTACACGGGTCAGTGAACTGACAGCACGTATTCAGGAAATCAATCCGTTGAAGATAAAGGATGAATTGATACAGAAGCATCGTTATTATGAGTTCAAGATGAAGCAATTCCTGCTTACGTTAGCGTTGGGTATGCGTCCTGCCAAGATTTTCAACGGTACTGATTCTGCCATACAAGGAATGTTACTTACCGATGCGTCCGGACAGGTACTTTGTTATCATCAGAATAACCGTCAGGTTTTTGCAGACTTCCTTTTTCAGAATACCCGTTTTGAGAAAGGCCCGTTGGAGAAAGACAAGTATGGCTTTTTGGAACGCGAAAACGGTGTCTACTACTTTAAGCTCAATGCCAAGATTGGCCTCTTGAAGCGCTGATTGAAGATTCACAAAGCAGGGTTAAGAATACTGTTTACTGTTAATTACATACCATTATGTCACAACAAGTAAAGATTGCCATTGCCGGTACTGGTTATGTGGGGCTTTCCATAGCTACTTTATTGGCGCAACACCATCCGGTAACCGCTGTTGATGTGGTTCCGGAGAAGGTAGAGATGCTGAATCGGAAGCAGTCGCCCATTCAAGACGATTACATTGAGCGTTATCTGGCAGAGAAAGAACTGAATCTCACCGCCACCCTTGATGCGGAAGCAGCTTACCGGGACGCAGATTTCGTAGTGATAGCAGCTCCTACTAATTATGACCCGGTAAAGAACTACTTTGATACCCATCACATAGAAGATGTGATAGATCTTGTGCTACGGGTGAATCCCGAGGCTGTGATGGTGATTAAATCCACCATTCCGGTGGGGTATTGCCGCAGTCTATACGCCAAGTATGCAGCCCGTGGAGTAAAGAAACTGAATTTGCTTTTCTCGCCTGAATTTCTTCGTGAGAGCAAGGCTCTGTACGATAATCTTTATCCCAGCCGTATCATTGTAGGTTGTCCGAAGCTGATAGAGGGCGATTCGTTTCAAGAAGAAAATGCAGCCATAGCCCGGATAGCTGATATTCCTTTTTTGGAGCAGGCAGCCCGTACATTTGCTGCATTGTTGCAGGAAGGTGCCATCAAGCAAGATATCCCCACTTTATTTATGGGGATGAAAGATGCAGAGGCTGTGAAGCTTTTTGCTAATACCTATCTGGCCCTGCGTGTCAGTTATTTCAATGAGCTGGATACGTATGCCGAAGTGAAAGGATTGGATGCGCAAGCCATTATTCAGGGAGTGGGGCTAGACCCGCGTATCGGCACGCATTATAATAATCCCAGCTTTGGTTACGGAGGCTATTGCCTGCCGAAAGACACCAAGCAGTTGTTGGCCAATTATCAGGATGTGCCGCAGAACATGATGTCGGCCATTGTGGAAAGTAATCGCACCCGCAAGGATTTCATTGCCGACCAGGTGCTGCGCATGGCCGGGTATTACGATTATTACAACAAAGGAGATTACCACGCCTCGGAAGAAAAAGAATGTATCATTGGCGTATACCGTCTCACCATGAAGTCGCATTCTGATAATTTCCGCCAATCTTCCATTCAGGGAGTGATGAAGCGCATCAAGGCCAAGGGGGCGCAGGTGATTATCTATGAACCCACGCTGGCTGACGGGTGTACTTTCTTTGGAAGTTTGGTCGTGAATGACCTTGCCCGTTTTAAGGAGATGAGCCATGCCATAGTTGCTAATCGTTACGACAGTTGTCTGGATGATGTGAAAAGTAAGGTATATACTCGTGACATTTTCCGTAGAGACTGATAAAGGCATCTGGAATACAATAAAGGGATACCGCAGAGTGGTATCCCTTTATTATTATATCTATGCTATTCGAAGCATCCGTAGCAAGTGGGTAGCAGGTGACGGTCGCCCAAGGTATTATCTACCCGGGCTACATTCACCCAGAATTTATTGTTTCGTACACTCTCTGTGGGGTAAGCAGCTTTTTCACGAGAATAGCAGTGATTCCATTCATCGCTTACCACCTCATATTCAGGGTGTGGAGCATTTACCAGCACATTGTCCTCTTTCGGATATTTTCCTTCTTTTATTTCTTGTATTTCCTGCCAGATGGTGTGCATCACTTCCAGGAAGTTATCCAGTTCGCTGAGGCTTTCGCTTTCGGTCGGTTCTATCATCAGCGTGCCGTGTACCGGGAAGGAGAGCGTTGGTGCATGGTAGCCATAGTCCATCAGACGTTTGGCTATATCGTTTTCACTGATACCTGTTTCTTCCTGTATTTTGCGGCATTCCAAAATCATTTCATGACCCACAAAGCCTGTAGCACCCCGGTACACAATGCCGTAGGTGTCATTTAGGCAAGCAGCCAGATAGTTGGCATTGAGAATAGCTATTTTTGTGGCACGTGTCAGTCCTTCTGTACCCATCATGCGTATATATCCGTAGGTAATAGGCAGGATTCCTGCGCTGCCAAACGGAGCAGAAGATACTTCGTTGGCTGCATTGCCAAAGTAACAGTGACCGGGCAGGAAAGGAACCAAGTGCTTAGCCACGCAGATAGGGCCTACTCCGGGTCCGCCGCCGCCATGAGGTGAAGCAAACGTCTTGTGCAGGTTGAGGTGACACACGTCTGCACCTATGAATCCAGGGTTGGTCAGTCCTACCTGGGCATTCATGTTGGCTCCATCCATGTACACTTGGGCACCGCAGGCATGAATAATGCGGCATATTTCTACAATTTCAGTTTCAAAGATACCGTGTGTAGACGGATACGTAATCATCAGTGCAGCCAGTTCGTCCTTATGGGCTTCCGCCTTGGCGCGCAGGTCGTCCATGCTTACGTTACCTTGCTCATCGCATGCACAAGTCACCGTGGTAAATCCGGCTTGTACAGCCGAAGCAGGATTGGTGCCATGAGCCGATGCTGGAATCAGAATCTTGTTCCGGTGTCCCTGGCCGATGCTTTCCAGGTACGCCCGGATAACACGCAGGCCGGTATATTCGCCGGCGGCGCCGGAATTAGGCTGCAGGCTGACACCGGCAAATCCTGTGATGATTTTAAGGTCTTCGCTGAGGTTATGAATCAGTTCACGATAACCCAATGCTTGGTCTTCCGGCACCAAAGGATGCAGGTTCATAAATTCGGGCCGGCTCAGCGGCAGCATTTCAGCGGCAGCATTGAGTTTCATGGTGCACGAACCCAATGAAATCATAGAGTGAGCCAGTGAAATGTCCTTCCGGTCCAGGCGTTTCAGATAGCGCATCATTTCCGTTTCGGTATGATAGCGTTGGAACACCTCGTGAGTGAGGTAAGCACTGGTTCGCTTCATGGCATCCGGAATGCGGCATACTTCGGGAATATCCGTCACTTTCTGCCAGTCTTTTCCGGCAGCGATGGCAAAGATAGAGAGCAACACATTGAGGTCTTCCAGGTCGGTCGTTTCATCAATGCTCAGCCCTACATCCCCGTTTTCAAAATAGCGCAGATTCACTTCCTTGCTCAGTGCAATGGTGCGTATCTGTTGGGCAGACAGGGTATCGGGCAGCGCAAAGCGCAGGGTATCGAAGTAGTGGGCATTCAGTTGTCGGTATCCTAGTAGACTGATGCTGTGGTCTAAGAATGCAGTGATGCTGTGGATGCGGACAGCGATTTGCCGGATGCCTTCCGGTCCGTGATATACGGCATAGAACCCTGCCATAACGGCCAGCAGTGCTTGTGCCGTGCAGATGTTCGAAGTTGCCTTTTCGCGCTTGATGTGCTGTTCGCGGGTTTGCAGTGCCATGCGGTAGCAAGGCTTTCCATACTTGTCTTTCGACCATCCGATGATGCGTCCCGGCATATTGCGCTTATACTCGTCGCGTGTGGCAAAGTAAGCAGCCGACGGCCCGCCATAGAACATCGGCGTTCCCAAGCGTTGTGAAGAGCCGAACACGATGTCTGCTCCCCATTCTCCCGGAGGAGTGAGCAGTGCCAGACTCAGAATATCGGCAGCTACGGCCACTTTACAGTCGGCAGTATGTGCTTTTTCCACAAATTCCCGGTAATCCTCTATGTTACCGCTGGCATTGGGATATTGCACCACGCAGGCAAAGAGTTCGGGAGTAAATTCCAGTTCATTGAATTTACCGGTGCGGATGGTGATACCTTGCGGTAGTGCCCGTGTAGTGATTACAGCCAGCGTCTGCGGGAATATATTTTCATCAATGAACACCACGTTGGCCCCCGCCTTCTGTTGGTTTCGGCTGCGGAGCCCATACATCATGGTTACAGCTTCAGCTGCGGCCGTAGCTTCATCCAGCAGCGAGCAGTTGGCCAGCGGCATACCGGTAAGGTCGGAAATCACGGTCTGAAAATTCATCAGAGCTTCCAGTCGTCCCTGCGACACCTCCGTCTGATAGGGCGTATATGAAGTATACCACACGGGATTCTCGAACACGTTGCGCTGGATTACTGCCGGCGTAATGGTGTTGTACCACCCCATGCCAATGTATGAAGTATACAGTTTGTTTTTGGCTGCCAGCGACGCAATGTGTTTGGCAAACTCATATTCAGTGAGGGCGGGCTCCAGGGCAAGTGGTTCCTGCAGACGAATGTTCTTCGGCAAGGTGCGGTCGATGAGTTCATCGAGGGTATTCACTCCAATCTTCTGTAGCATGGCAGCTTCATCCGACGGGTTGATGCCGATGTGGCGTTTAAATAAGTAATCGTTTTTCATATCTCATTTCAGTTAAATAGGCTTTGGGTAGTCTCTCCTGTATGGGTAGGTGCAGGAGAGGGTTTCCTTTACCGGAAGAAAGGGTTCTCGGCTTTTTCGATACCGATGGTAGTGGGTGCTCCGTGTCCGGGATATACTACCGTTTCGTTGGGCAGCACAAAGAGTCGGCTACAGATGTGCTCTATCAAGTCATCAAAGTTGCCTCCTGCCAGGTCGGCACGTCCGATGCTTCCTTGAAAGAGTACGTCGCCCGAGAACATACAATGTTCGGCTGCACAATAGAATACCAGGCTTCCCGGCGAATGGCCCGGCACATGAATGGCCTCCAGCGTGGTGTTGCCAAACTGGATGATGTCTCCGTCGTGCAGGTAGTTTCCCAGTGGAACGGGAGCCTCCTGCAGTTGAAATCCGAACATTCTGCTCTGCTTGGGTGCCTCATCTATCCAAAACTCATCGGCCTTGTTGGCCTCGGCTTTCAGTCCGTATTCTTTCAGTAAGAAAGGATTGCCGAAGATGTGGTCCAGATGGAGGTGTGTATTGAGCAGATGTTTCACGTTCAGGTGATTATTCTCAATAAACTTCTTGAGGGCCTGTTTTTCTTCTTCATAAAAGCATCCCGGGTCTATGACTACCGCTTCCAGGGTTTCATCCCACAGCACGTAGCAGTTCACCGGAAACATATTGAATTCAAATCTTTTTATTTTCATAGTGTAGTTGTTAATGTGTTACATCGGTACGTAGACTATTTTTTTGGTTTCAAAAAATTCCTCTTCAAAGAATTCGCTCAGGTTCCAGAGCGTAGCTTTGTGTTTGAACGGCTGTACTTCTTGCTGCAATTCACCGCCTTTCAGGCAGATGAGTCCGTTGGGCAAGGCATTCTGCTGTTCTTTGCGGATGTTTTTGCCGATAATTTTCATGAGGTCGGGCAGGGGCATCACGGCCCGGCTCACCACAAAGTCGAAGCGGCCTTTTTCATCTTCGGCTCTTTCATGGCAGACGCTTACATTTTTCAGTCCGATGCTTTGTGCCACACCGGCAGCCACTTTCAGCTTTTTCCCGATGCTGTCCACCAGCCTGAATCGGGTGTCTGGGAAAAGGATAGCCAGCGGTATGCCGGGAAATCCGCCTCCGGTGCCTAGGTCCATGACTTCCGACCCCGGTCGGAAGTTGATTACCTTGGCAATACCCAGCGAGTGGAGTACGTGATGCTCGTACAGATTGCCGATATCCTTGCGCGATATAACATTGATTTTGCTGTTCCAATCGGCGTAAAGTTCATAGAGAGCCGACAGCTGCTTTTGCTGTTCTTCGGTCAGGTGGGGAAAATATTTCAGTATTTGTTCCATCAGATAAGAATATTAATTGATGTTGGGCTCTTCCGTATGGTTGCGCAGATGCTGCACCATTTCCCAGGGCAGTGAAATCTGTATCGGTCCCATTACGTAAGGGGCTATTTCATATACATTATAATAGAAAGTAATGCCTTCCTTGCTCAAAAAGAAGTTTTCTGTAGGCGTCAGTTCGCCCGTGCTGGTATATCCCAGGTCTTCCAGCTCTTCGCGGCTGGCCACCCGGTTATCGGCCATCAACTGATTCCACAGCAGGTCTGTCAGTGCCTCGTCGGCATCTGCAGTAAAGAGGTCATTCAAATGCGCCGGTTTCATGGTCTTTAAGTTGAGATTCAGAAAATGAGTGGTATAGATACCATGCGCACCTCCTGTATATTCTTCATAGCGGTAGCGATATACCAAGATTTCATTTTCATAATACTGCACGTTGCTGGTAAGATTACGGTAGTATGAATACCAGGCACCTACGTTGTCTTCCTCTTTTTCTTCCAGATAGGTAGGCTCCAAGTCTTGACGGTATTCGCGGGCATATTCGCGTGCATAAAGGCGGAGAGCTTGTTCCGGATCTGTGCCCTGAAAGTTTTCGCCTAAGCAAGTGGCCAGAAACAGCCGGTTCAGGCTGTCTTTCAGTTCCGGTCGTTCTGCCTGTTTCACATAAGAAAAGTTTACCGTTAGGTTGCAGGCCGGTTTGGCCGTATCACCGAATAGGTGAGTCGTTTCGTTCAGACATATGCTGTCCATTTCCAGCGCACCATAGTTTTTATTCATTATGTTGTGGCAGGAGAATAAAATGGCGCTTGCTGTAATCAGAAGGCCGATAAGGCTGACAGAATGTAATTTCATATCCTCATTTGTTTGTTAATAATTTATAAGGTGTTTGTACACGCTAACGCAAATATAGAGTTTTAAACTGAAGTATGAAATAAGAAGCCGCTTATTTTTCACGGAAAATTATGCAGTCGGTTGCTCTGCTTTATGCAAGCGGTTGCAAGTGGGAATGCAAGCGGTTGCGTGGCACGATGCAACTGCTTGCATCGTATACCTCACTTTTCGGTTCTATCTTCTCAGGGTCTTCTCCCTACCAAGTCCGTACCAACTCCTAACCAACTCCCAACAGTAGGACTCGGACTTGACCCGTCAGAGAGCGGTTGTTGAATCATAGCTAAGGTAATAGGGTTGAATACCATGATTCCCCATTGATTCCTAAAAAAATAATTGTGAATACTTTGCTATTCATGAAAAATAATTTATTTTTGTATTCGGTCTTTAGATGGTTTTGAAATCCCCTCTAACTATGCCCCATGCAGCTTATCCCTTTGGTATAAACTTCTCAACTGCATGAAAACAGGAATATACAACTTTCGGGAAGTCGGTTGTAAAACGAAATAGCTTCCGCATCGGCTATACGGCTTCTTGCTATGAATCATACTTCTTCTAATCTTTGGAAAATCCTGTTCATTATTTCACTGACTTTATGGACTACGGTTTCACAAGCCCAGCGCTTGTTCTCTCCTACAGGTGATCATTATGAAAAGTCGAAACGGGTGGCCTTCGACCAGGCAAAACTGGGAGCAATGTATCAGCTTAAGTTTCGAAAAGATTCTACTAAAATCCATGATTATACAGAAGCACAGACGGTGCTGATGATTTCGGATAATTACTTGCTATTTGGTGATTACAACCGGTTGGCCTTTGATTCCATCAACGACTACCTGGCAGCCAGCAAACGGAATGCCCGCAACGCACAGGCACGCGATGAATGGATGGAGGCTATTGAGAAGTGGACTTATTTCTTTGTCACCCTGACCGACCTGGCCAAGCAGCAAACTACCGTGCAGATCTATGACATATTACGGAGCTACGAATATACCTATCCGACTCCCCATATGGAATGGCAGTTGGAACCGGGCGATACACTCATTCAGAATTATCCCTGCAAAAAAGCTACCTGTACATTCTCCGGGCGGAATTACGTGGCCTGGTATACCGAGTCTATTCCGCTTCCTTACGGTCCTTACCTGTTTGGCGGATTGCCAGGTCTGATTATGGAAATCTATGACACCCGGCGCAACTGGATATTTACCAACAACGGTTTTGGCAAGATGCCGAAATACTCCTCCATGTACCTCTACAAAAAGAAGTATATACAAGATTTGATAGTAACTTCGCGCGAGAAAGCCTTGACCGGGTATCGCAATGACATTGAAGACTACGACAACCTGAGCCTTGAAATATTTAAGATGAAGGTGGAGCGAAACGGCAAAATGGTTACGCCCGAAGCCAATAACCCGAAGCGTCCGAGTAATATGCTGGAACTACAATGGTAAAGATCATACACATATTCTTCTTCCTGCTTCTGTTTCCTATGTCTATATGGGCGCAGGAAACAGTCATTGTTTTTAAGGGTGCGGTAACGGATACCAGCGGCAAGGGTATAGCCAATGTGCTGTGCAAGGCCTTGAATGCCAAGGATTCGTTGCTGGCATACAGCATCAGCCGGAGCGATGGACAA
>CALADS010000005.1 GCA_937890825.1 uncultured Bacteroides sp. | reverse complement strand
CGCCGACCCTCTGCTTGTAAGGCAGATGCTCTGAACCAGCTGAGCTAAACGCCCATTCACTTTCTTTTCAAAAGCGGTGCAAAGGTACGGATTATTTTCATATCTCCAAACATTTTCCCTTATTTTTTTATCAACAACTCAAAAAATCACACAAATCGAGAAAAGAAATAAGGGATAGCTTTATTCTTCACAAAGCTATCCCTTTCCACGATTAAACACCGTGTTTCTTTATCAAGTTACTGCAGTTTATGCAGTCTTGGCAGATTATTTATATTCTTGCCAGCTCTTAATCTGAATATCTTCCAGATTCATATCGCAGAATGCCTCAATGAAAGCACCTGCCAGACGAGCATTGGTAATCAGCGGAATATTATGGTCGATAGCCCCGCGACGGATACGATAACCATTGGTCAGCTCGCGTTTCGTGTGATTCTTCGGAATATTCACAATCAAATCAAACTTGTGTTCCGAAATCATCTTCATCACATTATTCTCTGCATCCGGGCGTTCATCCGGCCAGAACACCGGCACTGTATCTACTCCGTGAGCATTCAGGAAGGCTGCAGTACCTGCCGTGGCATAGATTTTATAACCCTTTCTGTACAGAATGCGGCTGGCATCCAGCAAATCTACCTTCGACTTCATGGCACCGGAAGAGAACATCACACCTTTTTCAGGACGAGGAATCTTAAATCCGGTAGCTATCAAAGCGTTCAGCAAGGCTTCGTTGAAATCATCTCCGATACAGCCCACTTCGCCGGTAGACGACATATCTACACCCAGCACAGGGTCTGCCTTATGCAGACGTGAGAAAGAGAACTGGCTGGCCTTTACACCAATCCAATCAATATCGAATGCCGATTTGTCGGGCTTGGTATAAGGAGCGTCGAGCATGATGCGAGTAGCCGTTTCGATAAAGTTGCGTTTCAACACCTTGCTGACAAACGGGAAACTACGAGAAGCACGGAGGTTACATTCGATTACCTTCACCTCGTTGTTGCGAGCCAGGAACTGTATATTGAACGGACCTGAGATATTCAACTCCTTGGCAATCTGACGGCTGATTTTCTTGATGCGGCGAGCCGTAGCAAAGTAAATCTTCTGTGCCGGGAATACCAGCGTAGCGTCACCAGAGTGAACACCGGCAAATTCCACGTGTTCTGAAATGGCATATTCTACCACTTCACCGTTCTGAGCCACTGCATCGAACTCGATTTCCTTCGTATTCTGCAAGAACTGAGATACCACTACCGGATATTCCTTCGATACCTCGGCAGCCATCTTCAGGAAGTTTTCCAATTCTTCTTCGTCGTAGCATACATTCATGGCAGCTCCTGAAAGTACGTAAGAAGGACGCACCAATACGGGATAGCCCACCTTTTGCACAAAGCCCTTCACATCTTCCAGGCTGGTCAGTTCTTGCCAAGCCGGCTGGTCGATACCCAGTTGGTCGAGCATAGCAGAGAACTTATTACGATTCTCGGCACGGTCGATAGACACGGGCGAAGTACCCAATACCGGTACAGATTGGCGATACAGCTTCATAGCCAGGTTGTTCGGAATCTGTCCGCCCACTGACACGATTACACCACCCGGCTGTTCCAGGTCGATGACATCGAGTACGCGTTCGAACGACAATTCATCGAAGTAAAGGCGGTCGCACATATCATAGTCGGTCGATACGGTTTCCGGATTATAGTTAATCATGATAGACTTATAACCCAGCTTACGTGCCGTCTGAATAGCATTTACCGAGCACCAGTCGAACTCTACCGAAGAACCGATACGGTAAGCACCAGACCCCAGCACTACTACCGATTTTTCATTCTTATAATAGTTGACATCATATCCCTGAACAGCATACGTCATGTAGAGGTAATTAGTCAGTTCCGGATGTTCGCTGGCCACTGTATTGATGCGTTTCACAGCCGGCAAGATACCCAGCTCTTTACGACGGGCGCGAACCATCAGGTTTTCCTTTTCCATGTTGCCCTGCGGATTGAGCACAAAACGGGCAATCTGGAAGTCAGAGAATCCGAGCACCTTAGCCTGACGCAATACATCTGCGGGAATATCTTCTACCTTATTATATTCGGAAAGTTTCTGTTTGTAATCTACAATATTCTTCAGTTTACCCAGGAACCAAGGGTCAATCTTGGTCAGTTCAAAGATACGGTCGATGCTGTATCCTTCTTCCAGTGCCTGAGCAATGGCAAACACACGCAAATCGGTAGGATGAGCCAATTCATGCTCTACATCATCAAAGTGCAAACCATCATTACCCACAAAACCGTGCATACCCTGGCCTATCATACGCAGACCCTTCTGAATGATTTCCTCGAAGCTGCGACCGATAGACATAATCTCACCTACCGACTTCATGCTGGAACCAATCTCGCGGCTCACACCGGCAAACTTCGTCAAGTCCCAACGGGGAATCTTACAGATGTAGTAATCCAGTTCCGGTGCCACATAAGCCGAGTTCGGGGTACCCATCTCGCCAATCTGGTCGAGCGTATATCCCAGGGCAATCTTGGCAGCCACGAAAGCCAACGGATAACCCGTAGCCTTGGAAGCCAGAGCCGAAGAACGAGACAGACGTGCATTTACCTCAATCACACGGTAATCGTTGGTTTCGGCATTGAAGGCATACTGAATGTTACATTCACCCACGATGCCCAAATGGCGGATACACTTGGTAGAAAGTTCCTTCAGCATCGTCACCTGTTCGTCGGTCAACGAGCAAGTAGGAGCCACCACAATAGATTCACCGGTATGAATACCCAGCGGGTCGAAGTTTTCCATGCTAGCCACTGTAAAGCAATGGTCGTTAGCATCACGAATCACTTCAAATTCTATTTCTTTCCAACCCTTCAGAGATTCCTCTACCAAGATTTGCTTAGAGAATGTAAAAGAACTTTCGGCCAACTTAATGAATGACTCTTCATCCGCGCAGATACCACTACCCAAGCCACCCAAAGCATAAGCAGAACGCACCATGACGGGGAATCCTATTTCGCGCGCAGCCTTCAAAGCCTCTTCCATGCTTTCTACGGCATGGCTCTTCGGAGTCTTCATAGGAATTTCATCCAGTTTCTTCACAAAGAGGTCACGGTCTTCTGTATACATGATAGCCTCTACAGAAGTACCCAGCACACGCACACCGTATTTTTCCAGTACACCGCTGGTGTACAGTTCCGTTCCACAGTTCAACGCTGTCTGACCACCAAATGCCAGCAAAATGCCGTCCGGACGTTCCTTCTTGATGATTTCCTCCACGAAATAGGGAGTAACCGGCAAGAAATACACCTGATCAGCGATACCCTCAGAAGTCTGAATGGTAGCAATATTCGGATTGACCAATACAGAACTGATACCTTCTTCACGCAAAGCTTTCAATGCCTGCGAACCAGAATAGTCAAACTCACCTGCCTGACCAATCTTAAGCGCACCTGAGCCCAATACGAGCACTTTCTTTAAATTCTTTTCCATATTCTCTTGTAGTTGTTACGTTGATTGCCTATCAAAAAAAATGCGCCACCCAACAAAGGACAACGCATCATCAAAGAACTAAAATATCTTTCACCGAAAACAGAGAAAACAGCAAACCCCGAATGACATTCATTCGCTTGCGGGTAATAGCTGGATTTATCTCTCATATTCTGCGGCTGCATAAGTAACTTTAAAATTTATGCAAAGTAACGACTTATTTATGAAAGATACAAATTATCCTGCAAAAAAGATAAGAAGGTTATAAATGCAAGCAGTTGCATGAGGCTATGCAACCGCTTGCGTGGACGACAGCAACCGCTTGCATAAGCTCATGCAGCCGCTTGCTATAAACTGCATCCTGTGATGGGCATGAAAAGCGGTCATTCCGCCTCGTGCTCTATGATGCTTGTAAATTCCTTCCAAAGGGGAGCAGATTCATAGAGTGACTTGCTTCCGGCTGGTACCGACAAGACTTCCCCTTGGGGAACGGAGACCCACAGGGGAGGCGTTTCCCAATCTACCCGCAAGGTTTCCACATGACAACTTCTGAAGGTCAATTCTGATACTCCGGTCAGCCTGCCGGGCAGGTACAAGGATTTCATCTGCGACAAGGTGGCAAAGACATAGTCGCCCAGCGATGTCAGCCTGGAATACGAGGGAATGACCACTTCTTCCAAGGCGGAACAACTGTGAAAAGCCCAGCCTCCGATAACCGTTACCTCACTCGGTATGCTGATTTGCTTCAATCCCCTGCATCCTGCAAAGCTACGCTCCGCAATGCCTTCCAGATATGCCGGCAATTTCAGGGAAACCAGATTCTCCACGCCTTCAAACAAATCAGGACGCAGGCAGTTATCCACTATATAAGACAAATGGTCGGGGCAGTCTATTTCCAATCCGGAATAAGGGAAGTGAGCGTCCTCATAGATATGGGCCTGATACATATCCAATGCCAACGGATACGACTGGGCTATCCTTCCGGACAGGAACAGGCGTTGCTTAAGTACATGTAAATCCAAGGCATTGAGACTGCCGCCCAACGTAAGGCTGCGTATACGGCGAAGATTCGTTTCCTCGTCACCCAGCAGCACAAACAGGCTGCCAGCTTTCACAGCAGGCATCTCCACCTCCGAGGCGAATGCGGCAGGCTGTTGGCGTATGCTGAGGGTGGTGTGCTTCATCCCATTCACATAAATATCGACAAACGCCACTCTGCCCCATTTCTCATTGGCGGCAACGGACAGTTGCAGTTTCACCTTATTATTCCCTGCCTCGCTGACCGTATAGTCCATCCACGAGGGCTGGTCGAACCGCTGCGAGAAAGTCAGCTTTCCGTTAGTAATCAATTCAATGTCCAATGTCTGCTTCTTGGGCCCTACCACGTAATCTTTCTGAGTGATGCTGATCATACTTTTAGGAGACTGCACCACTTTTACCGTGAAACTGGCATCGTCCACCGACACATACAGGGTAGCTTCCCTGCTTTGAAAAGCATCGTTCTCATCGCAATACACGATAATCCGTCCTTTTCCACGACTTACGATTCCTTCTGCCCACAGCCACTCCGGCTCTCTTCGGGAAGAGTTGCCATAGGAAATGACCGGTTGCACTTCTTTATTCGTGGTGAAATACAAATCGGCTTCTCCGCCATCGGCAGAGAACTCCAGATTCCGGCTGATGATATGCTCGCTTTCGGCATCGAAAGTCAGCACCGTATCGGTATCGTTAGAGCAAGAAAGAAGCAGCAACGATACGAAGGCTAGTAAAAGTTGACAAGAGGTTCTCATGTGGTTTTCGTTTATAGATTGAATTTAAGAGATTAGCCAATGAATCAAGGTGCGTAATTTATTGAAAATATGGTAAATTCCCAAAAATAGAACAGAAAACTCGACTATTAATTCCCCATTATTATAACTAATCCTACAACGCAGAAAAACATAATAGTCATATTTTAATATTCAATAAAAACTCTATTTGAATTTGTGATGAAGAAGTCACCACTCAAATGCAGCACATCATCACCAATATAGGGAGAATCCTCAAGCGGAGAAAAAACAAATCCAAATTTTCCCAAATATGCCTCATTGGGATTGCAAATCTGAGAAAAGCTTATAAAGCCATTTCCAAAACAGAATGGAGACCGTATCAATGAAGACTCAATGATGCAGTAAGACTGCCTCTTCTCCTTATAGTGTTCAATGGCCTCATCGATATTATCATAATAGAAATCAGTCAATACGGCTATATTATACGATGTTTCTATAGTTAAAGGCTCATCAAGAAATAAACATAAGCTTACATAGAAAACTGAAGATTCAGTATTGCCCTCTTCAGGATAACCGGTAAAATTAAAAGTGAATTCTTTACTTCCTTTCCGAAAATGATAATAAAAATCAGGAGTAGGCCCCCAAAGTTCGAGTTGGCTGCGATAATGATCTTCATACCGTTTACCATTCAAGTTGCATGAGACATATGCAGGCGAGGAAAAATACTCAACCAACTTTTTCTTGCATCCTGTAAGGAGAAAAAGATTCAATAAAAGAATGACATTGACAAAATAATGCTTATTTACTTTCATAATTTCACATACTTAGCAAACAACAATTACACTTTACTTATGCTGTGAAATTACAAGAAAAAAGATTGCAGATGCTAATTTAATTGAATTTCTTACTATACCAACCCACGCTGATAATCAACAACTTATAAATTTAATCCAATACAATGTCCTATACAAACAGCGCAATAATAAGCTGATTATAAATCTATTAATCAAGCAAGAAGCATATCTACCAAAATATCATGTAATGATTGTTCTTTGCTAATATTACCACCCAACTTTTGCTTAATTCTACTACGTTTCATCCAAATGGAATTAGGCATGATACCCAACAGTACAGCCTCATGATTTCCATCAAACCCCAGTACGTGCAGGTAACAATAACGTAATTCCTCTTCTGTTAAGCTAGAATATTTTTCATCAAGAGAATTTCGAAACTCTGGATAAATTCTCGCTAATTCTAAAATAAGTGCATTCCAAAGTTTATCGGTCAATAACGGTTTGCCGTTATTAGGTTGTATTTTTGCCGATAAAGAAGATAATTTCTTATATATCGCAGAACTTTCCAAACGCTGTTTTTGCAGTTCTTTATATCTCTCAGATAAGAATAGAATTTTTTGTTGTAATCTTGTATTTTCGTACAAATTATCTTGCATCTCTTTTAAAGAGTTATATGCTTTAGCCAGTTCTTCTGCTATTTTGGAACGTTCTTCATCTAAGCGACTTAATTTATCTTTTTGCCATTGCAACTTCATCTTAATATGCTTCCGATAAAAAAAGAATACCAAACTTCCTATAACCAATAGACTAAGACTGAGTATAAAAAAAATAAAATTACGTTGTCGGGCAATTTTTAGGCTACTGTTTTCTTCTTGTATTTTAAGATGGTTGTACCTTTTTTCTATCGCCAATATTTGTGTATTGCTTTGATTAAGAAACATTGAATCTAAAAGACTCAAACACCTCTCATTAAAACAAAGTGCCTTTTGATAATTTCCTTTGGCTTTATATATCCTGAATTTGAAATTATTTAAAACAAAATCCGCAGAGTCTTTGGAATACATATTATCTACTATTTTTTTTGCCGCTTCGTAATTACCGGAAGCAATGTATACATCCGCCAAGCCTAGGGAGTCATTTACCCCTCCGTAAACATCAAGCGCAATAGCTTTCTTGTAATATTTTTCCGCTAAATCATACTGTTTTTGCAAATCATAAATATTAGCATACGCATTAGCTATATGGTAATTCAGTCTCTGATTATCTAATAAATCTGCAATCGAATCGACTTGATTCATAATACTAATTGCATATTGGAATGAATCTGCATAAGCATATTGAGTGGCCAAATTCTTCATGGCATAAGTCTGACTTCTTAAATTACCGGCTTTGCAAAATAAAGAAGCGGCTTCTATATATTTCTGCCTAATATTTTCGGGAATATCGTACTCCCGATATAAGTCCGCCATATACGTACAGATATACCCACCCACATTATAGGCTCCGTGTTCCTTGGCTAGATGCAGGGCTTCCACATAGCACTGCATCGCCAAGTCCCATTCACTGTCTTCCGCATAGGCACGCCCCAGAAACATTTCCACTTGTGCCCGCTCTTCGGGCGAGCCATGCTTGTCTATCCACCGCTGCGCCCGTTTCCATTGGTCTATTGAGAGAGTATCTGCATGGGTGTAATTAGTGGAACGACCACACAGCATACACCAACGGGCAAAGTCACCGTCGTCCAAAGCATCGGGGGTTGGAAAGGTAGCCAAAAGCAGGCAGGCACTATCAGCATCTACAGGCAACAAACGCTCCACAGCGTTGAACAGTACCTGCTGTTGAGTAACCGCTTCGTTGGAGCATCTGCCGGCAACGAGACAGAGAATAAGCACAAGAGGCAAATAGAGGATTTGTTTCATGGTTTTCTGAAAGATAATTCTGATGAAAAAACACTTAAGACATCATGGATGCAAGCAGAAACTCATATGCCTCATCCAGCAGTGGCAAAGAGGACTTCTTCTGCAGAGGAATGCCGCAACGCTTGCAGAAATCTTTCAGCAAGGCAGCGGTGCGATCGTCAGCCACCCAAATGGCAGACGGACGTACGCCTTGAGTGGTAAAAGCATCGGCCAGCGAAAGTAGCAACGGTTCCGGATGATCTACAAAGCAAGAAGGACTCACCACCGGAAATACAAATTCGGTAGCTTCGTCCACACACAGCAACAGCCCCGGCAAGTAAGGTATTTCATCTGCTTCGTCCTTGACGGGCATCGGAGAAAAGAGGAAACGAACCATCAGATTTCCACCTGCGGGAAGTTTCTTCAATGCACTGACAGCCAAGTCGCTGGGAAACAAAGGTGAGAGGTAGGAATCTTTCTGTATAGCCGGAAGACGGGTACGACTCCACTCATAAGCACCCCGACCATCGGGAATCAGATAAGGCACTTCCTTGCCTCCTTTCCGAGTGGGATAATTCCCCTTCTCATCGAATCCCAGTTCAATCGGGTCGCAAACCTGCAATTGGGCAGCAACGGCCAAAGCGGCTTCAAGGGCTTCCTTTATATCGCGGGCATCGCTTTCCATTTCTATGGCATGAGGCAGCTTACCGGTGCGATAACAGACAAAGTCCGGCCACCCGTTCTTGCGCGGAATCTTCAGCCCGTTTTCCTTGGCATAAAGGCGAACACGTCTTTTCACATTTTCATCCATATCTGCCGCCTGCATGAAATCGCAGTTGGTATAATCCAAACAGGTAGCCGCTTCCATCAGTTCCTGATGCGAGAGTTCATCACTCCCCATCTGCAGGGTTTTCAGATAGGAACTGAAACCTTTCTCTCCGCGATAAAAGCCTAATGCAGCATGTTCGCCAGCAAACCCCATCACACAACAGTAGCCCGTTTCTCCGTCGGACAAACGGAATGCAAAAATATCACTGTCGGACAACACCGACCATAATTCGGCTGCCCGATACTTAAATGCCAAGGCCAGCATTTCATCTGTCAAAATCATAGTTCTTTCGCATTACAGTTAGTAAAATCATATATCTGACACAAAAATAGAAAACATTCTGATTTTTATTGTTACTTTTGCAAACTATATACCCTTAAATTCGATTATATATAGAAAAGATTAATACATATGGCTAAAGAAAAAATTATTCTGACCGGCGACCGCCCTACCGGTCGTCTGCACATCGGACACTACGTAGGCTCGCTACGCAGAAGAGTGGAGTTACAGAACTCCGGTAATTTCGACAAGACATTCATCTTCATAGCAGATGCCCAAGCCTTGACGGACAACATGGAAAATCCGGAAAAGGTGCGCCAGAATGTCATCGAAGTAGCATTGGATTACATGGCTGTAGGTCTGGACCCTACCAAGAGTACCATCTTTATCCAATCTCAGATTCCCGAACTTTGCGAACTGACGTTCTATTATATGGATCTGGTGACGGTGAGCCGCCTGCAACGTAACCCCACCGTGAAGACAGAAATCCAGATGCGCAACTTTGAAACCAGCATTCCTGTGGGATTCTTTACCTACCCCATCAGCCAGGCAGCCGACATCACTGCTTTCAAGGCCACTACTGTTCCCGTGGGTGAAGACCAGGAACCGATGATAGAGCAGGCGCGCGAAATAGTACGACGCTTCAATCATATCTATGGCGAGACGCTGGTAGAGCCGGAAATCCTGCTCCCCGACAATGCCGCCTGCCTGCGTCTGCCGGGTACCGACGGCAAAGCCAAGATGAGCAAGAGTCTGGGCAACTGTATCTATCTGTCTGACACGGCTGATGACATTTGGCAAAAGGTACGCAGTATGTATACCGACCCCGACCACCTGCGTGTACAAGACCCCGGAAAGATAGAAGGAAACACGGTATTTACCTATCTGGATGCTTTCTGCCGGCCGGAACACTTCGGACTCTATCTGCCCGAATACCCCAATCTGGATGAACTGAAAGCACACTACCAGCGCGGCGGACTGGGAGATATGAAAGTGAAAAAATTCCTCAATGCCATCATGCAGGAAGAATTGGAGCCCATCCGCAATCGTCGCAAAGAGTTTGAAAAAGATATTCCAGCCATCTATGAAATGCTGAAAAAAGGCTGCGAAACTGCTCGCGAAACTGCAGCCAGCACACTGGATGAAGTGCGCAAAGCCATGAAGATTAACTATTTTGACGATGCTGACCTCATTGCCGAACAAGTGAAGAAATTCAGCATCACGGAATAACAAACTACTATCAAACTACTGTTTATTTATAACCAACGCCCCTGACTGCACATAAACTGACAGCCAGGGGCGTTATCCGTATATTATCAAGTGAATGATACTACAGAAGCGATGATTTATTCTGCCGACTGCACCAGTACCACACGATTCAAAATGGGCTGACCAAAACGATCTACACCTCCATTGGCATCTGCTTTCAAGCGATCGGCTGCTATACCATATTTATGAACCAGTACATCCACAACTGCCTGCGCACGCTTTAAGCTGAGTTGCTTATTGAACTCGGCAGAACCGGTAGCTGCGTCAGCATAGCCATTTACAGTGTAGGTGGTTTGTGGGAATTGCTTCATTTGCTCTGCCAGATAAGAAAGATTCATGGCTTCGCGCGGCGACACTTCGGATGAGCCTATGCTGAAAAATACGGTGCGCGGCGCAATATCTGAGGGTATTACCACTTCTGTTTCTGTTACCTCAGCTACCGGCTGGCTCTTTGCTTCGGCCAATGCATTTTGCAGTTCGGCATTACGGGCAGCCATAACCGCAAGATTATCTTGCAGCAAAGCCAGTTCTGCCTGAGAAATCAATTGGGGCACCGGACGACGGAAACCTCTCGACGGAAAACGATACGTGATACCTGCTGTCAGATTCAACATAGAATCAAAACTACGGCTGCCTCCTATTTCACCATCGAACTTATCTTCTGTCCCCAAAGCACTGAATTCCACATTGATATCTAACGCATCCGACAAACGAAAACGATTCAGCACACCTACATTCAGCGCCAAAGCTTCCCGCCGAGGTTTCGTATAATTATGTATGAAACCTGCTCCTACAAAGGGAATTACCTCGTAAACTCGCTGACGGTTATATCCACCGAACAATGCATTCAAATTAAACAGCACATCACCATGCAGGTTCATATAATCGAAACGCTGCTTGTAATAACCTCCCTTGAATTGATTGCCACGCACATAATCGGCATCTTTCTGATCGGTAAACCCCTTTGCCTGTAAACCGCTATACTGTAAGCGTAATCCTACCCCCGGAGTAAACCATTTCCCTACCGCTACATTCAATGTAGGACTGATGCGTTTACCGAAACTTCCGGCATGATCACCGTCGCCCATCAACACAGAAGCACCTCCTCCCAAAGAAAAGAACCAGTTATCCCAAAATGAATTGGTGATTACAGGATACTTGTCTTGCACTTGTACAACGGCAACTTCTTCTACGACCTGTGCCTTTAAAGGCAGCGTAACAACTACACTGGCTGCAGCCAGCAACATTAGACATTTCTTCATTTTCTCAATAGTTAAGTGGTTAATAAAATCTAGTCTTTCTGACTTTATAAACATCTACTGAGAAGAAAAGTTCTATTTAAACATTTTTTCTATGTCCTGTTGCTTCAGTGTAGTCAGCACCAACTTACCATCAGGCGTATAATTTGGCGAAGAACAAGCAAATAAATTATCTACCAGATTGGCCATTTCATCATGAGTCAACACTTGTCCATGCACTATGGCAGCTTCTCTGGCTAGCGTCACTGCCAGTACTTGTTGCACTTCCTCTTTCACATCATTGCCTTTTTCCATGGCTGTATGCACCATATTACGCACCAAATTCAGCGGGTTAAGCCCCTCTATACCTTCAGGAACTCCATTGATGGCATAGCTGCCACCCCCCAAGAAAGTCAGTTCAAACCCTATAGCAGCCAAATCTTCTAAAATACTATCCAGCATGGCAGCTTCTGAAACAGGCAACTGCAGCACTTCGGGGAACAGTACTCCCTGCGATACTCCTTGTTTCTGCTGAATTTGCGTAATATACTTATCATAAAGTACTCGCACATGCGCCCTGTGTTGGTCTATCAGCATCAAACCAGATTTTACTGCCGTCAGTATAAAACGTCCTTTAAACTGCAAATACTGAGTACCTCTTTCCACAGCTGGAGCAGAAGCCTTTGACAAAAAAGTTTCTGTTCTTACCGTCTCAGGTGCAAAACTTTGCGGCTCAAACAAGTCTTCCATAGGAGGCTCCACATTGAGCGGTTCATTCATCTTACTAGCTTTTTCTAAGCCAGCATACAAGCCTTCCCACTCCACTTTCTGCGGAGTATAGCCAGCAGATGCCCCCTCAAAAGAAGAGGCAGATGAAGTCTTGAACGGATTAAAATCGGCATTGTAATGCACTTTCGGAGGCTCTATGGAATAGCCTTGGTTAAAGGCCGGTATTTCGGGCATGTCTTCCGTATCAAAATCAATTTGAGGAATGGCACTGAATTTACCTAATGACTCTTTTACAGCTGCTGAAAGAATCTGCCAGATAGCCTGCTCGTTTTCAAACTTTATTTCGGTTTTCGTAGGATGGATGTTCACGTCGATATTAGCCGGATCCACCTCCAAATAAATAAAATAAGAAATCTGCTCACCTGTAGGTATCAGTTGTTCATAGGCTTCCATCACTGCCTTATGAAAATATGGATGGCGCATATAACGGCCGTTTACAAAGAAATATTGATGAAACCCTTTCTTTCTGGCAGATTCGGGTTTCGCCACAAATCCGGAAACCTTTATCATGGTGGTATTCACCTCTACTGAAAGTAACTGCTGATTCAGTTTCTTGCCGAAAATGGCCAGAATACGCTGCCGTAAGGGCATGACGGGCAGGTTAAATAGCTCCGTATCATTACTATAAAGAAAGAAGGCCACTTCAGGATGAACCAACGCTATCCGCTCAAACTCTGCCAATATATTACTCAGTTCAGTAGAATTGGCTTTCAGAAACTTTCTGCGTGCCGGCACGTTAAAGAAAAGGTTTCTGACCAAAAAGTTACTTCCTTTCGGACAAGATACCACCTCTTGGCTTTCTACTTTAGACCCTGCTATCAGCAGTTTGGTACCCAACTCCTCACTGGCAGGTCTAGTCTTGAGTTCCACTTCAGCCACAGCAGCAATCGAGGCCAATGCCTCTCCGCGAAACCCCATGGTCCGCAAAGCGAACAAGTCACTGGCTTCACGAATTTTAGAAGTGGCATGACGTTCAAAAGAAAGACGGGCATCCGTCTCAGACATTCCCTTTCCATCATCGATAACTTGTATACAGGTCTTTCCTGCATCCGTTATCAGCACATGTATTTCTTGAGCCTCCGCATCAATCGCATTCTCCACCAACTCCTTGATGACAGAGGCCGGACGTTGAATCACCTCTCCGGCTGCTATCTGATTGGCTACCGAATCGGGAAGCAAATGAATGATATCGCTCATAAATAATCCTTGTTTGTATTAAATTAACCCTGTACTGATGGCATACCACAAATATGCCAGCAACACAATGGCTGCCAATACTATTCCCAAATGCATGGGTTTGCGTCCACTCTCCTTCCTGCGACGTAAATGAGTAGTTCCCTCAATGAATTTGCCCCTGATGTCTTCCGGAGAAAACTCCTTTTCAGGCAACAAGCCCAAATCACGCTTGGCATCCTCCTTCATTTTAGCCAATTTCTCCTTACGTTCGTCTACATATATATAAGGATGATTGAAGCCTCGTGGCTTCCGCATTGTAAACATTCCCATAGCACTATTTTTTTGTTCGTTTAATATGCAGATCCTTCGGTGAGGCTACCGGCTTGCGATCGCTCTTTTGCAACACATCTCCAGCCTTTTTACCCCGCCACTGGAAGATATCCTCTTTACTGCGCGGACGGATATAGTCGAACCATACAAAGGAAGGCAACTTCAGTTTCTCCGGTGGAATCTGATCCATCGGGTGCGCTATTCCATTAGCCTTTCCTATAAATGCTCCCTGTTCCATCTTTCTGTTTTTCAACAGCATTCTGAGGAAACCTCCCTCTGAATAATTGTGCATCATCAAGGCGGTGTCTTTTTCTTCTACCGGATAAAACACCACTAGCACATTGCCATTGATATCTACCTGTCGCATTTCTCCTTTATCAAAGAAAGCTTTCATTTCCTTACCAGCCACCTGGTTATAATGCACACTGTCTTTTTTCTCCACGGCCAATGCTTGGTTTATGATATGAGCCCAATCGATGGTACTATCGTTCATGTACACCTTAATCTCTTCGCCCAATAATTGCTGCGGTCCATACCACAGCACAGGGTCGGTATACATGGTTAGGCAGGAGTCTTTCGAACTGTAGACCATAGAATCGCAAACAGCCTGCACATCAGAACGGTAGGCACGTACCTTATGATAAACGCGCATCTCACGATACATGGAGTCGGTATTCATATGGAAAGTAAGCAAACGCAAGGTGTCGCCATGCATAAAAAGGCTGTCTCCCTGAGAGTAGTCTACTGCCACTGCCCGTTTGGTAGCCAGTGCATTACCGGTCAATTCGTTATAAAAGCAATAATCCCCCGTAAGCATGTTGCGATTTACGGTGTCGTTCATCTCTACGTGGTCGAAAGCCTCTCCATAACCCAATTTTCGGTCGTAGAACAGACTATCGCCCGTAAGTTTCTTTCCTTCATTCGTCAATACTGAGCGGTTCAACAGTTCGGCCTGTTCGGTAGTAGTGTCATATTTACCACGCTCGGAATAGATATGATTCTTATCACTCACAATGTCGGAAGGTCCTAAAATAGTAGCCACCTTGGTTAGTGTACTGTATTTTAAGGTATCTGAGGTCAGTTCAAATTGAGGGTTAACCAATTTTACATCGTGATTAAATACAGCTAGTTTGGTAGCCGGACTATACTCTCCCCAAATAGATGTCAGCACGTTCTGTTCGTCCGTCAAAGTACCTCCTTCGAAATAATAGCCCAAATTATAAATTCTATCATAGTTCAGACTATCGGTTGTCAGTTCCGTGTTACGGTTAATCATTCTCACGTTTTCGCGTAGCATGGCCAGCTGCGACATGCCATCATAATACAGATAATCGCCGTAGATAAACAAGGTATCCCCCTGCTCCATACGCACATTTCCAAACGCTTCTACAGAATTAATCTTATTAAAGATAAGTGCACTGTCGCAGAACATATACATACTGTCGTGCTTTAACCGCACCGAACCTACCAAGATTTGAGCATCCGGATGCAAAGCCTCATCGGCCATAGCTTCTTCTGCATAAAGTAAATCTACGCGGGTCTTCTTCTTTCCTGTAGTCCCAGTCTGCTGCACCGTATCGCCAACTGTACCTCGCCCAGCCGATTCTGCCGGATTCATCCGGTCACCCGACCGTTCTTGTGCAGCAAGCAGACAGACGGCAAACAGGCATAGAATACCTGTCAACAAATATCTATGCCTGTATAAGAAATGTATCTTTTCTTTCTTCATATTCAATCTTTAATCCAACCCGGATATTTGAACGTGCAGTTATTTTTCCAATTATCGCTGATACGCACATACGTGTGTTTCTGCTTCTCACGAATCCATTTTTCTATCAATTCCGCCCGTCTCTTTTCCAGCACGATATTCTTTAGATTCTGATAATCGTCGGCTACCGTAGCCTTATGTCCGTTGGTACGGCTTTTTAATTTCACGATGACGCACTGCTCCTTTCCTGTGGTTTGAGGAATCATGGTAAAGGCTTCCGAGATTTCGCCCACCTTCATCTTATCCACTACCTTGGCTATCTCCGGCGGAAGTTCCTGCATTTCAAACTTGGAAGTATTGGAGTTGGGATTCGGTAGCAGACCATGGTTGTTGCGCGTATCCTTGTCGTGCGACAACACGGCAGCCGCTTCCTCGAACGAAAATTTATTATTTCGTATATCATCGGCAATAGAATCCAGGCGTGCATTGGCAGCAGTCAGCGCAGCCTCCGGTATGTGGGGTTTCAGCAAGATATGGCGTACTTTAATACGGTCGCCACGCTTCTCTAGCAACTGAATGATGTGATATCCGAATTCCGACTCTACAATTTTAGACACTTTATCTGGATTCTGCAGGTTGAACGCTACATTGGCAAAGGCGGGATCCAGTTCGCCTCGTCCCATAAATCGAGGCAATTCACCACCATTCATAGCCGAACCTTTATCTTCTGAGTAGAGACGAGCCAGCATAGTGAAACTTTCTCCTTTATTCACCCGTTCAGTATATTCTCGCAGGCGACGCTTCACGTCTTCTATTTCCTCCAAGGGTACCTTGGGTTGCTGCGTGATAATCTGCACTTCCACTTGGGTAGGGATATACGGAATACTGTCTTGAGGCAGACCTTGGAAGTAGCGGCGCACTTCAGCCGGAGTAACCTTCACTTCACCTACCAGTTTTTGCTGCATTTTCTGCACGGTAAGCCCTTCGCGGATATTCTCGCGCAAGGATTCCCGAATCTGACTGGAAGTCTTATTGAAATACTCTTCCATCTTTTCACGCGAACCGATACTGGCCACATACTGATTAATCTGATGATCCAGCTGCATCACCACTTCACTGTCGGGCACATCGATACTGTCCAGTGCCGCCTGATGCAAAAACAACTTCTGCACAGCTATTTCTTCCGGAATCACACAATAAGGGTCACGGTCGAAACTACGCCCCCTATAGATGGCATCCATACGGAGTTCTTCCACCTCTGATTTCAATATGGCTTCATCGCCTACCACCCAAACCACTTCATCGATTACATTGTTCTGTGCATGAGCTACAGATCCCGCCACCATGGCCCAGACAAATAGTACGAACAACTTACTGTTCACAAACTTTTTCATGCTTGATGTCTCTTATACTAATAATATTTAACTTCTTTATTCTGTTCTGCCTTTTGATACAAGTCATTTTTCACCTTCTGCATAAAATCCACTTGCTTCATATTCGACAGCATATCTTTCACCTGCACCCGTGCCAATTCAAAAGGTTCCTGCTCTCCAGTGCGTCTAAAATCGCTCACATTCAAAAAATAATAGAAAGCAGAATCTTTCAGTTCCACGTGTCGCTGCTTATCCAGATACGTTTCCGCATCGGCCTGATTCAAGGGAAGCCACCCCAGCACATCCGATACCGGCAACCACTTGTCGTAAAAATACTCATATTTCACAGCGTGCTGCATCTGGTATTTTTCCAATTGCTCCACCGATTCCTGCGTATCCGACCGGTACCACCGTCGCACCTGATTGATGCCGGCAGCTTGAAGCGGCACCTTTATGAACAGTCCCTTCATCAAAGGCCTTTCCAGCATAAAGGCCGACTGGTTCTGTTCATAATAAGCCTGCAATTCCTCATCAGAAATATCATTGCGCAATTTTTGGTCTATCAGAGCTTGCTGGTATGCATGCGTAATCAAGGCTTTCCGGTAATTCTCCACCAACTTATCAATTTCTGCCCCATCGGGTATATTGCGCTTTGCCTGTTCATACAGCAATGTATTTTCCACCCAGTTACGAACATAATGTTCTGCAAAGCGTAAACTATCCTCCTTGGATAGTCCCATCGGAAGCACTGCATGCAAATCCTCACGATACAAGAAATTACCATCCACCTCAGCCAAAGGTGTACGGCCTTTATGGTCGTAAGTTTCAGAACAAGCCCCCAAAAGTAACATAAAAAATAACAGTTGACAAGCGGTTCGCATTTTTTTCAGTTTTTACTTATGTTTAAGGTACGAAGATAGTAGATTAATTGGTTGCTTCTGTGAGATTTAACGGTTTTTAAAACCTCTTGGTTAATTTCAACCTTCCTATTTCTGGCGGCTTTCCATCAACCATTTACGCTCGCAGTCGGCCAGCAAGTCTCGCCACACGGCAGCACGCACCTCCCGGTAATTTTGCGGTCCTTTACACTTTTCTCCTACCACTACGGTATAGGGATAAGCCTCTAACGGCTGTGGCTTGGTTTCCTTATATACCGAATAATCTACATAGGCGTTATCTCCACGAGCAAACATACCTTGTTCTATGCGCACTTCTTGCTGCTCATCCGGATGAAACATCAGCCGAATAGCATCATTCCATTCTTCAGCTGGCAGCTTTTTAAAAAAACGCCTCACTTGCTTGGCTACGCGCTTACTGATTGCATGAATTACCAAACCGTAAAATCGAGGTTCTTTCCATTGATAATCGGACATATGCGACTCGAAATAGTTTTTCAATACGGCTTCATCTGCCCAGCCTTCCTGTAAGATTTTTCTACAACACACAGCTTGTGCCAAGCACCTGTCACGCTGTTCCGAAAGCATACGAACCGTATTCTCATCGGCCAGCCAGTCTTGATAAGCCTTATCCAGGAGAATCTTTCTGACAAAAGCTTCCCACTGCACTATTCTTCGGGCTGGATAGGTGTTAGCAAAGCGATCTAGTGCGGCTGCACGATACTCTTTTCCGTCCAACGAAAATAATACCTGCGAAGTGCGCCCCGTAAGCAGCCATTCTTCCTTAGCCTTCCGGTACTCTACATAGCCGTATTTCTTTTGGATAGACGTCACCAGTTGCTCCAAGTTTCTTCTACCACTTTCTCTGCCTGCCGATACAGGTACCGAATCGCGCGCCAATACTTTCACCACATGAAGTCCCAACGGAGTAAAGAAAGGCTTTGATACAGCTCCCACCGGCAGATTCCACACCACTTCCTCACATTCGGCCGGCACCTCCAGCCTGGCTATCCAATGCGTCTCTTTATCTTCCGAACAAAGTTGCACACAGGCTTCAAATGAACCGCCCCGGCGAATAGCTGCTACTAGAGAATCCATGCGTTGCTCAGCGGCGCGAATGCGCCCATGCGGCAAACTTTGCGGAAGCGCAAAGAACAACTGACTAATCTGTACACGAAGTTCTTGAGCAGCTGTTGAAGGCTGGATTATTTTCTCCCAAGATGCCCGAGCCAATTCGATGCGATACTTATCAAGCGCAGTTTTTATTTCCGGCAAGGTATCCAATCCCAAACGCTTAGCTTCCGCTGCTTTAAAGGATAGGTTTCTCTGACAAAAAAGGCTCCATTCCTGCCGCAACGCACTATCGGCCTCAAGATGCGCCCACACATCGCACGGCTGAGCTCCTACCCATGCAGTACACCACAACAGTAACCACAGAAAAATTATTCGAATCATGTTTTTAATCCTATAAAAAACAGATGACGCGGATAATACGGATTCTATACAATCCGCGTCATCCGCGTCTAAAATATCCCGATATGAACGGTCAGCACCTTATGGCCTATACTTATTCAGGACGGCTATAGTTAGGAGCTTCGCTCGTAATAGACACATCATGAGGATGGCTTTCCAAAACACCAGCATTGGTGATTCGGGTAAACTTGGCATCATGCAGTTTTTGGATATTGGCAGCACCGCAATACCCCATACCGGCACGCAATCCGCCTACCAACTGATAGATAACCTCGTATAAAGTTCCTTTATAAGGAACACGTGCAGCAATACCTTCGGGAACCAATTTCTTCACATCGCTAGTAGTGCTTTGGAAATAGCGGTCTTTTGAACCATTTTCCATAGCTTCCAGTGAACCCATACCCCGATAAGACTTAAACTTACGGCCGTTGAAGATAATAGTGTCGCCCGGAGATTCTTCTGTACCAGCTACCAGCGATCCGATCATCACGCTCCATCCGCCTGCTGCCAATGCTTTTACCACGTCGCCAGAATAGCGCAATCCACCATCAGCAATCAAAGGTACACCTGTACCCTCTAGCGCCTTGGCTACATCGTATACAGCCGACAACTGAGGAACACCTACACCTGCCACTACTCGAGTAGTACAGATAGAGCCCGGTCCGATACCCACTTTCACGCCATCTGCGCCTGCTTCTACCAACAGTTTAGCAGCTTCACCCGTAGCAATATTGCCCACTACGATATCAATGTTCGGGAAACGCTTTTTCGCTTCCTTCAATTTTTCAATCACATACATGGAATGACCGTGAGCCGTATCGATAACAATAGCATCTGCACCAGCCTCTACCAATGCCTGCATGCGGTCCATGGTATCTGCCGTAACACCTACACCGGCAGCTACGCGCAAACGTCCTTTTTCATCCTTACAAGCCATCGGTTTATCTTTAGCCTTGGTAATATCCTTATACGTAATCAGCCCCACCAGTTTATTGTCCTTGTCCACCACCGGCAGTTTTTCAATCTTATGCTCCTGCAAAATCTGTGCAGCAGCCTCCAAATCAGTGGTCTGATTGGTAGTAACGATATTTTCTTTCGTCATCACCTCATCGATTCGTTTGTTTTGGTCGCGTTCGAAGCGAAGGTCACGATTCGTCACGATACCCACCAAGTGTCTTTCGTCATCTACCACCGGAATACCGCCAATCTTATACTCAGCCATCAGTCCTAAGGCATCAGCCACAGTAGAACCGCGTTTAATAGTCACCGGATCGTAAATCATACCATTTTCGGCACGCTTCACGATAGCCACCTGACGAGCCTGCTCTTCGATGGACATATTCTTATGAATCACACCGATACCACCTTCGCGTGCAATGGCGATAGCCATCTTGGCTTCGGTTACCGTATCCATGGCAGCCGTCACAAAGGGAATTTTCAACTCAATGTTGCGTGAGAACTTTGTCGTCAGTTCGACAGTTTTAGGAAGTACTTCAGAATAAGCGGGGATTAACAGCACATCATCATAAGTTAATCCATCCATAACAATTTTATCAGCAATAAATGACATAGGACTTATGCGTTTAAATTTTATTGCGTGCAAATATACGGTTTTTATTCAAATTGCGGAAAACCCAGACTCGTTTTTTTTGCTATTTTTTAATAAGCAGTTCAATTATTATTCAGTCTTTCTACCCATCAGCGAGAGATGCGCCCACCCCCATACGCCTAGCAGCACCACCAGCAAAGTCTGGATGCCATGTACAATCAGCGCAAAGACAGCTGCGTCGGTAGCAGTGACTCCATAGAGCATCATCATGGTGATAACGGCAAAATGCCACGGACCGGCTCCGTTGGGCGTAGGTACAATCACAGCAAAGGTCCCTGCCACAAACAGCACCAATGCAGCAGCCGCTCCCAAAGAGAAACTGAAGGTGAAGCAAAAAAAAGTAAGGTAAAAATGCAGGAAATAGCAGGCCCATATTAATAATGTGTAGAGCAAGAACAATGGAAGATTTCTCACACCACGCAAAGAAGATATCCCCTGCCAGATGTGGCGTGTAACTTCCTTCACTTTATCAAAAAACGAGAACAGACGCAACAGATAATAGAAAAGCACACACACACCAGCCACCGAAAACATAGCCACATAAAACCAAGGCGAAGCTAGCAGATGAAGTAAAGAGGGTATCTTCGTACCTGTTTCTTCGAAAAAGCGGAAAAATACCGGCATTTGCAGCAGAAAGGTGATGCCCGTAAGCAATACCATGCACAAGGTATCAATCAGCCGCTCGGTCACCACAGTACCAAGCGATTGGGCAAAAGGCACCTGATCGAAGCGTGCCAGCACCCCACATCTGGACACTTCACCTACACGAGGCAATACCAGATTCGTGGCATAAGAGATAAAGATGGCATCCACACAATCGGAACGTTTCGGCTTTACCCCCAATGGTTCCAATGTCTGCAGCCAGCGCCAGCCACGCAACACATGCCCCATCACCCCGAAAAAGAGCGAAGCCAGCATCCATCCCCAATCTGTTTGACACCGGAGCACTTCGCCTGCTTGTCTAAAATCAAAATCCCGATATACCCAATAGAGGATAAAGCCACCCAACAAGACCGGCAGACCTACTTTCAACATCTTCTTACCCCAATTATTCATGCCCGTAAACCAAATTCTTCATTTTTCATTCTTCATTCTTCATTAAAAAGAATTACCTTTGATGCGCAAAAATAACCATTTTGTCGATATATGAGATTAGTAAAACCCAAAAAGTTTCTCGGCCAGCACTTTCTGAAAGACCTGAAAGTAGCCAAAGACATAGCCGACACCATAGATACCTGTCCATCCCTTCCGGTGCTGGAAGTGGGCCCCGGAATGGGGGTACTTACCCAATTCCTACTGCCTAAAGAGCGCCTGGTAAAAGTGGTGGAAGTAGACTACGAATCGGTGGCCTACCTGCGCGAAGCTTATCCGCAGCTAGAAGAAAACATCATAGAAGACGACTTTCTGAAAATGAATCTGCAACGTCTCTTCGATGGCAACCCCTTTGTTCTGACCGGCAACTATCCGTACAATATTTCCAGCCAGATCTTCTTCAAAATGCTCGACAACAAGGAACTGATTCCCTGCTGCACCGGCATGATCCAGAAAGAAGTGGCCGAACGTATCGCTGCCGGACCCGGCAGCAAGACTTACGGCATTCTGAGCGTACTCATCCAAGCATGGTATCGCGTAGAATACCTGTTTACGGTATCCGAACATGTATTCAACCCGCCCCCAAAAGTAAAAAGCGCCGTAATTCGCATGACGCGCAACGAAGTACAAAACCTGGGATGCAACGAAGCGCTTTTCAAACAAGTGGTGAAAACCACCTTCAACCAGCGCAGAAAGACGCTGCGCAATTCCATCAAGCCGCTGCTGGGCAAAGACTGTCCGCTCACTGACGACCCGCTCTTTAACCGTCGTCCCGAACAACTCTCTGTGCAGGAGTTCATCGAACTGACCAACCGGGTGGAACAGGCCTTGACGGAACGGCCCACGGCATAGCCAGAAGGTACCCGCACCGGATCTGAAACGCAACAGGCATACAACAGCTCCGTAACATCCCCACGCAGAGGTACCTCTACCCGGAGAAACTACGGCTCTGTTACGGTGCAGTTGCAGGGCTGATGCAGGGCCGCCCCCTTTTGGAACCGGTTTTTTTAACCAATACATGGCAGTAGAATATGGAAATAAACGAAGAATACATAGAAAAGGTAAGAAGCCTCATAGAACAGAAAGAGGCAGCACAGGTGAAAACCCTGCTGGCCGACCTCCATCCGGCCGACATTGCCGAATTATGCAATGACCTGGATCCTGAAGAAGCCCGCTTCGTATACCGCCTTCTCGACAACGAAACGGCCGCAGACGTTTTGGTGGAAATGGACGAAGATGTGCGAAAAGAATTTCTCGAACTGCTTCCTTCCGAAACCATCGCCAAGCGATTTGTCGACTATATGGATACGGACGATGCCGTAGACCTGATGCGAGAACTGGACGAAGATAAGCAAGAAGAGGTCTTGTCGCACATCGAAGACATAGAACAAGCAGGAGACATCGTAGACTTGCTGAAATATGACGAAGATACAGCCGGTGGTCTGATGGGTACGGAAATGGTAACCGTCAATGAAAACTGGAGTATGCCGGAGTGCCTGAAAGAAATGCGTATGCAGGCCGAACAGCTGGACGAGATCTATTACGTATACGTGATAGACGACGATGAACGCTTGCAAGGTGTGTTCCCGCTGAAAAAGATGATTACCTCGCCTTCGGTATCCAAGGTGAAACATGTGATGCGAAAAGAGCCCATCTCTGTACACGTAGATACGCCCATCGACGAAGTGGTGCAGATTATCGAGAAATATGACTTGGTGGCACTTCCGGTTATCGACAGCATCGGACGATTGGTAGGACAAATTACCGTAGACGACGTGATGGATGAAGTGCGTGAACAGTCGGAACGCGACTACCAGTTGGCATCCGGTCTTTCGCAAGACGTAGAAACCGACGACAACGTGATGCGCCAAACATCGGCCCGTCTACCCTGGCTACTGATAGGTATGCTGGGAGGAATCGGCAACTCTATGATTCTGGGCAACTTCGATGCTACCTTTGCTGCACACCCTGAAATGGCACTTTACATTCCTCTAATCGGTGGAACCGGCGGAAACGTGGGAACACAATCATCGGCCATCGTAGTACAAGGCTTGGCCAACAGTTCACTCGATGCCAAAGACACCTTCAAGCAGATAGCCAAGGAAGCAGTAGTGGCCAGTATCAATGCCACTATCATATCCTTACTGGTATACCTATACAACTTCATACGCTTCGGTGGAACAGCTACAGTTACCTATTCGGTATCCATCAGTCTGTTTGCTGTTGTGATGTTTGCCTCCATATTCGGCACCCTGGTTCCCATGACACTGGAAAAACTAAAAGTAGACCCGGCCATTGCTACAGGCCCCTTTATCTCCATCACCAACGATATCATCGGTATGATGCTCTACATGGGTATAACCGTTCTGCTGTCTTAAAAAAAAACAGCCGTGCAGAAAAAAATAGCGCAAAAAGTATGAAATGAACAAATTATTTCATTAATTTGTAGTTTAATCTAACCAAACGGGGCAATCCCGTTACTAAAAAATAGATACAATGACGGACACTCAAGAAACTAATCTCCAAGATAAGCATACGGAGTTAGAAGAAGAAAAAAAAGTAACTCCTCAGAAAACAACGAAGCAAGAGCTTCTAAATCGCCTCCAGGAAATAGCTGCAGACGTAGACAACGTAACCAAGGCCGAAATAGACGGTCTGAAGCAAGCGTTCTATAAGCTGCACAACGCTGAAACTGAAGCGAAAAAGAAAGAATTCATAGACAACGGCGGAAATGCAGAAGAATATGTAACCCCTACCGATCCGGAGGAAGAGGAATTCAAAAGAATCATGTCCGTCATCAAAGAGAAGAGAGGAGCTGCAAATGCTGCACTGGAACGGCAAAAGGAGGAGAATCTGCAAGTGAAGCTTTCTATCATCGAAGAATTGAAAGACCTCATCGAATCACCCGAAGATGCCAATAAATCTTACAATGAATTCAAACGCTTACAGCAACAATGGAACGAAATCAAGCTGGTTCCAGCCTCCAAAGTAAATGAATTGTGGAAAAACTATCAGCTGTATGTAGAAAAATTCTATGACTTGCTGAAACTCAATAATGAATTCCGGGAATATGATTTCAAAAAGAATCTGGAAATCAAAACCCGACTGTGTGAAGCCGCAGAAAAATTATCAGAAGAAACAGATGTGGTATCTGCTTTCCATCAACTACAGAAACTGCATCAGGAATTTCGGGATACGGGTCCGGTAGCCAAAGAGCTGCGCGATGAAATATGGAATCGCTTCAAGGCCGCTTCTACCATCGTGAACCGTAACCACCAACAACACTTCGAGGCACTGAAGGAAACTGAACAACACAACTTGGATCAGAAAACAGTGATTTGTGAAATCGTGGAAAGCATAGACTACAGTGAACTGACCGGATTTGCAGCCTGGGAAAACAAGACACAAGAAGTCATAGCTCTGCAAAACAAATGGAAAACCATCGGTTTTGCTCCACAAAAAATGAACGTGAAAATCTTTGAACGCTTCCGCAAAGCATGCGATGATTTTTTCCAGAAAAAAGCAGAATTCTTTAAAACGCTGAAAGACAACATGAGCCAGAATCTGGAAAAGAAACGTGCTTTATGTGAAAAGGCGGAAAGTCTTAAAGATAGCACCGACTGGAAAAATACAGCCGAACAGCTAAATAAATTGCAGAAAGAATGGAAAACCATCGGTCCGGTGGCTAAAAAACATTCTGATGCCGTGTGGCAACGCTTTATCAGCGCATGCGATTATTTCTTTGAACACAAGAATCAGGCTACTTCGTCTCAGCGCAGCGTAGAGCACGAGAACTTGAATAAAAAGAAATCAGTAATCGAGCAACTGAATGCCCTTCATGAAGCAACCGACGAGGCTGACAACACGCAGCAAGTACGGGCACTGATGAAGGAATGGAACAGCATCGGCCATGTGCCCTTTAAGGAAAAAGATAAAATCTACAAGCAATATAACGACCTGCTTGATAAACTTTTTGCCCGCTTCAACATCAGTTCGTCAAACAAGAAGCTAAACACCTTCAAATCGAGTTTGAACAATCTGCAGGAAGAGGGACAGCAAGCCTTGTATCGTGAACGCGAAAAACTAAACCGCATTTACGAAAACATGAAGTCTGAACTGCAAACGTATGAGAACAACCTGGGATTCCTAACAGCCTCTTCCAAGAAAGGAAGCAGCCTGCTGAACGAAATCAACCGTAAGGTGGAAAAACTGAAAGGTGAAATCGAACTCATCAAACAGAAAATACAGGCCGTAGAAGAAAACATACGCAACGAAGCACACGGCAAGTAAACCACCTGCTAAATGCGTAATAAGACTCATCCCCTGCTCTTATTCCAATCGCACCCTACTGACGATGCCCGAGGAATAAGAACAGGGGATGATTTGTATCGATACATAGCAGGTATCTGCCGAAGGAAGTTATAACAACAAAAAAATCCTCGCTGAAGAATCAGCAAGGATTTTTTGTTGGGCTACCTGGATTCGAACCAGGAATGACAGGACCAGAATCTGTAGTGTTACCATTACACCATAGCCCAATATCAAGGTTTATTTCTCGATTGCGGTTGCAAAGGTACGAACATTTTTGAAACCTGCAATACTTTGAATAACTTTTTTTTCAAGTATTTCATAAAATCCATTTTTTCAAAGATTTAGAAAGAGAAAAAACAGACTGCAGCAACCACAGCGAACAGTTTAAAAGGAGAACAATGTCCTGTTTCTGAAGCATTCGTTCACTAAAAAAAACAAAAAACCACATACTTTTCCCCAATTACGCATTTAATATCATAAATCCATGTATCTTTGTCAACTATAACATTATTGATACATACTATCATGAATGAAAGCAAACAATTGATTCAACAAATAATTGAAGGTATACAGGAAAAGAAAGGAAAAAAAATAGATTGGGTAGACCTGACCCACATACATGAAGCTATATGCAACCATTTCATCATCTGCCAAGGCGAATCACCTACCCAGGTTTCAGCCATCGTAGATTCCATTAAAGAATTCGCCCGTAAAGGAGCCGATGCCAAACCGTTGGCTGTAGACGGACTGCGCAATGCTGAATGGGTGGCCATAGACTTTGCCGACGTAATGGTACATGTCTTCTTGCCCGAAACACGTGCATTCTATGATTTGGAACATCTATGGGAAGATGCAAAACTCACTCAAATACCTGATTTGGACTAAATAAAAGAACATATGGATACTAACAATATTAACAACACCCCTAACCAAAAACCAACAAACAAAAAGATGAACCGACCTAAGTTCAATCTGAATTGGCTATACATGATTATTGTTATCGCCTTAGGTATAGCATGGCTCAACCAATCGAGCAACATAGCCACTAAAGACCTGCCCTATGATGAGTTCCAGGAACTCGTAATAAAAGGCTACATTAAAGGAGTAAAAGGCTACGACGACAATTCCGTAGAAGCCTACGTAAAGCCACAACACGTAGCAGATGTATTTCAAGCCGACTCCAGCAAAGTAGGACAAAATCCAATGATAACCACCGAAGCCCCCTCACGCGAAAGTCTGGATGAATTTCTGCAAAAAGAAAAAGATGCCGCACATTTCGACGGATCCATCAGCTACGGCAAGAAACAAAACTACCTGATGGCTTTCTTTTGGAATGTACTCCCCTTTGCCTTGCTTATCGGCTTCTGGATATTCCTCAGCCGGCGCATGACGGGCGGAGGCGGCAACATGGGTGGCGGCATCTTCAATGTAGGAAAATCAAAGGCACAACTGTTTGAAAAAGGCAGCCACATAAAGGTTACCTTCAAGGATGTAGCCGGACTGGCAGAAGCCAAACAAGAAGTGGAGGAAATCGTAGAATTTCTGCGAGCTCCGTATAAGTATACCGAACTAGGTGGAAAGATTCCTAAAGGAGCCTTGCTGGTAGGCCCTCCGGGAACCGGTAAAACTTTGCTGGCTAAAGCAGTGGCCGGTGAAGCCGATGTACCTTTCTTCTCATTGGCCGGTTCCGACTTCGTAGAAATGTTTGTGGGCGTAGGAGCTTCTCGTGTACGAGATCTCTTCCGACAAGCTAAAGAAAAAGCACCGTGCATCGTCTTTATCGACGAGATTGATGCCGTGGGTCGCGCACGTGCCAAGGCTGCTGCCATGGGAGGCAACGACGAACGGGAAAATACCTTGAATCAGCTATTGACAGAAATGGATGGTTTCGGGACTAACAGCGGTATCATCATTCTGGCAGCTACCAACCGGGTGGATGTGCTGGATAAGGCATTGCTGCGTGCCGGACGTTTTGACCGACAGATTCACGTAGACCTGCCCGACTTAAACGAACGAAAAGAAGTATTTGGCGTACACTTACGCCCCATCAAGATAGATAATACGGTGGATGTGGATTTGCTGGCACGCCAGACTCCAGGTTTTTCGGGTGCCGACATAGCCAATGTATGTAATGAAGCTGCGCTCATTGCTGCCCGCCATGGCAAGAAGTTTGTAGGCAAACAAGACTTCCTGGATGCCGTAGACCGCATCATCGGCGGCTTGGAAAAGAAGACTAAAATCACTACAGAAGCCGAACGCCGCTCTATCGCTATCCACGAAGCCGGACATGCCAGCATCTCCTGGCTGCTGGAGTATGCCAACCCATTGGTAAAAGTAACCATCGTACCCCGCGGACGTGCATTAGGAGCTGCCTGGTACCTACCGGAAGAACGACAGATTACTACCAAAGAACAGATGCTCGATGAAATGTGCGCCACTCTAGGCGGACGAGCAGCGGAAGATTTGTTCCTGGGACGTATTTCTACCGGTGCCATGAACGACTTGGAACGTGTTACCAAACAGGCCTATGGCATGACGGCTTATCTAGGCATGAGTGAACGTCTGCCTAACCTCTGCTACTATAATAATGAGGAATACTCTTTCAATCGTCCCTACAGTGAAAAGACTGCAGAATTGATCGATGAAGAAGTAAAACGCATGGTGAACGAACAATACGAACGTGCCAAACAGATTCTGCTGGAGAATAAAGAAGGGCATAACAAGCTGGCTCAGATTCTGATAGAGAAAGAAGTAATCTTTGCGGAAGACGTAGAGGCCATCTTCGGTAAACGTCCGTGGACTTCACGTTCGGAAGAGATTATCAATGCGCAACAGGCTGCTGATGCCCCCAAACAATTGGAGCAGCAAGCAGAAACTGCAGCAAAAGAAGCAGAAGCGGAAAACAAAACAGCGGAAACTGCTGACAAACCAACAGAAGAGCAACCGAAAGGAAATGCTCAAGAATCGAATGAATAAACCAACACTAATTTGAAAGAAACGTGAAAAGTAATTTTATCCAACGAGCCATTACCGGTGTATTATTTGTAGCCGTACTGGTGGGTTGCATCTTGTTCAATCCGCTGTCATTTGGTATCTTGTTTACACTCATCAGTGCATTAAGCGTACAGGAGTTCGGACACTTAATAAACCGCCACGGTGAAGCCACGATTAACCGTACCATTACTTCCTTAGGCGGTGCTTATCTGTTTCTGGCTATCATGGGGTTCTGCATGCAAGCCACAGACTCACGGGTATTTCTGCCCTATCTGGCGCTGCTACTCTATCTGATGATTTCTGAACTGTATCTGAAAAAAAAGAATCCGATAGGCAACTGGGCATTCTCTATGCTCAGCCAACTATATGTAGCTTTGCCATTTGCCCTGCTGAATGTATTGGCCTTCCATAATACAATAGAATCCAGCAGCGTTACGTATAACCCCATTCTCCCTCTATCTATCTTTGTCTTCATCTGGCTAAGTGATACAGGAGCATATTGCGTGGGGTCGCTCATCGGCAAACGCCGACTTTTCGAACGTATATCGCCTAAGAAATCGTGGGAAGGAAGTATTGGTGGAGGACTCTTCTCCATGGCTTCATCCTTGATTTTTGCCCATTTCTTCCCATTTCTTTCTCTGCCTGCATGGGTAGGATTGGCATTGGTAGTAGTGATTTTCGGCACTTGGGGCGACCTGAGCGAATCGCTGATGAAACGTCAGCTAGGTATCAAGGATTCAGGAGCTATCCTGCCCGGACACGGAGGTATGCTGGACCGCTTTGACAGTGCTTTAATGGCCATCCCGGCAGCTGTGTTCTACCTGTATATCCTCACACTGCTGTAGGCCAAGGCACACACCTTTCACATGAAAAAGAATCTGTAAGAACTAAATACCAGTAGGTTGACGATATATTATCTACTGATTGATGATTTTTTCTCCATGGATTTAGCTTCGTAAACAATAAGTTTATGAAGCTAAATCCATGGAGTTATAGTTTCACTCCGAATTTCAGAATCCGCTCATCTACCATCTGCCTGGGCAGAAAAGCCAACAGAGCCTTCACCACAGAATCCAGCATCTGCTGACGCACGTAATCTTGCTTCACATAAAGGGATACACGACGCTGCGACAAGCAATCACCTTCGATGCGCCTCACATTCTGACGTTGCTGTTCGTTAAGAAAAGGCAGGTGCATCTCGGGAATGATGGTAAATCCCCCGTTGGCATCTACAATACGCACCAGTGTATCGATGCTTCCTGCCTCGTAGATACGCCGCCCCTTGCTGCGGGCCTTACAGAAACTGAAGGCACTGTTGCGCAAGCATTGTGCCTCTTTCATAATCCACATCTGCTCATGTTCTAAGTTCTCCGGCTTGAACACTGGCAGTTTGCGCCAACAACTTTCCGACAAATATACCCAAAACGGTTCGGTATAGAGCGGTATCTCCAGTACTCCTTCATGCAGGAAGCCACCGATACTGATGCCGGCATCCAGTTCGCCTTGCTGCAAAGCTTGCATCATCTCGACGGCTTTCTTCTCCTCGACCGTCAGTTCTACCTGCGGGCAAGCCTCGGTATAATGACGGATAAACTGAGGCAACAGATAAGGGGCAATGCTGGGAGTAACCGACAGACTAAGAGGCCCAGTGAGTTCCCCCTTGTATTCCGAGACTAATTCTACGATGCGGTCACTCTCCCGGCAAGCCCGGGCTGCCTGACGGATAATCAGTAGACCGGCAGCAGTAGGAGTCACTTTCTTATTGCTACGCTCAAAGATACGCACATCCAACTCTTCTTCCAGTTTTACCAGCAGTGCACTAAGAGTGGGTTGCGTAATGCCTAATTCTTCGGCCGCTTTGGCAAAGCTGCGCCAACGGTCAATGGCCAGTATATATTTCAGTTGTTGCAGAGTCATAATTACCGAATCCTTATGTATCCCTGCAAATGTAACGATAAATAAGTAGTTTACCACCACCAGCAAGTATAAAAAAGAAGCAATACCCAGAACAAGGTATTATCTATTATCAGCCGGCTTACCAATCACTACATGTAAGTATTGCCCATTATAAAAAACGTATGTATTTTTGCCACCAACATTTACATGGAAAGAGAAACAGGTATGATGAAAGATTCGAAAGTTTATCAAGGCAGTGACAAGATGCGTATGCTGGTAAAGGAGCACAGCGCCCTGATTCTGGTAATGGGGCGCTTCGGTATATCGTTGGGGGTAGGCGATAAGACAGTGGAGGAAATCTGCCGAGAACACGCAGTAGACCTAGGCACCTTTCTGCAAGTGGCCAATTACGTAGCAGGCAAGCCATTCCATTGGGAAGAAGTCTCCCTGCCCTCTATTATCGGCTATCTAAAAGAAGCCCATGAATACTACCTTAATTTCAATCTGCCCAACATCCGGCGAAAACTCTTGGAAGCCATCGACTGTTCGGCTGCCAATGACATTGCCATGCTCATCTTGCGATTCTACGACGAATATGTAGCAGAAGTGAGAAAACACATGGAATATGAAAATGAGGTGGTGTTTACGTATGTAGAGCAACTGTCACAAGGTATGTTGAATCATCACTATACCATTGACTCGTTTGCCGGCAAACATGCGCCCATCGGCTATAAGCTCAAAGAACTGAAAGACATCATTATCCGTTACTATCCGGAAAAGAATAATTATCAACTGAATGCTGTACTGCTGGACATCATTTCTTGCGAGAAAGACCTCACATCGCACTGCCTCATAGAAGACCGGCTCTTTGTACCTGCCGTAAAGCAACTGGAACAACAGGTTAAAGAAAATGGCGAAACCCTCTATGCCAACGACGATGATGCTGTGTTGACCGAAAAAGAAAAGACAGAAACATTGAGCAATCGCGAAAAAGACATCATCGTATGCATCACCCAGGGAATGAGTGCCAAGGAAATTGCCGATAAACTGTTTCTATCGGTACATACCGTCAACACCCACCGCAGGAACATTTCTGCCAAACTGCAGATTCACTCTACTGCCGGCCTCATCATTTATGCCATAGCCAACAAACTGATTCGGCTCGAAGATATAGAGAAGTAAACTACACAGGCAGGCTATTTGTGATACAATAACTTTGCGTATCATAAAGAATATCTATGCAAGGATAGATAATATCGTTTGTTGTTCTATCATCTATGCTCTAACTTTGCCCTCAGAAAACAAAGGAAAAGAGTATTAACCATCAAAAACAAAGTATATGGAAACAATCAACACTTATCTGCCTTATCTGAAGGGTTACGACTATACCGGCAAGACTCCGGTCATCATCGATTTCTATGCCACTTGGTGCGGACCTTGTAAAGCATTGGCACCGCTCATCGAAAAGCTGGCCCATGAATACGAAGGCCGGGTAAAGGTACTGAAGGTAGACGTAGACCAGAACGAAGCACTGGCACAGGCAGCCCGTATCATGAGCATACCTACGCTGTTCTTCATTGACCGTGAAGGCAACATTGAGCGCCACGTGGGTGGTATGCCTTATGCAGCACTGGCCCAGAAAGCCGAACAGCTGATTGGCTAAACCAGAAAGACCACAGATTAGTATATGTAATATAAAAGGCTGCATCGTACGTAAAAACGATTGCAGCCTTTTATGTTATGTGTTATTCTTCTCAACGATTCTACACAGCCATATCATCGGTGGTTTTGGCTGGATGTGGGTATTTCCGCGCCAACAGAGCATTGCCGAAAGTTATCACCCCCACACGACCGATGTACATTAGCAGAATGAGCACAATTTTACTACCCACTGTAATTTCCGACAGTATACCCGAAGTAAGTCCCGCAGTGGCCAGTGCGGATACTGCCTCAAAAGATATCTTGAGGAAATCCACATGATCTGGTTCAAAAAGTCCGATGCAATAAATGCCTCCGAATGCGATGAATGTATAAAACAATACGGTAGTAAGTGCTGAAGTGATGCGATAAACAGGAATAACATTGCCACATAAAGACACTTCCTTCCGCAAGCCTAATGTACTTTTGGTATAGGCATAAAGAGCTGATATGGTAGTAGACTTTAATCCACCGCCTGTGCCCGAAGGAGAGGCCCCCACATACATCGTTACGGTCAGTATCAACAGAGAAAAAGGCACCATTTGGCTTACGTCTACAGTATTATATCCTACTGTAGTCATAGCAGAGATAGACTGGAAGAGAGAGGCCATCAGACGGTTGCCAGCGGACATATACTGAAACGAGTCTTCAAAGAAATACAAATGCACCGTTCCCCATAGCGCCAGCAGTCCGGTGATGGTGACAATTACCTTCGTTGTGAACGATACCCTGTGTCCTTTACACGTAAACTTCCGAGTAAGGTCTGTCATCATGATGAATCCCATAGCGCCGGCTACACTGAGCCCCATGATAACAATATTCACATACACATCGGTCTGAAACCGCATCAAATTATCTGTATAGATGCTGAATCCTGCAGTACAAAAGGCCGAAACGGTGTGAAAAAGAGCTGACCAAACCGGTTGATCCACCCCTGTCAGCACAAAATAAGGACACAACAGAATAAAACCGGCCACTTCGAAGAGCAAGGTGTAATTGACAATGTTGCGAAGCATACTTTCCGAATCCAACGTATCGGGGAAAGCAAACTGTGTCTGAAAAAGTTTAGCCTTCTCTGTACCAAACCTGCCTGTCAGTTTAAACATAATATAAGATGATAGGGTCATATAACCAAAACCACCCATTTGAATAAGCAGCAAAATAACCGCTTGACCGAAAAAGGTGTAACTGACAGAGACATCCACCGTAGACAGACCGGTAGTAGAAACGGCACTTACTACAGTAAACAGATGGTCTACTACAGATATCGGTCTGGTAGAAGCAACAGGCAATATCAACAGTAAAGTACCCAAAAGAGAATATCCTGCATAAACTATCATCAGTTGCCGTTGCGGCATATGTGCCCGCATACCAAAACATATCCACTGCTCCAAAGAAATTCGCATCAAACTTCTGCGAAGTTGCAGAAATAATGCCTTGCACTGGGCTTTAATCTTATTGTTCATCATTTGTTCAATTTTTCCAACCGACTATTTTCATACTTTGTAAGCTTCATCTGTGCCGTTTTCTCCTTGGCAAAAGCCTGCATATCTACGGCCACATCGTCTTCGTCTACGATTTCTACTCCCGTCATGGTTTCTATCACATCTTCCATAGATACCACACCGCGCAAGCATCCGTATTCATCTACAATGATTGAGATGTGTTCACGTTTGGCCAGCATTCTTTCCCAAATGTGATAGACCGATTCTTCTTCACTAAAAGAAAGAATGGGACGAGAGAATTCAGCTACTCGCATATCAAAGCAGTCATCAGACAAAGCCTTGAGAATAGCATCTTTCATAATATAACCTGTGATGTAATCTTTCGAGTGATGATAGACAGGTATACGAGAAAAGTTCCACCGGTACTGCTCATAGAATTCTTTCAAAGTCAGGTGTTCGTCGGCAGACTCCACCACCACGGAAGGAGTCATTATCTCGCGGGCCTTTACTCCTGACAGATGAATACAACTTTTTATAATCTTGCTTTCCGATTCACGGAATACTCCTTCATCGGTACCTACATCTACCATGGCAGACACCTCTTCACGGCTCACAGATACTGGCGGATGTTTAGGAGTAAACACTTTGGTGATAAGTTCTGAAAGCAGTACCAACGGATAAGAAATGATAATCAGCACCCGAATGATACGGGTAGATGGCATGGCTAGCGTACGCCAGTAATTGGCACCGATAGTCTTGGGGATAATCTCGGATAAAACCAAGATAAGCAGAGTAAGAATGGCAGAAATAATACCAAAATACTCCTCACCAAACAGTTTGATAGACTCAGCGCCTACACCAGCCGAACCGATAGTATGGGCAATAGTGTTGAGTGACAAAATAGCACCTACAGGACGGTCTACATTGTTTTTATAGCTCTTCATTAAAGAAGCAGTACGGTTGCCTTCGCTCTCCTTCATGGTGATGTATGACATCGGAGTGGAGAGTAACACGGCTTCGAGTATAGAACACAAAAAAGACAGGGAAAGAGCTCCCAAAAAATAAAGTATAATAATAACCATTCGAATAATTTTGGTGAATAATAAGTGCAGCCGGGAGAAAGGGCTGCCAGTTTAATCTATCTCCGCACATAAAGAAGAGAAAGACAAGGTATTAAATCCGCAGATTCCTCCAGAAAATATAAGAATCCACCTTTCCGATACCTGCTGCATCGAAAAGGTGGATGTTATTGTTCAAGCATCGTCCGGACGGACAGACGCTCAAATGTATATTCACCTTTGCCAGAGTGTTTCCTCCGGAGCCTATCCGGATGGAATGATTTCTATGAAAGCGTCTCATACCATCCAGATGCGGCAGCGATTCACTACCTACAACTGTCAGCGTGACAACCTCCTCTATTGAAGCCTCACAAGGAAGTTGTCCACACACTACAGAAGCAAATTCACAATCGGATAGCCTTTCTTCTACAACGAAAAAAGTCACCAAAACCACGATTGATGATATAATAAAACGAAGTATCATTCTTAGCGCAAAGATATACGAAAAGCAAAGATGCACAATGTTGACACCCTTTTATTATATTTTTTTAAAACACACAATCTAACTTAAAGTTTTCTATTTTCTATAGGCAATCATTGCTGACTGTGGAGCTGCTATCAGTTGTGCACCGCTGACATCCCGCAAGCCCTTATCTGCATTTATTCATGTGCCACCTCTCTTCACTCCATCCTCATCGGTACTCCAACACAACTCGTCCGTACCACCTCCGTAATATCTCCGCTTACAAGTACCTCTGCGTGGATATACTACGGAGCTATTCATGCCCTGGTCGGTCTCAGATATGGTGAGTGGTACATGATACGAAATACCAGTTTCATCTTCTTTCATGTATTAGTTTAACGATAGTATATCTAGGATTCAAATATAAAGACTTTGCAAGAAAGCGCCGTGCCCATAGAAGAAAAATATAAGTTATACAAGTGCCCATATAGCCCTACAAAGCCCTATAACAGCTATCTGCACGATGTAAAATATAAATAGAATAGAGCGGATTTCAACGGTAGTGATAAAATAGAAGAAAGATAGAGTACGCAACATTCTTGTAACACGAACGGCACAGGGATGTCGCACCGATGTAGAAACCTTGTAACAGCAAACCCTCATCTTTGCAGCGGAAAAAGAAAAGATTAGAAAAGACTAGTAAAGATGAGTATGAAAGTAGATTTAGGGAAGGTGTTCTTCCTGATTTTGTTCCTCACTCTATCGATTATGGCAGCCATGGCGGGCACCATACGAGGAACAGTAGTTGATAAACTGACTAAAGAACCGCTGACGGGAGCCACTGTACAAATAGAAGGCTCTACGCTAGGAACTATTGCCGACATAGATGGCAAGTTTGTACTGGAAGTAAACCAAAAGGCATGCACCTTACTGGTAAGATATGTAGGGTATAAAGACATCTCACTTAACTGTCAGGTAAACGAACAGGAAGCAACTGAGTTACTCTTCGAAATGGAAACAGATGCACAGACACTGAACGAAGTGGCTGTAGTGGCCCGGAAGAATCTGGAAGGTGAAAAAGCGCTGCAAATGGAAAGACAAAAAGCTACACTAGCTATCGAAAATCTGGGCGCAAAGGAAATGGGCATCAAAGGAATTGGTAATGTGCAGGAGGGGGTGAAGAAACTTACAGGAATTTCTATCGCCGATGCCGGACAATTAATAGTAAGAGGGCTGGGCGACCGCTACAGCATCACTACACTGAATGGTATGCCCATTGCATCACCCAATCCCGATAATAAATTGATTCCGCTAGACTTGTTTCCTACCTCTACCGTACAGAATATTACGGTAAGCAAGGTATATGACGCACAATCATTTGCCGATTATTCAGGAGCACATATCGATATCAGCACCAAGGAGAATGTAACGGAAGATTTCCTACAAATAGGAGTACACACAGGAGGTACCTTTGGTACCATCGGTACAGACCGCTGGCAAATGGATAGAAGGGGGACACTCTTCGGAAAAGCAAGCGTAGACAACAAAGCGATGAACATGGCTTTGGTAGACTTCGATGAATATGTAAAAACTAAAAACATTTTTGATACTTCATTCGATGTCAAGAAGAAAACGGCACTGCCCGACTTGGGAGGAAGCGTAGGATTTGGAAAGAACTTCAGCCTAGGTTCACAGACATTGAGTGTACTGGCTTCTGCTAGTCTGAGCAACAGTTTCCAGAACATGGAAGATTGTTCCTACAAGACATTGGAAACGCAAGGTAACATATTGGACGACTTTACGTACAACAGTTATGCCCAACATCTGGAAGCAGCAGCCTTGGGACATATAGGCTATACCCTACGTAAGAGCGACCGGATAGGTTATACTGTATTCTATGTACGCCGCGCCACGGATACGTTTCAACGCCGAGAAGGAATCGACAGCGAAGGACACGACCTGTTGGGTACCAACAACGTGACACATATCTATACTCTACAAAACCACCAACTGAATGGTATACACAGAATGGGAGCCGGCAATCGGTGGGAACTGGACTGGAGCGGAGCATACAGCCTTACATCGAGCGAAGAACCCGACCGCAGACAGGTGATGTATAATCGTGATGAGGATGGCAATCTGAGCCTCTTCAAACTGAACAGACAGGAAACCATGCGTTATTATGGTTCACTGGAAGAAAAAGAATGGAATGCACACTTGGCTCTGAAATGGAAATGGGGTGAAGAAAATTTTGTGGCAGCAGGAGCAGATTTTAAAGACAAAACTCGCGACTATGAAGCTACACGTTTCTATTACAACTTGAATAAATTAAATCCGGAGATACAAGACCCTTACAATACCGAGGGATTCCTGAACCAGACAAACGTATCAGACGGCAACATAGTGATTCAGCGCATCAAGCAGCCTAAAGACAGTTACAAAGCAGGGAACAGAATCTATGCAGCATATCTTACTACCGACTTCTACCCTACCCGGGAATGGCTGGTAAACATTGGTCTGCGCTATGAGAAAAGCGAACAATGGGTACGCTATTCTACCGATGGAGGTGATTGGTATAGCCGACGCAGGGACTTGAACCAACACGATTTGTTTCCTACGCTCAACATGAAATATACATTCAATAAAGAACATTCATTGAGATTGGCTGCTTCGCGCACAGTAACCCGACCGTCGTTCGTAGAAATGGCTCCGTTCCTCTATCAAGAATCATATGGATCGGCACAGATTCGAGGTAACGAAGACTTGAAGAACGGATATAACTACAACTTTGACTTGAGATACGAGTACTTCAGAGAGAATGGGGATATGTTCTCTGTAACGGGATACTTTAAATACCTGGAAAGCCCCATTGAACGAACACAAGCCCTTCAAGGGGGAGCTACACTACACAGTTTCCAGAATGCCGACAATGGTATGGCAGGAGGTGTAGAAGCGGAAGTACGCAAGTTGCTATACAAGGATTTGAGAATAGGAGCCAACGTAAGCTATATGTATACCAATGTGAAACTGCCTCAGGGAGGTGCGTATACAAACAAGGAACGACCGCTACAGGGTGCTTCACCCATTCTGGTCAACGCAGACCTGACGTATTCACCGAAGTTCGGAGAAGACCGGCAGATGAACGTAGCTTTGCTCTACAATCTGCAAGGGAAACGCATTCAGTCGGTAGGTATCGCAGGACTAGGTGATGTGAAACAAGATCCACTTCACACCCTTCACCTGAACATAGGCTACCAAATCAATAAGCATCTGTCGGTAAAAGCACAATTCAATGATTTGCTGAACCGGGCAGTGATATTCAAACAAGAAGTACCGGCAAACGGCAGCGAAATTGAGGTGGAACGATACAAACCTGGAAGCAGTTTCGAAGTGGGTATCAACTGGAAGTTATAATGCCAAACCATAAATCTTTCAATATAAACTGATTCGAGAGTGATACCCTCAAATGAATAAAAATCTTTATATAAAAAAAACGAAAAAGAGAAATGAAAACAATGAAAAGCAAAACAACAAAAATGGAAATGAAAATGAAAACAATGAAATGGAAAATGAACTTTTACGGGCTGGCTGTCATGACAGCACTCTCACTGTGTACTGCCTGTAGCGATGATGACGATAACGATTCAAATGATGACCAGAACACCGAAATCACTACACTGAAAGGTTCTATCACTTCGGATGTAACACTGAAAGCCGGACAAACTTACAAACTGAGCGGTGAATACATTGTGGAAAATGGCGCTACCCTGCACATCCAAGAAGGTGTTACTATTGAAGCTATCTATGATAATATCGTGGACTACATTCTGGTTAAACAGGGAGGAAAGATTGAAGCAATAGGTACTGCCGATCAACCCATCATCATGACATCTGAAAAGAAAGAACCGGGTGCTTGGGGTGGTCTGCACATCTGCGGAAAAGCACACACCAACGCAGAAGGCGGCAAAGGCAATTCTGAAATAGGTAACGCTTTATATGGCGGTAACGAAGAAAACGATAATTCTGGTACCTTGAAATACATACGCCTGGAATATACCGGCTTTGCTTTTGATGAAGAACATGAAGCAAACGGCATCTCATTCTATGGGGTAGGAAACGGCACTACCGTAGATCATTGCCAAGCTTACAAAGGTTCAGACGACGGATTTGAATTTTTCGGAGGTTCAGTTAACGTAAGCAACATGGTAGCTACCAGCTGCAGCGATGACTCATTCGACTGGACAGAAGGCTGGAACGGAACAGCCTCTCACCTCGTGGCTTACCAAGAAGCAGCAGCGACATTGGGCTATGACTGCGACTGCTTGATGGAATGCGATAACAACGGTAAAAACTTTTCTGCTTCACCGGTAGCTCATCCCAAACTGAGCGATCTGATTCTGGTAGGAAACGGTGGAAGCAAGCAGGGTATCCGCCTGCGTGCCGGTACTCAAGTGGAAATAGACGGTGCCAAAGTATGCGGCAAAGCCAATCCCATCACCGTGGAAACAAAAGAAACTGCAAATGCTCTGAAAGAGGGAGTATCCAAACTGAAAAACATGACAGTAAGTGCAGCACTTCAAAACATTGATAAAGATGAAACAATAAAACAAATCTATACCAACAATGATTTCACAGCTGCAGGAAATACCGTCGACCCCAACCTTTCTTATACCTCATTTGATGCCATTAAAACAGCTAACAGTTGGATGAATGGCAACTGGGTGAAATAACACACACTTTACTTTTCTTTCCCTTTTTTACGGGCTGCATCTCTTATCGAACGAGAAAGAGGTGCAGCCTTTTCTCTTCTTCACGGAAGGCTAACAGTATTGTAACAACTTTGAAATACCTACCTGCTACCTTTGCAGCGGAAAGAAAGAAAAAAAGTAAAAAAGGAAAAATGAAAGTAAAGCTACTCTTAGCCAGTGCTATCACGGGTGTGGTATGCACTTCAATCAGAGCGCAAAGTATTGAAAATGAAAGTAAGGGGAAACCTATCATTCAAGTGTATGGAAACTTCCACACGGGATTTGGAGCTGCCAATGATGACCGGGGATTTGAACTAGATCGCAGTTATTTAGGCTATCAATACACGCTCAACAAAAACATCGAGTTCAAAGCCGTAATGGATGTGGGACAATCGAGCGATGTAGACGACATGCATCGCATAGCGTATATTAAAAATGCTCAGGTAAAATGGACCACCGGACGACTGACACTGAATGGAGGTTTGATTTCTACTACCGGCTTTAAAGTACAGGAAGATTTCTGGGGCTACCGCTACATCAAAAAGGTTATGCAAGATCAGTATGGATATGGCAGCAGTGCCGACTTAGGGCTTTCGCTCTCATACCGCTTTACCAACTGGATTTCAGCAGATGCCATGCTCGTAAATGGTGAGGGATATAAAAAAATCCAGAAAAACGATGGACTACAATATGCACTGGGAGCCACTCTAAAACCATTCAAAGGCTTCACGCTACGACTCTACGGCAGTCTGAATGAAAAAAACGAGCCTACAGGTAAAGATAGTTACATCTATGCCATCTTTGCCGGATACCAGAACAACCGATTCTCGATAGGAGCCGAATATAACCGGATAGAAAACATGAAACATGTGAACAATCATCATTTGGATGGAATATCGGCCTATGCCACAGTTATCTGCCATCCTAAATGGAAGGTTTTTATGCGCTACGACAATCTCTTCTCAAAACATGACTGGAACATCAGTAAGGATGAAGCGACCTATACAGCCGGTGTGGAATTCCGTCCCTGCAAATACATCAAGATAGCACCCAACTTCCGCTACCACGAAGCCAAGGCCGCGGATGTAAAAGACAGATACATGGCTTACATCAGCTGTAGCTTTGGTATCTGACCGTATTTCAAAATCAAAAAACAACCATTTAAATAAAAATTATTCGTATGAAAAAGATTTTTTCTTCTATGCTGACTTTAGCAATCGCCTTAACTATGGCGTCTTGCGGTGGAAATACAGCCAATAACGGCCGTGAAGCACAGGAACTGTCTGGAGCTGGAGCTACCTTCCCGCTGCCTTTCTATAACGTAGTATTCGAACAATTTGCCCAAGTAAACGGAGATGCAGTGGCTTACGGCGGTATTGGCTCGGGCGGTGGTGTACGTAACCTACGCGACAAAATTGTAGACTTTGCAGGCAGTGATGCTTTCCTGACAGATAAAGAAATGGCCGACATGGCTCCGGTAATCCACATCCCCACTTGTATGGGCGCAGTTGTAGTGGCTTACAACCTGGAAGGAGTAGATAATCTGAAACTTTCGGGCGAATTAGTGGCTGATATCTTTGCCGGAAAAGTAAAAACTTGGAACGATGCACGCATCGTGGCCTTAAATCCGAACGTGAAACTGCCGGCAGAAGCCATTATCCCCGTATTCCGTTCCGACGGCTCGGGTACTACCTTCGTCTTTACCGACTACCTGAGCAAGGTGAGTGCCGACTGGGCTGCCAACTACGGTGCAGGCAAATCTGTAAACTTCCCCTCAGGGCAAGCAGCCAAAGGCAACCCCGGTGTAGCTGGTGTTATCTCCCACACTAAAAACACCATTGGCTATGTAGGTTCTGAATATGCCTTTGCACAGAAGATAGCTTATGCCGAAATCCAAAACCGGAAAGGTGAATTCATCTTGCCTTCTTCTACTTCTATCTCAGCTGCAGCCTCGGGCAGCATTCCCGCAGACACCCGCACTTCCATTACAGATGCCGATGCCGTAGGAGCCTACCCCATCAGCTGTTTCACTTGGATGATTATCTACAAGGAACAAAATTATTCCAAACGCAGTAAAGAACAGGCTGAAGCCACACTAGACTTGCTGCAATACATCCTCTCTGAAGAAGCTCAGAACATTACAGCAGAAGTGCATTATGCTCCGCTACCTGCACAAGCCAAGGAACTGAGCATGAAAAACCTGAAAACCGTGACTTACGACGGTACGCCCATTCTGCAATAAGACTTAAACTGCTAAGCACATGAACGATAAAATATATAAATCAGTCTTATTCCTAGCGGCATGCCTCATGCCGCTAGTGTGCGGCGGCGTGGTATATGCCCTGGTGACTGATGCCTACGATGCCTTTGAGCATTTCGGTTTCTTCCGCTTCCTCACATCATCGGAATGGAGCTATACAGAAGGAGCCGAACAATATGGGGCACTACCGTTTATTACCGGTACCCTAATGACTACAGTGTTGGCACTGATCTTCTGTATTCCATTCTCACTGCCCGTAGCCATGTTCGTGGGCGAATATTTTAAAGGCACCAAGATAGCTGCCATACTGAGTACTGTAACCGACTTGCTGGCAGGTATTCCTTCCATTATCTACGGTCTGTGGGGATTCTATACTTTGCGTCCGGTCATCATGGCGCTAGGCATCTCGCCACAAGGTTCTGGTGTGCTTACGGCCTCATTGGTACTGGCCATCATGATTGTGCCCTACGCGGCTTCTCTCAGTGCGGAATTTATCAAAATGGTACCCAATGATTTGAAAGAAGGGGCATATAGTTTGGGAGCTACCCGGGCTGAAGTGATTCGAAAGATTGTGTTCCCGGTAGCCGGATCTGGAATTTTTTCTTCCTATGTATTAGCCATCGGACGTGCATTGGGTGAAACCATGACAGTAACCATGCTCATCGGAAACACCAATAACATCCCCCAGTCTATCACGGCTACAGGTAATTCTATGGCCTCCATCATAGCCAACCAGTTTGGCGAAGCCGACGGACTACGTCTTTCTTCGCTAATTGCTATCGGACTGATTCTGTTTATGATTACAGCCGTAATAAATATGATAGGTAAAATAATGATTAAACGCGCTAGAATTTCTTAATCTATGACGAAATTACCGAATATCAAACATCGTTTGGCTGCCGACAAACTGACGTTATGGGTCGTTTGCCTGTTTGCTGCACTGACTGCTGTTCCGCTGTTCCTCATTTTGGGGGAAGTATTATTGCGGGGCTACGACCAACTCACGTGGTCGTTTTTTACGGAACCTACTCCTACCGCTTATAAAGCCATGAAAGCCATTGAAGCCGGCAAGCCTATTCCCGGAGGTATTGCCAACGGTATCATCGGTACCATGATTATGCTGGGCATGGCCGTAGTAGTGGCCGTACCTACCGGAATCTTATGTGGGGCTTATCTGGCAGAAAACAGCAAAAGTCGTTTTGCACAAACGGTGAGCTTTCTCACCGACTTGCTGCAAGGTACTCCTTCAGTTATCATCGGCATCATCACCTATATTTGGGTAGTAGTACCCATGAAGGGATACTCAGCCATAGCGGGCAGTGTGGCACTATTCATCATGATGCTGCCACTGATTATCCGCTCTACCGAAGAAACACTAAAGATTCTACCTGCTTCACTCAAGGAAGCCGGACTGGCCTTAGGAGGCAACCGAGCACGCGTGATGCTGAAAATTCAACTGCCTGCCGCTTTTGGAGGTATCTTCACCGGAGTACTGTTGGCCATTTCACGCGTTATCGGCGAAACAGCACCACTTATGTTCACCGCATTAGGTTGCTCGCTCATCCGATGGTCTATCGACAAACCTATCTCGGCTGTCCCTTTGCTGATTTGGGAATTCTTCAACGACCCCAACCTGCAGGAACTGATCTGGGGCGCTTCGCTCTTCCTGCTTTTATTCGTTCTTACATTAAATCTCACTGCTAAATACCTTGCAAAAAAATGGAATCAGTAACTCCCATTCTCGAATTTAATAAAACTTGTGTCTCTTATACCAAACAAACGATGGCTGTAAAATATGTATCAGCTGCTATCGAACGAAATACCATTACTGCTATTATGGGTCCCTCAGGATGTGGTAAGTCTACCTTACTACGAGCTGTAAACCTGATGCATAATCTATACCCCAACATCCGAGTAGACGGTGAAATTCTTCTCAATGGTGAGAATATTCTGGCAATGGAACCCATTGATGTACGCCGACGAATAGGAATGGTATTCCAACGACCGGCACCTTTCCCCACCATGAGCATCTATGACAATGTTTTGTCGGGCTATGCCTTAAATGGTATTCGCTTGCACAAAAGTGAACGCGATGCTAAAGTAGAAAAGTGCTTGAGAAGTGTAGCTCTTTGGGATGAAGTAAAAGACGTTTTAAACAAGAAAGGAACTTTTCTTTCCGGCGGACAACAACAGCGCTTGTGCATTGCCCGCGCCTTGGCCATGACACCGGATATTCTACTGATGGATGAGCCGACTTCAGCGCTCGACCCCATTGCCACCAAACACATCGAAGAATTGTTACTGGAACTTCAGAAAGAGGTTACCATCTTGATTGTAACCCATAATATGGGACAAGCCAAACGCATCTCTTCACATTCCATGTTTATGTATTTGGGAGAACTAGTGGAATATGGTAACACCGAAACCCTCTTCTCTAACCCTGCTGACGAACGTACCAAAGCTTACCTCACCGGCAAGATGGGTTAACAAATTGCTGGAAATCAGTTCCCGAGGGAGATTGAAACACACGTAGTTCGAACTCGGGAATGATGGCCAGTACATGGTCGAACACATCGGCCTGCACCCCTTCATAAGGTATCCACTCCTTAATTTTGGAAAAAAAGTAGAGTTCAATAGGAATGCCGTGGTCGGTAGGTTGCAGCTGGCGCACCATACAGTTCAGTTCAGTATTCACCACCGGAAGACTCTTTAGATAAGCGGTGAGATAAGCACGAAATACCCCTAAATTAGTTTGCCGCCTGCCATTCACCAAGATGGAGTTATCTATGTGGTGATGCTTATTATACGCTTCTACCACTTGCTCGGTCTGCTCGATGTAATCTTTCAATAAGTGAATCTTACGATATTTTTCCAACATCTCGGGTGTACAAAACTTCACACTGGTCATATCAATGTTGATACTCCGTTTGATGCGACGTCCGCCACTTTCCTGCATACCACGCCAATTCTGAAACGAATCACTCACCAGCAGATAAGGAGGAATGGTGGTGATGGTATTGTCCCAATTACGCACCTTTACCGTGTTGAGCGTCACTTCTATCACCTTACCGTCGGCACCGTATTTAGGCATGGCAATCCAATCGCCTACCTTCAGCATATCGTTGGCAGAAAGTTGCACTCCGGAAACAAATCCCATAATGCTGTCTTTGAAAATCAACATCAGCACAGCAGCAGAAGCACCCAGTCCGGCCAAAAGCGACAGGGGCGACTGACCGATAAGATTGCCTACCACTACAATTCCTCCAATTACCCACAATGAAATCTGTAACGTTTGCAACAGTCCCTTCAAAGGACGGTCGCGAAACTGGTCTTTCTCGCTATACACCTGGTAAATAGCCTTGAAAAAAGTATTGACAAAGCAGAAGAATGAAAGCAGAATATAAATGTAACAGATGCGCATCAGAAAATCCAGCACCTTAGAATCGGTCTCAGCAAAAGCTATCGGCACCAAAAGATAAATAATGACCGGAGCAACCATCTTACTGAGACGGGACATTACCTTACTGTGAAATACAATGTCATCCCATGTAGCCTTGGTACGCCCCACCCAATGAGCCACCACCCGCAATAACACTTTCCTAGAAATAAAATCAGCAGTAAAAGCCAGTACCAGAACCAGGCTGAATGCTATCAGTTGATCCACTCTATCGGCCCATTGCGCAGACAAGCCGCACCCTATGAGCCATTTATTGATTGCTTCTAAAAATTCCATACATTCTTCTACTAATCATCAAGTTTCTTTTTATTATTTACTCAAGAAGTCACGAATATCATCTTTCATCCACTGATAAAGATATAAGTCTTTATAGTCATCGTTCTTCTTCAGCATCAGTCCTACGCTGACCTGGCTGTTCTCGTAACTGGTCAATTCATTTTGAAACTGCTCCTCGTGCACGGCCAGCCGTCGGATTTCCTGTTCACGCTCTCTACGCAACTGTGCACACACCGGAGTAAGCAGTTTCATGACCACACAATCCATAATGTGGTGCCCCTGCATATACAGATAAGTGGTATCAGGATTCACCCCTAAGGGAAGCAGTTCATCACGTAAGGCATCTATCTGCTCGATGAGTTGCGGAAAACGAGTATGTAATTCCGAGAGTTTGTCTTCCACCCTATTCTTCAATGCCTGAAGGCATTGGTCCGGCTGGTGCAGACTTACCTCGTGCAAGCGTGTACATGCATTCAAATCATACATTGGAAAAGTGTGTGTATCATGCCGACGGTAGAACCAAACATTCCATAAAAAAAGCGGATAGACTATTTGTGAATAGCGCTTCATAAATGCAGGAAAGTCCAGCAAAGAACGGTCGTTCAATGTAGCTTGTACACATACTTCATGCAAACTTTCAGCATAACATTGAAAATTTTCAATGGCATAACCATACGTCTGAAAGATGTAAGGATTCCGGTTTATCTTCCGCGACACCTGAGTAGCCCCTTGCAACAGAAAATCATAATCACTGTCTACGCAAGCTATCAGGCTTCTTCCCAATTCTTCTGTGTTTAAAGTATTCATCAGAACCATCTTCTTGCCTTTCGACAAAGAGGTAGACGAAGGAAGCATCACCTGGAAATAGTATTCCTCGTTCTCGAACTCAGCCAGCAATGTCCGCCAAAAAGCGATGTCATCATAGCTCTCCACATAAGCTACAATTCTGCGGCGTGCCTTTTTCGGAGAAAGCCGCTGCGCAGCATCCAGATAGGCTGAAGTCAAATTATGTCTGAGTGAAGTTGCCACTTGATTCTATTTAAAACGATAAAACACATCTTATTTCTTTATATCGGAAGAAATGTCACTCACCTCGGTAACGGCATCCAGCCACCCTTCCATTATCAATGCAGGAGAATGGGTGGTGAGAATCAGTTGAAGATTGGGATTCAGCGTACGAATCATACCGATGAGTTTTTGCTGCCATTCGATGTGGAGCGAGGCTTCCGGCTCGTCCATAAAGAGCACACAATGCTTGCCATCGCGTACTAATACTGTAAGCAAAATCACCAGCATCTGCTTTTCACCCGATGAAAGTTTATAGGGAAGCAGACGCTCTCCATCTTGATAAAAGGCAATGTCGTTGCTCTTACGATCGATGGTTTTGCGCGTATAGCTGAAAAGTTCATCTACCATATCTTGAAACTTCCGCTTGGGCAAGGAAACGGCGGAAGCCTGCGAACGCAACTCCTCATCTCCACTACTGAGCAATTCTATCATCTTATTCCCCATATTCACCTGATAATCCAGGTAGCGGCGCTGCAAAAGATACAATTGCCAATCCAATTCTGACTGTACGTGAGGATCAGCCATACGGGCGGTAAAGTCACCCATTACGAGCGGACGGTCATAGCTGCGTATAACGTCGAACGGGATAAATGTTGCTTCAGGATTGTCGAAATATACGTGTACACCGTTTTTCTCCTCACGCTTCACTTCACCGGAGGTCTGTTCCAGATAGCCGACCGAACGGTTCAGAATGGTCGTTTTGCCCACTCCGTTGATGCCCGACAGGATATTCACATCGGGACGCAAATCCCAGGCGATGTTGAAGCGATGCCATAAACCGCAAATTTCAATACGCTTGATATAATTGGCTGGTACTTCCATAGTTCGTTCTTTTAATAATCGTCATAAACAAAAATACAACAATCTCTTGAAGATGCAAAATTATCGCTAATTTTGCAGCACTTTTCAATCATTTTTTTAAGGTATTCAGGTTATGAACAAGTATGTAAAAGGGCACGCTATGGCTCTCAGCGCCAACGTGCTTTGGGGACTGATGGCACCGATTGGCAAATCTGCCTTGACAGAATTTACCCCACTCACAGTCACCACGTTCCGTATGATGGGTGCTGCCATATGCTTTTGGTTATTATCGTTTTGCTGTAAACAAGAAGAGGTGAATCCTCACGACATGCTGAAAATCTTCTTCGCTTCGCTCTTTGCATTGGTTTTTAACCAAGGAGTATACATATTCGGACTGTCACTTACCTCTCCCATCGATGCATCTATCGTCACCACCACCCTGCCTATCGTTACCATGATAGTAGCTGCACTCTATCTGAAAGAACCGGTTACTAATAAAAAGGTGTTGGGCATTTTCACGGGTGCCATGGGAGCCCTGACCCTGATTCTTAGCAGTCAGACAGGATCAGAAGGAGGCAACAGCAATATGTGGGGAGCTTTACTCTGCCTGACAGCTCAGATTAGTTTCTCCATCTATCTTACCGTATTTAAAAGTCTGTCGCAAAAATATTCTCCCATCACACTCAACAAATGGATGTTTGTTTATGCCTCTATGTGCTACATTCCCTTTTCTTACAGTGATATAGCAGCTATCCAGTGGCCGTCTGTATCTATGGAAGCCCTTCTACAAGTAAGCTATGTGGTGATAGGCGGCAGTTTCCTGGCTTATATCTGCATCATGACGGCACAGCGCTTGATGCGCCCTACGGTAGTAAGTATGTATAATTACATGCAGCCCATCGTTGCCGCCATTGCTGCCATCCTCATGGGGCTAGACCATTTCGATTGGAAAAAAGGCATCGCCATTACCTTGGTTTTCCTAGGGGTATACATCGTGACACAAAGTAAATCGAAAGCCGATTTAGAGAAAGAAAAGTCTGCTTATTCATCTTGATACAGAACCATCCCATAAAAGGCTTATATATGCATTGCCCTGAGCAAGCGGTTGCATCATGTATAGCAACTGCTTGCTCAGGGCAATGCATATATAAGCCTTCACCATCGTCGGTAACGGCACGTCACCGTTTCAACGATTCAAAATACGTATCCAACAATTTTTGGGCCGCTGCAAAAGAAGTAAGATTACCTTGCAGCACCTGATTTTCCTGTTCGGCAAGCATGGATTCTATCCGGGCATTCTGGTAGAAACTATCGCGCAGATGCTCGTTGATGGTTTCATACATCCAGTATTTGCTCTGCTCATTGCGACGATACGCAAAATAGCCGTTGTCTTTCACAAAATCCATGTATTGATACACCATATCCCAGATTTCCTTCACACCGATATTATAGAAACCCGAATAGGTCATCACCTGTGGTGTCCATCCGCTTTCAGAAGCCGGGAACAGATGCAGTGCATTCCGGAATTGCGTAGCCGCCAGCTTGGCACGTTCCAGATTATCGCCATCGGCTTTGTTAATCACAATGCCGTCGGCCATTTCCATGATACCCCGCTTAATACCCTGCAACTCGTCGCCGGTACCAGCCAACTGTATCAAAAGAAAGAAATCTACCATGGAATGTACAGCTGTTTCACTCTGTCCCACTCCTACTGTTTCCACAAATATCTTGTCAAATCCAGCAGCTTCACAAAGAATAATAGTTTCACGAGTCTTACGTGCCACCCCACCCAATGAACCAGCCGAAGGACTGGGGCGAATAAAAGAATCCGGATGAACAGAAAGGTTTTCCATACGGGTTTTATCGCCCAGAATACTGCCTTTACTACGTTCACTGCTAGGATCGATAGCCAAAACAGCCAACTTTCCTCCATGCTTTTCTAAAATATGCAGACCAAAAGCATCAATCGAAGTACTTTTTCCTGCACCCGGCACTCCACTGATACCCACACGAATGGAATTGCCTGAATAAGGCAGACATTTCTCTATCACTTGTTGTGCCAACACCTGATGTTCTGGCTTCACACTTTCCACCAAGGTTACAGCACGACTCAATGTCGTAACATCTCCCTTTACAATACCATCCACATAATCTGCCACCGATAACTCTCGTTTCTTACGTTTGGGCCGACTTTTCAAATAAGGGTTGATTGATGAAGGTTGCTCAATACCTGCATTGACCACCAGTCCTTTATATGCTTCATTGTTTTCCGGGTGTTCCATAATATATACGATTTAAGAGGGTTAGTTAGGATATAGGATATATAAATCACTTTGCTTTGATATTGATTTCCATTTTAGTATGCATGGGATCGTTGGTAATCATCAGTAGACGCAAATGACGGCGTTTCTTTCCGATGGCACGTTTACTAACTGTCACCCTCAGACGAGTGGATTCACCCGGCATCAGTACATTCTTCTTCAAACTTACCCCAACGGCCGGATGAAATACCTGCAACTTAGCTATCTGTAAAGGAGCATGTCCCATGTTGGTCACTAAAATATCTTGTTTAGCCTTCTTTTTTCTAGCCAACACATTGGCAAAATCCAATTCTGTAGCCGATAACTGTATAACGGGCGCATTTTTACGTTCAGTATCAGTCATTCCCGAAAAGTCGGGCAGCAGAACAGCAGAAACCGGAATTTCATTTTCTTCCCCTACCTTATCACCCGTAAAACGAGAAAGATAAACTGATGATTGAGTAAGTCCTAAACCTGATAATCGTTCGGGATTCAAAGTCAGTGTAATCACTCCTTTCTCACCTTGCTGCAACACAGCGGGCTTCACTTCCATCTGCAAATAAGAAGGCAGATGCATCAGCACCGGTTCATAAGGATGTTCAGACAAATTGGCCACTCCTACATGAATTACCGGATGCTCTCCTAAATGTACATCCGGAAAATCAAGTTCTTCACGATCTATGCGGATATTTCCTATCTGATAAGGATGAGTACGGGTAAAATCTTTCAGTTGACGCACTACTTCACCTTTAAAATTCAAATAAATCAGATGCGGTTGTGCATTGGTATAAACAGCTACCGACTTCTGAAAATGTCCCAAAGCCTCGGCATCAAAAGTCACATCTACCACCCCTTTGGCTCCCGGAGCAATAGGAGTCTGCGTCCAATGTACCGCTGTACAGGCACAATCGGGCTCAATATCAGACAAGACCAAAGGCTCCGTACCAGTATTGGAAATAACATATTGCACCGTAACCGGATGTTTCCACTCCACTTGTCCCAAACTATGCATCTCGGTGTTAGAAGTAAAACGAGGCTGAGCCACCATCAGCAAAGCCGTTGAAAAGCAAATATATAACGTAATTAAAAATTTCTTCATAAGTCTGTTGTAAACTAAATATACGGACAAATGTAGGAGTTTTCAATGAGACCTGCAAAAAATACCTTTTTCATTAGGAATAATTCTAAGAATGCCGTATCGTAAACAAATGTAAAGCCGTTCTCATCTTCCGTGAGCAAACCCGCATAGCAGTTATAAAGATATACTTTTCCTTGCTTCAATTCGCGCACAAAACGAAGTCCTACACCCGACTTTGCTGCCAAATCAACTTGAGTCAAGCCAAACTTCTTGCGCATATCTTTCACAAATGTTGCTAATGAATCATTCATATAATGAATCATTCATAATTATACCCTTTAGGGTACAAATATAAGAATATTATCTAATATTATACCTTTTCGGGTATACATACCTAGGCTGCCTATACCAGAGAGAGAAACAGCACCCACCCATGCATACTATAGCATACCGGCTCCCTCGCCGGTAAAAAAAACTGCGAGAGAGCCGGCATCATAAAACAGCCTGCAATCACATCTGCTACTTACATTCCACCACTACTCCTGAGGAATGGGCTGCAAATTCTGGAGCATAGGCACTTTGAATCGTAGCCATACCCGCTTCATAGCGACCGTTTCTAGCCACCCGGCAAGCATTCTCCAAGATATAAACACCTTTACCCAAATGATCGAAGAAGAAACGAGTGGCTGCATCTTCCACCTCTACATAGGTACCCATGCCATTCATCCAGCGGTAGCCGGAAAGCGCGGCGAGCGGTTCGAAGCAGGCACCTCGTTGGTCGGTCAATTGTACAAAATCCATGGCACGGTCTAGCTGAATGGTCAGACGAGATACGACCTTCTCACCTACCTTCAAGGCGGAGCCTTCTCTCACGGGCTGCAGCGTTTTGTGCCCCTGAGCATTTACACGCTCCACAAAAAGTTGTTTCTGCACACTCAACGCACCTCCTTGCTGCTTCACTTCACTGATAGGTATCAGGTATTGCGCATACACAGCTCCCCATGCCATACCTTCACTGCGATTATCTACCGTGAGCTGACGGACATCCACTTCCGCACTGCCGCCAGCAAAGGTTTCTTTCACATAATTCAAGCCAGCCATAGCTGCATCCGATGTATGGATTACCCGATTTCCCAACGTAATACGTACTTCTCCGGAGTCTTCCAACAGGTTGCGTCCCTGCATCAGTAAAGCATAGATGGCATCGGCTGTAGCCACCGAGGAAGTCCAGCAAGAGGTTTGTTTCTGTTTCAGCAGCCACAGTTTCATTTCCTCCAGTAAAGCATCCTGTCCACCCACACAGCGGAAAGCCTCCATGGCCTGCACATGAGTAGGTATCGGCATCATGCCCCATTGGCAAGCCTCATCCAGAAAAGCAAAATGCGCGCCCAGTTCCGGTTCTTGTACCAAATGCTCCCGAAGCGAAGCCACAAACTCCTCTGCCTGAGAGGTGCGACCGTTCTTCCAAAGAATGACAGCGGCCTGCGATTTTTCTGCCACGCTGCCCGACTGGAGCAGTCCATTTACTTTATCCAAGAAATAAAGATAAGCTTTGCGATACGTATCGGGCACTTTTTCTCCACTCAAAGCTATGAGATACAGATACTGTAGAGCGGTAGCAGAAGGAGTGGTATACCGTGCTCCCTTCCGTTCTGCCTTCACCCGTTCTTTGTACTCTTCCTGAAACTGCTGCTGCAGATAGGCAAACGCTTTTTGACGGATAACGACAGCTTCATCTTCCAATGCCTTACCGGTGAGCAACGGCAGACGAACCAAAAGTTCGGTAATGTAGGTAGTCATGGAATGACTGGGGTGCATTCCTTTATACCAGCTCCAGGCTCCATTAGCATCCTGCAATTCTTTCAGTTTGGTCAGTGCCGCATAATTACGGTCTTTCAGTTGATTGAGGTCGAACAGCGTAGCTATACGAGCCCGCTGCTCGGCTTCCGTGGTAGCTTCGAGTAGCCACGGCGACTCACTCAGCAGGATATTCTTCAATTCCGGATTCTTTTCCAGTTGGCTTAAGAAAGTTTCTTTGCTACCACCCTGCGATTTCCATTGCGTTATCATCGCCTGTATCTTCGGCTGGCTCTGTGCAATAAAGGAAGCCAACGTATTGGCATAATACGCAGTGGCCCAATCGGTAGCATTGTCGGACGACGGTGTGTTCAACGACGGCAAAGCCTGCACGGCATACCAGGCCGGATTTCCGGTACATTCTACGGTCAGCCGGCGGTCAGTAGCCTGCAGATGATGTCCGTTAAACAACTGTTCCAAAGAATATTCCTTCTGTTCCCCTCCACGCACCGTCAGCGGCAAGGTTTCGGTGATGAACACCTGGTTGCTCAGCACCGGAAGCAGCAGCTGTTCGCCGTCGCTAAAAGAACCACCTTCTGCCACCACACGCACACCTAGCAGCGGATAGCGTTCATCGGCTTCCACCTCCCAGTGAAGCACGGCATTCCGTCCGGCTTCTGTAGAGAACTTCTGCTTGCGCGAGTGTATCACCTGTTCGGTAGCCGGGTCGAAGAGCATCCAGCGCAGCGTACCTTTCAGGGCCTTTCCGGTAAGATTCGAGAGCGTGGCAGACAGTTGGGTGCGGTCGCCTGCCCGCAAGAACCGCGGCAGATGAGGTTGCACCATGAATTCCTTGGCGGTCACCACCTCGGCATCCAGTTGCCCGGTCATCATATCCTGCGTATGTGCATACCCTCGGAAATTCCAGCGTGTCAGACTCTCGGGCATGGTGAAAGAGAAGACAATTTCTCCCTGCTCATTGGTGCGCAACTGCGGGTAGAAAAAGGCCGTTTCTGCAAAATTCTTCCGTACTGGCGGCATAGGCTGCGTCGCAGCATCCAGCGTCACCACTTCTTCTTCAAAGACCACATCGAATACCTGCTGGCTTTCCGGAATTTCTTCCTCCACCTGCACCGGCACATATTTCACTTCTACCGCATGGCCGGAATCCTCACTGGTGCTGCTTATTTGACTCCCGTTCACCCTGCCTGTCAATGATTGCTTCATCGTTGGGCGATACCCCCTTATCACAACTTCCGCATCATCTTCCACAATTTGAAGAAGTTCGGTAATACCCGTGGACGAAAAGAACCTGTCATACGTCCAGCCGGGCACGCGATACGAATGCCGCGGAAAATCAAAACGGAGAGACATCGACGATTCTCGGCTCCACTGCCTGTAGATAGTGGGGAAGGCATAGCCGCAATGCATGTGCAGCCCTTGATAACACTGGAATAACTTATCCAGCGAAGCATCGTAGAGCATGGCCAGCATCTCGGCAGACGCAGGCAGTCCGTCGGGCCGCTTCACCGTCAGCTTCCATTCTTCTTCCTGCCCCGGACGCAAGCGGTCGCGGAACACACTCCATTGCATAGCCAACTCCCGTTGCGGCTGCTTATGTTTCAGGAATACCTGCTTTTCGTAGACTTTACCGTTCTTTACAAATGTAAAATGTACGGTAAGCCCCTTGCCGTAGGTTTCCCGGTAAGGATATTCCATACGCATCAGCGTGTCTGTGAGTTGCAGCACACGGCTTTCTATTCGCTTGCGCTGACAGAACACATCCATCAGCACATAGGCCTCGCGATGCGACGTACCGAAGTACCATACCGCCGGCTGTGAAGCATCAAACTCTTCCTGCTCCTCTTGATAGAATAGATCCGTAAAGACCGGCAGCTTGCGGTCGTTCTTGGAAAACAGCATAAACGAAAGTTCCCGGTCGTAATCGCCCGGATAAGTCTGCTTGCTGTTCAACGAATCGCGCACGGTGAGCTGCAAGCGATACTTACCGGAAGGCAACTGACTCCATGCAGAGAAATCGGCCGGCCGATTGGCCTGAAAGTCACCCTGCCATATGGGATTCTTTGCATCCTCTCGATACAGATACGCCTGTCCGCTAACCGCCTGCTTCACTCCAGCCGCATTGGTCACACGCACCATAGGCCGCAAGGTATCTTCTTTACAAAGCACATCGGGCAATCCGATACTGATTTCATAGCGGTGCTGCGCAGCATTGAACCGGCTGGTTGCCGTCTGCGTCTCTCCCCCCTCGTCCGTCACCGTAGCTTCCACCACATAGCGATAGGCAAACGGCGTATTCTTGTCATAAGCCGGTAGCTGTACCGGTATTTCAAAACGTCCCTGTGCATCGAGCGTCACCGTATCGTGTTTCAAGGTCTCCTCACCCATCCAATGCACATAGCCCGGCATGATGCGCTGGTTGGTACGCTTCAATGTATAGGCCAGCGGCAACTCCTGCACACTGCGTCCGCTGAAAGCCTTCACTTCACCTTTCAGCACCACCTGCTCGCCCAGACAAAACGCCTTCTCAACAGGAGAGAAGTTGATTTCAAACGTAGGCCGCCTGTATTCTTCCACCTGGATAACCCTTGATGCCAGTCGTCCGCGCACCTGCAACTGGAGCCTACCGTTCAGGCAGGCCGTAGGCAACACAAACTTGGTGGCAAACGAACCAAACTCATTGGTCTGCAACTTACGGGCGGCTATCTCCTTCCGGTTAGCATCCAACAGAACCACTTCATACGAAGCATTTTTCCGCACCTGTGCCTCCCATCCTTTCTGCCGATAAGCCACCCCCTTTACATACACCGTCTGTCCGGGACGATAGATGGAACGGTCGGTCAGCAGCGTGAGGAGTTCCTCCTCCCTCTCCTCTTCATCCCGATAAATCACATCCACTCCTGCCATCTGACGAAGCATAGCGGCATCCTTATCCTTACGTACCGAGTAACTACGTACATCCTTATGGGTAAAACAAGCCTTTCCCTCGGCATTGGTAGTCAGCCTTTGCAGCACTTTCTCTTTTCTACCGGGATGATAACTGTCATACCCCACCACTTCGGCACCGGCTATGGGATGCCCCGTACGGCCATCCAGCACCACCACTTCCCTACGCTCTTCGCCCAAAGAAAGTACCATCGAACGGAAACGAGTTACCACGAAGAAGCCCGCCTCCATGGCAGCTTTTCCGCCATCGGGCACCATCTGCAATACATAAACCCCCGTTTCATCCGGCACAGGCACCCTGAACAAGGTGTCCGACCGCATATAGTTCCATTCCGCAGCCGGGCGTCCCGCCTTCGGGGCAGGCTTCAAATCCCGGTGCAGCGTAGCCACCCGGCGGCCATGCTGCCGGATAAAAGCCTCATCTATTACCCCCTCCAGCTGAGGAACCTCGGCATATGCCGTGCGATACAGATGCAGTGTAAATCCCTTCAGATTGCGGTGCATCACCTCCAAACGCATTGTATCGCCCGGATAACATTGCGAAACAACCATGCCCGACAAAAGCGGCTCGGTCACTTCCTCCCGGATACGCTTCAATTCATTGATTCTACTGTATTTCGGATAGCGTTTCAGCCCTTCCTCGCACGTCTGCAAACAATCCAGCAACGAACCGTTGCGAACATTCTTCAGCCAGGAGGCCTTCCGGATATATGCCTCGGCACATACCTCCTGCGCCCCATAACGTTGAATCAGACTGTCCAACTGCTCCACATACCGTTTGCCGGCTTCCTGCTCCACTTCGCGCCACCGCTGAGCAGACGCTTTCCGGACGGCCTCATCGCGCAGCTGCTTCACCCAGTCCAGGGCAGTAAGCAACGCAGCCTCTTCACACCCCGGACGACGGGCATACACCGTAGCCATCCGCTCGTAAATCCCGGATACTGTAGCATGCCTCAACGAATCGGGCAGGTATCCCCCAATCGCTTCATACTTCTTCAAGGCCCGGTGCGCCAACAGATGATACATATCGTGCGCATAATACCGGCTCTCATCCCCCATAATCACAAACGGCTGATAATCTTTCGAAGAAGCCATCAACAAGGCCTCCTCATCCTGCAAAGAAGCCCTGCACAGCGCATCCACCTTCCGGGCGAACAGATTGCCCGTCCACTGACGAATGTCTGTCGGCACTTCCTCCAATTCCAAATCGGTCAAGGCATCGTTCAGCCGCTCGCTCTTCCACATGGCATCTGCATAACGGTCGGCCAGCAGGGAATGAAGAATAGCCCGGTGCACCGGATTCTGTTCTTGGGCAGCCCATGCCTCCATGTGCCGGATGCCGGCATACAGGCTGTCGGGTGTCAGGCGACTCTGCACATACTCTCCCCACACCGTGGCTTTCAGCAGCTGCGGAGCATTCTGTTCGCGCTCGGCCTTCTGAATAATCTGATCCGCTATCCGAATCATGGTCTGAGGCAGACTCTTATCACGAGCCTGTTCCAACTGCTTCCATAGTTTGTCATACGACTGTGCCATAGAGGAACATACACATCCCCACAGCAACACACCGATAGCTAAGATTTTCTGAGTCTTTTTCATAACCATCTTCTTTTAAAATTAGCCAATAACAAAGTAAAGCAATCTTATTAAAATAAACGTTCCTTTTTAACTAAAAAAACTTGCATAGAAAAAAAAAGAGGGATTTCCCTTTAACAAAAGAGAAATCCCTCCTATCTATTCGAATCAAATCATCCAAGCAGTGCAAAAGCATCGCTTGCATGCCATCATCAAGCCCATCAGGGTTATTTCAGTCTATATCCCATCTTCAACATTTCATTACGACCTACTTCGGCCAAAATGCGTCTGAATGTACTTACTACTTTTTTCATAACGTTTCCTTTCTTAAACTAATACCATTCTTACACAATTTTTTTTCAATTCTCTCATTTCGCTGCTGTATGAGCACCCAGGGTAGCATATCCCCAAACATCTACATTAGCATTGCTCACACGATTCATAATTTTCTTCAACATTTTCATTTTGTTATCCTCCTAATTAAATTGTTATCCTTAGGAACCTTTATCGGTTCCTTCTTTTTACCCAGCCTTTCGGCTCTTTTCTAATACCTTTTTAAAAACGATCACTTGTTTTTTGTTTTCGCTCGTTCTAAAACCTCATCGGTTTCATTTAAGACAACGCAAAAGTAATGCCTTTGTTCATAACTTAGTCCTTCAAAACCTCAAAAAACATGTTATACAACATATTTCTTGACCTGCATCAAAAAGTGTAGGCCTATGTATGACAAAAGAGTACAGCAAAAGCCATATTGGCAGTTCTGCTGTACTCTTTTATCCTACTGACACTGTCAGTAATGTCGGTTACTTACATCTATTTTTATTCTTTTACGGGAGTCTGCTCCAAAGTAGCTACCAAGAAGTCATAAAACTTGGCTACGGTAGGAATCAAGGCACGTTCATCGGGTGAGTGAGGCGAACGCAGCGTAGGACCAAAGGAAATCATATCCAATCCCGGACAATTAGCACCAATAATACCACATTCCAAGCCGGCATGTATCACCTTCACAGCAGGTTCTACACCAAACTGCTGCTTATACGACAACTTCATGGCATGCAGAATCGGAGAATTTACATTCGGCTGCCAGCCAGAATAAGCACCACTGAGTTCCACCTTCATACCTGCCATAGAGAAGCAAGCCGTCAGGCTATCCGTCAGGAAGTCCTTCATGGTGTCGCAGGAACTGCGCGCCAGAATCTTCACATTGGCCTTACCCTCACCGATATATACAATAGCCAAATTTGAAGAAGTTTCCACCGTATCGGGCACGGTAGGAATCATACGCATCACCCCATTCTGACAAGCCATCAAGGCATCAATCAGATTATCCTGAATTTCTTGTGGCACAACCGATTCCGACATAGCCACCTCTTCTATTTTCAGGCTGATACCGCTTTCAATGGTTTCATATTCAGCTGCAATCTGTGCTTCATACTCCTGAATATAATTATTCAGGTCTTCCATATCTTCCGGATTGAACACCAGTACAGCGTGTGCTTCGCGCGGGATGGCATTGCGCATATTACCGCCTTCGAAGGCAGCCAACTGACAATCAAACTCTATCAGTAAATCATGCACCACACGTGCCAGTAATTTGTTGGCATTGCCACGTCCTTGATTGATTTCCAGACCGGAATGTCCGCCTCTCAATCCTTTCAGGGTAATTCGTCGAGCCACCCATCCTTCAGCAGGAGCCTCTTCTTTATATTCCAGCGTAGCCGTGAAATCCACTCCACCGGCGCAACCAATATAAAGTTCACCTTCATCTTCCGAATCCAAATTTAAGAGAATCTCCCCCTGCAACGTGCCCGGTTTCAAACCGAAAGCACCAAACATTCCCGTTTCCTCGTCTTTGGTAATCAAGGCTTCCAGCGGTCCGTGCTTCAAATTCTGAGCTTCCAATACTGCCATGATAGCTGCTACCCCCATACCGTTGTCAGCGCCCAGAGTAGTACCCTTCGCCTTCACCCAATCGCCATCCACATACGTCTGAATGGGGTCTGTAGTAAAGTCGTGTACAGTATCATTGTTCTTCTGCGGCACCATATCCATGTGCGCTTGCAGAATAACTCCCTTACGGTTTTCCATGCCTGGAGTGGCAGGCTTGCGGATAATCACATTACCCGCTTCATCTACCAACGCTTCCAAACCCAGTCCTTTACCGAAATTAACCAGAAACTCGGTAATCTTCTCCATATGTCCGGATGGACGGGGAATCTGCGTCAGTGCATAAAAATGCTTCCACACATTCTGCGGAGCTAATTCTAAGATTGTACTCATAATGCTAAAAATTAGTTTTCGCAAATATAAGATTTATTTTTCAGAAAACACTTATATTATTTATCTTTGCCATAGTAAGTACCCAATAAGCACCACTGCCATGCTAGAAGATTACAGAAGATTTCCGATAGGAATACAGAATTTCGAACAACTGCGCACCGACAATTGCGTGTATATAGACAAGACTGAATTGATTTATAAGCTGACACACACAGACCGTGTCTATTTCCTCAGCCGCCCCCGACGCTTTGGCAAGAGTCTGCTTGTATCTACACTTGAAGCCTATTTTCAAGGAAAGAAGGAACTGTTTCAGGGGTTGGCGATGGAACAACTGGAGCAGACATGGGAAAGCTATCCGGTGTTGCACCTCGATTTCAGTCTGACTAAATACCTGAATGTAAAAGACCTTACCGGACAACTCAACCTCTTTCTATACCGATGGGAAGATATGTATGGCAAGGATGACAGAGAGCAGAGCGCAGCCGAACGCTTTCAAGGCATCATACTTAGAGCCTACCAACAGACAGGCAAACCGGTAGTTATCCTCATTGACGAATACGATGCTCCCCTGCTGGACAGCAACTCAGATCAACATTTGCAGCAACAACTTCGCAATGAACTCCGTCGATTTTTCAGTCCTCTCAAAGGCTTGGGAAAATACTTACGCTTCCTCTTCCTTACAGGTATCAGTAAATTCAGCCAACTAAGTATTTTCAGCGAACTGAACAACCTGCAGAACATCAGCCTGCGCGATGATTTCAGCACCATCTGCGGCATCACGGAAGAGGAACTTCTTACTATGTTGAAGCAGGACATCGAACGCATGGCAAAAGCCAACGGAGAAACTTTCGAAGAAGCGTCTGCACACTTAAAGCGTAGATATGATGGTTATCATTTCAGCAAAAACTGTCCGGACATCTATAATCCGTTCAGTCTGTTCAGTGCGCTCAACGCTTTGGATTACCAAAACTTTTGGTTTTCTACGGGCACACCCACTTTCCTGCTGGACATTCTGCAACGTAGCGATTTCGATGTGCGCATCTTGGATGGGCTCAATGCTACCGACGAGCAATTTGATGCCCCTACCGACCAAATAGCCGACCCCATTCCGGTACTCTATCAAAGCGGCTATCTGACGATAAAAGGATATGACCCCGAATTCCGCCTTTACCGCCTAGCCTATCCTAACGGAGAAGTGCGCTATGGCTTCACTGAATCTCTGCTACCCGGATACGTACACCGTTTTCCGCGTGAAAACACATTCTATGCCGTCTCTTTCATTCAAGATCTGCAGCGAGGCGACATAGAAAGCTGCCTGGAACGTACCCGTTCTTTCTTTGCCTCTATTCCTCACGACTTGGAAAACAAGACCGAGAAACACTATCAGACCATCTTCTATTTACTATTTCGTCTGATGGGGCAATACGTGGAAACCGAAGTGAAAACCGCCACAGGCCGTGCAGATGCTGTGGTGAAACTGCCGGATGCCATTTATGTCTTTGAATTCAAGTTCGACGGAACACCAGAAGAGGCTATGGCACAGATTGAAAGCAAACAATATGCCCTTCCCTACGAGACAGACGGCAGAAAGATAGTTAAGGTCGGCGTAAATTTTGATAGTGCCACCCGCACCATCGGGAAGTGGCTGGTACGATAGTCTTCCTTATCTATTACTATATGTTTAATTTTTTAAAACACATTTTACAACTATTCTAAAATTTCTCTAACAACTTTAATATCAATAGCATAATTCAAATTTGCGCCGGAATCATCTCTTCCTCCAGAAGTTATACCGATTGCTTCACCATACACATCAATTAATGCACCTCCACTACTACCATGATCTATAGGAGCATTAATTTGAATAATATTATTGTTTCTTTTTTGAGATATTTCTCCCGAAGAAAATGTATTTTCTAATCCACGCGGACTTCCTATAGTATAAACCGTTTCACCTACTGATAAACTTCTTAAAGAGATAGGAATATATTCAAAGCACTGATCCTCTTTTGCTCTCACTTTAAAAACAATAAAATCATCTTTTTCGTCTTTAGCTATCACTTCCTCTATTTGCAAATTATCACCAGATGGCAACTTTAAGACTTCAAGTCCTATATATGTATCTTTAAATACATGATAATTACTAACCGCTATACCGGTTGAAGAAACAAAAAATCCAGATCCTTGAAAAATATTGGAGCCATCAGACGTATAAACCATAAAAACAGCATTATTATATTTTTGAAAAATCTGACTACCAGACATTATTTGCTGCGGTCTACTTGATAAATTGATAGTCCTTTCTGAATCCCTAAATTCTCTTTCTATTTTTGATTTAGTATTACCAGATTGCAATCTTCCTGAACGTCTGTTACAGGAACTCAACAATACAATAATAAAAAAAAACAATATATAGATATTACTCTTCATTTTTACTTGCATCTATTATACCAGGTTTTGGCACTATATGAATTAAAAAACGCTGATTGGCTACATTATTTGCATCATCTGGCTGCATTCTCAAACTTCCAGACTGACCACTACCTGATATAATAACTTCACAATAATCAGAATTAAAGACCACCCCTCTTTGAGCCCAAAATTTAACCAAAGACAAAGCACGTTCATAACTTAATTCATAATTTCTCACATAAAAATCTTTTGAAGCCTGTCCTTCAATAATCAAAAGATACTTAACCTGATATTTATCATAAGCTTTTTTTAAAAATTGAGTAATAGAAAGTCCCGCAGAATATAAATCATCCAAAGTATGCATAGGAATATTGCTAATATCTGAGCTTCCTTTTTCAAAAGCAACAGCTATTTGCAATATATGCTTTTTATGATTTGCATCATAACGAAACCACCTGGTATCTATTGTATTAACGGCTTCTTCCATTTCTTTTATTTTGGCTAATTGCGCTTTTGAAGCAAGCTCGGCCTCTCTTGCTTTTACAATAGAATTTCTCAGAAATACCATCATAAGAATAAACAGAACAAGCATTATAAAAAACAGACTTGTCATCAAATCCGAATAACTAGTCCAAAAGAATGATTCCTTGCCGCTTCTCATAACCAATTATAGCCATTTAATAAATCAAGGATTAAGTGCACAAGTTCAACAAAACAATATAACGCAATCAATATACTGCATACCAGCGCTGTAACTTTATAAAATCTTGATATGGGCATTTGTGCTTTTACCTTCACTTCAGGACAGTCAACCATAATACTTTGTTGCGAAGATTCACCAACTTTATCATAAAGCCTGCCTACCAAAGAAATCAATTCATCCATACGATCTCTGTCGTCCTGCTGCCGTATTTTTTTGAATTCATCTATTGCATCGGACATATTATTAACTAACTTATCAATAGATTCTTCACGTTCTTGCACAATTTTAGGATAAGAAGCATTTAATTCTTCCATTTGCCGAGCTATCTCTTGTGATTGCTCTACCATTGCTGTTTTAAAAAGCTTGGTTTGCTCACCAAAGGATTCATTCAAACGTAAAATCTCCAATTTCGCAGATTCTTTGAGTTCACTTATAGCCTTACGCAAATTATTATCTATATCACTTACACTTTCATTCAGTAAGGCTTTGCGTTCTCTGATTGCGTTTATTTCACTTTCAAAGAATTGTCCTAAACGCTCTATCGTCTTATTACGTTCATCCGCCTCACCCAATTTATTGTTTAATAGCTGCACTTGCATTAAATAGCCTTCCGTATTTTTAAGATAAACTCCTAGTTTATCTATTTCTTCAGTACAATTCTGTAACTTGTCATACACTGCAATGTTTGCAGAAGCTATGCGATCAATCTTAAGATTTTCAATCGTTTGAAGCAGTTGAGCTTGCCATTTCGAAGCATCATTCACCATCAACAAGGTTTCGCGCATTTCTTTTGTATTTTGCGCAAATGACTTATTAAAATTAGTCAATTGTCGAGTCATGCGAACCAAAGCACTAGACATATCTGTAGAAAGCTGTGGTAACAATTCTTCTTGAATCCATCCCAAAAATTCATTTTTTTGAAGTTCCATTTTACACTTTGCATACTTTTGAAGATAAGAAGCAAGAGTTGTAAAAAAAATGCCAAAAACACTAGAAATCATTGCTAAAGCTACCCCGCTCAACAATTGTATAATTCCATTTTCCGCAGAATCAACAACCATCGTAGCATCCAATAATTGAGTCAATCCACCACCAAAAACAAGAAAACCAACTCCAACCAAAATACCTAGCATAGTTCCCATTAATCCCAAATAGAGAGGAAACGGGATTTGAGTATTGATTTCTTCCTCTTTAGTACCACAATTTCTATCTACTATATCTTTCATCAGATGGTAATCTGCTATTTGACCACTATTTTTCAATAAATAAGCATTCAAATTATCGATTATCTGCTGAAACGTAGAAGATATTCCTGTTACACTACATATGATCGGAATACTATCACATTGCAAATCACCATCTGTAATATGACATTCCTCATTGTATCTTAAAAAAATTCGCTGCACAAATATATTTTTATATAATGATATTTTATTATATGTATTAAAAATAAAAAATATTTGAAAGGCAACAATAACTAAAATGATAAAACAAATAATAATGTTGTCAAGTCCCATAATTAGTATAAACGAATGATTGATTTTGTTTTTATATTCAATTCTTTGTCCAAAGTTCCAGGTTCAGTCTGATATTGAGTTGCACCTCTATGAGAACCTTCCACCACACAGGTTTCATCAAATGTTGCATTAAAATTCTCTATGGCTGTTTTCAAATCTCCATGAAACTCAAATTTCCAAATACCATTATCTACCCAGCATCTAAACCGTGTTTTACTAGATGGTGCATCAAATAATCTAGTAAATTTACCTTGATAAGAAGGAGTCAAATATTTATACTCTCTCCCTTTATCTAAAGTAAAATCTATGATTATCGGTTTTTCATCTTCCTCAATGATTATTTTCTTTTGTTCTGAAGAAATATCTGGTGACACTTTTGGAATGCACTCCTGCTGAGGAATTTCCTTTCTGCTCCCTCTACACATTTGTTCTCTAGAAGAATCAAATTTACTATAAGATTTCCATTTATCATCTTCCATTCTTTTCCTCAATTTATTGATTTTAATATTTTTCTTATAGAAAACAAATAGTAAGCAGACATTCAATGATATAGAAGTAAAAAAAGCATATTTGTACAACCTAGACATTACAGAAGGCAGTTCTTTATCTACACCAGCACTAATATCTTTATTTACTGTGCATTTTTCGCTCTTCACGCTATCAACACCTTCATTCAATTGATTCGCAATCAAATTTAAAGATACGCACAAGCATATTAGCAAAATATATAACTGTTTCATCTTAATTCTTTTTAGCATAAATAGCCGAAATCAGCGCATTCAACATTCCATTCATAGGATAAAAGAACAGAGTTTCTTCTATAGGGTCGTTTTCAGATACTTCTGTTCTCTTTACAGCCAATCCGTTCTGCAGATAAATGCCCATATCCCTATAACATTCAGTCTTTGCTATCTGAAAGGACATATCGCTTACATCAAAATAGTTTTTAAAAGAATACTCTTTCGATAACGCAAAAATCATATCCAAAAAACCTTCAACTGATTTCAAACTTTTCTTAATGTAATTATCATCTATATCCGCATAGATTTCTGTTGATACAAAAGGATTATTATCATCTTTCATACTTTTCAGTACTATTTTAGTCCGAGCTATTTGATTGTAACTCTGAGAATTCATACTTGAGATTCCCCCTTTACAAGTTACTTCTTTGGGATTTCGTTCATTCTGAAGAATGGTAAGTCCATCAAAAGGGTACTTTTCCCCATAGACTTTCTCAAACAATAATTTAGTATACTCCTCTAATGTTTCGTTACTAGTGGTCAATATCTTTATTACTTTTGAGCCATTTCCACTAAAGCAAATATGACGAGGCATTTCTTTTCCCTTTGACTTCATCATCATTGCCACGTGATATACCAATGCCGAATAAAACAAAAGAAAGACAATCTTAAAATCATTATCATTTTGCAACATCTTATTAAAGTCCAAATGACTATTTACCCCTTTTCCTATTACCTCTTTATTCTCTTTTAAAGAGAAAAAGAATGATGCAATATTACAGGAAATGCGGTCTTCAAAATGGCTGTCACATATTTTACTTAACTCTACAAGCTGATTATCATCTAAAATCTTTTTTATCGCAGGCTTATAGCAAGTCAAAAGACTATTAATTGAGCCTCCTCCTTGTTGTGCATAAGCATCACCAAAAAGAGAATTAGCGGCAAAACGAAAAGACGAAATACAATCTACGCCCCCATTACTAGCTATGACAACATCGGATGTACCTCCACCTATGTCAATAGTTACCATATTATTGGCATTATTAACACTGCCTTTATAATATTCATAAGGTGCGACCGACTCTGTAAACGGAACAATATTAGCCAAATTTGTACCAAAATATTTGCTATAGGCATTTTGCCATTCCTGATTGAAGTTATTAAATCTGGCCGGTGTCATACTAATCGGATAAAACCATACGATTTTTGTTTGATGTAAGTTTCCATAACAAGAAAGTACCTTGCAACGCAACAGCCACATGATAGACTCAATATAACATTGTATTTTTTTTATGTTATCAGCATCATTCGACCACTTCAAATCTGTTATAATCCTATTATAGGGGTATTCGATTTTCTTCTCAAAAGGGAAAGGTATGTTCGCATTGGCATAAGCATATACAGCTTGATTCCAATTGGTATTCTTCGCTTCATTCAGTGCTGTACGCATAGGGAAATAAAACTCCCCTTTTCCTCCAACATTATCAGGCAAAAAATCATAGTTTAAAACATTGCGGAAGTCTGGTGTTACATTTCCCCATAATTTCATCAAAGGATTATCAACCTCTATATTAAATGGCACAGCAGGCTTACCGTTTTGACTATATTCTATATGCGTGTTGGTTGTTCCAAAATCTATTGCAAATGTAAATGTATCCGTTCCCTTTTCTTCCATAAAATGAGGAACAATTATACCGGAAACCCCTTGTCCACAATCAATTCTACAATAATCAAACAACTGCTTTTCAACTATATATATATTACATTTCAAATTACTCCTATCGTTTCTTACAACAGATGAAGGAAGATTTAAAGAAGCCCCTTGATTATAACAAATTACATTTAATGCACTACTTTCTTCAGAATCGTTAATTAATGATATACGATAAAAAGCATCATTACTCTGTTTAAACTTAACAAACGGAAATATACCTAATGCAAAATCTTGTTCTTTTAAACAACCTTTATTTCGCCTAACGTCAGCTTGCAAACCATTTACATAAGTACGTTCATATTCCACGTATCGATTTCGTTGGATGGGAACACGTAATACAACTCTTACAGAGCCAGCAGCCAATCTTTCAAACTCCAGCATCTTTTTACCAGAAACACTTCTCTCGAACAATTCATTGGAAGAGAAATACCTGAAGAATTCATCCTTCAACGGAAGCAAATAGCACATTTCATCATTTCTTTGATTGAAAGGATAGAACGAATCCATATGTGCAATGAAATAATCATTGGGAACCTGCACCAAAGTATCCTCCAAAAAATCACTGACAGTCAAATAAGGATACTTCTCACCATCACAAGGCAATGTCCGTTCATTCAAATTGTTTTCATCAAAATAAGGAGCTTTGTTCATACATCCCCAAGGAGCTGACACATAAGAAATATCTGCATACATACTACCCTCTTCAACCGGTAATACAAGAGGCATCTTGTTTAAGTGACAACTATTGGAATCTATTTCAAAACCGCTCTGAATACGGATATTTTCCTTCCTGCAATGACAGCGCATTCCATTGATTTCAACATAATTAGGTTGGATAGTCAAATCAGGATAATCCTGTATCGAATTAGGAGTAATCGCATCTATACGATTTTTCATATCTACGCTCAATGCCTGATATACCAAATCCAGATACTTATCTATTTCAGGGAAATCCACACTAAATTGCAGATAGGCTTTTCGGTAAGCATACATATATTCGATAAAAGCACCTTCTCTTTGGTCTAAAGAAGCGTACTTTTCATCAAAGACTTTATCTTGCTCAAATTGAAATTCATTGGACAGATAAGACAAATCATTAGCAGAACTGAAAAACAGCGTAGCGGGTGAGGTTGCTCCGATTATATCCATCGAAGTTTTTCTCTTGTCACCAATATACTGTAGTATATAGATGCATTTCATCTTACTAAAATTATAGGTACCAGCGTCTTGCTGCATAAACATCTCCAACGTATCACCTACCATCTTCTGCTTTTCATCATTCTTCAAAGCTTGCAAGTCTTTGGAAACATCCCAAACAATAATCTTAACCTTATCCTTTAACTTATTATAATTAAAGAAGATTTGTGCAATATCCAATGAATCAGATACCATCTTATGATAAATTGTATGCCCATATAGACTATTGCTTTTAACTACTTCCCCAAAAGCAGTCTTTATCAAATCCATTCTAGCAAAAGGAGAAGGTATAGATGTTATTTCTTTTTTTGCATCCGCACCATTAGGATCTTGTATTTGGTCTATAGCTTGTGAACCATAAGGATTGGATTGCCCCCAATCAACAATTGTATCCGATCCACTTTTATATAATCTAAAAACACTGCTCATAATTATAATAGATTAAGTTTATCTTGCGCCAACTGTTTAGTTGCCACATAAAAGAGTTCTACAAATTGCTTCTCCTTATTAGCTCCCGGTAATAGTTTTCCTTGCTTATTATTCAATGTCTTGTCGAACAATTGATACCCATCTTTACCAAACCAGGCAGATTTCTGAGGTGTAATCCCTTGAACTATATGGTATGGCTTATCTTTTGTACGAGTAAAAGGAGCAAATCCTATGTGATTTTCAGACATCTCATCCAGCCACTTTTCAAACTCTTCAAAATTTGCTATTAAAAATTTCATAAAGTCACCATCCCAAAATGTTTTATCAAATCCCTTCTCTTTCACCCATTGCTGGGATTCGCGTATAGATGCACCGACATTTTTCAAATATTGAGAAAACATAAGGTATTGCGTCAGATGAGTCCTTGTCAAGCGATTGGTTTCCATCCCTAAATTACTGAAAATCATGGAATCTCCCCGACTTTCTGCTCCATACTCCTTACAAATTACATTTCCTGTCCTATGGTTATGCTTTGACTCAAAATCAAGAATAGCCAAAGCGGAAATAAATTCTATTAAATGAGCTTTATTCTTCTGAGTATCTCCACCTTCACTATTTTGATACCCCTCCGTACATCCCTCATTATCTCCTACATAATAAAGTACATCTATTGAATTATTTCCTGTAATATTCTTCTGATAATAATGTAAGGCTGCTTTGGTCTTAGAAATGAATGAGTCTGACTCTATTTCACTATCCTTATTCCTATTTACTGTAAAATAAGGTAAAACAGTGATTCCCCCAATCACTGCATTATTCAGCAAAGCGTGTTGAGGCAGAACTTGATTCGTTCGTAAAGTCTTTAATAACAACGGAAAGCCGCTTGCACCTGTTCCTCCAAAAATAGAATTAACAATAAAAATTCGGTCATTCTGCGTAAACGAATTGGCAAAATTGGCAAACTCTTTAGAATCACTGAATTGATTAAGTACAATACTTCCGATATTTGGATTTCCCTTAAAACCCACTTCCATTCTGGAGTTTAAATTTTTCTCCGAAAACAACATACGCATCAGTGCCTGATTTGCCTCATTCATACAGCCCACATTCATATATTGTTCAAACGTAACATCCAATGTATTCCGAAGAGGCATCTGAAAGTTATGAATTGTTTCAACTATCTCGGTTCTATAAAAACGGTTCTGAATGACATCATCAAAAGAAAGTTTCTGCCTTACGGCCTGATATTTATGCAATAATTCAACCGTACGCGTCAAGTCTCCATTGTTCAAATCTGGGTCGATGATTATCGGTACAATTTCTGAATCGCATTTTACACCTGCTGATAATAAAAAAGCGAGAGACCGGATAACCCGTGCACCTGTTCCCCCTATACCAAAAACATACAATTTTCCCATAAACCAATCGTTTTAAAATGGATAATTTCTATTGCCGCTACTTCCCCATTTTAACATCATAGAAAAGATAAAGAAAAAGATTGCAGAAATTATCATATTGGTAATGCCGAAATAAACACACTCCCATTCAGTTATTAAAGTAGATACTATATTCCCATTTGCATCCTTTTCATAACAAAGACAGTCCCCAATCTTGGCATTCAAATAATCACTAACAGTGATATAATATCCAATAAATCCATTTACACAGGCACTAACCCCTAATATGACAAACCACCACATACGTTGCCTTCTTACCGGATTGAATACATAGTAAAACAGTACTACTGCAATCAAGCTGGCTGATAAACAAATTAGACCTATTTGATTAAACTTGTTTGGATTACTATAATCCCCTGCATCACAATTCCAGCCCCATAAATATTCACCGAAATTTTTTCCGAATAAGGATTCAAACAGACAATAGATTTCTCCTAAAATCTCATTCATACGATTATAACTTTTAGTTGTTAATATTCAGTTTTATTGTTGCATAGTTATCTGCCTTAAAAGAAAAGGCATCAAATATACCACCTATCAAATATTTAATTCCGAATGTTTTATCCATTCTGTTCGCATCAATACCTATCCCATTATCATCATTGCATTCTTCCGCCCATACCGGCATCTGCATTTTCAATGTTGTGAGCAAGTGACCGCTAACAACCTTATCAGAATTATATTTAAGAGTATGAGTATACTTTGCACTTGCTGATTTTGAAATTTCCACTTCAAAATTTTCATTATTCATTTCATAATGAAGTGCATTTAGAAGATAATCATCATCTAATAACAAATTGGAGCAGTCCATATCCACAGCAAATGAAAATTTTCCATTATGACCCACTTGTCCTTTTACCAAGGTAGTTTTAGGCTCTTTTTTATCTAACTTAAAGCTACCACTTCCCATTCTTAATGCATATGGTATTTTCAGATTACCGGCAGAAACCAAAAATATATTTTGTATACCTTCCCCTTTAAATTTACTTTCAAGGGGTCTCATTCTTTTCAAATAATCCTTATGCCCCATAATCCAAATATAGAAGGGTCGCTTTCCATCAATCATTGTTCTTAAATCATTGCAGTCATAATAGACTCCAGAAAAATGAGACAGACATCTATATGCCATTACTGCAAAATCTTCCTGCCTACTTAAATAATCAGCAAAAGCAACCTTTATTCCAGTTTGCTGATTCACCAAATACTGCGTGGCATCCTTTCCTTTTCCTGGTGAAAAGATACAATCGGAAATGAAAACAGCAACGCTATTTTCTTTCATCTCAGCTAAAATAGATTTCAGCATCACCGCTATATCAGATGTTTTTCTACTACCGCCTTTTTGTTTAAATATTGTCGGCTCTAGTTTCTCAATAAAATCAGATATATCGCTATTTTGAGGAATAATTACGGAATTCACATAATTAAGATTCAAAGTATCGGATAGTTGTGATATTTTTATATCACTCAAATAATTATAGACAATTTGTTCAAACTCCGTCACACCTTTCACATAACCATCCATACTACCAGAGTTTTCCACATATACATTGATTACAGGCTTTGGCAATTGAGGTGTTTCAGATGTTGAAGTTACTGTTTCAGAAAGTTTTTTCCTTTTTGTTGTATCAGAACAACTTTGAAATAAAATAGAAGATATAGCAAGACATATTGTTAAAACGAATGCAGATTTTGCAAACTTCATATTATATATGGTGTTTATCGGCAAGCTCCCGAACCGAAGGGTTCATAATAGATAGAGATTAACACATATACAAAAAAACGTGGAGCCAGTTCCTGTTGCCCGTTCCACGATGTAAAGGCTCTCGCATTGCCCTGTCTGTCGAAACGAGCAACGCCGAAAGCCCCACGTAGATGTAAATATATAGCAACCACCCTACCTCATACCTACACTAAGTAAAGCATAGAGCATGATTAGAGTATCTATAAAATACATCCAGGGGCATTCACCGTTGCTTTGCTTTTGACAGACAATTTTGAATTTGCGAGATTCTTACATCGCCAAAACCAAAGCGTTCAGTAAACGCCTTTATGTATATGTATCCCATTCATCCGCCCAATAAAGAAGCCTCAGTATGAGACACTCTGCAAAAGTACGAATTTTTATTAATAAAAGTACCTTTCATAAAAAATTTATTGAGAAGTTCATTAAATTCTATCCCGAAAAATAAGACATTCAACTTTATCTCTGTTAATTTTCAACCTTTCTTGAGAATGTATCTCGTCACAGAATCCGCCGTACCCCTCAATGCATCACCAAAGAATCTTCAAAAGTAATTCTCACCTGAATCAAGAACAATCATCAAACAGTTTCTGACGGCAGAATAGCTTTACCCGAAAGGGAACAGAAAGGGAACTCTTCCGTATCAGCCCCGAAGATTCTCCACGTATAAGTACCTCTGAGCGGAGGTGATACGGAGCTGTTCATGCCCTGTTCCCTCTGAGAGCCGGAGAAGACCTGCGTGGTATCACCACAACACCTGCAATACCCCCAGCTTCCGAGAATTTCTGCCTGCCTGCTGGTTTCCCAATCTATGACTATGGGTATGCTACGATAAAAAGGTACGATAAATTCACCCCAATAAATGTGCTGATTCATTTATAATCCTTATTTTTGCAAAAGAATAGACCAGCTAATAATGAATACTTAAAGCCTAAAACAGAATGGAAGAACAGCAAAATCAAACCAAGAGCAACCGTTTTTTCTACCTGGCAGGAGCCCTTTTAGTGCTGTTGCTAATCGGAGTAACCTCTTTATTATTCCTTGAAAAAAAGACCAATAACGAACTGGTACAGGAATTCCAATTGGAAAAAGAGGATTTGGAGAATGAATATACTCACTTTGCCAAACAATACGATGAATTGAAACTGACTGTTTCTAACGACTCATTGGCACAACTGCTGGAAAAAGAGCAACTGAAAACTCAGCGACTGCTGGAAGAACTGCGTACGGTAAAAAGCAGCAATGCCACAGAAATAAGAAGACTGAAGAAAGAACTGGCCACCCTGCGCAAAGTAATGGTGAGCTACATCAATCAGATAGACTCGCTGAACCGGCTTACCGCCCACCAAAAGGAGGTCATCGCTGAGGTAACCAAAAAATACAATGCGGCATCTCGCCAGATAAGCAACCTATCGGAAGAGAAGAAGAACCTGAATAAGAAGGTTACGCTGGCTGCCCAACTGGATGCCACTGCCATTCAGATAGAAGCGGTGAACAAGCGCGGCAAACGGGCCCGCCGGGTGAAGGATGTCACCAAACTGAAGATAGGCTTCACCATCGTGAAGAACATCACAGCCGAAACAGGCGAACGCACTTTATATCTTCGGATTGCCCAACCGGACAACAGCGTGCTGACCAAGGATGCCAGCCATACCTTTACGTATGAAAACCGGGATTTATCCTACTCTATCAAGAAATACATAGAATATACGGGCGAAGAACAGCGAGTACAGGTGTATTGGGATGTAGAAGAATTCCTCTATGCAGGCACTTATACGGTGTACATCTTTGCCGAAGGAACCATGATTGGCTCACAGCAGTTCACGCTGGAATAAGCCCCATCAGCCTTCTTCACGTTTCACCCTTCATCCCTTTCAGGCTAACTATCAGCACGAAAAGAATGAAGGGTGAAACATAAAGAAGGCATCTACTTTAATCCGCTTTCCTCCTTACATTCCACAGAAGGATTTTACCGCAATCCGTTTGCGAATATCAAAAAAAATTGCAAATATTGCATACAGGTTGTGCATAAGGTGATTGCATAGAACTAAACATATCATACAATCACCTTATGTACAACCTGTTTTTATCATCTAACAAATTAATGAACCTGACATGAAAAAGAAAATTCTAATTGCCACGATGTGCTTAGGATTATGGGCGCCTGTCACCCTCTCTGCACAATCTTCAGACAACGTAAAATGGAAGGAAGTGAATGGAGTATCCGTTCCCGTTCCTCCGGCAACAGTACACCCCAGATTATATCTGCGCGCTTCCGACATACCGGAACTGAAAGAAAGAATGAAACATCCGGAAATTAAAAGGACGCTCGACAAACTGGCTGCACTGAGCAAAGACCGCACGCCGGAAGAAGAAGCCAAAGCACCCGACAAATCGGGATTCAGATATTATGCAGAAATGAGAGGGGTAACCAGCCGGGTGCAACTGGATGCCCTGGATTACCTGTTGAACAAAAACAAGAAAAAAGCGAGAAAGGCTATTGTAGCCATGCTGGATACCCTGCAGAACACCGAGTACGGACGCAAGGGCGACCTCTCCAGAGCCAGCGGTTCTATGCTGATGTGCGGAGCTATGGTATACGATTGGTGCTATGACCAAATGAAAGAAGCTGAGAAGAAGGCGTATATCCAGGAATTCGTAAGAATAGCCAAGACCATGGAATGTGGCTATCCGCCCAAGAACACCGAACCGATAGCCGGACACACGTCGGAATGGATGGTGCTGAGGGATATGCTTTCGGCCGGTATCGCCGTCTACGACGAATACCCTGATATGTATAATCATGTAATCAGTATGCTGCATAAAGACTATGTGCCGGTGAGAAACTTTATCTATGCCGGACATAACTACCACCAGGGTACCAGCTATGCCAACGTGCGATTCAGCAACGACCTGATTTCGCAATGGATTTTATCCAGAATGGGGGCCGGAAACACCTACGACCCTGCGCAGCAATTTGTGCTGTATGACTTTCTTTACAGAAGACGCCCCGACGGCTTTGTGCTGCCGGCAGGCGATGTAAATCCCGGTATCGGTGGCTCTTACGGACTGCCTGCCATGCTGGCATACAGTTATTATAAAGACCCCTACCTGGCTTATGAATACCAGCGCAGCCCCAAGATTGATAATCACTGCCTGATATTTGACGTGCTTTGGAGAGACTTGGAAGTGAAACCGCAAAGTCCGGAAACGCTGCCGCTCACCAAGTATTCCGGCACTCCGTATGGATGGATGATAGCACGTACCGGATGGGGAGACAACAGCGTCATTGCAGAAATGAAAATCAACGAGCACTTTGTGGGCAACCACCAGCACATGGATGCCGGCGCCTTCCAGATATACTACAAAGGCCCGCTGGCCATCGATGCAGGTGCTTATCACGGCAGTTCAGGCGGATATAACAGCCCGCACAACAAGAACTTCTTCAAACGTACCGTGGCCCACAACTCTTTGCTGATTTACGACCCTGCCGAGAAGTTTGCCTGCTGGAACTACGGTGGTGCAGGTAAAACGGAGTTTGCTACCAACGATGGCGGACAAAGAATGCCGGGCGACCGTTGGGAGGTATGCCGTTCGTTCCGGGAATTGCTCAGCGAAGAATATACGGTAGGAAAGACATTGGCACACGGTACGTCGGACAACGGCATGAATCCGGATTATTCTTACCTGAAAGGGGATATCACGAAAGCATATTCTGATAAAGTAAAAGAGGTGAAACGCTCTTTCGTATTCCTGAACTTCAAGTCGGATGATATTCCGGCTGCCCTGATTGTCTTCGACAAGATTGTATCCAGCCAACCGGATTTCAAGAAGACCTGGCTGCTACATAGCATAGAAGAGCCGGAACTACAAGACCAGGCATTCGTGGTGAAAAGAACGAAAGATGGAGACTCGGGTATGCTGCACAATACGGTGCTGCTGCCGGAACAAGAGAATCTGTCCATCACCTCTATCGGTGGAAAGGGCAAGGAGTTTTGGGTAAACGGTGTGAACTATGAAAATAATCCCCAGAAGAACAGACCCGACCCCAGAAACGAGCGTGGGGAATGGAGAGTGGAACTTTCTCCCAAGCAACCTGCTGCCGAGGATTATTTCCTGAATGTCATCCAGGTATCGGACAACCAATGCAAGAAACTGCATAACGTACAGTTAATCAAAGGTTCTCAAATGACGGGAGCCGTTATCAACAACCGCATTGTGACATTCAGCAACACGGGAAATACTGTTACCGGACAGGCCACCCTGGAGGTGAAAGAAGAAGGTACGTTCCGGTTTATCCTTACGGATATGAAACCGGGCACCTGGCAGGTGAAGAGAGACGGAAAAGTTCTTATTCCATACCAGTATGTCAGTGCAGAAGACGGCATTCTATCGTTCGAAGGTGGACAGGGACATTATGAGTTCCTGCGATAACTTCCCGTCAGTTGAACTGCATCACAAAGGTGGTCTCCTTACCCGTCTGTAAGGACAGGCTGCCGTCTGAAAGTCGCATGATTTGACGAGATACACTCAGGCCGATCCCGCTTCCTCCTTCTTTGGTAGTAAAGAAAGGAATGAAGATGTGGTCGGCCACTTCTTTAGGTATGGCAGGCCCGTTGTTGCTGATACTGATCAGTACCGATTCGGCTTCGTTGCAAAAGGCTTGTATACGAATGACTCCCGGCTGGGAAGAAGGTTCCGATTCTATGGCTTGAATGGCGTTTTTCAACAGGTTGATCACTACCTGCCCTATCAGATTCTCGTCTGCATGAAGAATCAGGTCGCCGGGAGTTACCGCTACCTGAAAATCAATGCCGGCTTCGGGGTATTGATGCCTGGCCAGTGCCACCATCCGCTGCAAGAAACCCTTCACATAAAATAAGGTAGGTTCCGGGGTAGGAATCCGGGTAAATTTACGATAGTTCTCTACAAAAGCCAGCAATCCCTTTCCGGTAGAACTGATGGTTTGAAGGCCTTTGCGCACTTCCGCTTCCTGACCGCTGTGCTGCATCAACCCCTGTAGCGTATCGCTCAACGAGGTGATGGGAGTAACCGAGTTCATAATCTCATGCGTCAGCACCCGGGTAAGCCTTATCCAGGAATCTATTTCTTTCTCATCGAGTTCGCTGTTGATGTCATTCAAGGCCACAATGCGAAGATGCTCTTCGTGAATACGGATATCGCTGACTCTGACCGACAGATGCACCGTGCCCCGTTCATTTTGGAAATTCATCTGCAACTTATCTCCTACCCTACAGCCTTCCAGCATGGCAGCCAACGAGGCATCTACTCGCCGCAATTGGTGTACGTGCGTAAACACCTCCAAGCCCAACAGACGCAAGGCTTCCCCGTTCTTCTGATAGACCGCTCCCTGGTCATTGAGCACTATGATACCGGTATTGACGCAATCCAATATCAGTTCATAATACTTTTCACGCTGCATGGTGTCGTGCTTAGCCTGGTGCAGGATATGAGCTACCTTGTTCAGGGCACGGTTCACCAGAAACTGATTGCTGCCCTTCATTTCTTCGGAAAAATGAATGGAAGTATCATTGTTTTCAATGGCCTCCAGCAGAAACAGCACATTCCGGAGGTTATTTTCGTACAACCGATGCTGCCAGATGACCAGCCAAACAACTAGAACGGCCAGCAACACCGCTCCTAACACATAACCCATGCACCAACAGTAAACAGTTGCTGCCACTGCCAGCAGGCACAGGCTGAGACGGAACCCGTAACACATCCGAATATCTTTCATACCCCCTCTTTTTACAAACCGTATTTCTTCATTTTATTATATAAAGTCTGCCGGGTGATGCCCAACTGTGCCGCAACCGCCGACAGATTGCCCCGACAAGAGTGCAAAGCCTTGCCTATCATATCCCGTTCCATTTCTTCCAGGGTGGACACCTCTCCGCCGGATGCGGGAACAGAAACGGCTGGAAGGGCAAACAATTCGGCAGGCAAGGAAGGCCCGTCGCAAATGATGACCGCTTTCTCGATGATATGCTCCAGTTCGCGGATGTTGCCCGGCCAGGAATGATGCTGCAAAGCGGTTGCAGCCTGCGGAGTCAGTTCCACCAACGGTTTGTCGTACTGCTTACAGAAGCGGGCGATAAAAAGTTCTGCCAACGGCAGAATATCTTCCGTGCGATTCCTCAAAGGCGGAATCTCCAGATGAATGGTATTGATGCGATACAGCAAATCTTCCCGAAACTCTCCACGCTGCACCATCTCTTGCAGATTACGGTTAGTGGCACAAATCAGCCGGATATCCACCGGAACAGGCCGGTTGCTCCCTACCCGTACGACGCTGCGCCGCTGCAAGGCCGTCAGCAGTTTGGCCTGCTGATGATAAGGCAGATTCCCTATTTCATCCAAAAAAAGAGTGGAATGCTGGGCTGCTTCGAATTTTCCGGCCCGGTCGGCACGGGCATCGGTAAACGCCCCTTTTACATGGCCGAACAATTCGCTTTCAAAAAGACTTTCGGGCACGGCTCCCATATCTACACTCACCATCTCTTCTTCCCTACGGCGCGACAAGGTATGTATCTCACGTGCCAGCATTTCCTTGCCTGTACCATTTTCTCCGGTAATCAATACGTTGGCATCCGTTACTGCTACCTTTTCTACCAGCAAACGTAAGCGTTGCATGGCTGCACTGGTGCCCCAATACATCCCGCTTTTTCCGCCCGCTTCTTCCGGGTGGTTTCCGGGAGTGCCCGACACATTCCGGGCGGCACGCAGCAGGGTCTCCACCAGTTTCCCGTTATCCCACGGCTTCACTATAAAATCTACCGCCCCTTCTTTCATCCCCCTTACTGCCAAATCTATGTCGCCATACGCTGTGAAAAGCACTACGGGTAAGTGGGGTTGGTATTTCTTTACCTCATGCAGCCAATAGATTCCCTCATTGCCTGTATTGATACCCGAAGTGAAATTCATATCGAGCAGCAGAACGTGCCAGCTTTCCTCGCGCAACACACTGGGCAAGGTGACAGGCGAAGCCAGCAACCTGATTTCCTGGAAGTAAGGCTTCAATAAGAGTTGCAGGGCTGCAAGCACGCCCCGATTATCGTCTACTATCAGTATTTTAAGCGTTTTTCTAGCCATAACCGGTTTGTTGTTTATACACAGCAAAGGTAGGTAAAATAGTCTATTGGCAAAGAAAGATATACATTTATTGAAAAGTTTGTCTAAAGATTAGACAGAGGTGTCTATTTTTTAGACACTTCTGCCAATGGGTATAATTGATAATTCTATATGAATCAGGCCATTATATAGAATGGCACGGTTTTGGCATACTGTTTTTCAGTAGAAAAATAAAAAACGAACAACTATGCAATCCATTCATTACGCCTTTAAAACCTTGCTGCACCGATGCAGTTCGAATGTCATCAAAGTGATTTCCATAGCCCTGGGCATCACGATGAGTGTACTCCTTTTCAGCCGTGTGGCCTACGAACAGAGTTTTGATACCTGCTTCCGCGAAAACGACCGCCTGATGCAACTATGGATGCAGTGGACGGTGAACCAACAAAAGAGCGACAAACAAGAACAGTGTGTAGGCAAACTGGCCGGCACCCTGTATGAAGCCATGCCCGATGTATTCGAAGGGGCCACTACCATCGGTTATTGGATGTTCAATGCCCCCCTTTACCGGGGGAATGTACGCTTCAACGACCTCAAAATAACGGCCGACTCGCTCTTCTTTCAGACCATGGGCATTGATGTACTGAAAGGCAATGCCGTACAAGACTTGGCACAGAAGGATGTTATCTACCTCAGCGAACGGCTGGCCCGGAAGATATTCGGCGATGAAAATCCCATCGGCCAAGTGGTGCAGTACAACAAACAGATTCCCCTGACTGTACGCGGCATCTACGCCGATATTCCCGAAAATGCCACCGTACGACCCGAAGCCGTGGTTTCCATGCCTTCAGTGTGGAGCCGAGGCATAGGATATTACAGTCTGCAAGGGGGTGACAGTTGGCCCTCGTATATGCGGCTGAAAGCCGATGCTCCCGACCTGGAAACCATCAACCGACGCATCGGACAGTTACTGGCAGAACGGATGCCGCCCGGCAATGGCATAGAAGTAGGTGCTTTCATTGCCCCCCTGCGCGATACCTACCGCAGCCATGAGTACGTGCAACGTATGAGCCGCATCCTCTTTATTCTGGCGGCGGCCATCCTCTTCATCACCGCCTTGAACTATGTACTTATTTCGATTTCCTCACTCAGCCGGCGCGCCAAAGCCATCGGTGTACACAAGTGTAGCGGTGCCGAGGCTGGCACTGTGTTCGGTATGTTTGTCTGGGAAACCGTATTCCTCTTTGCTGCCGCCCTGCTGCTCAGCGCAGCCTTGCTCTATGCCTTCCGGGATTTTGTGGAAGATACCATCGCGGCCAAGTTGGACAGTATCTTCACAACAGACCTTCTTTGGGTGCCTGTTACGGTACTCGCCGTGCTTTTCCTCATCAGTACCGTCTTGCCCGGCCGCCTCTTTGCCCGCATCCCCGTATCGCTGGTATTCCGCCGCTACACCGAGGGCAAACAGGGCTGGAAACGGCCGCTGCTTTTCATTCAGTTTGCCGGCGTTACCTTCGTCCTGGGGTTGCTCTGCACCGTGTGGCTGCAATACCAATATGTGATGAACAAAGACACGGGCTACAATCCCGAGCGCATCGTAATGAATTACCACGAGGTAAGAAATTGGGACGAAGCAGAGAAAATCCGCACGTTCTACACGCCCCTGCCCTACGTGGAAGAAATCACTTCTTCTTTATATTATCCCTGCGGCGGCTACAGCGGCGAAATGATTCCCGATGAAGCCGGCAACAATCTGTTCTCTACCCGCTATGATTATGGCTGCGAGAATTATACCAAAGTGATGGGTATGACGATTCTTCAAGGCCGCCCGCAGCGCGAAAAGAATGAAGTATTGGTGAACGAGGAATTTGCCCGCCTCATGCATTGGGGCGATGACGTGCTGGGACGCACCTTCTCGTCCGAAGGCGGTAAGGTAAAAGTGGTGGGTCTGCTGAAAAATTTCCAGATAGGCAGCTTCCACAGTGGTCCCCTGCCCTACGTATTGCACTATATGCCCCAATTAGCCTATCAGCTTTCCATCCGGCTGAAAGAGCCTTTTGCCGAAAATCTGCAACGGCTGAACAAAGAAGCTGCCGAGGCTTTCAGCGGACAGACGGTGGAATTTGAAAGCATGGAAAAGCTGATGGCTGAAAACTACAACAGCGTAAGGGTGTTCCGAAACGCAACTTTGGTAGCTACTGTCTGCATCCTTTTCATCACCTTGATGGGCCTCATCGGCTACATCAATGATGAGATGCAACGCCGCAGCAAGGAAATAGCCATCCGCAAGGTGAACGGGGCCGAAGCTTCGCACATTCTGGAAATGTTCTCCAGAGACATCAGCCGCATTTCGCTGCCTGCCGTCATCCTGGGGGCCGTTGCCGCCTGGTATGTGGGCAAACTCTGGATGGAGCAGTTTGCCGTGCAGGTGGATTACCTCACTGCCTACTACCTGCTGAGTGCCCTCATGATATGGGGATTGATTATCGCCTGCGTGGTGGTGCAAGCCTGGAAGATAGCCAACGAAAACCCGGTACTCAGCTTGAAGAGTGAATAAAAACATTAAAAAACAAACGATATGATTGAAATCAACAACCTCAGTAAAGTGTTTCGTACTTCAGAAGTAGAAACCGTAGCGTTAAACCGTGTCAACCTGGAAGTGAAAGAAGGAGAATTTGTAGCCATCATGGGGCCCTCAGGGTGCGGTAAATCCACCCTGCTCAACATCCTCGGTCTGCTGGATAATCCCACAGAAGGCAGCTATCGGCTCTTGGGTCAGGAAGTAGCACAGTTACAGGAAAAGGAGCGTACCCGGATGCGCAAGGGCAAGCTGGGCTTCGTGTTCCAAAGTTTCAACCTCATCGACGAACTGAATGTATTTGAGAATGTGGAACTGCCACTTACTTATCTGGGTGTTTCGGCCAGCGAACGCAAGGAGCGGGTAAATGAAATACTGAAACGGATGAACATCAGCCACCGTGCCAAGCATATGCCGCAACAGCTCTCCGGTGGTCAGCAGCAACGGGTGGCTATTGCCCGCGCCCTGATTACGCATCCCAAACTGATTCTGGCCGACGAACCTACCGGTAACCTCGACTCCAAGAACGGCAAGGAAGTGATGGAGCTGCTTACCGAGCTGAACAAGGAAGGTACCACCATTCTGATGGTGACGCACTCACAGCACGATGCCTCGTATGCCCACCGCACCATCCATCTCTTCGACGGCAGCATCGTGGCCAATGTGAACAGTAATTTAATGCAGCAGTTATGAGGCAATTCCACTATATCCTACAGACACTCTTACGGGGGAAAGGCGGCAACGTAGTGAAGCTTATCTCGCTGACGCTGGGTCTCACCGTGGGCGTGCTGCTTTTCTCGCAGATAGCCTACGAGCTTCACTACGATACTTTTTATAAAGAGCATGAGAAGCTGGCGATGTTCGGCACCCGCATGATAAAGAAAACCGGCGAAATCACCCACTGGGATTACGACACTTTCCGCCCGGCAGCGGCAGCCCTCATGGAGTCACTGCCCGAAGAGGTGGAATGTGCCACTCCCTTCATCATGTTCATACAACCGGATATATATAAGGATGACAACAAACTGGAAGATACGAAAGTACTTTTCGGAGACACGCTGTACTTCCGCACGATGGGCATCGACTTGCTGCAGGGCGATCCGCAGTACCTGGCACAGAGTGGCAATATATTTCTCAGTCAAAGCAAGGCGCGGGAATGGTTTGGCGATGAAAGCCCTATCGGGAAAACCCTGAATATGAATAAACGCCAGAAGCTGACCGTGCGGGGTATCTATGAAGACATCCCCGGCAACGTGCTGTTCCGCCACAACGTAGTCATTTCCCTGCCGACTTTTGAAGAAGGCTACGGACAAGGCACCTGGGACAGCAATGATATGTATATGATATATGTCCGCCTGCGCGAAGCCAATGCCATTGACCGCATCAATGCCCGGATGCCGGATATTTTAGGAAGATATACGGCAGTAAAGGAACGCTGGGACGGCTCTACCCTGGAAGGGAAACTCTTGCCGGCCACCGATTACTACCTCTCCCACCCATCCAACGTGCAACGCCTGGTCATCCTGTTTGTATTGGGATTCTCCATCTTCTTTGTATCAGGTATGAACTATGTGCTGGCTGCCATCGCCACCCTGGGCCGCCGCGCCAAAATGGTGGGTGTGCAGAAATGCTGCGGTGCCGAAACCGGCCATATCTTCGGAATGTTTCTCACGGAAACCGGACTGCTGCTGATGGTGGCCCTGCTGGGCTGTGTCGGACTGCTGTACCTGTTCAGCGAACAGATAGAAGACCTCACCGGCATCTACCGCTTGAGTGAACTCTTCACCTGGCAGACTTTGTGGGTGCCGCTGACCACCGTGCTGGTGCTTTTCCTGCTGGCAGGCGTATTGCCTGGCCGAATGTTTGCCCGCGTCCCCGTGACCCAGGTGTTCCGCCGCTACACCGACGACAAGCGTAGCTGGAAGCGCGGCCTGCTCTTCGTGCAATTCATCGGGGTATCGTTTATCTTGGGATTACTCCTGACCTCCGCCTGGCAGTTCCATCGGCTGATGACCTTGGACGTAGGTTTCCATACAGAACGCCTGACCGTAGGTACTGCCGTTGCCGGATTCGGACAATACGGCACCGAGTTTGCAGAAGGAGCACAGCGTGTGGCCGATGACCTGCGCCGCCAACCCTTTGTGGAAGAAGTGGGTGTGAGCGAGCAGAACCTGCTGAGCCACTACAGCACCCGCCCCTTACGCATCCCGGGCAGCGAAGCTTTCTGCATAGTACATCACCAATATTTTGCCAAAGGTTTTCCGCAAGCGGTGGGTATGGAACTGGTAGAAGGCCGCTGGCCGGAACACAACGGCGAGGCAGTGGTTACTGAACACCTCGTAAAAGAAATGAATTGGGGTGACCAGGTGGTAGGACGGGAAATGGAAGGTATACCGATTCTTCAGGATTCACCCTCCTATGGGAATGTCCGGGTGGCAGGTGTCATCCGCGATGTGCGCAACATGGGGTTCTTTAATCCCATATATAGCGTGGCCTATATCCTCAGACCCTATCTTTCCGCCACCTTCCACGTGCGCCTCAAGACACCCGACAGCGACAACCTGATGCGCCTCAACCAGTATGTGAAAGACACCTACCCGCAGTTGGGACTAACGTTCCTAAGCTACAAAGACATCCGCCGCGAACAAAACGAAAGCGTATCGCGCTTCCGCAACATCGTGAGCGTAACTTCGCTCTGCATCTTCTTCATCGTACTGATGGGATTGATAGGCTATGTGAGCAATGAGACCCAACGCCGCAGCAAGGAAATAGCCATCCGCAAGGTAAACGGAGCCGAAGCAACCGATATCCTGCGCCTGCTGAGCAAGGATATTCTAAAAGTAGCCATGGGTGCCGTGGTGCTGGGTATTGGCAGTGCCTACTACGTATCCGGCATCTGGATGGAACAATTTCCCGAAAGTACCCTGCCGTCTGTCTTTTGGTTCCTCATTCTGCTATGCATCATCCTGCTCCTCATCGTAGGTACAGTCATAATCAAAGCCTGGAAGATAGCCAATGAAAATCCGGTATTGAGTTTAAAGAGCGAGTAAGCCCCATACTATATAACCCATAAAAAAAAGGCAGGATAAGCAAAACGCTTCCTGCCTTTTCAGTATACTATGAATAGGGATTACTTACAGCAATTACGCGGTTTCAGCTGTTTGAAGAAGTCGTTACCCTTGTCATCCACCAAGATAAATGCCGGGAAATCTTCCACCTCGATTTTCCAGATGGCTTCCATACCCAATTCCGGGTATTCCACGCATTCAATGCTCTTGATATTATTCTGTGCCAGAATAGCAGCCGGACCACCAATGGAACCCAAATAGAAGCCACCATGCTTTTTACAAGCATCCGTTACCTGCTGGCTACGATTACCCTTGGCCAACATAATCATACTGCCACCATGACTTTGGAACAAATCTACATACGGGTCCATACGTCCTGCTGTAGTGGGACCCATAGAGCCACACGCCATACCAGCCGGAGTCTTAGCCGGACCTGCGTAATAGATAGGATGATCTTTGATATATTGCGGCAATTCTTCACCACGGTCCAAACGCTCTTTCAGTTTGGCGTGCGCAATATCACGACCTACGATAATGGTACCATTCAATGACAGACGGGTAGCCACCGGATATTTGGTCAGTTCCTTCAAGATTTCAGACATCGGCTGATTCAGGTCAATCTTCACAGCATCGCCTTCGCCTGCTTCGCGAAGTTCTGCCGGAATCAGTTCACCCGGTTTATCATCCATCTTCTCAATCCAGATACCATCCTTATTAATCTTACACTTGATATTACGGTCGGCAGAGCAAGATACGCCTAAACCAATCGGGCAAGAAGCACCGTGGCGCGGCAAACGGATGATACGTACATCATGAGCCATGTATTTACCACCAAACTGAGCACCCAAACCAATGTTATACGCTTCTTCCAATACTTTCTTTTCCAATTCCACATCACGGAATGCACGGCCATATTCATTACCTGTAGTAGGCAGTTCATCGTAATAATGCGTAGAAGCCAGTTTCACAGTCAGCAGGTTCTTTTCAGCCGAAGTACCCCCGATAACGAATGCAATGTGATACGGAGGACAAGCCGCAGTACCCAGCGACTTCATCTTCTCTACCAGGAACGGCACCAATGTATCCGGATTCAACACAGCCTTGGTTTCCTGATATAAGTAAGTCTTATTGGCAGAACCTCCACCCTTAGTCACACACAAGAAGCGATACTCCATTCCTTCCGTAGCCTCCAGGTCAATCTGAGCCGGCAAGTTACACTTTGTATTTACCTCTTCATACATCGTCAACGGTGCATTCTGAGAATAGCGCAGATTTTCTTCTGTATATGTCTTATATACTCCCAATGACAGAGCTTCTTCATCGCAATAGCCGGTCCATACCTGCTGACCTTTTTCACCATGAATGATAGCAGTACCCGTATCCTGGCACAATGGCAATTTGCCCTTTGCAGAAACTTCCGCATTACGCAAGAAAGTCAAAGCCACGTATTTATCATTATCACTTGCTTCCGGGTCAGTCAGAATCTTAGCTACCTGCTCATTGTGGGCACGGCGCAACAAGAAGGAAACATCACGAAAAGCCGCATTGGCCATAGCCGTCAAGCCCTCTTTTTCAATTTTCAGGATAGGTTTTCCCTCAAACTCGCTTACAGACACATAGTCTTTAGTAAGCAGATAATACTCGGTCTTATCTGCTCCATGTTCAAACATAGGCTGATACTTAAACGGAGGTATTGTTGCCATAATTACTTGTTTATAGATTGTTTAAAGATTTATTTAGTACAAAAATAAGCATAAAGGGAATAGACACAAAAGAAAAAGCTACAAAATTATACCTTGTTCACTTTCTGCATTCGTGCTATCAATTCATCGCCCAAAGCCGTCTTCACCTCAATATGCTTCAGCACCGCTGTTACAAACGGATTACTCTCAAAATCTCCCCTTACTTGCTCAAAATCCTGTTCTTTCTCTATGCGAGAGCCGTCTGCCCCGAATCCGGTCATAGAAGCCAGTGAAAATTCTTTTTTGGCATCTTCATACACCATACGATCCAGTCCTACTACGGCCATTTTCCACTGTTCAACGATGTGAATGATATCCGCTGCCGTCATTTCCGAAGGATGTACGCCGTAATATTCTTCCAACTTTTCATACGCCCACGTCCACTCATACGTATAATAGTTCTGGTGCATCCGCTCGAACTCGGCATTGATAGACTTCAATCGGTTTATTTCTCCCGATTCTATACGTTCTATCAGTGCATCCACCTCACTCTTCGGAGCAATCAGTCCCGAAATATCCACCCATTCGCCTGTTCCTATGGAAGTATCAGGCTTCAAGCGTTCACGAATATCTTCATCAGTATGGAAATCAATCTCTTCCAGACGTTTGATAACTGAATTACCCAAGAACTTATGAATGGCTGTTTCATAGAATCCAATGCCTTTCTTCAAGGCGGAATTCCGAATTTTAGCACTGTGGAAAGAATAGATATCAGATAGTTCACCCGAAGCACGACGAAGACTCCAAAGTATTTCACGTCCCTTGAACATCTTCTGCACAGTGTAGGGGCTCAGCAGATTATAATTGATAAAATCCAAACGGTTAGAATCTTTCCGGTTATCTCTTTTCGGCCACTTCTGGGCATCACGTATCGTACCCACACTACGCAGATTAACTCCTGGTACCAGGAATGTGGTATTATTCTGTTCAATCAAGTACGAGAATGGAAGATTCGAAGTATCTGAATGATTCACATGGCGCCCCATAACCAAAGAAAAAGCTCCTACACGCGCCGGCCACAGAATATAAGAATCTGAAGTAGTCTTGGCACCACGCTCCAGTGTACCCTGATGGATAGGACCTAATTTATACATGTGGTTACTTTGATTAGAACCCGAACCAGCATTCATAAAAGAAAACATACCCGCAATCAGCAGCGTAGATTTATGGTGGGTCACCGTAAACGGTCCGGCAAAGATGGCACAAGCTTCTCCATTTTCACCTTGGCAATTGCTGAAAAACAAGGAATCGGAAGCAGAATAGTTATGCCCCAACTTACAAGCCTGCCCTATAAAACACCGTGTAAGCATGGCTCCATCGTCTACCGATGAACCGGATGAGATAATAAAATCATCACATATCACCCCATCACCGATATGTACCGGAGCCTCCTCATTACTGTTGATACTACCGTTGTAGAGCCTGCAGGTGCCACTGATACGACAGTAATCACCCACACGCACATTTTTGATAGAACCGGTATTTAGAATCATTACATGACTGCCCACCGTACCCACTGCAGAAGCATGCTTATTGGAGTAAAAATCCGTAATAGCCTTTATGCGGGCAATTAAATCCGGACGATGACGATAAAGTGTAGTAATATAAGCCAGGTGGGCAGAAAGCTTATCATTAATCAAGACCTCTCTTCCCCCCGTTTCATTCAGTACCGCTACCTCTACGCCATTGCCAAATTTAGAGATACCGTCCACCAGCATAATATCCACATTTTCGATAAATGTGTCGTGGCCTATTTCATAATTGGCAATGTAATTCTGCACATTTTCAATGCAGCAATTATCACCCACCGTTACATGATGCAGCGTTACATGACGCAGTCCGGCATGCTTTCGTATACCTCCCGGCAACAGAAATTCGGTTTCAAATACACCTAACCTCACTTCCCCAGAAAAGCGTGTATGATGCACATATTCAGTAGTAAACTTTTCTGCTACCCAAACCTTTCTCCAGTCATCAGCCAAACACGACTGACTTTTTAACTGAAGCACTTCGTCTTCTGTTAAATGTCTGTAATCCATAACCTTAAAATTAGTTCAATAACCTATAATCCAGATTCAGGCTATGCACACTCATGCCCTTCCTGAATCAATATTCACCATTTTCGTCGTACGTCTGATAAAGAAAATCATTATAGGGATACTTCTGTACATGCAGTTCACGAATGCGTTTATACACCTCATTCTTGAATTCTTCCATATTCAGTCGCTCGCGGGCAGAGATAAAGAGGCAATTATCCTCCATTTTCGCCATCCACGTCTTCATCAGTTCTTCGAGTGTTAAGTTCTCCTTGGTTCTGGGGGTAAGGTCATCAGCCGCTTTTTCCACATAGGTATAAGCGTCTATTTTATTAAATACAAGCACCATGGGTTTACCGGCCGCACCGATATCAGCCAATGTCTTGTTCACTACTTCTATCTGTTCTTCAAAATCCGGATGTGAGATGTCTACTACATGCAACAGCAAATCGGCTTCGCGCACCTCATCCAGCGTAGATTTAAAAGAGTCCACCAGGTCGGTAGGCAATTTACGTATAAATCCTACTGTATCCGAAAGCAAGAAAGGCAAATTCTCGATAATTACTTTTCTCACGGTGGTATCCAACGTAGCAAAAAGTTTGTTTTCTGCAAATACTTCACTCTTGGAAAGTAACGTCATCAAAGTAGATTTACCCACATTGGTATACCCCACCAATGCCACACGAATCAAGCGGCCCCGATTCTTACGCTGAGTAGATTTCTGCTTATCAATTTCAGCCAGACGTTCCTTCAGCAGCGACATACGATTCAGGATAATACGACGGTCCATTTCCAGCTGCGTTTCACCCGGTCCACGCAGACCTACGGAACCTTTACCACCGCCGGCACCCGAACCACCGCCCTGACGTTCCAAGTGTGTCCAAAGACGTTGCAAACGCGGAAGCATGTATTTATATTGAGCCAATTCCACCTGCGTTTTGGCATTGGCCGTTTGCGCACGCATGGCAAAGATATCCAGAATCAGTGACGTACGGTCTAAGATCTTTATTTTCAGTTCAGCCTCAATATTGCGGATTTGCTTGGCCGAAAGTTCATCATCAAAAATCACCATACCCACTTCACGTTCAGCCTCTTCTTCATCCTTGATATATTGCTTTATTTCTTCCAGTTTACCTTTACCCACATAGGTCACCGAGTTCGCCTGGTCCAACCTTTGGGTAAATCTCTTCACTACTTCCGCCCCGGCTGTCTCAGCCAGGAAAGCCAGTTCATCGAGGTATTCATTGGTCTTACGCTCATCCTGTGTCTTCGTAATCAAACCTACCAATACCGCCGTTTCCACCTGTGCTTCGGAAATTACAAATTCTTTCATTGCCATAAATTCTATACCTTCTTAAATTCTAATCTGTTTTTATAGGGGGCAAATATAAGGATTTATCAGCAAAGATAAGGCTATAGAGAAATAAAAAAAGGGTGCGTCTGTGACACACCCTTTTTAATATCAGAAAATAAACTATATTAATTGTTTACTTGCAATAAAGTCTTGGCATTCATGATATAAGTCATCGGTTTTCCATCATTGTCAATCATGTGTACCAATTTACCGAGATCGAAAGTCTTGGAATCTTCATCGTAGGTTCCTAACGGATATTTGGTTTGTTCTACCTGGAAGTTGCCGTATACAGAGCCGAATGTATCCCATTCTACATCAGCAGCCGGACCCTTACCATTGACCATCTTCCAACCAGTTTTCACCATCGGAACGAAATAGAATCCCGGATAAGTTTCACCATCCAGATAAACATAAGGTGTTTCAAATCCGTCAGGTATCACCGGTGTGCCAAACAACCCATTCAAATAGTCATTTGTATAAGGACACAAGAAGCGATAAAGATTCTTTTCCGGATGCTTCTCCAATTTGATGCCTTTCAGTGGCTTACCTGCAGCACCAAAAGGTTCGAACATATTATCAATCAAAGTGGCGTTTTCGCTGACTACATTCCAGATAAGCGGACAAACCACGATGAACGACTGAGAAGAAACCGCATAAGGAGTACTTTCCTTGGCAGCAATTGATACTTGATATTCTACGTCACGTTTCAAATTCTGATAGGAAACAACCAAAGTTGTCTTATTTTGACCCTCTTTGAAAGTAACTGTGGTAGGAACAGTGAACAATCCTGCGGCACCTTCTCCCAAGCTCACGGTCAATTCAGCCTGATTGTTGTCAGTTACATTTGAGCGGTACACATCAAGACTAAAAGTACCATCAGTTTCGTCCAATGTGATGTTGGCACTCTGTGAAGAAGAGAAATAAATTCCTGCTCCTTCAGCCTGAGGCCCGGGAGTATAATCATCATCCGAACATGAAGTGAGAACTCCTAAATTGAATACGGACAGGCACATCAGCGCCATCATCCATTTAACTATATTCTTCATACTCATTACATTCTAAAAATTGTCTATAGCTAGCCTCCTGAAGCAGGAGGCTATAATTGAAATAAATTAATTACCCGGAGCAAATTCACCGATCGGAGTTGGACGTACCGGAATGGCACCCGACGGGTCGGGGTTATTCATACCTTGCAGAGCTACGTTAGAGTCCACCTCATCCTTCGGAATAACCAATGTCCAGTTGGGCTTGCCACCTTTGCAGTTAATCTTCAAGATATCTTCCTTGTAGTTAGTGCCTTCATAATTCTGAATCACATCCGGTTTCAGACGTTTAGCGGTGGGGAAAGCAACTCCTTCACCCCAGAATTCGATACGCATCTGCTTCAGTACTTCCAGCTGGAAAGTTTCCAGACTAGGAGACAAGCAATTATAATCTTTCTGGCGATACTGTTTTATAAAGTCGGTCAGCAGTTTCTTACCGGCATCCAGACCCTGACTTGCTCCTACCGCTTCGGCTTCAATCAAATACATTTCTTCTACACGCATCACTGGAATATCTACCGCTGCGCCAGCCTGGAATGTCTTGTAATCACCGCCGGCACAACGGAATTTCAGCGACAGATAATCGGGCTGTTCATCCAGCCAGTCTTGCCCTTTAACCGATTCATAGTTATAAAAACTTCTATCCGGATCTAAGAAAGCATATTTACGGAAGTCTGTTTTGGGAATCATGTCATACAGATTGCGGGCAATCTGCAATTTCGACAAAGAGCTATATCCCCAGTCAGCTTCACTTGATATATGACCAGTAAAATTAGCCAGGTTACCCATATTGGCTTCTGTGGGATGCAGATACCACATCCAGGCAGAAGTGGCCGTGTTGAAACCGGTAGTCGGGTCTAGCCATTCCTGTTGAGTCATCGGAGTTGCCCCTGATGTTTCAATTGCCTTACGGGCAAATTTAGCAGCTTCTGCATAATTCTTGTCCCACAGATGTACTTTGGCCATCAAGCCATAAACCACAGCCAAGCTGGGGAAATTCTTGGTAGCCGGTGTAAAATCTTCCAGCCCGATTTCAGCTTTCGCCAAATCTTCCAGAATGAACTTCACCATCTCATCATGAGGGAGGCGCGGATTATTCTTAGCTATATCATTAGTAGTCTCTTCCGTTACCTTAGGAACAGTAAGCCCCATCACCTTGCTACAGTCTGTATAGATGTTTTCCATCGGTTCGAACAGCACCATCAAATTGTAGTAATTGAATGCACGGAATGCATGTGCCATACCGCCATATCCCCGCATATCCGATGAGATAGACGGATCGGTTACATCCACTGCTGCAATCACGTCATTGGCTGATTTGATGAATTTATACAAGGTAAAATAAGGCAAGAACGATGCGTAGCTGTTATCAGCCATCTGAAGATTAGCACTAAAGGGCCACCACCAGTCGTAACCATAATCCTGAGCTACTATATCACCCAATAATTGAGTCTGTGCCAGCATCAGGGAAGGATAAGCCAGGTCTGTTTCATGTGTCTGTTTTCCGTAAACCAGATATCCTTGCACCATTTGAGAAGGCATACCGTTTACGGCTGCTTCGAGCGCCGTAGCCGAAGCACCAATTTGCTCAGAAGTTGCCTGTGAACTTTCTGGAATTACTTCTTCAATACAACTGGAGAACATAAATGTCGATGCAGCTGCTAAAGAAAGGAGTTTTACTATATTCTTTTTCATACGATTATATGCTTTGTATAGGTTTAGAATTCAAATGACACACCACCGGAGATGGTACGCATCGGTGAATAATTAGTTGCATTGGATGCAGCGTCATAAGACTGACGCGGGTCAAATCCCTTACGCTTAGACCAATAGAAGACATTTTCAGCCGACATATAAACACGCAGTGCGTTGATGGCCAGTTTCTTTGTCCACTTAGAAGGCAATGTATAACCTACATTGATGTTCTGGATATTCAGGTAGCTGGCATTTGTCAAGAAGCGAGTAGAGGTAGCTGCCGAATATTGGTCATTCATCTGGAAGCGAGGAATGTTGCTGTTCGGATTATCCGGCGTCCACGCCTTATACAAGTCCTTGTGGTAGTTAGAACCCGGTGTACCTGATGGAGAAGACATGAAGTAAGCATACGTACCGTCTACCGATTTACCACCAAGCTGATAAGTAAAGTTGATACCGAAGTCGATGCCATACACTTTCAATTTAGTACCGAAACCACCAAATACTTTTGGAATACTGGATTCTTCTGTAATGTAATAGTCAGCTTTACTCCAGTTGGTTGTCGTTTCACGACCGATGATATTACCTGCTTCATCTTTCTTGTTGATGTACCACATAGATTCACCGTTTTCATTCACACCGGCATAATCTTTCAAACGCCAAGTGTACATAGAAAGGTCTTCTGCGATAAAGAACGAACCACTGGAGTAGCCTTTATAAGCCTTTCCGTCAGCGGTATATTCGGTAGAAACCTTTTTATCATTGTCCAACGTTTTCAGTCTGTTCTTCAGTGTTGACATGTTCAAGTTCACATCCCATGTAAAGTTGCGTTTGTCGAAAAGGTTAATATTGACATCCATTTCAACACCAGTATTAATCATGCTACCTACGTTGTCCAGATAAGAAGCGTAACCTAAAGAAGGAGCTACCGAGAAGGAGAACAACATATCAGAAGTCTTGCGGTAATAATATTCAATGCTACCGGTTACGCGGTTCCACAACTGGAATTCAGCACCGATATTGAAGTTGGTGTTGGTTTCCCAAGTGATGTCTTTTGTACCCTTGGCTGCAAAGGAAGTACCGATGTGGTTATCAGAGTTCACGATGTTGAACACGTCTGTGTAACGGAAGTTACCGATATTATCGTTACCTTGAGAACCCACAGAAGCTTTCACTTTCAGTTCTTGTACCCAATCGGCATCAAACCAGCTTTCCTTGTTGATCAGCCAAGCACCACCTACTGACCAGAACGTACCCCAACGGTGATCCGGATGGAAGCGAGACGATGCATCACGACGCAAAGAAGCAGAACCGAAGATGCGCTCATCATAATTATATTGCAAACGTCCGAAATAACCTTCGTTGTTAACACGTGCGATGCTAGAATAAGCACGTTTACCATCGATTACGGCACCATCCAATTCCTTGTTATCCTGTGAGAACATGTTAGATTTGCTACCACCTAATACATAACCACGGTTATCATAATATTCGTGACCCAGCAAGATGTCAAAGTTGTTATTGCCAAATGAACGAGCATACGAAATCAACTGTTGCAAGTTGTAGTCATAGGTACGTTGATGTTCCTTACTTACTGTACCACCGGTTGAATCAAACTGACCATAATAAGGATTGTGTACAGTAGTGAAACGTGTTTCATCCAGGTTGAATGCACCGTTGATAGTAATCTTCAAGCCTTCAATCGGAGTGATGTCTACAAAACCGTTTACGTTGAAGGCATTACCTTCTGCGTTGTTCGTATTCAAGCGGTTATCCTGAATCGGGTTAGCATCCGAGATAAAAGGACGAATCATACCCGCATTGATACCACTACCGTAGTCCATCATTTCAAGACCGTTCTTATCCAGCATGATGCTACCGTCGGCATTACGTACGAAAGCCGGATAGATAGGAGCCATCTGAGAAGTAAAGGCCCATACATTGGCTGTAGAAGAGCTGTTACCATTTTCGCTCAAAGAGTTCGTATCAAAACGAGCGTAAGAGATTGTACCACCCACTTTCATCCATTTCTTAGCCTGATAGTCTGCTCTCAAGCGGGCAGTCAGACGTTTCAGGTCAGAACCATAGGTAATACCTTCATTTTCCAAGTAACCTAATGAAGCATAGAATGAAGATTTTTCATTGGCAGCACTTACAGAGAAGTTGTATTCCTGACGCATACCGGTACGAGTACCTACATCTTCCCAATCATCGGGAGTCAGCAAATAATCGCGTCCCTTATAATTAACCACTCTACCCAACGTAGCAGCCGGATTCAAACGACCGTTCAAACCAATCAGATACTGTCCTTCAGGAACGGTATATACATTGTAACCCAAACCACCGTTGGCACCACACAGATTCTTGTTGGCTTCCATCCAAGCATCCTGAGCGCTCATACCCTTACCATTCATATAGTAATTGTTCATGGCTCTATAGTGCATTTCGTAAAATTCACCCGGATTGTCGATGACATCGTATTTCTGCAAAGCACGGGTATTAGCACCCCACTTGGCATCAAACTTAACGACCGCTTCGCCACGAGAGTTAGCCTTTTTCGTAGTAATGATAATCACACCGTTGGCACCACGTGCACCATACAATGCATTGGAAGCAGCATCTTTCAAAACGGTCATAGACTCCACGTCGTTAGGATTGATATTATTGATATCCCCACTGTAAGGAGAACCATCCACCACAATCAAGGGGTCGTTACCAGCATTCAAAGAGCTGAAACCACGAATCTTTATAGAAGAGGTAGCACCCGGAGCACCGTTGCTTGAAGTCATGGTAACACCCGGCACAGCACCAGCCAATGCTTCAGTAACGCTAGTCACCTGCGACTGCTCCAGCTTTTCAGAGCCCACTACCTTAGCAGAACCGGTAAAAGCAGATTTCTTAGCGGTACCGAAAGCCACTACCATTACTTCGTCCAGCATTTCAGAGTCTGATTTCATCATTACTTTTACATTCGGCTTGATGACTACTTCCTGTGTTTGCATTCCGATGTAGGAAACTTGCAGAGTTTTTGCCGAACTTGGTACATTGGGTAAGTTGAACTTACCGTCCACATCGGTAATTGTACCCAATTGCGTACCTTTTACCAATACAGAAGCACCAATCACTGGCTGCCCGTCTTCTTCGGAAATCACGATACCCGTGACTTTCTGAGTCTGGGCAGTTACTAAGCCTATGCTCATAAAAAGACAGGCCAATAACAGCATTAATTTTCTTTCCATAAATTCTCTCTTAAAGTTTAACTATATATATTAAAATTCTCTCTACTCTAACAAAAGTGCAAATATATTAATAAATATGAAATATACAACAATCGCAAAGAATAAATCATGTTATTACTTTCATTTTGATATTAAAGTAGTCGTTTTTATGTTTTATAGCAGATGATTTCAAATCTAGTAGTCATATGTCCGTTATAAAAATAATCAAAAAGGCAAAATAAAAATATCTATCTTTAGTTATCAGATTTAAAAATTAACATTTCAATCTGTTAATTTTAATAGTAAGGAGCTTTTTGTAACGAGATTTCCTAAAGCATACAATATATGTATGCTAAATTGTTTCTGCCACCATTTACGTTTCTATTAAATAATCAACTCATATCATCATAGTTTTGTAATAAACTAGAAGAACTTTATAGATTCATCTTATATATTATGTATCGGTTACATTTAAGTTTTAATAGATATGAATCGTATTGTATTTAAAATTGTATGCTTATGTAAAAGCAGAATCTCAAATGCGTATTTAACAGTTTGCAAGCGTAAACGAGAAAAAGATGATTTTCTCTCTTTTTTTTCTCATGAGATAGAATTAGCATCCATTAAATCTAGCACAAAAAGGAATCACTTCACCACGTGGAATCTTCTGCAAACCTTTCAGTCCTCCATTGCTTTTGCAGAGTTAACTTTTGATTTTCTCACTCGTTTTGACTATTTCATGCAGAACCAAGGCCTTCATACCAATACTATTGCCAAGCATATGAAGCAATTAAAGCGTTATGTAAATTTGGCTGTGCATAAAGGATATATTTCATGGGAACAGTATCCTTTTAGACATTATAAAATCAAGGCTGTAGACTCTCATCATACATTTCTCATGCCTGATGAACTGTATAAATTAGAAAAGTTAGAGTTGGCAGGTAAACACCTAAACCTGCAAAAGACATTGGATGCCTTTTTATTTTGTTGCTATACTGGCATGAGGTATTCTGATTTTACCCACCTCAGCTACTCTAATTTAAAAGAAGGCAATTGGCTGGAATATACATCTGTAAAGACAGGTGCATGTGTTCGTTTACCTCTTTCTTTGCTGTTTCATGGAAAGCCAATGTGTATATTAGAAAAATATAGAATAGATTTGAATTCATTTTTTTGCCTGAAAGATAATTCAAATGTGAATAAAGAACTGAATCGAATTGCGAGACTGGCAGGATTGCACACGACAGTTACTTTTCATACGGCCAGACATACCAATGCTACCTTATTAATATATATAGGTGTAAACATCACTACTGTGCAGAAATTATTGGGGCATAAAAGTATAAAAACCACCCAGCTATATTCTGCTATATTGGACCAAACAATTATCCATGATTTGGGGAAGTGCTTCACTGGAAAGATTGATTGAGAATAAACTGATAGCAATAGGATAAAGTTCTTTATATTATCGGTAATATTCGAGAATACATATATAAACTATAAACGGCATCGCCGTTTTTACAAACGGCACTGTCGTTTATACAAACAGCGGTGTCGTTTATATAAACGGCGATGCCGTTTATAGTTTTCACAGGATAGCCATGAGTTTTATAAGCAACATGATAAGTTTAATTTGCCCAATGTACCAAGTTCGGCAAAAACTCTACAAGTTTCTTACATCGGTATGCAAACACAGGAAGTGGCTATCAAGCCGAATGTAAAAGTAATGATGAAATCGGATACGGAGGTGTTGGATGAAGTAATGGTAGTGGCTTTCGGTACTGCTAAGAAATCGGCTTTTACCGGTTCTGCAGCAGTGGTAGGAAACGAAGAGTTATCTAAACGCATCACTACAAATGTATCGGATGCATTGGTAGGTTCGGTTGCGGGCTTGCAAATCCGCGGCAATTCTGGTGCACCGGGCGACAACAATAACAAAATCAACATCCGTGGTATTGCCTCTATGTACGCCAGTACAGACCCGCTGGTCATTGTAGACGGTGCTCCTTACACAGCCAGCCTTTCAAACATTCCGCAAGGTGACATCGAATCTATCTCGGTACTGAAAGATGCCGCTTCTGCTGCACTGTATGGTGCCCGTGGTGCTGCTGGTGTTATCATTGTAACCACCAAGAAAGGCCAGACTCAAGATGCTGTAGTAAACGTGGATATGAAATGGGGTGTAAACTCACGCGCCGTACAAGATTATGATGTAATTACCGATCCGGGTGAGTATTATGAAGCGTACTATTCACAATTGTATAACTACGCTTTCTATGGCCAAGGCAACACGGCTTCTGCAGCGAATGCGTATGCAAACAAGACCATGCTTAATCATTTGGGATACAACGTATATACATTGCCTGAAGGTGAAATGCTGATTGGAATGGATGGCAAATTAAACCCCAATGCAACATTGGGACGAAAAATCAGTAATAACGGACAAGATTATTACCTGACTCCGGATGATTGGCAAGACTTGGCATACCGTAACTCACTGAGACAAGAATATAACGTAAGCGTTAATGGTGGAAATGACCGTTCTTCCTTCTATGCTAGCTTGGGCTACTTAAATGATGAAGGTATCATTGTAAACTCCGACTATGAACGCCTCAGCGCACGCATCCGTGCAGACTATAAGGTGAAAAAATGGCTGAAATTGGGTGCCAATGTGGCTTATAACCACTCCATGCAGCACTCTATTCCGAACCAAAGTACTCAGGCCAACAGTATGAACATGATGTACTTCACCGGAAGTATTGCGCCCATCTATCCGGCTTATGTACGCGGATACGACGAAAATGGCAATGTGGTAATACTGAAAGACGAAAATGGCCGCGATATGTACGACTTTGGCGGTCCGGGCAGTGGCTACGGTCTGAACCGTCCGTTCATGGCTACCGCCAACCCATTGGCTGCCAACCAATATGATGTAACAGAATCGGGCGGCAACCAGTTGAACGGAACCTTTACAGCAGACGTGAACATCACCAGCTTTTTGAAAGCCAATGCTACCAGCACCGTAATCTGGGGAGAAACCAATTACTACAATTACGGGAATCCCTTCTATGGTTCCAAAACGGGCGTTAACGGAGAACTGAATAAGCAGTCTACTTCAGCTCTGCGCTCCAATCACGTGCAGACACTTACCTATTTTCAAGATTTTGGCGAACATAGCGTAAGCGTAATGGCCGGTCATGAATACTATCGCACAACAACGAAGTTCTTGGGAGCTATGGCACAGGGCGGATACTCACCTGGAGTGCCCGAAATCGATGCATTCGCTAAAGTTATAGATGGCTCCTCTTATAAGAGCGAATATAATGTGGAAGGTTTCTTCGGAAGCGCACAGTATGATTACGATGACAAGTATTTTGCTTCGGCTTCGTTCCGTCGCGACGCATCATCCAACTTTGCCAAGGAAAACCGCTGGGGTAATTTCTGGTCATTAGGTACAGCTTGGATCATCACAAAAGAAAAGTTTATGGAAAGCACATCCGACTGGCTGGATATGTTGAAACTGAAATTTTCTGTAGGACAGCAGGGTAACGATAACATTGGAGCCTATGCTTATACCGATTTATATGGACTGGCTCCCACAGGCGATACTTCTATGGGTGCAACCTTTATGCGTATGGGTAACCCGGATATTACATGGGAAACTACCACTAACTACAACGTAGGTTTGGAATTTGGCCTTTGGAAAGGTCGTCTTACCGGTAACATTGACTTCTACAATAAGAAGACTAGCGACTTGCTGTTCTGGCTGTCAGTACCGGAATCATCGGGTACACGAGGCTATTACAGCAATGTGGGCGACATCCGCAACAGAGGTGTGGAAGTGGCTTTGACGGGCAACATCATCAAATCTAACTTGGTAGACTGGAGTCTATCGGCCAACCTGTCGCACAACAAGACTGAAATTCTGAGCCTACCCGCTGCAAAGACTGCGGCCATGGGCGGTTTCAACGAGACCAACAGCACCGGAATGGGCGGTAACTGGTATGAAGTGGGCGGTCCACTGTATAACGCCTACTGTATAGAGTATGCCGGAGTGAACGAAAAGGGTGAGGCACTCTATTGGGTGGACGACAATCTGAAACTTCCTGGTGCTCCCGGTGAGAATCGAACCTCTACTACCACCAACCCCAATGAAGCTACCTACTATAAACAAGGAAGTATATTGCCTAAAGTATTCGGTGGCTTCAGCACTACCTTGCGCGTAGGCGGATTTGATGCCTCGCTTTCGTTCGACTATCAAATTGGCGGTAAGGTGCAAGACTTCCGCTATGCCAGCATGATGAGTCCGCAAGAAACTTCGAATGGTGCCGGTGGTGCCATCCACAAAGACTATATCAAATCCTGGAGCCCGAACAACACACGAAGCGACATTCCGCGTTGGCAGTATGGTGACCAGTTCACGGTATTTGCCGCATCAGACCGCTTCTTGACAGATGCCAGCTACCTGAACTTCCAGTCGTTTACAGTAGGCTATACGTTGCCCAAGAAATGGACGAAATACTTCTCCAAGCTGCGCATCTATGTAGCTGGTGAAAACCTCTGCTTCTGGTCGGCACGCAAGGGTCTGGATCCTCGTTATTCTTACGACGGAAATTCGAGCATCGCCACATATTCACCGGCACGCAATATTTCCGGTGGCTTCCAAATTACATTCTAATGATTTTAAAACAAGAAATATATGAAGAATAAAATATTTTTATTAGCCGTAGCAGCGGCAGGAATGTCGTTGATGACCGGCTGTATGAAAGAATTCTCTCCGCAGACTAGCTATGTGTCTAAAGACCAGGCTGCCGAAGCCCCCAACTCATTCCAGGGCTTTGTAGACGGAATCACCTCTACCATGGTTGGAAAAATTCTGTACAATTCCAAATATCCTTTTGATTTTGGTTACCCTAGTTTCTTCCTGATGCGTGATGTAATGGGACAGGATATAGTCATAGACGATGCCGGCCACTGGTTCAGTACATGGTACACTTGTAGTACCGGTCTGGGACCCCGCTATGCTATTTGCCAATATCCCTGGACCATCTATTACAGTTGGATAAAGAACTGCAATACGGTAATCTCATTGGCAGGTGATACCCCTTCGGAAGCTCAAAGAGCCGGTGTGGGCATCGCTTATGCCATGCGTGCGTTCTATTACATGGACTTGGCACGTATGTTTGCCTGCAAGACCTATGCGCTTGATAAAAATGCCGAAACCGTACCTTATATCTCTGACAAAACCACGCCTGCAGAAATGGCTAATAATCCGCGGGCTACCAACGAGGTGATGTGGGGAAAAATAATAGAAGACCTGAACAAGGCAGAAGAGTTTCTAACCGGTTATGAACGCAAGGACAAGACTACGCCTGACCTCTCAGTGGTATACGGACTGAAAGCCCGCGCTTATCAGGTAATGGAAGACTGGCCCAATGCCGAGAATTATGCCAAACTGGCTCAGAAAGGATATACCCCGATGAACGAGCAGCAATACCTGGACAGAGCTACTGCCTTTAACACGCCTAACGATTCATGGATGCTGTACATGCAGCACAAGGCTACCGACGACGTGCTTGTAAGTAACGATGCCGACGGAAGTTGGGGTTCATTCATGTTTCTGGAAGTAAACGGCTCCCAGGGTGGTTACGCTTCCAGCTACGGCTATCAGTTGAGCATCGACCGCCACTTGTATGAAACCATTCCGGCTACAGACTTCCGCAAGAAATGCTTCGTAGACTTTGCCATAGACGGTTTGGCCACACCGGAAGACAAGATTGAAGCCCTCAAAGCTTATTCAGACTATGCAGACGATGTGTATTACTCCGGTTATGGGGGCGGCCCCAATAAGACAGCAGCTGTAGGCTCAAAAGCCGTGGGCGGATTCTCTCTGAAATTCCGGGCTGCCGGCGGTGCGGAAGGACATTCTAACCAGTACATCGGCTTCAATTGTGCCGTACCTTTGATGCGTGTGGAAGAAATGCAGCTCATTGAGATAGAAGCAGCCGGTATGCAGGATGAAAGCCGCGGGAAAACATTGCTGGAGGCCTTTGCCAAAACACGCGACTCAAAGTTTGAATACGGCAAGCACCATGATACCTACTACAATCAGTCTACTTCTGCTTTCCAAAATGAAGTGTGGTGGCAACGTCGTGTGGAATTATGGGGAGAAGGCTTTGCTACATTTGATATCAAACGTCTGAACAAAGGTATTATCCGCAGTTATGCCAACACCAACCATCTAGAAACGTTCCGCTGGAATGTTCAGACTCCTCCCGATTGGATGAACTTATGTATTGTAGAAACGGAGACTATGAACAATACAGCTTGTACCAACAACCCGACCCCGATAGCTCCTACAGCTGACTCGGAAGAATACATTTGGTAAGTCTTCATAAACAATTAATTTACATATATAAAAAGAGCACGTTATGAAAAATAAATTATATAACCTACTAATGCTGGTTGCTGTTCTCTTTATGACAGCTTGCTCGGCAGATGAAGGTACCAGTATAGGAGGAGACTCCATGCCTTCAATCATAGCTTATACATATAACCCCGGCGAAGGATACAATGCAGACAATGACGTAAGAGTGCGCTTTGTAACCAACAACTGTACGGAATCAGCCTATTACCTTACAGAACTGACTTCGGCCAAAGAGGCTTATATAGCCGAACACGGAGAAGCCGCCTATGCAGATAAAGTAATCAAAGAAGGTACAAAGTTACAGAGCATCCAAGGAGAATCGACACAAGATGTAATAATAACAGGCATCTTTGGCGAAAACACAATTACTGCTGTCGCAGTAAGCGGAAACGAGAAGCACTCATCCAGCGTGTCTTTCTTTGGTATTAAATGGAACAGCATAGGACAGTGCGTATGGATTTCCTCTTTCTTTGCCCAAGAAGGACAACCTGCACAAATACCCGTTATGGTAGACAAAGCCGACCATGCAGAATGGTATCGCGTGAATGACCTTTACGAAGAAGGTCTGCCAATGATTATCAAAGGAGACGGTTCTACATTCACGGTAGATAAACAAAATGTATTTACAGACGGTCAATACGGAGCATCATACGCTGAAGGTTCAGGTCAAATGATAGAAAATGGCATCCTGTTTGTATTGAAGTTTACTTGTGCAGCCGGTTCATTCGGAGAAGCACAGGAAATGCTTGTACTTCCGTCTAGCCAAAAATAATACATAAAAAAGCCGTTATTAATAGGCTGATTAAGAAAGAGAGAACGCATTATAGGATGATACGTTCTCTCTTTTCTGTTGTTAGATACACATAGTTTCATTCACCCTCGTAGAATGAAATGAATTGTAATAAGAATCAGAATGGCATGTATGTAAAAATAAACGCAACTCCAAAGAGAAAAATTCTCTGTTTTTCATGTTATGCAAACACCTTTATAGCAGCTGCAATTAATTTTACATACTAGAAGATTTTTCACAAAATGTGCTGCTATTTCATAAAATATAAAAGAACGTATTAGAAGAACTAGAAAAGCTAGTTCTTCTATTTTTTTATAGAAATCAGCCCTATATCTTTAACGTTTTTACAGATTTAACCACGTATAAACTCGCAAATTTCGGTTCCTTATTATAACAAAATGTCAGGAAAGAAAAGGATTTTTCATATTATACTAGACTAAAAGCATCCTAAAAAACACAATAAGCCAACTACAACAAAGTAACATTTTGACAAAATTAGAATATTTTTCTAGCAAATAGTAACATTTTAGAATTCAAACCTTACTTTTGCATTAGACTTTAATCAAGAAACTATTCGTTGATGATTTAAAATTTAGAGAGAATTTATGAAAAGAAAAATGATGTTATTTCTGGCCTTCCTAAGTGTAGGTATCGGCCTGGTAACTGCCCAAGACGTAAAGGTCACAGGTGTTGTGATATCGGAAGAAGACGGGCAGACGGTAATCGGTGCTTCCGTATTGGTAAAAGGCACCCAAGTAGGAGCTATCACAGATATAGATGGCAAGTTTGAACTTTCTAATGTACCAAACAGTGCTAAAACTTTGGTTATTTCATATATTGGAATGCAAACCCAAGAAGTGGCTATTAAACCGGAAGTAAAGGTTCTTATGAAATCGGATGCAGAAATGCTGGACGAAGTGGTGGTAACAGGCTACGGGGTGCAACGTAAAGCGGCCTTTACCGGTGCTGCAGCCGTGGTGGGCAAAGACGTGATTGCCAAAAAGACGGATGCCAACTTTGTAAAATCACTGGAAGGTGCCGTACCGGGTATTCAAATGAACAATTCCAGCAGTATGCCGGGAGTATGGGGCTCTATCTATGTACGTGGACGCGGCTCACTGAACTCTGGTACGCAGCCTCTGTATGTAATCGATGGCATGCCTATATCATCGGATACAGACGAGAATGGACTGACTGCCAAGAATAACAACTCGGTGGACCCGATGTCGTCTATCAACCCGGCGGATATAGAAAATATCACCGTGCTGAAAGATGCAGCTGCAACAGCCATCTACGGTTCACGGGCTGCCAATGGAGTCATCGTGATTACTACTAAAAAAGGTGCAGAAGGCAAATTCAATATCAACCTGGATATCAAGCAGGGATTTGTAGCAATGGGCAACAACAACATGGACTTTGCCAATGCACAGGAATCTATGAACCTCTTCGCTGACGGTCTGACTGCTGCCAAAGGGGGAAAGTGGGAAGATAACTACAAGTTTCTGTCCAATGATTACTTTAATTGGGATGGAAAATCTTCTTACGACTGGATGGATGCCATCACTCGAAAGGGATATTATCAGGATTATAACCTGAATGTACAAGGCAATATGGGCAAAACCAGCTATTATGTAGGTATGGGGTATCTGAATACAGAAGGCTTGGTTATCGGCTCTGACATGGAACGCTTCTCTGGACGTATCAACTTGGAAAGCAAATTCAATTGGGCTCGCATCGGTGTGAATTCATCGTACAGCTACTCTACCCAAAACGGATTCTCACTTTCTACCAGCGGTTCTATGAGCAGCCCGCTTACGGCAGCTATCTCTAGCATGACCCCCATGAATCCCTTCTATACAGAAGATGGAAGCTATGCCAACATCAACAACTACAACCCGCTGGCTATTATGGATAAAACAGCCGGTGACCTGAATGAAAACAAAACACAGATGATTAATCTGAATCCCTATCTGCAGATTGATTTCGGATGGGGAATCTATGCTAAAACTACGTTGGGTGTCAACATCAACGACTTACGCCAATACCAGTATTGGAGTGCATTATACAATCCACAAGGAATGGGCTATAATGGTTTGGGACAACAGCATAATTCCCGTAACACCGTAGTGACTTGGAACAACATATTCGGATGGAACTATACATTCGACAACAAGCACAATATTGGTTTGATGCTGGGACAGGAAATGCAGAAGAAATCGTATTTCTTTGAATATTATTCCAAGTCAGACTTTCCGTTTGCCGGATCAGGCATGCGTGACCTGACTACAGCAGGTACAGACCAAGGAAACCAATACTACAAGAAAGAAGCTCGCCTGGCCTCTTATTTCAGCGATTTACATTACTCATATGCAGATAAGTACTACTTGTCGGCTTCCTTCCGCCGTGACGGTTCTTCGGCCTTCGGAAGCAACAACCGCTGGGGTAACTTCTGGTCGGTAGGTGCTAAATGGCGTATTTCCGGTGAATCATTCCTGGCCAATAACCCGGTAATTACCAATGCTACACTTAGAGCTTCTTACGGTACAGTAGGTAATCAAGATATTGACTGGTATGCTGCACGAGGACTTTATACTACCGGATATAACTACAACCAACGTCCGGGCATGATTCCTACCAGTATCACCAACCGCGACCTTACCTGGGAAACATCCAAGAAGTTTGATATTGGTTTTGATTTATCATTGATCAATCGCATTCATCTGACTTTCGACTTCTATAATGAAAAGACTTCGGATGCTCTTTTTGAAATTCCGCTCTCTATGACTTCAGGACTTTCCAGCACGTTCATGAACATTGGATCTATCCGAAACCGCGGTATTGAATTCTCGGCCAATGCTTCACTGATACAAAATAAGGATTGGAGTTGGAATGTGTTTGCTAACTTAACTTGGAACAAGAACGAAGTTATCAAGCTATCAACTGACAAACCCATCGAATCAACTTTCCAAATCATAGAACAGGGACGTCCGTATAACCAGTTCTATATGAAGGAATATGCCGGTGTGGACCGTGAAACAGGAAAACCTCTGTGGTATCTTAATGAGGAAGGCAGCGAAACTACTTCGGAGTACAATAAAGCAGCCAAACGCTATTTAGGAAGTGCCGACCCGAAAATCTTGGGTGGATTCGGTACAAACCTGAATTGGAAAGACCTGGACTTCAGCCTCAACTTCAACTATCGAATCGGTGGAAAAGTGTATGATTCCGGTGCTCCGTTTACAGGTTTTGGCATGGCATTCCGTACGCCGCTGAAAGAAGTAGCCCTCAACTCCTGGACAGAACAAAACAAAGATGCCAAATACCCGCAGTATATTTATAACGACCCGCATAACTCTACCGCAGATTCTTCCCGCTTCTTGTACAACGGAAATTACCTGCGCATCAGCAATGTAACCTTGGGATATACCCTGCCTAAGAGCTGGATGGAAAAAATCTTCGTACAGAGATTGCGTGCCTATATTTCAGTGGACAACCTGTATACCTTTGCTGCCGGTGATTTTATCGGATATAATCCGGAAACATCTGCCAACGGTATCATTGCATGGCAATATCCGGCTGCACGCACCTTTATCGGAGGTATTCAACTTACCTTCTAAAGATGCAACAACTATTGTCTAACTAAACAAGCATTACATCATGAGAAAAAAAATAGCAAACCTGTTGATGGCCCTGACACTGACTGCGGGGTTTTCTAGCTGTGGAAACAGTTTCCTGAACACTGATTACTATAACGGAACTGATTTGGAGAACGGATTGACTTCTGTAGAAAAAATATCGACTGCACTAAACGGTACCTACTACGACTTGTACTATTATAAGTTTGCAGGAAATTATGCGCTGAATATAGCCGATATTCCTACAGATATCAGCTATTGGAACGGTAAAACCGGACACTTTAACCGTATCTACACATTTACGTTTACAGATACAGAAGTCTATCTGAACGATATTTGGGAGTACGGCTATAAGACTGCCGACAATGCAGCCCGCATCATAGAAGGTATTCAAGCCTTGTATGACAAGGTCAATGAGGCTGATAAAAAGAAACTGGACATCTACATGGCCGAGGCTTACGCCTTGAGAGGATATGCCCAACTGTTGCTGACCAATATCTTTGCGCACCAAATCAAGGTGAACGGCCAGGACTTTTCGGATGAGCCCGGCATTGTAGTGATAGACAAGCCTATTCCGGCACATTCCAAAGTGAGCCGCACCACAGTAGGAAAAAGCTACGAAGCTGTAGTGGGCGACTTTACCAATGCCATCCAGCATTTTGAAAATGCCAAGGCAGATAGAGAAACACTTATCTATTTGAATAAAGCAGCTGTATATGGACTATTGGCACGCACTTATCTCTACATGGAAGATTGGGACAATGCCATCAGCTATGCTGATAAAGCGCTGAAAGCCAAAAACATTTCCACATTGACATATGGAAAGGAATATAAGTCGCTCTATAACAACAGCACATCTAATAAAGAAAGTTTCTTTGCACTGGCCATTACACAGACCAATAACTGGTCGGCCAATTCAAGCGGAACGCTGTGGTCTACTTATAATATCAGCCCGAGCCCCAAACTGCAAAAACTCTTCGGAGAACAAGATTGTCGTACTACCATCTTTGACTGGAGTCCTAAATCTACGCAAGAGACTCCGATATTTGCCGGAGGAAAATTCTCGCACTTTGACTCTGGTAATGCTGCTTATGGTACAAATTACATTGTAAATGCACCGGAAATGTTTCTGATTTTGGCCGAAGCTAATCTGAAAAGTAGCAAAGGCTCACTGGAACATGCTAAAAATGCCTTGCTTACAGTGGCCAAACGAAATGCTGCCATCCAATCTGTAGCCGACCTGCCAGCCGAAAAAGAAGAGCTGATCAAATTCTTGAAAGATGAACGTGCCCGTGAATTGTTTCAGGAGGGTATGCGCCTATACGACTTAAGACGCTGGGATGAAAAAGCCGAAGTATATGCTACCGGAGCTCCAAACGTGCAGTTTACTTACCAGGATTACCAGATATCTAAGTTGGTATTTCCTATTCCAAATGCAGAAATCAACTCCGGATTTGGTGTAGAACAAAACGAATGGGCCAATACACTGCCACAGAGATAAGTTGAAAGATAAACCTATCTGAGAATAAACAAGGCGGTTGTATCTCTAATGGATACAACCGCCTTTACTGTATCTGCCACTTTTTCAATCAGACTGTAGCAGTCTTTATTATTTCAATCAATATCGGCTTTACACCACTTACAAAACATTCTACAGCAATTACCATCAAGATTAACCCCATCAGTCGCATCATAACATTATTGCCCACTTCACCTAGAAAATTCACCAGACGAGTGGAAGCACGCAGTATAAAATAGGTAAGCAAATAGATAAAGGCTATCATACCGATAAGCACTCCTTTCATTTCGAAAGAATGAGCGTCTTGCATCAAGACAATACCATTGGCTATAGCCCCTGGGCCACACAGCATAGGAATACCCAGAGGAGTAATGGAAATATCATCTGCATACGTTTTGATTTCTTCATCTTTCAGTTTCATGGGGGTGTATCGTGCCTGCAACATATCAAAACCAATCTTAAAGATGATGAATCCGCCGGCTATACGAAAGCCATTGGTGGATATGCCAAAGAACTTGAAAAGGAACTGTCCGGCAAAGGTAAACACCATGATGGTGATAAAAGCTACCCACGTGGCGCGTGTAATTACGGCTTTGCGCTCTTTCTCGTTCATGCCTTGCGTCATGGTGAGAAATACAGGCATAGTGCCCAACGGATTGGTCAACGTAAAAAATGAAGTGAAGCATAACAATGCAAAAGGTATCAAGGTATCCATAACGCAGAAATTTAGATATTTAACTTAGTGCAACACCTGAAAAGAGTGTAATCGCAGACAAATGTACATAATATATTCGGCATTCCTACAAGAACTGTAGCAACTCTTTTAAGTCTCTCACCTGAAAGGTGGGTAGAAAAGGAGTGGTTGGTATATCGTTTACATTATAAAACACCTGATGCATTCCTACTCCGGCGGCTCCAGCCACATCATTCTCCCAACTGTCGCCTATCATGAGCGACTCGTGTAGCTGCGACTGGGTAACTGAAAGGGCAAAATGAAAAATCTCCGGCCATGGTTTCAGCACTCCGATATCATCAGACAAAATTACTTTCTTGAAATAAGCGTCGATACCTGCCGAATGCATCTTATGACACTGTAACTCCTGAAAACCATTGGAGAGTATATACAGATTATACCGCCCCGACAGTTCTTGAAGAACTTCACGGGCATGAGGCATCAATTTACGTTTGGTAGGAATTACTTCAAAAAAATCACGGGCAAATTGTCTGGATAAAGCCTCGTCTACCACACCTACCTCCTGCAAAGGGTAAAGAAAGCGTTGGCGATTCAGTTCGTCCTTATCTACCAGTCCCTGCCCATACTCCCTCCATAATTCACGATTACGGCGTTCATAGAGTTGGTAAAAATGTTCGAATGAGTGAAAAAAACGATGGTATCCGTATTTTTGATACATTTCCTCAAAAGTGTCGCGTGCATTCTGCGAAAATGCCCACAATGTATCATCCAGATCGAAAAAGAGATTCTTATATGGCATGCTCTTAATTATATGAAAAAACGTTTATCAATATACTTCGTTCAAACATAGCAAACGCGGATGACACGGATTATTAGGAAGGATTTTTATAACCAAATCGGAATAATCGTCTGTATCATCCGCGTTTGAAGCGTCTGAAGAATAGGCGGTCTGTACACATATCTACATGCTTTCCGCCATTCTGTATAGCAGGGTTATCTTACCTGAATAACCAAGTATTTAGATACTCCCCAGAATTCCTTGGGGTTAGTAATCTTCAGAGAAAGTTGTCCTTTATCATCTTCTGCCAAGGTATAAGATGCGGAAGGGTGATTGGTCAGCAACTTGGCTGATTTAGAATACAGTTTGATTTCATTGGTAGTACGAATATCAATTTTCGTGAAATAGTCCTTATTCACATCGGCTTCTTTCATTACTTCACCATTCTTCAGAATCTTCTGATCCTTCAATTCCTTGCGAGTGCCAAATACAAACCATGCCGTATTCAAAGCCTTATCTTGCTCGGCTACCGTCTTTGATTTTGCTTCATTCTCGGACACCAGTTGTTCTTTGGTAGCCGTGAGATCGGTAACTGCTGCATCTAATTCCTGTATACGAATATTCTTGGAAGCCAATTCCGTCTGCAACTCTTCGATGCGTTGGGCCTTAGCTACCAATTCTTGATTCAAGGCATCAATTGCCTTTTTCAACTGAGCAGAATTATACTTGCTATTCTTCAGCATAGACTGCAGTTTGGCAATCTGCTCCTTATTTTCTTCCATCTGCTTACGGATAAACTCTATGTCGGAAGTTATCTTCTGCTTAGCAGTCTTTGACCCTTCGGCCACGGCACCGCGCTGCAAATCCACCCGGTTCTCTGCCGCATTAATTAAGCGGAAACCTTCAGATATTTCATTGAAGGTGCCCATCATTTCATCCAACTCTGCATTGCGCTGAGTAAGTTCCATCATCAAGGAATCATTTTCAGCCTGCAACTTGTTTTTATTACTTCCTGAAAAGCTGTCACATGAAGCTACTAAAGCTGCACATGCACATAATAAAACTAGCTTTTTCATACGCTTTCGTTTTTACGTTTAGTTAATGAAGTTTTTATTTAATCGTCTATTCCTGCTACTACTATCACAATTTCGCCCCGCGGTTCATTGGCCGTAAAATGAGCTATCAATTCAGCCAGTGTGCCACGTACCGTTTCCTCATGAATTTTGGATATTTCCCGGGATACGGAAGCCTGACGTTCTTCACCAAAAAATTCAGCAAACTGTGTCAAGGCCTTAACCAACCTGTGGGGAGATTCATAGAACACCATTGTACGCTGCTCTTCAACCAGCGCTTTCAGCCGTGTCATCCTGCCCTTCTTCTGCGGCAGAAATCCTTCGAAGCAGAAGCGATCGTTAGGCAAACCCGAAGCAACCAGTGCCGGTACAAAGGCTGTGGCACCGGGTAGACATTGCACTTCTATGCCGTTTCGTACACACTCACGTACCACCAGAAAACCGGGGTCGGAAATACCGGGGGTACCTGCATCGGATACCAATGCTACCGTTTCTCCTCCCTTTATTCTATTAACAACACTTTCCACCATCTTATGTTCATTAAACTTATGGTGAGATTGCATGGCATTCTTTATCTCAAAATGCTTCAATAAAATACCAGAAGTACGGGTATCTTCTGCTAGCACCAAATCCACCTCCTTCAAGATGCGGATGGCTCGAAAAGTCATGTCTTCTAAATTGCCTACTGGAGTAGGTACCACATATAATTTTCCCATGGTTATTCTATCACATTACTTCCGCAAATGTAGAAATAAATAATGAAAAAATGCTGCAAAGCCAACAAAAGTGTTACTTTTGTGCCTAAATATAATGTTGAACAGATATCATGGTACTATTCTCAGAAGATCATATCCAGGAAACCAGACAAAGAGGAAGAATTGAAGTGATTTGCGGCTCCATGTTTTCCGGAAAAACCGAGGAGCTTATCCGCCGCCTGAAACGCGCTAAATTTGCCCGCCAACGGGTAGAAATCTACAAACCGGCTATCGATACTCGCTATTCAGAAGAAGATGTAGTATCGCACGAAGGTCATACCATCTCTTCTACGCCCATCGATTCATCGGCCAGCATCTTGTTATTCACTTCGGAAGTAGACGTAGTAGGCATTGACGAAGCCCAGTTCTTTGATGAAGGCTTGGTGGATGTATGCAACCAATTAGCCAATAACGGTGTGCGGGTTATCGTAGCCGGATTGGACATGGATTTCCGCGGCAAACCTTTCGGCCCGATGCCTGCCCTGTGCGCCATAGCCGATGAAGTATCCAAGGTGCATGCCATCTGTGTGAAATGCGGACAGTTGGCTTCTTTTTCACACCGCACAGTAAAGAACGATAAACAGGTACTGCTGGGTGAAACAGAAGAATATGAGCCTCTGTGCCGGGAATGTTACTTAAGAGCTATCAAAAAGGATAACTCGGAGCAATAGAAAGAATAGCTTTAAGCAAGGGAAAGGATAACTCTGAACAAAGGGAAATGTAGCTTAACGAACATACTGAATCATGGAACGTAAGAAAATCACATTCGACAGTTTTATAAGAGGAGTCATCATCGGACTCATCATTATCGGTGTGCTGATGCTGGTACAACGACTGAGCAGTGTGCTGCTGCCTTTCTTCATCGCGTGGCTTATAGCTTATCTCATCTATCCGCTAGTGACGTTCTTTCAATACAAACTTAAATTGAAGAATAGGGTAGCTTCTATCTTCTGCGCCTTATGCACGCTCACGGCCATCGGCACAGCCGGCTTTCTACTATTGGTACCTCCTATGATAGAGGAATTCGGACGAATGAAAGATTTATTGATGGTGTATTTCTCGAGCGGAGGCAATAACAGCAATGTGCCACACACCCTGACGGAATTTCTACGCGAGAACATCGACTTGCAAACTTTGGATCGATTGTTCAACGAAAAAGATCTGATGTCGGCCATCAAAAATATGTTGCCACGAGTATGGGTACTCCTTTCAGAATCCATCAACCTTCTGTTCAGTATCTTCACAGTATTCATCATCTTGCTCTACATCGTATTCATTCTGCTCGATTATGAAAGCATCGCTGATGGCTTTGCTCAATTAGTGCCGATGAAATACCGCACTTTTACCACAGGACTGTTCAACGATGTAAAAGAAGGTATGAACCGATATTTCCGCGGACAGGCACTAGTAGCCCTCTGTGTGGGCATCCTATTCAGCATCGGCTTTCTAATTATAGACTTTCCACTAGCTATCGGCTTGGGAATGTTTATCGGGCTACTGAACATGGTACCTTATCTGCAAATTATCGGTATGATTCCTACCATTGTACTGGCCATCCTTAAAGCAGCTGATACGGGTGGTAATTTCTGGATTATCATGGCTTCGGCTATGGCCGTATTTGCCATAGTACAGATGATACAAGACGGCTTCATTGTCCCTAGAGTCATGGGAAAGATTACAGGGCTCAATCCTGCCATCATTCTACTCTCACTCTCAATCTGGGGTTCGCTAATGGGTATGCTCGGTATGATTATTGCATTACCACTCACCACCTTGATGTTATCATACTATCATAGATTCATTATCCGGCGTGAAAAAATAAGCAATACGCATTCAGTTGATAATCAACCAACAAACGAATAACAAGGAAAAAACAAGCAAAAAAAACTCCGAAAAAGTTTGCAAGTTAACAAAAAGTACCTATCTTTGCACCCGCTAACAGCAAATAAGGATTGATTCGCTAGCTCAGCAGGTAGAGCACAACACTTTTAATGTTGGGGTCTTGGGTTCGAGCCCCAAGCGGATCACAGAAGAGAGAACGTATAAAATTTATACGTTCTCTCTTTTTTTGTTACCTATAAAATGTATAGATACAAAAAGAATATCCCCAGTTTTAGAAAAATTCTACTCAAAGCAGAAATCTCTAAAACTAGGGATTTACCTTATTCTACCTACAGATATAATGCTATAAAGTAGCAGATATATCAGGTATTATTTAATATCCTTCAACTCCCATCCCAGTGCGCTGGCACCTAATACGGCAGCATCCGAATCTTTCAATTCTGAAATCAGCAATTTGGTCTTTCCTTTATAGATATTCAGAATATTTTCATCCACTGCTTTCAAAATAGGCTTCATGATATATTCACCCGATTTTGCCAAGCCACCAAACAATACGATAGCTTCCGGACTAGAGAAAGCAATAAAGTCTGCCAATGCTTCGCCCAAAATCGTACCGGTAAAATCAAAGATATCCTTAGCCAATGCATCGCCCTTCACTGCAGCATCGTATACATCCTTCGAAGTAATGCTTTCTGCCGGAATAGCGCGGAGCAAACTTTCTTCTGTACGCGCAGTGAGGAATTCACGAGCCGTACGTGCCACACCCGTAGCCGAGCAGTAAGTTTCCAGACATCCCTTACGTCCACATCCGCAGATGCGGCCATTTTCACGACGGATGATTGTGTGTCCTAATTCACCGGCAAAGCCATCATGTCCGTATACCACCTGACCATTGATAACAATACCGCTACCAACACCAGTGCCTAGTGTAATCATGATGAAATCCTTCATACCGCGCGCTGCACCATAAGTCATCTCACCTACAGCAGCCGCATTGGCATCATTCGTCAGTGCAGTAGGAATTCCCAATCGCTCTTCAAACATAGCTGCCAAAGGAATTACTCCCTTCCAAGGCAAGTTCGGAGCAAACTCTATAGTACCGTTATAGTAATTACCGTTAGGCGCACCTACACCGATACCTTTAATTTTATCTACACCACCGTTTTCAATAATCAACGGCAACAGATTCTTACAAACTTCATCTACATATTCGTTGACATCAGCATAAGCACCAGTCTTTACAGAGCCCATAGAAACGATTGTTCCACGTGCATCCACTACACCAAAGACAGTATTTGTTCCGCCTATATCAATACCCACTACATAGGGCTTCTCCATATTAGAATTCATGATATCAATTTGTTTAAAGGGTTAGTTAATTATTATGGTTACAAAAGTCACAAAGAAAAATGAGAATGCAAAATCTTTTGCTAAAAAGTTCATCTTAAATGCAACTTTTTTATCCGAGCCATCGTCTAATGAAATATAAATTGGTTCTATTTTAAATATTAATAACGTGATACAACTAAAAAACATTCATAAGACCTATCACAATGGGGCCCCTCTACATGTTTTGAAGGGGATAGATTTACGGATAGAAAAAGGTGAATTCGTATCCATTATGGGAGCCTCAGGATCGGGCAAATCTACTTTGCTCAACATATTGGGTATACTCGATAATTACGATGCCGGTGAATATCTACTAAACAACACACTCATCAAGAATCTCAGTGAAACACAAGCTGCCGTCTACCGCAACCGAATGATAGGCTTCATCTTCCAATCGTTCAACTTGATACCCTTTAAAAATGCGATAGAGAACGTAGCTCTTCCCTTATTTTATCAAGGCGTAGGACGAAAAGCACGCAATGCCTTAGCATTGGAATATTTAGATCGATTGGGGCTGAAAGAATGGGCCCACCATATGCCCAACGAAATGTCTGGCGGACAAAAACAGCGGGTAGCCATTGCCCGTGCCTTGATAGCCCAACCGCAAATTATCCTGGCTGACGAGCCTACGGGAGCCCTCGACAGCAAGACTTCAGTAGAAGTGATGCAGATTCTTAAAGAACTGCATGATACAGGAATGACCATCGTAGTGGTGACACACGAGAGTGGAGTGGCCAACCAGACTAACAAAATCATTCATATAAAAGATGGCATAATAGAAAGTATAGAAGAGAATCTGTCGCATGACGCCAGCCCATTTGGACAAAACGGATGGATGAAATAAAAAACACACTCAATTATGATTGACCTTTGGCAAGAAATATACGGAACTGTACGACGCAACAAACTGCGTACGGTGCTTACCGGATGTGCCGTAGCATGGGGAATCTTTATTCTCATCGTGCTGCTGGGTGCAGGCAACGGACTGCTGAATGCACAGACCGAGCAAATGTCATCACTGGCCATGAACTCCCTGCAAATAGGCGCAGGATGGACCAGTAAGCCCTACGACGGTCTGAAACAGGGACGACGCATACAATTGAACAACGGCGACCTGGAAATCAGTAGTCGAATGAAAGAACATGTGATAACTGCAGGAGCCATACTGTATCAAGGAAATACAAACATTAGCTTCGGAGCAGAATACATCAATGAAAGCCTACGGGGAGTACATCCAAACTACTTGGAAATAAACCGCCCGAAAATAGTGGAAGGAAGATTTATCAACGCATTGGACATCCAAGAAAGCAGAAAGGTGGCTGTCATTCACAAACTGTCGGCAGAGATTCTTTTTAAACAGCCAGAGCAGGCACTGGGAAAGATGCTGAACATAGGCGGCATCATGTATCAAGTAATAGGTATTTATCAGGATTTGGGCAACAGCTATGAACGCAGCGTATTTCTACCGTTCAGCACACTGCAGCTGATATACAACAAAGGAGATAAACTGCACAACATTCTGCTATCTATCAAAGACCTGAATACAGAAGAAGAGAACCAAGCTTTTGAAGCTGACTACCGGGCAGCTATCGGAGCCCATCAACGATTCGACAAAGAAGACTATAGCGCTATCTGGATATGGAACCGCTTTACACAAATGCTGCAGATGAACGAAGGCAGTAACTATATCCGCATGGCTATCTGGATTATCGGACTATTCACTTTACTCAGCGGTGTAGTAGGCGTATCAAATATCATGCTGATTACCGTAAAAGAACGTACTCGGGAATTTGGAATCCGTAAAGCATTGGGAGCCACTCCACTGTCTATCCTTCAACTGGTAATAGCAGAAAGCATTGCCATCACGGCCCTATTCGGATATCTGGGCATGCTGGCCGGTATCGGTGTAACCGAATACATGAACATCGTGGCGGGTAGACAGGTGACGGATATGGGATTCGGGCAAGCCACCACTTTTCTGAATCCTACCGTCGATATCGGAGTAGCCATCAAAGCTACTGTTACCTTGATGGTGGCTGGCACACTGGCCGGACTATTTCCCGCACTGAAAGCCGTTCGCACACGTCCCATCGAGGCCTTGAGAGCAGAATAAGCGCATATAATGACCATAAGAAACTCATCATCATCATGAAATTTGACGCAGATACTTTACAAGAAATCATCCTCACCATCACACGCAACAAAACGCGAAGCTTTCTCACTGCATTCGGCGTATTTTGGGGCATCTTCATGCTGGTCACCTTACTGGGTGGAGGCAAGGGATTTAAAGGATTGATGAATGATACCTTTGGCGGATTCGCCCAAAATTCCGTCTTCATCTGGCCACAGAATACCAGCGAGGCCTATAAAGGATTCCGCAAGGGACGCTGGTGGCATCTGGAACAGGCGGATATGGATCGGATACGCCACACAGAAGGAATAGACGTTGTAACCTGCCTGCAAACCCGGTGGGGAACCACTGCAGTATATCAAGACAAAAAAAGCGAAGGAGCCATTGTAAAAGGATTGTATCCGGCATATAACGACATCGAACAACAACGGGTGAAATACGGTCGATTCATCAATGACATTGACGTTTTAGAGAAACGAAAAGTATGCTTTCTGGGGAAAAAAGTCAGTGAAGATCTATTTGGCAAAGACGTCAATCCATGCGGTAAGCTTATCCGGTCGGATGGAATCTACTATCAAGTCATCGGCATGTCGGAAGAATCCAACAACAACATTCAGCTGAATGGCAATGCCGACGAATCCATCTGCATACCTTTCACCACCTTTGCCACTGCCTACAACATAGGCGATGACATTGGAATGATGTGTGTCACCATGAAACCGGGCTACCGAGTCACAGACAGACAGCCCTACATAGAAGGTATATTGAAAAAGCACCACCTTATTCACCCTAATGACCGGCAAGCCATTATGATGCTGAATGCCGAAGCCATGTTTTCGATGGTAGACTCTCTGTTTCAAGGCATCAACCTGCTGATATGGCTGATTGGTATAGGCACGTTACTCAGCGGCATTATCGGAGTGTCCAATATTATGATGGTTACCGTAAAGGAACGTACCACAGAAATAGGAATCCGACGAGCTATCGGAGCTACACCTCGCCTCATCATGGAACAGATTCTCACTGAGAGTATGGTCCTTACGTTAATAGCCGGAATGAGCGGCATCTCATTTTCTGTAGGCATACTGCAATTAATGGATATGGGAATGGAAAGCAGTGGAAAACCTGCCTGTTTTCAAGTAGATTTCGGATTGGCCGTTGGAGCGGCAGTCCTCGTGGTTTTACTTGGCATCACGGCCGGCATAGCTCCGGCCTTCCGAGCCATGACCATTAAGCCCATCGAAGCCATCCATGATGAGTAGGCATATGATTGCCTCCTCTATAAAGTTAGTATAATCAAACTAAAAATAAGAAAGAAACAATGAAAAGCAAGAAGTTCTTTAAATTAGCCCTCATTACAAGCATCACTGTCCTGTTTATCTGGACCTTTGTGTTCCTCTATCAGAAATCGCAGCCTCAGACAGTAGTGTACGAACTGATTACACCAGAAATCGCCGACTTGGAAAAGACCACAGTGGCTACCGGAAAGGTGGAACCCAGAGACGAAGTACTGATCAAGCCTCAAATATCAGGCATTATCTCGGAAGTATACAAAGAGGCAGGAGAACAAGTGAAACAAGGCGAAGTAATAGCCAAAGTAAAAGTAATACCCGAACTGGGAACGCTCAACGCTGCGGAAAGTCGTTTACGACTGGCAACGCTCAATGCCCGACAGGCTGAAACTAATTTTTCACGCAGCCAACAATTGTTTGATGAAAAACTTATCAGCCGTGAAGAATATGAAAAAGAAGAAATCAGTGTAAAACAAGCACGCGAAGAGCTACAAACAGCTCAGGATAATCTACAAATAGTTAAAGAAGGTATCACACAAAGCAGTGCCTCGTTTAGCAGCACACTCATCCGATCTACAATTGATGGGTTGATTCTGGATGTTCCCGTCAAAGTGGGGAACTCAGTAATTATGAGTAACACGTTCAATGATGGTACAACTATTGCCACTATTGCCAACATGAACGACTTGATTTTCAAAGGTAAAATAGATGAGACAGAGGTAGGAAGGTTACATGAAGGTATGCCGGTAAAACTTACCATCGGTGCCCTGCAAAACCTGTCCTTCCCAGCCACATTGGAATATATCTCCCCAAAAGGAGTGGAAGAAAATGGCGCCAACCAGTTTGAAATCAGAGCGGCCCTGCAAGCTCCTGATAGCATAACCATCCGATCGGGCTATTCGGCCAACGCAGAAATTGTCCTAGAGCGTGCCCAACAAGTGCTAACCATTCCGGAAAAAGCCGTGGAATTCAGTGGAGATACTACCTATATATATGTGCTGACTGACAGTGTACCTCAGCAACAATTCCGCAGACAAGCCGTTCAAATAGGCATGAGCGACGGAATACGCATTGCTGTGAACAATGGCATCCATACCAATGAGAAAATACGCGGAAGTGAAATCAAACAAGCAAACGAATAGTTATGAATAAAAGACTTTCTATCCTGACACTGCTTTCTGCCTGCCTTTCATTGCAGGCTCAGCAGACATGGACCCTACGTCAATGCATAGAGCATGCCATTGACCACAACATTGCCATCCAGCAAGGAGCTAATCAAGTAGAACAAACCAAGGTAGCTGTAAATACAGCTAAGTGGGCCCGTCTGCCTAACCTAAACGGAAATGCCGGACAAAGCTGGAACTGGGGACGCACACAAACAGCCGTCAAGAACGAAGATACAGGCAACTATTCTACCGTCTATGTAAACAGCAGCAGTCACAGCACCAGTTTGAATCTGAACACAAACATTCCTTTATTCACCGGACTGGAGATTCCTCATCAGTATGCCTTGGCTAAACTAAACCTACAAGCAGCCTTGTCTGATTTGGCAAAAGCCAAAGAAGAAATGGCTATCCAAGTAGCTTCTGCGTATCTACAAGTGCTATTCAATCAAGAACTGCATGAAATATCCAACCAACAAGTAGATCTGAGCACCGAACAATGCCAACGTATCATCCGGCTAGAATCGCTTGGCAAGGCTTCACCCGCCGAAGTAGCTGAAGCAAAAGCACGCATGGCACAAGATGAAATGAATGCCGTACAAGCAAATAACAACTATCGCTTAGCATTGCTAGAACTCAGCCAGCTCATAGAATTGCCTTCACCCGAAGGACTTAGCCTACAGAAGCCTACTGAAGAAATACAATCTGTATCACTGATTCCAGCCGATGAAATCTTCCATACAGTCCTTAATCAGAAAGCGGCAGTGCAGGCTGCACAGCACAGATTGGCCGGGAGTAAACATGCCATCCGCATTGCCCAAAGCGGGTACTACCCCCAACTCAGTCTGAACGGAAGCCTGGGTACCAATTATTACTCTACTATCAACCGCTCCTTCCATCAGCAGATGAACGATAATTTCAGTAAATATGTTGGCTTGAGCCTCAGTGTGCCCCTTTTCAACCGTCTGAACACCCGTAATCGGGTTCGTACAGCCAAACTTCAACAACGTCACTATGCACTAGAGCTGGAGCAGGTTAAAAAGACACTCTACAAAGAAATACAGCAAGCATGGTATAATGCCGTAGCTTCAGAAAGCAAATACCGAAGCAGCCACAGCGCCATGATGGCCAATCTTGCTTCTTTCGAACTGATGAATGAAAAATACACGCAGGGCAAAGCAGCAGCTGTAGAATACAACGAAGCCAAACTGAACTTACTAAAGGCACAAAGCGATGCATTGCAAGCCAAATATGATTACCTGTTCCGTTGTAAAATTTTAGATTTCTATCGAGGAATCCCTATCAACTAGCTTGAAGTTATTTTAGCTGTTATTCAGAAAGCATTTTATTCTGGCTTTATCCGATATTGTATTCGGTCTCTCTCCAGAATGTATATCTACACATAACTTACTATACACTTCTAAACATCACAGAGAAAGTCCTCAAAAACAATTCTTTGCAATAAAAGAATAAAAATTAAGCAACTTCTTGGTCAAAATAAGCAGAATGATAAAACAAACGCAGGGGATAGTGATTCTTCTTATACCTTGGTAAGAATCCCATCCCCTGCGTTGCATCTAATTTCTTCTAATCAGGTAAAGGTCTATAGCATTCGCATACCGTCCTTTTCTAACACGATAAGACGTTTTTTATACAAATCCCCCACAGCCTTTTTGAAAGTCTTTTTGCTGACTCCGAACAAAGCATAAATTTCATCTGCCGGCGACTTGTCGTTCATCGGAGTAAAACCTCCCTGCTCACGGATATAATCCAACAGAATCTTAGAGAAATCCTCTACCTTACCCATGCCAGGCCTTTGAATCATCAGGTCAATCTTACCATCTTCGCGTACCTGCTTCACATAAGCCTTCAAACGCATGCCAGTATGCAGCGGCTGAAACACTTCACTTTCATAAATCAGTCCACTATACTCATTATTGATAATTGCCTTAAATCCCAAATCTGTTTTCTGCCAGATTAATACATCCACTTCCTGTCCAGACGCATACGGAGCTTTTTCCTTAGACAAGTAGCGATCCACCTTGGCCGACGCCACAATACGATAACTTTCATCATCCAGGTGTGCATGAATCACATATTTCTTCCCTACCTGCATTTTCATCTTCTGTTCACGGAAAGGCACGAAAAGATCTTTCATGAGTCCCCAATTCAGAAAGGCACCGTACTGATTTACCCAAGCTACTTCCAGATAAGCAAACTCACCTACCTGAACCAATGGAGTCAAGGTTGTGGCCACCAAACGCTCCTCATTATCCAAATAGAGGAACACATTCAGTTCATCACCTATCTCACAGCCTTCCGGTACATATCGTGCAGGCAACAAAATTTCACCCTCTTCGCCACCATCGAGATACATGCCGAAATCCACGGACTTTACCACTTTCAATCTGTTGAATTTTCCTAGTTCAATACTCATAGCATACTATTTTGCCTACAAAGATAAAAAATATTTCAGATGCCTGCAGAGTATACATAACTTTTCAGAAAGCTGCATAACTTTTTTCTATATACAAGTAATCTAAATAACCCCTACTTTTGTTATTGAAAAAAGAACAGAGATTATTCACCTTTAAATAATTAAGATTATGGAATTTCTGACAACAGACAAATTGACCATCGTCGGCGCAGCCGGTATGATTGGCTCTAACATGACACAAACCGCCATCATGATGCACCTTACTCCAAACATCTGTCTATACGACCCCTATGGCCCAGGATTGGAAGGAGTAGCCGAAGAAATGTATCACTGCGGTTTTGAGGGACTAAACCTTACTTTCACCTCAGACATAAAGGAAGCCCTGACAGGAGCATCTTACGTGGTGTCTTCTGGAGGTGCTGCAAGAAAAGCCGGCATGACACGCGAAGATTTGCTGAAAGGAAATGCAGCCATTGCCGAAGAGTTTGGTAAAAACGTAAAAGCCTATTGCCCCGATGTGAAGCACGTGGTTGTTATCTTCAACCCTGCCGACATCACAGGCCTCATCACCTTGCTTTACTCAGGCTTAAAACCCTCTCAGGTTACCACATTGGCAGCACTCGACAGTACGCGCCTTCGCAGTGAGCTATCCAAACACTTCCAGCTGGCTCCGGACAAGATTGTCAACTGCCGCACCTATGGAGGACATGGAGAGCAAATGGCTGTCTATGCTTCTACAGCTACTGTTGACGGAACTCCCTTGAGCAGCTTGATAGGAACTCAGGCACTGAGTAAAGAACAATGGGCTGAGATTCAAACCAAAGTTATCAAAGGAGGAGCAAACATTATCGCGCTGCGCGGCCGTTCTTCTTTCCAAAGCCCAGCCTATATCTCCATTGAAATGATAGCAGCAGCTATGGGTGGCAAACCATTCCGCTGGCCTGCAGGTACCTATGTACACAGCCATGGATTCAACCATATAATGATGGCTATGGAAACGGAAATCTCCAGCAATGGCGTACACTATAAAGAGCTGAAAGGTACTCCGGAAGAAGAAGCCAAGTTACAAGAAAGCTATCAGCATCTCTGCAACCTTCGTGATGAAGTCATTGGTATGGGAGTACTACCTCCGATTGATCAATGGCACAGCATCAATCCTAATATTGATTAAGTTAAATTGATATAGTTGTTTGTTTGACTAGTTGAAAGCGCAGATTTTACCCGAACCATTCTCCTTAGACCAGGGTATTATTCTGCGCTTTTCATTCTTTTTTGCGTTAAAAGTATTTTTTTCTGCAAAAGATTTGGTTATTCTAAAAAAAGAATCTATCTTTGCACCCGCAAACGAGAAACAAAGGTGCCATAGCTCAGTTGGTAGAGCAAAGGACTGAAAATCCTTGTGTCCCCG
>CALADS010000004.1 GCA_937890825.1 uncultured Bacteroides sp. | reverse complement strand
CATCGAGATTGTGATGAATCTTCCCATCACGGCGGATAACCGTGTCACGCAGTTTATCCTGGACCTGTTGGGTAGATTTAAGGTGTTCAATTCCGTATCAGGCTGCAAGGTGGCAGAGCTAATCTGTATCTGTGTGGTCTGTATCGGAACCAAAGCCCAAAAAGCATTGAAGTTCAACGTGAAGACGATGGTCATCTATCCGGTGCTGGCTGGATTGACGTTGGTCGGGATGTGCTTTATCTTTCACGGCATGAATATCGGTATGAGCTGGTTCGGCTTTCCGGCCAACCGCATCCTCTATGCGCTCTGCTCGGTCGTAGGTACCATGCTGGTGCATCAGGGACTGGACGGCATCGCCAAGTATTACAACTACAAGGTGGGTGAAGACCGCTTCAACTTCGAGAATGAATCGTTCCAGCAGTCGGAGGATTTGGTAGCCAATGACTATTCTGTGAACATCCCGATGATTTACTACTGGAAACAGAAGATGCACAAGGGCTGGATCAACATCATCAATCCCTTCCGTGGGACGATTGTACTGGGTACACCGGGTTCGGGTAAGTCCTTCGGTATTATCGATCCCTTTATCCGTCAGCATGCAGCCAAGGGATTTGCTATCATGTGCTACGATTTTAAGTTCCCTACATTGGCCAAGACACTTTTCTATCAGTATTGCAAGAATAAAAAGGCACAAAGATTACCAAAAAACTGTGGCTTTCACATTATCAACTTTACGGACGTGGAGTATTCGGACCGCATCAATCCGATTCAGCGCAAGTACATTCCGGACCTGGCGGCAGCTTCGGAAACGGCTGCTACCTTGCTGGCTTCCCTGAACAAGGGAGGCGGTGAAAAGAAAGGCGGTTCGGAAGCCTTCTTTACCAATTCGGCAGAGAACTTTCTGGCAGCCATCATCTATTTCTTTGTGAACTTCCATCCGGTAGGCTTCAAGAACGGCAAGAAGCTGAAACGCTACGTTTCTCTGGCAGCAGACTCCGAAGTAGTCATACCCGAGGGAAATAAACTGGAACTGGTGATACGGAACTGGGACGATTACCATGCCCTCGATGCAAAGGGAAACATCATCCTGGACTTTGTGGACAAAGACGGAAACGACGTGTCAACAGATGAAGACCGGATGTTTGTGGATTTAAACGGCTTCTCGTACTTGGACCGGACGGGTAAACAAGTCCACATAGAACGCTGCTGGTACGAAGATGATAAAGGCAAGGAAGTGGAGCCGGACACCATCACCGGGGAGTATTCGGACATGCCGCATGTGCTGTCCTTCTTAGGCAGGTCCTACGACCAGGTGTTCAATATCCTGATGCAGGACGACAAGATTGCTTCCCTCATGGCTCCCTTCAAGAGTGCCTACGAGAACAAGGCGAACGACCAGTTGGAAGGTATGGTGGGTACCCTTCGTGTCAATGCAGCCCGACTGGTATCTCCGGAAGCCTACTGGGTGTTTACGGGGGATGATTTCGACTTGAAGATTTCGGACAAAGCAAATCCGAGCTACCTGGTGATTGCCAACGACCCGGAGAAGGAACAGGTCATCGGTTCATTGAATGCACTAGTGTTGAACCGACTCATTACCCGTGTAAACTCCAAGGGAAACATCCCGGTGAGCATCATCGTGGATGAGTTGCCTACACTCTACTTCCACAAGATAGACCGCTTGATTGGTACGGCCCGCTCCAACAAGGTGGCGGTGACCCTGGGCTTTCAGGAGTTGCCGCAGCTGGAGGCAGACTACGGCAAGGTGGGGATGCAGAAGATTATCACGACCTGCGGTAACATCTTCATGGGTGCTGCCCGTAACAAGGAAACCCTGGAATGGGCGCAGAATGATGTGTTCGGCAAGGCGAAGCAGACTTCCCGGTCCATTTCCATCAACGACAACAAGGTATCGACCACCATCTCCGAGAAGATGGACTACCTGGTGCCTGCCGCCAAGATTGCGGATATGGCGACCGGTTGGCTGGCGGGTCAGGCTGCCCGTGACTTCACGGCTACGGACGAGCGGATGCTGAACCATTTCGACATCGAGCAGTCGGAGGAGTTCAAGACCACGAAGTACTTCTGCAAGACGCACTTCGATATGAAGAAAATTAAGAACGAAGAGGACCACTATGTGCCGCTGCCGAAAATCTATGAGTTCAAGAACGACCGCGAGAAGGAAATCATGCTGAACCGCAACTTCAAACGGGTGAACGATGAAGTGGAGAAAATGGTCAAGGAACTGCTGGGTATGGCATAAATGATTTGTATAATGGCATCCTTACAATCAACATATAATCATTCAATCAATTTGCCTTCATTGAGTGGTAGTGCACTGAAGGTCATCGCCCTTGTTTCAATGGTGACAGACCATTGTGCCTACTACTTAATGGAACACGGCACACTTCTTTATGAGGTCATGCGCTGCTTCGGTCGCATCGCCTTTCCGGTGTTCGCCTTCCTCATAGCAGAAGGCTTCCGGCATACCCGAAACCGGATGAAGTACTTCCTGCAACTGTTGGGATTTGCCGTAATCAGTGAATTGCCGTGGTACTTGCTGAATGGAGCAGATGGGACGCACAATGTGCTCTTCACCCTGGCATTGGGTGTAATGGCACTGGCAGCTTTCGAGGCATTAAAAAAGGACGACATCCTTTGTGGGGCTGTCATCCTTTCTATAGCTGGCTTTGCTTCCTGGTCCGGAGTGGACTATGAGTGGCGAGGGATTCTGATGATGGTGGTGTTCTACCTGTTGGGAAATGTCAACAATCCTTCTTTTCCATCGGGTAGAAAGGCGCAGCTGTTCTGTGCCTTTCCATTCATGATGCACTATGGGATAGTCGGCGCTTTACTTACCTGCCTGCTGATTGCCTATTATGATGGAACGCGAGGGTTTATCCATGGCAAGGTGGCGAAGTATGGGTTCTATGCGTTCTATCCGGTGCATCTGCTGCTATACTTATTTCTAACTACAGTAACTTTGTGCGATTATGTTTTGGATTCATTTAGCTGTTCGTGAGCGGCAAGTACATCCTGACAAAAGGTTACCGCTTTGAATATATTCCATAATTCAGAGTCCAAATGTATGAATCCTGAGATAAATTAATCAGTATTCCAAAATGCGTCAGACAAATCTTCGTATGCATCAGAAGCATCTGGTAAATCTCCATAAGGATATGTACTTGTACCTTTTCCACCAAATGACGATGTGTTATCTGTTTCGGGGTACTCTATGAAATTTCCATAATGGTTAATATACATATCCGTGGTATCTGCTTTATCAATACGCACTAAAGCTTTCCCGTCAATAAAATAATTGTACTCCTCACCTTGCCTGTATTGTGCCTCCACAATTATTTTACCTACCAATGACATAAATCCCACTTTGTTGTCTGACACAAAACCTATTGAATATTCTCCTGCATCAAATAAGTCTTCGTATTTTGGAGGTATAATCTCAGAAACTTCATCTCCATAGATTCTACAACAAACCAAACCGTAAAGACTATTTTTTATTGTTTTAAGAAAAAGTGTATCTTCTGTTTGAAAGATAATTGATATATCGTCATAGATATTATGTAAAACTTCTTTGCCTTTAAAGTTCAATAAACCCTTATATTGTCTACTTGACCCATAAACTTTTAATCCACTAAATATAGTGTTATTATTGGGGTATGTTACAATTTCATTACGAAGAATTGTCTTACCGTAGACAAATAAGCAGCTACCTACACTTTCGGCACAGATGCATCCATATATTTTTAACCCATCTTGAGTGTTCCAATGCAATGGAGAATAAGCCTTTTTATTTAGTTCCTCAAAGAAGATTGTAACTTCTTTGTCGCTGTTAAATTTTACATAATGATATTCCATAATAACAAAGTTATATTTCTGCAGTAATTATATCAACTTATCAATATTGCCGTGTACGATAATTTTCTATCGCTAACATTCTTGATTTTTCTTTGCTCCAGCGAGGTTCTTGAATTTGTACAATGATGCCTTCGATTTCGTTTAGTTTAGATGTATCCCCACATTCGATGAAATGAATAAGTGCTTTAACTATATCCACACACTCAGAAAGATGATTCTTTATTTGATTTTCGGAGAATCTAAGAACAAACCAATCATTTTGAACAAAGAACTTGTTCCTTTCCTCATCCCCACACCCTATATAATGAATTTCTTTCTTTGTCTGAAAATCATAAGGCTCATCTATTTCTATATCAATGGGACACGAACATCCGTTAGACAAAACTAAGTCGGGAGAGTAAGGGCCAAGAATCTTATCTATCTTGGTATAAGAAGAAAACTCCTTCATTAAGGCATAGAATAAATTATTCTCGAAAGCTCCTCGTTGCGGAGGTTTATTATTATCCTGTATTTGGTGATAAGTTATCAAGCAACGCTTAAATATTGATGAAACGATAAGATTGGAATGTCTATCAAGCAATTTGGCTTGTGAGTCTAATCGTTTGTTAAATTCTATTTTCTTACCATCGTATTCTGTTCTTAATTTTCGATATGCTTCAAGATTGTATTGATATTTCTTTAGTGCCTCTTGTCGCAGTTGGTCAATTTCATATTGTGTTAATTTTCTTGTCCGTACTTTTGTCTCAGATTTTCCAATATCCATTTTATGCGCCATGAGCAGAATGAATGGAATCCATAAAATTGCAACAATCACACCTAACCCAGGGTCTTCAGGTGATATGAAAAATGCAGGAAGTGTAAAAAGAACAGCCATTATGAGTATAAGAATCAAACACCCCCAATTATGCGTCTTATAACTTTCTGTTTTTTCAGTCGGTATATTAGTCATTTGTGGAACTGCAGCATCTTTAGGATCAAATGGATGAATTAAAAATTGCCATTCATCCCCTTTAATATTCAACTGCTTGGCTGCATTTAAGAAATCATGGAGGAATATATGTGATTTATCTTTCCCTACACCAATAGAACCAATTACAAACTTTTTGGATAGTTGTTCACAGAGTAATTTAGGATATAATATCACAGGATAGCAATCAGTTTTTTGCAATCTCTGTAATAAAGCAACATCTTGAACGTATTTATCATTTTTTAGGTGATATTGTTCACTAAATGACCCCCAATTTAAATTTTCGCGCATTGATAAGTGTAGATTTTGATATACCTGCAAAGGTATAAAAAAATCCACGATAAGCCACCAACCATCGCAGTTTTTTGATTTACAACCCAATATCTTTATTTTGCTTTGCTTATCGAAATCTTAATATTTTCATAAACACGTCAAAACATCAATAACAGACCGTATATAGTTAGGATCCTCCGCATAGCCAATATCCCGTAACCACAGCAGATAGTTTCCTCCCTTGTACTTGTACTGCACTTTGGTATAGTAAGCCCGGACACTTTCCGTCCAATGATTGAACTCATAGTACTTTCCGGTTTTGGGATTGGTAAGACCAAACAGGTTATGTCGGTTTCGGCAGAGCGGTGAACGGAACCAGCCTGTTTCCAGTATGGCCTGTGCCAATACAATCTTCGGATGCCGAATGCCGTTGCGGATGATTTCCTGATAGAGATTGGGAATAGTAAGTGCAGGAAGTTCTTTTTCGTGGGACACCCTTGCGTAAACTTTTCGGGCATATAGCTCCGAAAGTGGTTTCACAGGCACCTCTGGGGCAAGTGAGTCCTTTTCTGCCTTTTTGCAAGACTCATAAGCGACCAAACCCCTCTGTAAGGTTTCTGGAGCCGTTTTTTGCTTCTTTTCAAGACGGATTTCCTTCTCTTTTGTTATTGTATAGAACTGTGCCGATGCTGAAGCGGAACCAAGAATCAGCAACACAGCGGTCAGAATGATGTTGTGCATTTCTTTTCAATGATAGGGTTGACAATACTTTTGCGGGTGTTCAAGGCGGTTCCGACCGCAAATATATCGTTTTACTTAAACAATACGAAAATGCACAACATCAATCATTCTGAAAGGCTGCCCTACGAGAAGTTGGCGGCATTGGGCATTGACCGGGAAAAGGCCGACAGTCTCCCTCAGGAAGTGAAGGAGAAACTGGCATCCGGAGAGGTCACCCCGCTCATGCAGGTGTCCATCAGTGCCCGTAACGGAGACATCATCACGCTTCCCCTCAAACTTCAACTGACCACCGACCAGCAAGGTAATCCGGCGCTCATGGCTTATCCTGTCCGTGCCGTACTGGAAAAGGAACGCAACCAGGTGTTGCGCCTCACGGAACAGGAAGCCGAAAGGCTCAAGAAGGGTGAGGTCATCCAGAAAGCTGTGGAAGTCAACGGTGAGAAGACCCAACAGTATCTGCAACTCGATCCCGAAACCAAATCCGTCATCCATCGTCGTGTGACGGATGTTCAACTGGAACAGAAACTCAAGGACATGGAGAAAGTCAACGACATCGAACTGGGCATGCAGCAGAAGCAGCAGGTACGCGAGGGAAAACCCATTGAGCTGAATGTAGGTGGCGAGAAAGTGTCGGTCGGTGTGGATTTGAAAGAGCCCCAGGGCTTCAAGGTCATTCAGGGCGACATGAAAGAGTGGGAACGACAGCAGAAACTCCGCTACGACGAACAGCATCCCGAGTTCCTGGGACTGGTGATGACGGACAAGAACCGCTGGGAATACCAGCAGGTGGTGGACAAACAGTCACAGGAAAGAGCCTTGAAACTCCATGCTCCGAAAGCTGAACAATCCAAAGGTCTCAAACTCTAAATCCTTTTCCCTATGGTCAAGAAGAATGCAGAGAAGGATGTCGGCTTTGTCCGGCAGTTCAACGAATTGAAGAAGAAACATCCCGATGCGGTGCTGCTCTTCCGTAAGGGTGACTTCTACGAAATGTACAAGGAAGATGCTCTCAAGGCATCGGTGATACTGGCGCTGAAGGTATCAGACAAGATTCTGCCGCTGGAGAATGACCCCATCAAACTCCTGACCTTTCCCCGTCATGAACTGGACAAACATCTGCCCAAGCTGATTCGCTCCGGTCAGCGGGTCGCCATCTGCGAGGCGATAGACCGTCCGGAACTGATGAAGAAACCCAAGGAAAAGACCGGGGAAGATTTGAAAGAAACGAACACCTCTAACAAGAATACTATGGCGAAAAAGAAGAAAGAACAGGCTGTGCAGGAAGAGCCTACCCAAACAGTCAAGACGGCTGCAGAGGAGAAACCTGCCAAGGAAAAGAAGACGGAAGCCAAAGCCGAAGTCAAGAGTGAACAACAGGCCGAGCAGAAAGCGGAAGCCAAGCAGGAACGCAAGCCACGCGAACCGCAGATGATTACCGCCAACGGCGAGAAAGTCAGCCACGGACATGCCTTCCAGAGCACCACCAATCCGGCAGACTGGTACTTTACCGCCAAGATGGACGGCGTGCAGCTGAAGCCGCAGAAAATGGACGCAGCGGATTTGGCCGCTTACCAGAAAAAGGAAATGACAGTGCCCCAGCTGATGGAGAAGTATTATCCGACTAAACTCATGCCAAAGGTATCGGAAGAAGCGTACCAAATGCCGAAGCAGTTGTCTGGTCCTGATGGAGCCATTACCATCGACAAGTTCAATGTCTATAAGGAAAAGGACGAACAGCGACCAGATTACGGCAAGTATAAGTTCTACGTGCAGATGGGCGACACCAAGATGTCAGCAGTGGCTTCCCGTGAGGACTTGAATGCCTACTTCGACCGCGTGGTCAGTCCTACACAACTTGTGGAGAAGAACTTCGGGGAACGACTGCATCTGCAGTCAGCCTACGAGAAGTACCAGCTTCCCGAAGGAGTGGACCCCAAAGGAGTCCGTGTGGCCAAGGACCACTCCGACAACAAATGGAAGGTGTCGATGGACCTGGGCGATAAGGGCAAGACCAGCAAGCATGAACTCTCCTTCGATGACGGCTACTCGCTTTTCAAGGCAAAGACTGCCACCCGGGAACAGATAGCAGCCAAGTACCTCAATACGGAAATCACGGGGATGCTTTCAGCCGTGACCAACAAACTGGAGAAGTCGGCTTCCATGAAAATGTAACAAAATCAAGCGAACAATCAATCAAACTGAAATTCTAAAAATAAACGAATATGACAGCTAAAAAGACACACGAGGAGTTGGTGGAACTCCTTCAGACCGGTAAAATCGGCTTCCTCCGCTTTGTGATGGACGGCGATAATGCAGAGGACTATCTGGAGTGGTGCCAGACCCACGGCACGGATCCTTCGGATGAATCCGCAGAGTTTTATGTCGAACAGACGGACATTGACCAGATGGACCGTCAGGTAATGGATGACGAAAGCTATGGCGTATGGAACTAACACATCCGGCAATGCCGGACAGGTAGCCATCGACCGCTTTGCCGAAATGATGATAGCCCGCATGGAGCAGATGAAGGCTTCCGACTGGAAGAAAGGCTGGATTGGCGGTGCATCCGGATTTGCAGGTCTCCCGCAGAACGTGGGAGGCCGCAACTACTCGGGTTCCAATTCCTTCTTCCTCCAGCTGCAGACCGCTGCCCAGGGCTACCGCCTGCCGGTGTACCTCACCTTCAAGCAGGCGCACAACCTGAAAGCCCATGTACTGAAAGGTGAAAAAGCCTTCCCTGTGGTCTATTGGGACGTGCTGGTCAAGGACAAGAACGGCCATAAGGTCAGTTCGGATGAGTATAAGGCCATGAGCAAGGAGGAGAAGAAAGGTATGGATGTCATTCCCTTCTTCAAGGCTTTCCCCGTATATAACATCGACCAGACCAATCTGGCAGAGGTGCAGCCCGAACGGGTGCAGAAACTCATGGAGAAGTTCAAGGTGCCCGAGCTTCGGGATAAGGAAGGCATGTATGCCCATGCCGCCCTCGACCGGATGATTGAGACGCAAGGCTGGCTCTGTCCTATACAGGCAGACAAGCGGGTGGACGGTGCCTTCTATTCACCGGCCCAGGACATCGTGGTGCTGCCCATGAAGGAGCAGTTCAACATCGGCAATACCCCCGAGGAAATCTACCGGGGCGGCATGGAGTTCTATTCCACCATGCTGCATGAGATGACGCACTCCACCATGACTCCCGAACGGCTCAACCGCGAGATGGGCGGACGCTTCGGAGACCCGAAATACGCCAAGGAGGAACTGGTAGCCGAACTAACGGCTGCCATGATCTGCCATTCGATGGGCTTTGACATGAAGGTGACGGACAACTCCGCAGCCTATCTGGATTCCTGGATTGGGGTGCTGAAGCAGGAACCGAAGTTCATTGTTTCCGTCATGGCGGACGTGAACAAGGCTTCGGACCTCATTCTGGATCATGTGGACAAACAGCGGCTGGCACTCAATGAGCAGCCCTACCTGACGAAGAACGACCCGTTTGCCCCGCTGGGCGAAGGCGAAGAAGTGCCGTTCAAGAATGCAGCCATTGTGAAGACAAGGAGTGGCGACTACGCTATCCGTGCCTCCTACGACGGTGTGGAACTGGGTTTGAAGAAGGTATCGAAAGATACAGCCAAGACCTACTTCCAGCTGACGGACTACAAGGACAAGGCAGCCTTCCTGAACATGACGGCGCACA
>CALADS010000003.1 GCA_937890825.1 uncultured Bacteroides sp. | reverse complement strand
GACCCTCTGCTTGTAAGGCAGATGCTCTGAACCAGCTGAGCTAAACGCCCGATAGCCTCTTGTTTCAAAAGCGTTGCAAAGATACGGCTATTTCCGATAACTGCAAATTTTATGCACACTATTTTTTCATTTATTTTTCAATTAAGCACTTAACACACTGAAATACAGAGGATAAATTACAAATCCTGTCTTATCATTCAAGAAACAAAAAAGGGAAACTATACCTTATTATATATAGTTTCCCCTTTTTCCTTTTGAATTTATTTTATTCCTGCCCGAAACGCTTTGCCTGTTCGGCAATCAATTCCACATCATCAAAATAGTTAATCTTCATCGCCTTGCGTACTTCATCCAATGTAGCGGTTGCCGTAGCACGGGCTGTTTCGCATCCCTTACGTAACATATCGTAAATAGCCGGAATATCCTTTTCAAACTCTTTACGACGTTCGCGGATAGGCGTCAATTCTTCTTGCATAATAGCGGCAAGGAACTTCTTCACCTTCATGTCTCCCAATCCACCACGGGTGTAATGTGCCTTCAGTTCATCCAAATTAGGATAATCGGGCAAATAACGTCCAAAATGCTCAGGCTTACAAAAAGCATCCAGATAAGTGAATACTGTATTTCCTTCCAATTTACCCGGATCAGAAACTTTCAGGTGAGTAGGGTCGGTATACATGCTCTTCACTTTCTTTTCCACCTCGTCGGCTGTGTCCGACAAATAAATACAGTTACCCAATGATTTGCTCATCTTAGCCTTTCCATCCGTACCCGGCAGACGCAGACAAGCCGCATTGTCCGGCAACAGGATTTCGGGTTCTACCAACGTATCACCATAAATATGATTGAAACGACGTACAATTTCACGGGTCTGCTCAATCATCGGCTCCTGATCTTCACCCACCGGAACGGTAGTTGCTTTGAAAGCGGTAATATCAGCAGCCTGACTGATAGGATAAGTGAAGAACCCTACCGGGATGCTGGTTTCAAAATTACGCATCTGGATTTCGGTTTTCACTGTCGGGTTACGCTGCAAGCGTGACACTGTGACCAAATCCATATAATAGAAAGTCAATTCGCACAATTCGGGAATCTGAGACTGGATAAAGATGGTGGACTTCATCGGGTCCAGACCGACAGCCATATAATCAAGCGCCACCTCAATCACATTCTGACGCACCTTCTCGGGATTTTCTATATTATCGGTTAATGCCTGCGCATCGGCAATGAAAATAAAAGTCTTGTCATACAGTCCGGAATTCTGAAGTTCAACTCTGCGCTTCAACGAACCTACGTAATGACCGATATGCAATCTTCCCGTAGGACGGTCACCGGTCAGTATGATTTTTTCTTTTCCCATATCTCTTAAATATTATCTTATATTAAAAATTACGCAAAGATAGGAATATTCTGACACAAACACTTAACTTTGAACCGCTATTTCACATATAATAATTGTTTCGATGAATAAACTAAGACCGACCATTAAACTAGCTCTATTTATTTCTGTAGCAAGCCTGTTCTTTGCCGCATGTTCCGATGATGACGATAAAAGTATTCCCGTACCGGAACCTTCACGGATGATTACCGGAATTAAAGTGCATAAAATTTCAGATGTTATCACTTATCAGGGAATGATAAGCCTCACTTACGACAACAACAAACGGCTGACCCGCATTTATAGCAGTTCACCGTTAGCGGCAGTAAATTACACGTACAAAGAGAACTCTGAAGTCAGTTATACTTACTCTACGGAAAATTCTCCTTTGGTAGAAATAAGCACCTCGTTGGAAAACGGCAGAAGTTATGTATGCAAATTCTCCAACCGGGAAAATCCGGTAACCTATTCTTATGACAATGAAGGTTATCTGAAAAGCTGCAATAACAATGGAACCGTATTGGAATACAATTGGGAAAGCGGAAATCTATCTTCCATAACCACTACTCCAAGAGGAACTTACAACAGTGATTACAGAGTTTCCAATATCGCCAATGATTATAGTCTGGACTTGAACACACTGGCACAATGGATTGATGACCGTGAAAACTATACCACCGTAATGAACACTTTCGGACAGATGGCCGAAATTCTAGGGAAAAGAAGCGCCAATATTCTGGAAGACACTTATTATATATACGACTATAGTTTCCGGCAGGATGGAAGACTAAAAGATATGACCCTGATGGGCGGATCGGAAAATATAGGATATTCATTCCGCTTTTCGTATGCCGATGATACAGAAGTATCCGAATAAATATACAAAAAACAGAACATTCGGAGAGGATTTCAGACTTTTATTTTAATTTGTGTTGACAAAGATCTTGATTTATTTTGTTATCTTGGAAATAAGTCGTTACTTTGCACAAAATTTAGTAATGCTATGTATCCTACAGGAACAAAGATAATATAGACATACGAACAAATGCGTTAGTCCTCGTACGAGGATGGACGCATTTTTTTTAATATTTAGCGACATTAAAACAACTATTATAATAAAAGAAACTTTCAATGAAAAAGGATTTAAAGAAAGTCCTGGTATTGGGTTCGGGTGCACTCAAGATAGGCCAGGCAGGAGAGTTTGACTACTCAGGTTCACAAGCGCTGAAAGCATTGCGCGAAGAAGGCATTCATTCGGTGTTGGTAAATCCTAACATCGCGACTATCCAGACTTCGGAAGGCATAGCCGACAAGGTTTATTTTCTTCCTGTCACTCCCTTCTTTGTTGAAGAAATTATCAAAAAAGAACAACCGGACGGTATTTTATTGGCTTTCGGTGGACAAACTGCATTGAACTGCGGTACCGAACTTTACCTGAACGGTACACTGAAGAAATATGGTGTAGAAGTATTGGGTACTTCGGTAGAAGCCATCATGTACACTGAAGACCGTGATTTATTCGTAAAGAAGCTGGATGAAATTCCGATGAAAACCCCGAAGAGCCACGCCGTGGAAAGTATGGAAGAGGCTCTGAAAGCTGCCCGCGAAATCGGTTATCCGGTTATGGTACGCTCCGCATACGCACTAGGTGGTTTAGGCAGCGGCATCTGTCCGGATGAAGAAGCTTTCATCAAACTGGCTGAAAGTTCATTCGCATTCTCTAAACAGATCCTGGTTGAAGAGTCATTGAAAGGTTGGAAAGAAATAGAATTCGAAGTAATCCGCGATGCCAACGACCATTGTTTTACAGTGGCAAGCATGGAAAACTTCGACCCGCTGGGAATCCATACCGGTGAATCTATCGTGGTGGCCCCCACTTGCTCTCTGACAGAAGAACAAGTAACAATGTTGCAAGATTTGTCTACAAAATGTATCCGTCACTTGGGTATTGTGGGTGAATGTAATATCCAGTATGCTTTCAATGCAGAAACGAATGACTACCGTGTTATCGAAGTAAATGCACGCCTGAGCCGTTCTTCTGCCTTGGCTTCTAAAGCAACCGGATTCCCTCTGGCATTCGTTGCCGCCAAAATCGCTTTAGGCTACACACTAGACCAGATTGGCGAGATGGGTACTCCCAACTCAGCCTACGAAGCTCCCCAGTTGGATTACTTGATTTGTAAAATCCCCCGTTGGGACTTGACTAAATTCGCAGGTGTATCACGCCAGATTGGCTCCAGCATGAAGTCTGTGGGTGAAATCATGTCTATAGGCCGCTCTTTCGAAGAAATCATTCAGAAAGGTCTTCGTATGATAGGTCAGGGTATGCATGGTTTCGTAGGAAATGACCATACTAAATTTGAAAACCTGGATGAGGAACTGGCCAACCCGACAGACCTCCGTATTTTCTCCATCGCCTCGGCATTGGAAGAAGGATACAGCATTGAACGCATCCACGAACTGACCAAAATCGACCCGTGGTTCCTGGGTAAGTTGAAAAACATCGTTGACTATAAGGCCAAACTTTCGACTTATAATAAGATTGAGGATCTGCCCGCAGATGTGCTTCGCCAAGCTAAAGTATTAGGCTTCTCCGACTTCCAGATTGCACGCTTCGTATTGAAAGCCAGTGGCAATATGGAAAAGGAGAACTTGGCTGTACGCGCCCGTCGTAAAGCTTTGAATATCCTTCCGGCTGTCAAGCGTATCAATACCGTCGCATCTGAACATCCCGAATTGACCAATTACCTGTATATGACATACGCTACTACGGGTTATGACGTCAATTATTATAAAAATGAAAAATCGGTAGTTGTATTAGGTTCAGGCGCTTACCGCATCGGTTCATCCGTGGAATTCGACTGGTGCTCTGTAAATGCTGTCCAAACCGCACGCAAGTTGGGTTACAAATCCATCATGATTAACTATAACCCCGAAACAGTTTCTACCGACTATGATATGTGCGACCGTCTGTATTTTGACGAACTTTCATTTGAACGTGTACTTGACGTGATTGATCTGGAGCAGCCGGGTGGTGTCATTGTATCGGTAGGTGGACAAATACCTAATAACCTGGCGATGAAGCTTCACCGTCAGTCGGTACCTGTATTGGGAACTTCTCCGCTTTCTATCGACCGTGCGGAAAACCGTCATAAATTCTCGGCCATGCTTGACCAACTGGGTATTGACCAACCGGCATGGAAAGAATTGACCAGCCTGGAAGACATGGAAGAATTTGTAAACAAAGTAGGTTACCCGGTATTGGTCCGTCCTTCCTATGTGCTCTCTGGCGCTGCCATGAACGTATGCTATAACGAAGATGAACTGAAGGAATTCTTGCAGATGGCTAAAGAAGTTTCTAAAGAATATCCGGTAGTCGTATCCCAATTCATGCAAGATACTAAAGAAATAGAATTCGACGCTGTAGCCCAAAACGGTGAAATAGTGGAATATGCCATCTCCGAACACATTGAATATGCAGGTGTCCATTCAGGTGATGCCACATTAGTATTCCCGGCTCAGAAGATTTATTTCGAAACAGCACGCCGTATCAAGAAGATTGGTCGCCGTATCGCTAAAGAATTAAACATTTCCGGTCCGTTCAACATGCAGTTCCTGGCTAAGAACAATGAAGTGAAAGTGATTGAATGCAACCTGCGCGCATCACGTTCATTCCCGTTTGTTTCCAAAGTATTGAAACGCAACTTCATTGAAACCGCAACCCGCATCATGTTGGGTGCTCCATACAGCCAACCGGACAAGTCGGCATTCGATATTGACTGGATCGGTGTGAAAGCTTCCCAGTTCTCTTTCTCCCGTCTGCACAAGGCAGACCCTGTATTGGGCGTAGATATGTCTTCAACAGGTGAAGTGGGTTGTATCGGTGATGACTTCCATGAAGCTTTGCTGAACTCTATGATTGCTGTCGGTTTCAAGATTCCTACAAAATCTGTCATGTTCTCGTCAGGTGCCACCAAATCCAAAGTAGATTTGCTGGAAGCAAGCCGTATGCTGGCAGAAAAAGGATATGAGATCTATGCAACTGCCGGAACCGCAACTTTCTTGAATGCACACGGAGTAAATACCACACCGGTTTACTGGCCGGATGAAAAGCCCGATGCAGAAAACAATGTCATGAAGATGATTGCCGAACATAAATTCGACCTGATAGTCAACATTCCGAAAAACCATACCAAACGTGAGCTGACTAATGGTTACAAAATTCGTCGTGGAGCAATCGACCACAATATTCCTTTGATTACCAACGCCCGTTTGGCAAGTGCTTTCATTGAAGCATTCTGTGAAATGAGTGAAAAGGATATTCAGATAAAGAGCTGGCAAGATTACAAATAATCTTTCTTAGGGATATTCAAAAAGGAACTGATTCGTTTTGCCTGAATCAGCTCCTTTTTTA
>CALADS010000002.1 GCA_937890825.1 uncultured Bacteroides sp. | reverse complement strand
CCTGATGGATATTGCCGAGTCTCATCTGCGGTATATGGCAGACACCGATGCCACAGCAGGCATAGACTTCGCCATAAGGATTGATGATAATATCCTGGAAGAGGTAGTTGCAGGGTGCTTTCTCTTCGGAATCCCTAAGTCGCATTTTGAAATGTCTTGACTTTTTGCCCTTGTTGTCATACTCCATCCAATAGGGGGTAGAGAGTTGCAGTTTGTACTGGCTTACCAGTTCCTTCACTTCCTCATCCGCATTCAGCTCCCGGATGATTTCTGTATGCAGTAGTTGGTTCTCTACCCTCAATTCGTTGACAATGCCCAGGCGGGCAGCTGCAACGGCTGCATGGCGGACATTCATCCAGGGCACATACCGGTTATGGTCTTCACCGGTACTGAAACAAGCTGAAGTGAGTCCTTTGTTCTTCAATCGCTTCAGCGTGCGGTAAGCCTTGTCATAGTTGGTGGCCCAATAGGCATTGCTGACTATGCTTGAATCCAGACCCTTGCTTTGGGCATAGGCGATAATCTTGTCCACCTCTTTTCCCAAAAGCATACACTCTCCTCCGGTCAGACAAAGTTTCGTGATGCTGTCGGGATAGGCCTCCAGGCTTTTGTCCACATAGTCCTTCATTTCCTCAAAGGTCATGCTGCGACCTTGCTTCGGATTGCATCCGAAACAGCAGTTGTCACAGGCTGCTGTACATCGTAGCGTAGCCAGCAGAGTGATACCGGATGGTTTCATGGGTGTGATGTGCATAGTGTTCTCATTCCGTTTGGGCGATGTCTGCCGGGTATAGGTTCCGTGCAGCCAAATTCCTTATATTATCAAAACAATATCTTTCATGAAGATAATCTTTCTGAAAGATATTTCAAAGGAATGTAAAAAGAAACGAGGAAAGGAGGATTAAATCACTCCCTTTCTAGTCATTTCTTCCTGCATCAGTTCAGTCTCTGTCACGGTCAGCTTCGGCAGGTGTACCGTATGCGGGCTTTCCTTCTGATAGGCTTTCACCTCTTCAATCAGCAGCTGCCAGTCGTAAAGAAATTCCTGGCTGCAGCCGTGCTTCTGATAGATTTCCTTGGCTGCGGTCAGAATCTCCTCCACGCAGCTGTCATCACCCTGGAATACCACAGCCGGTATGTCCTTGTGGATGCAGTTTCTCAGCAATCTGATCTGGTCCTTCATCAGTCTTTCAATTTGCTGACCTGACCCATGAATTCCTTGGCCGGCTTGAATGCCGGGATGTCGTGTGCCGGGACGATGACGGTCGTATTCTTCGAGATGTTGCGGGCCGTCTTTTCAGCACGTCTTTTGAGGATGAAACTGCCGAATCCTCTCAGATAGACATTCTCTCCTTTTTCCAATGATACTTTCACCGAAACCATCAGACTCTCCACGATAGCCGAAACGCTCTGCATATCGCATCCGGTCTGGTCGGATATTTTCTTACATAGTTCTGCTTTAGTCATTTTCTATAGGTTTTTGAGGTTGCAAAGATACGCATTCATGCTTAATCGCCATTGATTTTTAATGTTTTTCGTTTGCAGTCTTCTGATGAAAACCGTATCTTTGCAGCACTTCATATAAAGACAGGGTCTTGTCTTTACATGCTTCCCGTTATATAGTGACTTTTTTATTTATGCCCCATTGCGGGTTCATCTTTAAATATTTTCAATATGGATATTAGTTTAATTGGAGCCAATGCCGGTTCTGTATGGAACGCATTGCACGAAAACGGTGAGTTGGATCTTACCAAGTTGAAGAAAGAAACCAAATTGTCTGAAACCGAAATCTTGGCTGCCATCGGCTGGTTGGCCAGAGAGGGAAAAATCCTTTCGGTAGAAACTAAGAAAGGTCGCAGAACAGTTGAGCTCTTTTCCTTGGCTGATTGATCCACACAAAAAAGAACAACCCACTATTATCATGTGAGTTGTTCTTTTTCTTAGAGATACACTCCTTCTATCAATAAGGATTAAATACTTCCTTTCCCAATTGCCAGAGGTACTTGTCTATTTCCTTCACGGTAAATTTTTCCAGCTGCCTGTTCTTCTTTAATGAGTTTATGATATCGGTGTATTTTGGGTAGTCTTTCAAGTCATTCTCCGTCTTGAACTTTACAAATCCTTTTTTACGAAAGTGCATCAGTACTTTGTGCACATAGCTGTCGTATATAGGATAGATATCCGGTCGATGATGGCTGCAGTACTTGGTTGCGAAAGAATAGAACCGGTACATCTTGTTATTGATTGGGATGGCTGTTAGGTCATTCACAAGCGTCAGGTCTCCATCTTTCAGGCGTTGGTCAATATTTTGTTTCAGATAGTGTTGGGCCACATGATGGACCTTAAAAATATTGGTGCTGTAGAAGTCGTTCAAGGCAGAACATTTGATCAGGATATCTTCTATACATTGGTTCTCTTTACACATTTGCATGAATAGCTTGTCCAGGGCTTTTTCCTGATTGACATAGTCCTCCAGTTCATCCCATTTCCGGATGTATCGTTCCACTTCTTTACAAGTGGGGGGATGTTTTTTCCAAGTATTTGATTCTTTCTTCTTTTGTCATAATCATTTTATATTTTGACTCCGTTATGATTTCAGCTTCAGAAACTCTTTCCAGGTTAATTCTACTTCGCCTTCGGTCTCGGCATTCAGGAGGTAACAGAACAGAGCAGTTCCGGCTTTTTCTTTATTTGCTCCTAGATCTACAGCGTGGTGATTGATGCGGATGCGGTCAATTAGATAAGCTTTCCCGTTCGGAAGGTAGTGTGCTTCAAAGACGCAGACTCCTGTCCAACTGCGGTAATAACGGATGTATTCATGGTCGCAGTACATAAACCAATGGTCTTCCATGGCTTCTGGTATATGGCCTTTCTTCAGGATGTGCATGGTCTGTGGAGACAGGTTGATCTTGACTACCACTTCCGTAACCATTGTTCTATCAGAAGGCATGGCTTGTATTTTCCAGTCGCTGACCGTAGCTGTTTTTGTCTTTTCTGGTAACGCACTTTTACCATAAAACAAGGGGTTATTGGCATTCCCTAAACCTAATTTCCAATGTAAAATAGCATCTTCCACCTGTTTTTGTTTATTTGTCAAATTATACAAGTGATGACGGAATTCCTTCAGCACCTCCTTCATCTCATCGGGAAGGAGATGCCATACCTGCTGCTTCATCGCTTCCGGAATGCCCCAGATGGCTTCGGCGATGCTGCCCACAATGGATCCCAACGTGTCAGCATCGGCCCCCAAGCTGACTGCCCGACGGATGGCATCCTCGAAGCTGTGGCTGTGCATCACAATCCAAAGGGCCACCGGTACGGTACCCTGGCAGGTCTCGTCGAAGCGGTTCCGGTAGTCATCCAGATTTAGCTGGAAGGTTTCGGTCTCCTCGCTGTACAGCCGGATGGCCCGGTACAGCACCTGCTGGCGCAGGACCTGCGGCGTGATGGCTCCGCTGAACGTTCTTTTCCAGTGGCGGGCATCCCGGATGGCCAGCGCCACCGCCTGGGCGCCCCGGATGCCTTCGGGGTGGTTGTGACTGCATGCGGCCGACTTTTCAGCTTCACGAAGCACATCGTCCGTTTCATCGAATGCCCATCCGATGGCACTGACGCGCATGGCCGATCCGTTGCCGAACGAGCCGTAAGGTTGGGGACGGTTACTCCGTACCCACTGGGCGAACCGCCCACCATAGCCGCCCATGGGGCAAGGATGGCTGCGGCACCAGCAATGGATGTAGCTGCCGTAATCATCGCTCTGATGTACGATGGCATCTGCCACGGCCACGGTGCAGAGGGTGTCATCGGTATAATCATTCTGCGCACTGATCCACTCAAAGTGATAGTCGTTGGTGGGAGAAAACTCCCACCGACTCCCTATGATATCTCCTATAATGGCTCCTAACATGGCTGGCTATTTACGGTCTAACATTCAATTTGTCGTCTTTCGTTTCCTCGG
>CALADS010000001.1 GCA_937890825.1 uncultured Bacteroides sp. | reverse complement strand
CTTGATGCAGTTGGGAGAAGTGATGCCTACCAGCCGTATCAAGCCGATGTCGCTGCCTTTCTTTGATGTAAAGGTGGTGGCCGGTTTTCCCATTCCTTTGAACAACGATGAGCTGGCGCAGGACATCGAGGTGTTGAAGATGTTATGCCCACACCCGGACTCTTCGTACTTGATCCGTGTGCAGGGCCGTTCGATGATTGAAGCCGGAGTGAATGATGGGGACATTATCATAGTAGATAAGAGTGAACGGAACCCTACGGAAAAGCAGATTGCGGTCTGTGAACTGAATGGAGAATACACGCTGAAACGGGTTTGCAGGAAGGGAGGAACCCTTTGGCTGGTTCCGGCCAATCCCGACTACCCCGAGATTGAAATCACTGAGGGCGATGATTTCAGTGTTTGGGGAGTCGTGACGTATATCATCCATAAACCTATCTTTTGATAATTCTTTATGATAGCATTGGTTGATTGTAACAGCTTCTTCTGTTCTGTGGAGAAGGTTTTCCATCCCGGACTGAACGGCAAGCCCGTCTGTGTGCTTTCCTGCAACGATGGCTGCATTGTGGCCTTGACTCCGGAAGCCAAGGCACTGGGACTGCGCCGTGGAGACCCAATCTTCAAGAAGAAGGAGATAGTGCAGCACTATGGGGTGAAGTTGTTCTCTACGAACATGATGCTTTACGCGGCCATGTCCAAACGGGTGAACAACATTCTGCGGTCTGCTGTGCCTCATTCAGAAGTCTATTCGATTGATGAATCCTTCCTCTATCTGGATGGTCTGGAGAAGTTCCATAACCTGGAGGACTACATGCGTGGAGTGGTGGAGAAGGTCCGGCTCTATACGGACATCCCGGTTAGTGTAGGAATTGCACATACCAAGACTTTGGCGAAGATTGGCAGCAAGTTTGCCAAGCAGTACAAAGGCTATCGCTCAGTGTGCCTGATTGATTCAGAGGAGAAAAGACGAAAGGCATTGGCGCTTTTCGATTTGTCGGATGTGTGGGGCATCGGCAAGCAGACCTTGGCAAAACTTCAATATTTAGGGATTCAGACTCCGCTGGATTTTGCCGACAAGAAGGAAAGTTGGGTTCGCAGCCACTTCACTAAGCCGGGACTGCAGACGTGGAAGGAACTGAACGGCATTCCGTGCATTGATACTTCGGAAGTAGCGCAGCGGCAAACCATCTGTACCAGCCGGAGTTTCGGAAATCTGGTAACGGATTATGACGAGTTGCAGGCATCGGTCGCTAGCTTTGCCGCCAGTTGTGCCAACAAGTTACGGGGACAACACTCATTAACTTCTGCCGTGACGGTCTTCGCGTCGAGTAACCGCTTCAGGGAGGACCTTCCTCAGTATTCCTACGGGCAGACGAGGATCCTGCTCCTACCGACTTCGGACACGATTGAGATTACACAGGCGGCGCTGAGTGTGCTGAAGGAGATTTACCGGGAAGGCATCAGCTACAAGAAGACGGGAGTCATTCTCGGGAATATCACCGATGCTTCCTATGTCCAGCAGAACCTCTTCGATGAAGTAAAGAACCGACCGGAACGGATGCAGCTCATGAAAAGCATTGACGAACTGAACCACCGCTTCGGCTTACGGAAGATACATCTGGCTGTGGAGGGCGAAGAGAAGCAGGCCTGGCACGCCAAGAGCGAGTTCCGGAGCGGTAACTATCTGTCGGACTTGAAGGAAATTCTGACGATTCAGATTTAGTGATGCTGGGATTGTCACTATATTTATGTGGTTGTTTATCAAAATTCCTACAATTAAGGTTTAAAGAAAGAATATCAATTGGCAAATATGCCAATCATTACTATCTTTGCATTGTTTTGATAACATTTAAAGGTGGCGGCAACACTTAAAATGCGGCAGAATAATTATGACAAATAAAAATGAACTTTCCTTTTTGGAAATTCCCAATCAATCATCCGCGCAGATAATTAGCCGGAACGAGGTAGAGGTAATAGCTCCCGATGGTGAGGTCTTTACCGTGTTATGCCAGATAGGTGCTTATACAAACAAGGAGACACAAGCTATTGAACTCCACTGGTTGGAGTCTTTGTTTGACAAGAACTTTTCCGCTGATAAAGAGGAAATGATTAATGCTATTTGGCGAGAATCCATGCAATTTGCTATTGGTGGCGGAATAATAGGCATCAGTACTGGTACTCGCCATAAGGATAGAGCGCGTATCGGGGAACGTATTCGCCAAATCCGTATGGATAGAGGCATGGAAGCTCGTGATTTAGCAAGACTTGCCGGTGTAGATGCTGCTAATCTGTGTCGTATCGAGAATGGTAAGTATTCTGTAGGGCTGGATATTTTATCCAAGATAGCAGCAGCTTTGGGGAAGAAAATTGATTTTGTTGACCTTTAATAGCTTGTTATGGTTGATATTGATGATTACAAAGTAGAGGTTTCTTGTGAATATAAGGGAGAAACCTATTCCGTACGAGATAACGGTGCTATTATGAGACACCCTAAAAAAGGCGGACGAACAAGATCGTTGGATGGTAAATGGACATTTGGAAAGAAGAATGAAGCCAATGGCTATATGTTCTTTTCTTCTAACATTCGTGTCCATCAAGTTGTTGCTACGGCTTTTTGGGGGCAAAATAAGGAGGAAGGAATGGTGGTTGACCATAAAGATACCAATAGATGTAACAACAGAGCCGAGAATCTTCACTGGGTAACGAAACTTGAAAATGTATTGAACAATCCGATTACTCGCAGAAGAATTATCAATATTTGTGGAAGTGTAGAAGCTTTTCTCAAGAATCCTGCTTTGATACGGGATAGTTCTGCTGACCCTAATTTTACCTGGATGCGTACTGTTTCTGAGGAAGAAGCTGCGAAATGTAAAGCTAACCTAGAACGGTGGAGTAAAGAGGATGTAGAATTTTTAAATCCACCTAAAGGCAACGGTTTAGGCGAATGGATTTATGGTGATGTGCGACCCTATAATTCCCGTAATGACGTTCTTCATGAATGGAAGCCAATACCCCAACATCTTGAATTTGGAAAGTCAGATGAAGAACAAGTAGAACTTGAAGAAGATCCAATGTCTAGTTTCGATGAGTCATTAACCCCCAATGTACTACAAGAGGATTGGAGAACTCCTACAGAATTTTCTTTATGTCCTTCTGAAGTTCTGTCATTAGAGGCATATTATGCATCACTTGAGAAAGGAAAAGTCTTTTATTCTAATACTTATGGTTCAGGCATTATCATTGAAGCAGCAATTTCTGATGACAAACAGAAATTGTGTGTTGCGACCCATAATCCTGAAGCATTAAAGAATTGGGGCATTACTTACATCTATATCTTGGACGGGAAGTACATTCATCGGAGTGGTGGAACATTCTTTTCAGAGATAGGTGCTTTAAAAACAATAACACTTTTCCAAGGTAAAGAATGGACAGGTGGCGATTGCATTGATGATTACTGCTAATCAGTAAATTTACATATATGTAAAGGGAAAGGATTATCAAATAAAATAATCCTTTCCCTTTTGTCATCATGATAGAATAGCTCAAAAAATGGTATAAAACGCATTTTAGGGATTCTTTTTGGTTATGATTAGTTTTTTTTTAATGGAGCAGCTGTTTATTATACTGATTTACAAGCGAAAAACGCAGTTGCTTGATGTTTGTTGGAAGTATAACTAAACAAAGGGAAAGAATACTCTAAATGGAATATTCCTTCCCTTTGTTCGTAATGGGATGCCCTTACACCGATAAGGGTTCACGGGTTACTTCCGGATGGCAGACTGCAATGATGGGTTCACCCAGTGCATCTTCGATGGCTATCAGCGTATCGATGGTGAAGTTGTGAGTGCCTCGCATCCATCTGCTGATTTCGGACTCTTTCTTTCCCAGACGAAGTGCTAGGTCTTTCTGTTTCAGACCTTTTGCTTTCAGTATCTCGTGTATTCTGTCCACGATTTTGAAAGACAAATCGACCATGC